>NZ_JBITFV010000017.1:0-96748 GCF_044456525.1 Promicromonospora sp. NPDC050880
ACGCGGGGGGGGGGCGCGGGGGGGGCCACACGGGGGGGGGCGGGGCCCCCGCCCGGGGGGGGGGCCGGGGCCCCACCCGGGGGGGGGGGGGGGGGCCCCGCGGGGGGGGGGGGCGGGGCGCCCCGGGCCCCCCCCGGCCGGGGGAGCGCAGCCCCGGGCCGCGACGGAGAGCGCGGCCGGGGGAGGCGACGGGCGTCCCGTGACCAGCCCGGAGCCGCCGGCCGTGGCCTGCGTGGACTGGGTGCGGTTCGGCACCCCGGAGGAGGCGGCGGCCGCCGCGGGCGCTGTGCTGCGCGGGACGGTCGTGGCGCGCGACGACACGGTGCTGATGTACGGCGTGGAGTCCCAGCGCTGGCTCGTCGACGTGGTGCAGGTGCTGGAGCGGCCCGACCCGCCGCCCGGCCGGGGCGAGCCGCAGCCGGAGCTCGACGTCACGGCCGGCGAGCGGATCGCCGTGGTCTCGACGCCGGAGACCTGCAGTGGCGACGCTCACCCGGGCGGTGACCCGCTGGACCCGGCGTCCGGTCTCGCGGACGAGGACGGCACGGTCCTCGTCCTCCTGTCCGCCGCCTCGGGCGAGGAGCCGGGCGACGACGTCGGCTTCCACCTGATCACCCCGTACCAGGGGGTGCTGACGCCCGCGGACGACGGCACGCTGCCCGCGGAGTGGCCCTCGCCATAGTCGCGACATGGCCAGAACGTGGGACGGCGGCCGGTGGCGCCCCCGTCGCCCGACTAGGCTGGGGTCGTGAAGACCTTCGAGATCCTGTTCGCCGAGCTGACCGAGAAGGCCCAGACCCGCCCCGCGGGTTCGGGCACCGTGGCCCAGCTGGACGCGGGCGTCCATGCGATCGGCAAGAAGGTCGTGGAGGAGGCCGCCGAGGTGTGGATGGCCGCCGAGTACCAGTCGGACACGGAGACCGCCGAGGAGATCTCGCAGCTCCTGTACCACCTGCAGGTCCTGATGGTGGCCAAGGGCCTGACCCTCGAGGACGTGTACACGCATCTGTGACCCGGCCTCGGCGCCGCTCGACCCCACCGGTCGGGCCGGCGCCGGGAGACCCGGGTCCGCAGGTCCGACGTACACCCAGAGAGGAACACCACATGCTGCGCATCGCAGTCCCCAACAAGGGCGCCCTGTCGGGCCCCGCCTCCGAGATGCTGCGTGAGGCGGGCTACCGCCAGCGCCGCGACACCCGCGAGCTGGTGCTCGCCGACCCCGAGAACGACGTCGAGTTCTTCTTCCTGCGCCCCCGCGACGTCGCGGTCTACGTGGGCACGGGCACGGTCGACGTCGGCATCACCGGTCGTGACCTGATGCTCGACTCGGGTGCCGACGCCGTCGAGCACCTCGGCCTGGGCTTCGCGCGGTCCACCTTCCGGTACGCGGCACCCGCCGGGCCCGGCGAGACCGAACCCGTGACCGAGATCGCGCAGATCGCGGGGCGCCGCGTGGCGTCGTCGTACACGACGCTCGTGGCGCAGCACCTGGCGAAGCAGGGCGTGGAGCCCGCCGCGATCGTGCACCTGGACGGTGCCGTGGAGTCGAGCGTGCGCCTCGGCGTCGCGGACGTGATCGCCGACGTCGTGGAGACCGGCACCACGCTGCGGGCCGCGGGCCTGGAGGTCTTCGGCGAGCCGATCCTGCGGTCGGAGGCCGTGCTGATCCGGCGGTCGGACACCGAGCCCCCGGCCGGCCTGGACATCCTGACCCGCCGGCTGGAGGGTGTGATCACCGCCCGGGAGTACGTGCTCATGGACTACGTGGTGCCCGCCTCACGGCTGGAGGAGGCCGTGGCCATCACGCCCGGCAAGGAGTCGCCCACGGTGTCGGCACAGCACCACAGCGACGCGTGCGCGGTCCGGGTCATGGTCCCGCGCCGGGAGACGAACCGGATCATGGACGCCCTGTACGGCGTGGGTGCGCGGGCCATCATCGTCACGTCCATCCACGCCTCGCGGCTGTAGGCGTCATGGGCGCGCGGGCCGGCAACGGGGTGGACGGGGGAGCCGAGCGCTTCCGCGTGTTCCGCGGCCGGTTCGGCACGCCCGTGGCGTACGGGCTCGCGCTGCTGTCGGCCGGCGGGTGCACGTTCGTCGCGCTGGCGGCGACCGGTCAGGGCGCGGACACCGCGAACCGCATCGCGATCATCGTGTTCGGTCTGCTGGGCGCCGTGATCGCCTGGCGGTTCGGCGCGGTGCGCGCCGTGCCGGACCCGGACGGCCTGACCGTGGTCAACTACGCCTCCAGCCGGCGCCTCTCCTGGCCCGAGATCGTGACCGTCCGGTTCGGTCCCAACGATCCGTGGGTGCACCTCGACCTGTCCGACGGCGACGTGCTCGCCGTCATGGGCATCCAGCGCGCCGACGGCGAGCACGCCATGGCGGAGGCCCGCCGGCTGGTGGCCCTCATCGCGGAGCTCGGCGAGGCTCCGGAACCCGGCCACGACCCCGCGAGATAGGAACCGCGGCGAGACAGAACGGCCGGCACATCCTGAGGATGTGCCGGCCGTCTCTCGTTCGCGTGGGGTCAGCGGGTGCTGCGGGCCTCCCAGTGGGCGGAGCGGCCACGCGGGCCGCGGTCGCCGTCCGGGCGGCGGTGGTCGCCACCGCCGCGCGGGCCACGCTCGCCACCGCGCGGGGCGCCGCGGTCGAGCGTGATGCGCAGCGGCTTGCCGGCCACGCGGGCACGGGCCAGCCGGTCGAGCGCCTCGTTGTCGAGCGGTGCGGTGATGTCCACCAGCGAGAAGCTGCCGAAGATGTCGATCTTGCCGACGTCGGCGCCCGTGATGCCGCCCTCGCCGGTCAGCGCACCGACGATCCCGCCCGGCTGCACGCCGTGCGTGTGACCGACGGCGATGCGGTACCGCGTGCCGCGGGCGGGACGGCGGATGCCGCGCTCGCCCTCGGACCGGCCCCGCGAGGTGCGGTCGTGCCGGTCGCCGTCGCGGGTGCTGCGCCGGGCGGCAGCGGCCTTGGCCTCGGCCCGCTCGCGCTCGTACTCCTCCTGCTCGGCGCGGGCCCGGGGCCCGTCGTCACCGACCGCGAGCGCCGCCATGGCGGCGGCGACGTCGATGGGGTCGACGTCGTTGTCCTGGACGTAGGTGCGGATCATCTCGGTGTACATGTCGAGACGGCCTGCCTCGCGGCGGGCGGCGACCTTGTCGAGGGTGCGCTTGACCTGGTGGGCGGAGACGTCCTTGGGGGAGGGGATGTCTACTTCTTCGAGCTGGGTGCGGATGGTGCGCTCGATGGAGCGGAGCTTGCCGCGCTCGTGGGGGGTGACGAAGGTGAGGGCCTCGCCGGTGCGTCCGGCGCGGCCGGTGCGGCCGATGCGGTGGACGTAGGCCTCGGGCTCGCCGGGGACGTCGAAGTTGACGACCAGGCCGATGCGGTCGACGTCGAGGCCGCGGGCGGCGACGTCGGTGGCGACGAGGACGTCGAGGGCGCCGGAGCGGAGGCGCTCGACGATCTTCTCGCGTTCCTTCTGGGCGACGTCGCCGGAGATGGTGGCGGCGGAGATGCCCTTCTCGATGAGGGCGGAGCCGACGTCCTCGGCCGCGCCGCGGGTGCGGGTGAAGACGATGGCGGCGTCGGCGTCGGAGGTGGCCAGGACGCGGGCGAGGGAGCCGACCTTGTGGCGGAAGGGCACGACGGCGTAGGTCTGGCGCACCGCGGTGACGGTGGAGGACTGCCGGGCGACGGCGATCTGGACCGGGTCGGTGAGGTGCTGGTCGGCGACCTTGCGGATGGCCGGGGGCATGGTGGCGGAGAAGAGGGCGAC
The DNA here is from genome assembly GCF_044456525.1 of Promicromonospora sp. NPDC050880. NCBI lineage: Bacteria > Bacillati > Actinomycetota > Actinomycetes > Micrococcales > Promicromonosporaceae > Promicromonospora > Promicromonospora sp. NPDC050880. The sequence continues at coordinate 3,785 of NZ_JBITFV010000017.1, forward strand.
CTGGCGCTCGGCGGGTGCCTGGCCGAAGATCTCCTCGACGTCCTCGGCGAAGCCCATGCGGAGCATCTCGTCGGCCTCGTCGAGGACGAGGAAGCGGATGTCCTCCAGGCGCAGGGCGCCGCGCTCGAGGTGGTCCTTGATGCGGCCGGGGGTGCCGACGACGACGTGGACGCCGTCGCGCAGGGCGCGCTGCTGGGGTACGTAGGGGGCGCCGCCGTAGACGGGCAGCACGCGGACGTCGTCCATCTTGCTGGCGAACGACTCGATGGCGTCGGCGACCTGCATGGCGAGCTCGCGCGTGGGGGTCAGGACGAGGGCCTGGACCTTGCGCAGGGCGGGGTCGACGGCGGCGAGGAGCGGGAGGCCGAAGGCGGCGGTCTTGCCGGTTCCGGTCTGGGCGACGCCGGTGATGTCGCGGCCGGCCAGGAGCTCGGGGATGGCGCGGGCCTGGATGGCCGAGGGGGTGACGAAGCCGAGCTCGTCGATGGCGGCCATGAGGGTCGCGGGCAGGTCGAGGCTCGCGAAGGTCGGGCCGGTGGGCTCGGTGGTCGCGGGCGTGCTGGTGGTGGCCTCGGGGGCCGTGTCGTCGCCGGTCGTCGCGGCGGTGGCCTGGTCGGCGTCGTGGCCGGTGTCGGGGGCCGTGTCGTGCTCGGTGGGCGCGATCAGGTCATGGGTGTCGAGAGACATGCAGTGGTGCACCGTTCGTCGTCGGAGGGAGTCAGGGCCGAGGTGAGGGCCCTCGCGTCGCTCGCTCCCGAAAACACCTTCCCCGCAGCAGGGCTGCGGGCCTGTCGCACGGTGTGTGCGCACACGGGAAGACGACGAACTCCAAGGGGATGTGTCACCACCCTATCGGTTGCGGGGTGCTTCGGCACAGAGGCAGGGGGCGTGACGTGCGGCACGCAGGTCCCCGGAGCCGCACGTCAGGCCGGATCCGGGGACCTGCGGCGTGCCAGTGCGTATACGCAACGCCCGCCCCGTAGGATGGCGGCCGAGACGAACCGGCGTGAGCAAGGGCGGTTTTGCGTGTCCACTGGGGCGGAGATGAGCTCCCGGGTCCTGACCGTACCCAACGTGATCAGCCTGGTGCGGCTGGCACTCGTGCCGGTCTTCGCCTGGCTGATCGTGGTGGGCGAGGACGGTTGGGCGTTGCTGGTGCTCGCGGTCTCCGGTGTGACGGACTGGCTCGACGGTGTGCTGGCCCGGCGCCTGAACCAGGTGACCCGGCTCGGGCAGATGCTCGACCCGCTGGCGGACCGGTTGTTCATCTTCGTGACCCTGATCGGCCTGGCGTGGCGCGAGGTGGTGCCGCTGTGGCTGGTGGTGGCGATCGTGGCGCGGGACGTGCTGCTGGCCCTGACGGTGCCCGTGCTGGCCCGGCTCGGGTACGGCACGCTGAACGTGAGCATGGTGGGCAAGGTGGCGACGTTCGCGCTGCTGTACGCGTTCCCGCTGCTGCTGCTCGCCGAGGTGCCGGGCTGGCTGGGTGCGGTCGCGCACGTGGTGGGCTGGGCCTTCACGTGGTGGGGCGTGGGCCTGTACTGGCTGGCGGGCCTGCAGTACGTCGCGCAGGTGCGCAGGCTGGCGGCGGGGGCATGAGCGGACCGGCGGCACCGGCCCGTTCCCCGGGCCGCCGTCCGGACGAGTCGATGACGCTCCTGCGCGAGGTCACCGAGCGCCCTCTGGACCCCGGGTACGCGGAGATGGCGCAGCGGCGCGCCCGGGAGGCGGGGACGGCGGCGGGTGCCCCGCGGCGCAGCCTCCCGAGCCTGCTGTCGATGACCCTGGTGGCCGCCGTGCTCGGGGCTGCGACCACGGTGGCCGTGCTGGACCTGCGAGCACCGCAGCCGGAGGTGTCGCGGGGGCGTGCGGTGCTGATCGAGCAGATCCGCGAGCGCAGCGTGCAGGTGGAGTCGTTGTCGGACCGGGCGGCGGCCCTGAGCGCCCAGGTGGACGGCCTGCAGGTGGACGCTCTGCTGCCGTCTGCGCTGCTGGAGATCAACGCGCTGGACCGGTGGGTCAACGGTGCGGTGGCGGTACGGGGCCCGGGCCTGGTGGTGCGGCTGACCGACGGGTCGGGTGGCGGGCTGGTGGAGCCGGGTGACGCGCCGGCGGAGTCGCGGGTGCGGGACGCGGACGTGCAGTTCGTGGTCAACGAGCTCTGGGCCGCGGGTGCGGAGGCCGTGGCGGTCAACGACCAGCGGCTGACGTCGCTGTCGGCGATCCGGAACGCGGGTGACGCGATCCTGGTGGACCTGCAGCCGCTGAACGGGCCGACGTACACGATCGAGGCCGTCGGTGACCCGGAGGACATGCAGGTGGAGTTCGCGCGGTCGGCGGGGCTGGGGTTCCTGCAGCTGCTGAGCGCGGAGTACGACATCAAGAACGAGGTGACCACCAGCGAGGGGATGTACCTGCCCGGTGCGGGGTCGCCGACGCTGCGGTACGCGCACGTGCCTCGTGCTCAGGACAGCACCCGGAACGGTGCCCAGGACAGTGCTCAGGACGGATCCGAGGAGGACAACGGATGATCGCGATCATCGGGCTCGTGATCGGGGTGGTCGCCGGTCTGGTGCTGCAGCCGACCGTGCCGCTGATGCTGCAGCCGTATCTGCCCATCGCGGTGGTGGCGGCGCTGGACGCCCTGTTCGGTGGCTTCCGGGCCATGCTCGACGGGATGTTCGACGACAAGGTGTTCCTGGTCTCGTTCCTGTCGAACGTCGTGGTGGCGGCGTTCATCGTGTTCCTGGGCGACCAGCTCGGTGTCGGCGGGCAGCTCTCCACCGCGGTCGTGGTGGTGCTGGGCATCCGGATCTTCTCCAACGCGGCGTCCATCCGCCGGCACATCTTCAAGGCGTGAGCGTGAGCACGGGCAAGGACCGGGAGACCCCCGACCAGCCGGCGGGCGGACCGGACGAGACCCCGGACGCGCCGGACGCGCCGGACGCGGCGTCGTCCGACGCATCCTCGAGCCGGCCGCCGACAGCGCACGACGCCACTGAGGACCTGGTGGACCTGGTGGACCCGGTGGACCCGGTGGACCCGGTACAGGCGACGGAGAGCGGCGACCCAGAGGAGACGCCCACCGCCGATCAGCCGAATCAGCCTGACCCGACGGACCCGACGGCGGACGAGCCTGGAGAGGCCGCCCAGCCTGCCGAGCCCGCCGAGCCCGCCGATCCGGACGGCTCCCGTCCCGGCGCCGCCCCGGCGGCGTCCGGCTGGCGGCGCGCGGCCCATCTCCTGCGCCCTCGCGGCACGCGCTCGGAGCTGCTGGCGGGCCTGCTGTGCCTGCTGCTGGGCTTCGCGCTGGCGGTCCAGGTGGGGCAGTCCACGGGCGACCAGCTCAGCGGACTGCGCCAGGACGAGCTCGTGCGGCTCCTGGACGAGGTGACGCAGCGCGCCGACCAGCTCGACGCGGAGGTCTCGGACCTGGAGGAGATCCGCGACGACCTGCAGTCCGAGGACGGCCGCGACCAGGCGGCCCGCGACCTCGCGCAGCAGCGCGCGCAGCAGGAGGGCATCCTGTCGGGCCGGCTGCCCGCGCAGGGTCCGGGGGTGCACATCCACGTGGCCGACGGCGACAAGCCGCTCGAGGCCCAGGTGCTGTTCAACCTGCTGGAGGAGCTGCGCAACGCCGGCGCCGAGGCGATCGAGGTCAACGGGGTCCGGCTGGTCACCACGAGCTACTTCGTGGACTCGGGCGGCGGCGTCGTGCTCGACGGCGCCGCCGTGGCCTCCCCGTACGAGTGGACCGCCATCGGCGACCCGAAGACGATCGACCGCGCCCTGGAGATCCCCGGGGGCGCACTGCCCCGGATCCGGGAGGAGGGCGGCGAGGCGACCACCACACCGTCCGACCAGGTCACCGTGGACGCGGTACGCATCCCGGGCGAACCGGAGCACGCCGAGCCCGACGACGGGCAGTGACCGGGGCGCACCCGGAACGACCTTGCGGAACTGGCATGCGGAACCGCCGTGACGTGGGTAGTTTTATCCGGGTTGGTTCCCTGGCCTGGTTCCCGCTTCCATCTCGATCGGGGTAGGTTGAGTGGAACCTGGGCGGCGCCCCGTGCGTTGACCCCGAAACAGCAGTACACGGCAGTACGACGGACCCATCCCAGCACCCCACCCCCGCACCCGAGGAGACCTGATGACGGACCCCAGCGCCCATCCGGTCGGGCCCGATACCACGGCCAACCTGGGTCGCATCGCGTTCCCGACCTCCGACGAGCAGGCGCCCCGCACGGCACTGAGCCCGGAAGAAGCCGCAGCCGTCGCCGCCCTCCCGCGCCACTCCGCCCTGCTCATCGTGCAGCGCGGGCCGGGATTCGGCGCACGCTTCCTCCTGGACACCGGCCGTGCGGTCGCGGGGCGCAGCGAGCAGGCCGACATCTTCCTCGACGATGTCACCGTGTCCCGCAAGCACGCCGAGTTCGTCCGCGAGGGCGACTCGTTCGTCGTCCGCGACATCGGCTCACTGAACGGCACCTACGTCAACCGCGGTCGCATCGACGCCGCGACCCTGGTCACGGGCGACGAGGTGCAGATCGGCAAGTTCCGCCTCACCTTCCACGCCAGCCCGCAGGCGCCGACGCAGTGGGGCGCGGGGACGCCCGCCCCGTGACGGCCGGCGCCGCACGCGTCCACCGCGACCCCGAGCCCGGTCCCGACCCCGCGTCGGGCCGGGACCCGGGTGACGCCGACGCGCCCTGGCCCCGGGGCATCTCCCGGCAGCCCACCATGCGCATCAGCGACGTGCTGCGCGCCCTGGGCCAGGAGTTCCCCTCCGTGTCGCACTCCAAGCTGCGCTTCCTGGAGGAGCAGGGCCTCATCGAGCCCGTGCGGACCCCCTCGGGCTACCGGCAGTACAGCCAGGCCGACGTCGAACGCCTGCGCTTCGTCCTGACCGAGCAGCGCGACAGCTACATGCCGCTGAAGGCCATCAAGGAACGCCTGGCCGCGATGGACGCCGACCCCGACTCGGCAGAGCACCCCGCACCGCGCCTGGCCGGCATCGGCGCGCCAGCGAGGCGCCGCTGGACCGCACGGTCCGTGGCCGACGCCGCCGGCGTCACCGAGGAGTTCGTGCAGGACCTGGCCCGGTCCGGGCTGCTGCCCGCCTCCGGCGGCACCTTCGGCTCCAGCGCCGTCGACGTCGTCCGGATCGCCGCGGCCCTGGCCCAGTTCGGCATCGAACCCCGCCACCTGCGCTCCTTCCGCACCGCCGCCGACCGGCAGGTCACGCTCGTGGACCAGGTCGTGGCCCCGCTGCGCAGCCAGCAGGCCACCGCCGCGCGGGGCCGCGCGGCCAGCATGGCCGGTGAGATGGGCGAGCTGTTCACCCGGCTGCACGCCGCCTGGATCCGGCAGGGCATCGACGACCTCGGCTGAGACGGGATTTCACCCTTCTTTGGCACGTGGCCGACCACCACGTGACCAGAAAATTGCTCCGAGCGCGCGACGCGCGACCGCCGGACGCCGTACGGTGAAAGAGTGAGGCCGGACGACGTACCGATGGTTCCCGTGGAGATCCTCGGTGTGCGACAGCAGCAACGCGATCAGGAGATCGTCGTGCTGCTGCTCGACAGCGCCGCCGATCTCGCCGTCCCGATCGTCATCGGCGCCCGTGAGGCCAGCGCGATCGCGATGGCGCAGGCCGGCCTGGCCACCCCGCGGCCCATGACCCACGACCTGCTGCGGGACGTGCTGGGCGCCGTGGGCGTCGTGCTCGAACGCGTCGAGATCGTCGCCCTGGAGGGCGGCATCTACTTCGCCGAGCTCGTGCTGAGCAACGGCGTGCACCTCGACTCACGCGCCTCCGACGCGATCGCGCTGGCCGTGCGCACCGGCAGCCCCGTCCTGTGCTCGGCCGAGATCGTGGCCCTGGCCGGCGTCGAGATCGTCGACGTCGACCAGCAGGCCGAGGTCGAGCGCTTCCGCGACTTCCTGGACCACGTCACCCCCGAGGACTTCCTCGGACCACCCGGCGGAGGGAGCCCCGGACCCGGACGCAACGGCTGACCGCCACCCCGCCCGGGGAACAACTCGCGACACGCCGGGCGTTTCACGGCGCGCATCTTTGAAATCACCTACGACGCGCCATAGCGTGGCCACGACACCCCAGGAGGCACAGTGAACACCAGCGGTGAGAGAGCCACACGCGCTACGGTCCCGCACGGCGCGCAGGGTCTCCTCTTCGGTGAGGACCTGACGGAGCAGGACGCCACGACCGGCTACCGCGGCACCACGGCGTGCCACATCGCCGGCATCACCTACCGTCAGCTCGACTACTGGGCCCGCACCGGCCTGGTCGAGCCGAGCATCAAGCCCGCCACCGGGTCCGGCACCCACCGGTTGTACAGCTTCCGCGACATCCTGGTGCTCAAGGTCGTCAAGAGACTCCTGGACACCGGCGTCTCCCTGCAGCAGATCCGCACCGCCGTCACCGCGCTGCGGGAACGCGGCGTCGAGGACCTGGCCCAGATCACCCTCATGTCCGACGGCGCGAGCGTGTACGAGTGCACCTCGCCCGACGAGGTCGTCGACCTCGTGGCCGGCGGTCAGGGCGTGTTCGGGATCGCCGTCGGGCGGGTCTGGCGCGAGATCGAGGGCACCCTGTCCCAGATGCCGACCGAGACCATCGAGCAGGGCGAGCCCGGCGTCCCCGCCGTCGAGGGCGACGAGCTGGCGCAGCGGCGGGCCGCACGGTCCGCCGTCTGACCGCACCACTCGCCCGGCGGGCGTAGCCTGCCACCATGCAGCTCACCTTCCACGGGCACGCGTGCGTCTCGGTCGCTCTGCCCGACGGCGCACGCGTCGTCATCGATCCCGGAACCTTCAGCGACACCGGCGCGCTCACGGGCGCCACAGCCGTGCTGATCACCCACGACCACGCCGACCACCTGGACCCGGCCGCCGTCGCAGAACACCTCCGCACCACCCCCGCGGCGCAGGTCTGGGGGCCGGCGTCCGCCATCGAGAACCTGGCCACCGCGGGCGCGGCCCGCGAGCGCCTGCACGCAGTGACGCCCGGTGACGTGCTGGAGGTCGGCGGTGCGCGGGTCACGGTGGGCGGGGGTGCGCACGCCGAGATCCACCCGGAGGTGCCTGGTCTGCCGGTGAACGTGACCTACCTGGTCGAGGCCGGCGGGCGCAGCGTGTACCACCCGGGCGACTCCTTCGTGCCGCCCGCGCAGGTGCCCGGTGGCCGGGTCGGCGTGCTGCTGGTGCCGGTGTCGGGGCCGTGGATGAAGCTGCGGGAGGCGATCGACTTCGCGCGTTCGGTTCCGGCGGTCACGGTGGTCCCGGTGCACGACGGGCTGTTGTCCGACATCGGGCACATGCTGACGGGCCGGTGGCTGGACACGGCGCGGCTCGGTGGGCAGTACGTCTATGCGCGGCTGACGGCGGGGGAGTCGCTGGCGGCGTGAGGACGGTCTGAGCCGTCGGCCTGGTCCCGCTGTGCTCCCGTGCTACAGCAGGGGGCGCAGCGGGATGAGGAGGTACTCGCCGATCTTGGCGACGGTGCCGCGCTCCTCCCACTGGGCGAGGGTGAGCTCGGTGGCGTTGGACAGGTCCATGGCGAACACGTCCTCCATGCGGGCGGCCAGGCCGGGGTCGACGATCTCGAGGTTGACCTCGTAGTTGCCGGTGAGGCTGAGCCGGTCGATGTTGGCGGTGCCGATGGTGGTCCAGCGGCGGTCGATGGTCGCGGTCTTGGCGTGCACCATGGCGCCCTGGTACAGGAAGATGCGGACGCCGCCGCGCAGCAGGGAGGCGTACTGGCCGCGGGCGAGCCAGTCGGCCACGACGTGGTTGGAGCGGTGCGGTACCAGGACGCGGACGTCGACGCCGCGGGCGGCGGCCGCCAGCAGCGCGGCGTGGATGTCGTGGTCGGGGATGAAGTACGCCTGGGTGATGTAGACGTGGCTGGTGGCGCGGTCGATGGCGTCGAGGTAGATGCCGCGGATCGGGAAGACGAGCTCGGAGGGGGCGTTGCGGGCCGCCTTGAGGTGCGGCATCCACGTGTTCGACCCGATGTCGGTCAGCACGGGGTGGCGTGGCTTGCGGTGCCGGTTCCAGAAGTCGACGAACGCGTTGCGCAGCTCCCACACGGACGGTCCGGCAAGGCGTACGTGGGTGTCGCGCCACTGGGTGGCGTACAGGGAGCCGATGTTGTACCCGCCGACGAACCCGATCTCGTCGTCGACCACGAGGATCTTGCGGTGGTCGCGCCCGGAGGTGCGGACGTTCAGGTAGGCCATGCCGCGGCGCAGCACGGGGAACCGCAGCACGTGCACCGACGGCGGGAAGCGGAAGAACGAGTAGGGCACGACGAGGTTGGCGAAGCCGTCCACGATGACGTAGACGTCGACACCACGGTCGGCGGCGTCGATGACGGCCTGCTTGAACTGCCGCCCGACCTCGTCGTCCTTCCAGATGTAGGACTCCAGCATCACCGAGGTGCGGGCGCCGCGGATGGCTTCCAGCATCGCCTCGTACAGGTCGGCGCCGTAGGTGTAGACGGTGGTGGCGGTCTCGTCGATGTACTCGGTGAGGGGCTTCTCGGTGGGGAACTTCTCCGTGAGCGGGTGCATGCGCCGCCGGATCTTGTCCGTGACGGTCAGCGCGACCGCGGCGGTGACGGGCACGGCGGCCGCCACGATCGCTGCGCGCGTGGCGAACGTGCGCACCTGCCGGACGAAGTCCGGGGGCAGGTCGAGGGTGAGCTTCGGCAGGCTGGGAAACTTGCGGGACGGCACGCACTCACGGTACCCGCTCCCACCTCGGGGATCTCGGAATGACCGGCGCGTCGGCCTGCACCCGGTGTTCCTCCGCCGCGAGCGCCCGGTCGGTGGGAGGATTGGCTGCAGGTCCAGGGGGCGGAAGCCGAAGCTGTCCGACGTGCGTGCCCTGGAGGAGGCCCGATGAGCCGACGGATCCTGGTGGTCGACGACGAGGAGGCGATCCGGGAGGTCGTCCGGACCGGCCTGGAGGTGGTTGCCGGGTGGGACGTGGACGTGGCCGCGGACGGTGCCCAGGCGGTCGCGTCGTGCGAGGCTGACCCCCCGGACGCGGTGCTGCTGGACGTCATGATGCCGGCGATGGACGGGCCGGCCACGTTCTCCCGTCTCCAGGAGAACCCGCGCACCCAGGACGTGCCGGTCATCTTCCTGACGGCGAAGGTGCAGCCCGCCGAGCGGCGCCGGTACGAGGAGCTCGGGGTCGCCGGGGTGCTGGCCAAGCCGTTCGACCCGTTGACGCTGCCCGATCAGATCGCGGACCTGCTCGGGTGGACCTGACGCGTCCCTGGTCAGGGCGCGGTGCGCGGGCAGAGTGAGAAGCGGAAGGTGAAAAGCGGAAGGTGAAATGCAGGGCCCACACGGCTGACCTACTCTCGCCGTATGGGGTCGCCGCGCTCCGCGCAGGGGTCACGGGAGAGCTTCGTCCGCTGGTGCTGGGTCGGCGGCACGGCGCTCCTGCTGTTCGTCGTGGCGCTGGCCGGGCCGCTGGAGCAGTCCGTGCGCCAGCAGATCTCGATGGTGGCGCTCGCGGCCGCCGGTGTCGTCACGGCGGTGAGCTGCGGGTGGCGTGCGGTGCAGTCCAGGGGGCGCCGGCGTCGGGCCTGGGGTGCGCTGTCCCTGGGTGGTGTGGTGGGGCTGGCCGGGAACGTGTACTCCGGGCTGGCGGGCGACCCGGAGACGGGTGACGCCGTCTACATCGCGGCGCTGCTGTTCGGCGTGGTGGGGCTGTCGCTGTTCCCTGCGGTGCGGCCGCGCGGCCAGGACCTGGTGCGGATGCTCCTGGACAGCGTGGTGGTGGGCGGTTCGGTGCTGTACATCGCGCTGTTCGCCGTGGCGCTCGACCCGGTCGCGCAGGCCACGCAGCCGGCGTTCACGGCGTATGCGCTGCCCGTGGTGGACGCGCTGCTGGCCACGCTCGCGGTGCAGGTGCTGACTCGGTCCAGTGCCGCCGAACGGGTGCCGCTGGTGCTGGTGGGTGGCGGGTTCGTGCTGTACACGGTGGCGGACGTGGCGTTCGCTCTGCTGTCGGCGACGGACGGGTTCACGTTCGGCAGCCCGGTCGATGCCGGGTGGGTGGGCGGCTACCTCGCCATCGCCCTGGCCGCGCGCCATCCGGCGGCCTCCGGTGCCCCGGTCGTGACCCGGTCCGGGGAGGGGACTCCCGTGCTGGGCACGGTGGTCACGTTCTGCCTGTTCCTGGCCGCCGCGCTGACCCGCGTGACCCAGGCGCAGGGCGGTGCGGGCCTGCCGTGGGTGGCGAACGCGCTGTGGGTCGCGGTGCTCGTGGCGGTCGTGGTGCGGCAGATCCTGGTGGTGGTGGACAACGAGTCCCTGCGGCACGGGCTGGAGCGACGGGTGCGGGAACGCACCGCGCAGCTGCGCTCGCTGGCCAGCGAGCGGGAGCGGACGCTGGAGTCCGTGGCCGACGGGATCTACGGGGTGGACCTGCAGGGCAGGGTGACGTTCGTGAACGCGGCCGCGGCGCACACGCTCGGTGCGCCCGCCGGTGAGCTGGTGGGCCGCGACGCGCACGCCACCTTCCACGCCCCGGCGCAGGACGGCACCCGGCTGCCCGCGGAGAACTGCTACATCACCGAGGCGGTGCGCGACGGCATCACGGTCACGGCCGAGCAGGACGTCTACCTGCGCCTGGACGGCAAGGAGGTGCCCGTCGAGGTGACGGCCAGCCCGTTGCGCGACGACGGCCGGATCCGCGGCGCGGTCGTCGCGTTCCGTGACGTGACCGAACGACGCGAGATGGAGAACATCAAGGACGAGTTCGTGTCCGTGGTGAGCCACGAGCTGCGCACCCCGCTGACCGCCATCCGCGGTGCGCTCGGCCTCCTGGACGGTGGAGCGTTCCACGACGCGCCCGAACAGGCCGCACGCATGGTCCACATCGCCCTGGGCAGCAGCGAGCGCCTCGCGCGGCTCGTGGACGACATCCTGGACGTGGAGCGCCTGGACGCCGGCACGACACAGCTCGAGCTGGCCGACCACCCGGTCGGCGAGCTGGTGGCCGCCGCGGTGGACCAGGTCTCGGTCCTGGCCGACGAGGCCGGCGTCACCCTGGCACCGCAGCACAGCACGGAGGTCGTCCGTGCGGACGCCGAGCGCATCGTGCAGACCTTGACCAACCTGCTGGGCAACGCGGTGAAGTTCTCCCCGCCGGGCAGCACCGTGCGCGTCACGAGCGTGCCCGTGGGGGACTTCGTCGAGCTGCGTGTCGAGGACGAGGGACGCGGCATCCCGCCCGACAAGCTGGAGGCCGTCTTCCGGCGGTTCGAGCAGATCGACGCCTCGACGACGCGTGAGCGGGGTGGCTCCGGGCTCGGGCTGCCGATCGCGCGCAGCATCGTGGAGCTGCACGGCGGACGGTTGTGGGCCGTCAGCGAGGGCGAGGGGCACGGATCCAGCTTCCGGTTCACGCTGCGCCGCGCCGCACCGGAGACGGGCCGGGCCCCGGAGCCCCGGCAGCAGGGCGTCCAGGCACCGACCCGGGTGCTGGTCGCCGACGACGACCCGGACGTCGTGGAGGTGCTCCGCGCGGTCCTGGAGGCACGCGGGTACGACGTCGTGGGCGTCACCGACGGGCAGGCCGTGCTCGACGTCATCGACGACGAGCATCCCGACGTGCTCGTCCTGGACCTCGCGATGCCGGGCACGAGCGGCGCCGAGGTGCTCAGCCAGCTGCGACGGTCCGCGGCCACGGCCGGGGTGCCGGTCGTGGTGGTGTCCGGGACGCGGCCGGGCGACGTGCTGGAGACCGCGGCGCTCGCGGACGACTGGCTCGTCAAGCCCGTGGACCCCGCACGCCTGATCGAGACCGTCCGGGACGTCATCCGCCGCCAGCCGCACCACAGCCGGATCCTCGTGGTCGAGGACGACGACGACCTGCGCAGCGTGGTGGCGACCGTCCTGGAGAACGGGGGTCTCGCCGTCCGGCAGGCGCGCTCGGTGGAGGAGGCCAGGGGAGCGCTGGCGCACGGCGCCGACCCGGACCTCGTGGTCCTGGACCTCACCGTGTCCGGCGGGGGCGGGCGGGAGCTGGTGGCCGACCTGCGGCGTGACGGGCGGCTGCGCCGGGTGCCGCTGGTCGTCTACTCGGGTGCCGAGGTCGGCACGCAGGAACGGAAGGACCTCCAGCTGGGCCGTACCGTGTTCCTGACCAAGGGGCAGGCGGCGCCCGACGCCGTGCTGCGTTCCGTGCTGGACCTGCTGGACGCCGCGGCCGGGCGCACCGGCGGGCTCGGCGAGTCCGGCGATCTCCCGTCCTCGAGGACACCATGACTGACCCACTGACTGACCGACTGACCGACCCGCGGCCCGACCCACTGGTCATCCGTGTCAGTGCCGGGACCGGCACCGGGCGCACCACCCTGGCCGCGTTCGACGCCGCCCTGGCGAGCGCCGGCGTCAGCGACTTCAACCTCATCCGGCTCAGCTCGATCATCCCGCCCGGCAGCCGCGTCCAGGAGGTGCACGGGCCGGGACAGCTGCGCGGCGCGCACGGGGACGCCCTGTACTGCGTGTACGCCCGGGCGCACGCCTCGCTGCCCGGGCACGACGCCTGGGCGGGCATCGCCTGGTCCCGGCACGACGACGGCGACGGGGCCGGCCTGTTCGTCGAGCACGAGGGGCCCTCGCGCGAGCAGGTCTCCGCAGACCTCACGCACAGCCTGGAGGACCTGTCCGCCACCCGCGGCGGCGCCTACCGGCCCCAGGGGCGCCGCATCGTGGGCATCACGTGCCGGACGCTGCCCGTGTGCGCCGTGGTGGTCGCGACCTACCGCAGCGTCGGCTGGGGGGTGCCGGGCCATGGACGCTGACGTCGTCCTGCGCGAGACGGTCTCCGGCGCGGTCGCGGACCGGTTCTGGGCCCTGTACCTGGAGGCCTTCGAGCCGCTGCGCACCCGCGCCGCCGCCCGGCACGTGCTGCACCGCCGGGAGTTCGACGCCGAGATGGCCGACCCCCGCGTGACCAAGCTGCTGGCCCGGGACGAGCACGGCGAGGCGGTGGGGCTGACGACGCTCGCGACCGACCTCGCCGCCGTGCCCTGGGTGAGCCCCGAGTTCTTCGCCGCCCGCTACCCCGAGCACGCCGCCCGCGGCGCGGTCTGGTACGTCGGGTTCACGCTCGTGCACCCGCACCGCCGGTCCACCCGCACCTTCATGGACATGATCGACACCCTGGTCGCCCACCTCGCCGAGCACCGCGTGGTGTGCGCCTACGACGTGTCCCGGTTCAACGACGAGTCGCTGCGGTTCGCCGACCACCTGCGCCGCCACCTGGAACGCACCGGAGACGTGACCGTGGAGAACGTGGACCAGCAGACGTACTACGCCTCCACGTTCCACTGACACCCGTATGACGCCCGTATGACACCCGTACCACGACGGGCGCGGCACGACGTTCCTGCCTACCGTCGGAACTAGGCGGGGCGGCCTGGGGCAGGGGCCGTCACCGAGCGGAGGAGGGCTCGTGGACCGGTTCCTGGCACCCCAGGCGGTAGGACTGCGGCAGGTGCCGTTCACGGTCCTGTACGCGATCACATGGCTGCTCACCTTCCTCGTGCCGGGCGGACCGGTCCACGCAGGGGCCGCCACCTGGTTCGGCATGTGGCTCGGCCTGCTGCTCGTCCTGGCCGTGCAGAACGCCGGCGTGCTGATCCCCTGGGCCCGCGTCGCCGACACGTGGCAGTCCGTGCTGCCGCTGGCGCAGATGGGCGCCCTGGTGGCCCTGCAGCACGGCTCCGGCGCCGCCGTCACCGCCGCGGACGCGCTGCTCGTACTGCCCGCAGCCACCCTGGGACTGCGCGGGTCATGGTCCGCCGTGGTGCTGGCCGTCGCCGGTGCGACCGGCGTCCAGGTCGCCACGGCGCTCGCGGCACCCGAGGCCGCCGTCGACCTGCTCGTGCCCCGGACCGTCGTGATGCCCCTGGTCGCCCTCGTGGTGGCCCTCGGCAGTGCGGGAGTGGCACGGCTGGTACGGGACCGCCGGGCGCAACCCGCCGGGCAGACGCAGTACGACCTGATCGCGATGCTCAGTCACGAGCTGCGCTCGCCCCTGACCTCGGTGCTCGGGTACGCACAGCTCCTGGACACGGACACGCTCACGCCCGAGCAGCACCGGTACGTGGGCGTGATCGAGCGCAACGGGCGGCGGTTGCTGCACCTGACCGACGAGCTCATGGTCAGCGCCCGCCTCGCGGCGGGGCAGCTCGACGTGCACCCCAGGGACGTGGACCTGGCCCGGGTCGTACGGGCCCGCGCCGAGGAGCTCGGCCCCGCGGTGGAGGCCGCCGGTCTGACACTCACCATGACGACACCGGACACCGACACCACCACGGACACGCACCCAGGCACGGACCCGGCCACGGTGCCGGGCGACCCGGAGCTCCTGGCGCAGATGGTCGACACCCTGGTGAGTCACGCCCTCCGGCACACACCACGCGGCGGCGCCGTCACGCTGCGCGTCGACGTCCGGGACGACCACGGTCCCGGCGGGCACAGGCCACCGACCGGGGTCACGGACGGCCCGGCGGGCCGCCAGGTCCTGCTCGAGGTGGCCGACACCGGCACCGGCCTGCACCCCGACGAGCTCGCACGACTCACCACACGCTCTCACGGGGCCGACGGCGCCCCCCGCCGGCCCCGTGAGATCGCCCTCGGGCTTCCCGTCGCCCAGGCCATCGTCGACGCCCACGGCGGCACCCTCGAGGTGCAGAGCACCGCGGGGGAGGGGACCAGGGTCACGGTGACCCTGCCCTCGTCCGCACCCCGCTGAGCGCGCTCCCTCACTCCATCGCGCCCGCCAGCGGATGCGACCGGATCGCCGCCGCCAGCTCACCCTCGATCCGGTCCAGGTACACACCGGTCGTGGCGATCGACGCGTGCCCCAGCAGCTCCGCCACCACCTTCACGTCCCACCCGTCGGCCACCAGCAGCGTCGCCGTGGTGTGCCGCAGCGCGTGCGGCGTCGCCTCCCGCTGGTACGGGGCAGGCATGCGGCGCACCGCCCGCGCCAGCAGCGCCCGGATCGCCTGGGTGTCGATCCGGCGGCCACGCCACGACAGCAGCAGGGCACGCTGCGCGTCGTCGTCCTGCGGGCGCTTGGCCGCCAGCGACGGGCGCAGACCCGACAGGTAGTCCTCCAACGCCCTGGACAGCGGCGGCGACAGCGTCACCGTGCGGGTACTGCCACCCTTGCCGCGGATCCGCCACGTCGCCCGCCCCGGCTCCCGCGCCACGTCGTCCAGATCAGCGCGCGCCAGCTCCGAGACCCGCGGACCCAGCACCAGCAGCAGCGCCACCACCAGCCGGTCCCGCAGCACCAGATCCTGGTCCGTCCGCGCCGGCGCGTCCGTCGGCGCGACCGCGAGCAGGCTCCGCGCCGCCCCCGCCGACAACGCCGTCCGCGCCGTGCGCAACGTGCCCCGCACCTTCGCCGGGGGAGCCGCCCACTGCATCGGGTCCGCCTGCACCCAGCACTCCCGCGCCGCGTACGCGAAGAACCGGGTCACCGACTGCCGGAACCGGTTCACCGTCGCCGTACTGCGCCCCGGACCCGGCTTACGGCCCGGATCCGTGTACCGGGCGTCCGGCGCCGACTGGTACCGCACCAGCACCGTGTCCACGTCAGCACCCGTCACGTCGTCCAGGACCCGCTCCCGGCCCGCCAACCGCCCGAACTCCGTCACGTCACGCGTATAGCTGCGCGCCGTCGCAGGAGACAGGACACCACGGATCGTCTCGACCTCCACCGCCGCCAGATAACGGCGCACGGCTTCGTCGACAGTGATGCGCTCAAGGCGCGGAGGAGCGACCATGACCGCCACCCTAAGCGCCACCACTGACACTCCCGATATGCCGGAATGCGCCCCTGACCTGCGACAAGACCCACCCCCACCACGCCGGCCCGGGCACACCCGCGAACGCCGCGAGCGCCTGGGCATCTCGTACGTGGTGGTGGGGCAGGAGCTGACCGAGGCGTTCGACCCGGTGCGGCGGATCCTGGCAGGGGAGTAGGGGCGCCTGCCGGACACGGTGCGGGTGCCCGTGGTTGAATCCGCGGGTGCGCGCCATCCAGTTCGACGAGTTCCACGGCCCCGTCCAGGTCCGCGAGGTGCCCGACCCCGTGGCGCCCGACGGCGGTGTCGTCGTGCGCGTCCACGCCACCGGCCTGTGCCTCAGCGACTGGCACGCCTGGTCCGGGCACGACGCCGACATCACCACCCTGCCGCACGTCCCCGGGCACGAGCTCGCCGGCACCGTCGCGCAGGTGGGCGCGGGCGTCACGCGCTGGCACGTGGGGGACCGGGTCACCGTGCCGTTCGTCAGCGGCTGTGGCACCTGCCACTGGTGCCGCACCGGGCAGGCCCAGGTCTGCCCCGACCAGACCCAGCCCGGCTTCACCCACTGGGGCTCCTACGCCGAGCTCGTCGTCCTGCACGCCGCCGACGCCAACCTCGTCCCCGTCCCGGACGACATCACGTTCGAGACCGCCGCGAGCCTCGGGTGCCGGTTCGCCACCGCCTACCGCGCCGTGGCCGGACGCGCCCAGGTCCGGGCAGGGGAGTGGGCAGTCGTGGTGGGCGCCGGTGGCGTCGGGCTCAGCGCCGTCATGATCGCCGTGGCCCGCGGCGCCCACGTCGTGGCCGTCGACCGCACCCCGGCCGCCCTGGACGCCGCACGCCGCGCCGGCGCCACGCACACCGTGCTCGCCGACGGGCTCGACGTACCCGCCGTGGTGCACCAGCTCACCGACGGGGGTGCGCACGTCGCCGTCGACGCCGTCGGCAGCGAGCAGACCTGCGCCGACGCGATCACGAGCCTGCGCCGCCGCGGCCGCCACGTCCAGGTAGGGCTCTTCGCCCCGGTCGACGGCGGCCCGCGCGTCCCCATGGGCCGCGTCATCGCCTGGGAGCTCGACGTGCTCGGCAGCCACGGCATGGCCGCCGCCGACTACCCCGAGATGCTCGGCCTCGTGTCGTCCGGGGCGCTGCGCCCGCAGGACCTGCTGGACCGGGTGGTCGGCATGGCCGAGGCCGCCGAGCTGGTCCCGGCCATGGACTCCGCCCCGCGCGCCGGGATGGTCGTGCTGGACCCGCGACGCCCCTGAGCGACGCCGTCACCCACCGCCCACCGCAGGACCGCGTCCAGCGGATCCGGCACCCGGTCCAGGGGGAGCACCTCCACCAGGCGGCGCGCATACCGCTCCTTACGGCCGCTCCGGCTCCCGAGGAACCGGTGCAGCACCCGCATGGTGGACCACCCCTGCTGGGCCGGCTGACGCCGCAGCCGCTCGAAGCTGCCCAGCTCACCCTCCGACCCGATCAGGGCCAGGAACCGCTCGGTGCCCACGGCCCGGAGCAGCTCGTCCTCCAGGTCACGCTCGCACCGGAAGAAACCGGCGCTCGCCAGGGGAGCGGCGCTCGCGGAGGGGCGCAGGCCGGCGCGGTCGAGGCCGTTGACGACGAAGCGCGCCTCGGCGGCGTCGTACAGGCCGCACAGGCGTACCGTCCGGGCCGGGCCGGTGGGGGGCGGGGTTGTGTGCTCGACGGCGGGGGACCGGTGCCCTTCTGCGGGGCCGGTGCCGGGCGCGGGGGGCCGGGTGCCGTCGTGCGGATCGGTGATCTCCGGGGTGGCGACCTCCGGAGTGGCGACCTCTGCCAGGGCCGCGAGGTAGTGGCCGATGTTCGTGATGCCACCCATGGCGATGATCTGCACGCCGAGGTCCGGCAGGGGGAGCGCCCAGCGTGCAGCGAGGGCGTCGATCGCCGCACGGTCGCTGTCGCCCTCCACGAGCACCACGGTGCGCGTGGACGCCGCGAGCATGCCGTCGAGGTTCATCGTCTCCGGATCGTATGTCCCGGACGCCGCCGATCGCCGCTCGTTTCCGGTGCGCTGCCGCCCCAATATGCTGAGGTTTGCATAGGTTTGTGTTGCGCTATACACAATCCTTTAGAGCAGTGGTTACGACCTGATGTGGAAGAGGGCGGGGAAGGGTGACCAATCCAGAACGGCCCGGCGTGCAACCGGGGCCAACCACGAAGACGTGCCAGTCCCGTTCGGCGATCCACACTGCCACGGCGAGCTGATTCGGTCATCCGCACGGCGGCGCCAGGGGGGTTTCGGTCATCCGCACCGGTAGCAACGGCGAGCTCGGTCGAATGCACCGGCGGTGACAGCGCGTTCGGTCCGATGCATCGGTGGCGACAGTGTGTTCGGTCCGATGCCCTGAGATCGGCCCATCGCACGACCGATCTCAGGGCATCGGACCGAACACAGGCTCCGGCGTCGTGCAATGGACCGAACGGCCGAAAGACTCTTCGGCGGCCCGTGGCGCCGCGGGCAACGTGCCGGCTCACGCGGCAGCCCGCCACGTTGCGGTCAGCAAACTTGCGCAGCGATCGCAGGGCTTGCGCAGCGATCGCAGGGCTCGTGAGAGAGCTCGGCGCGAAGCGGTGCGCGGGGACTCTGAGCGCGAAGGTATGAACCCGGCCGCCTGCACCGCGGGGCAGAGGCAAGACACCCCTGCATCGCCGCCGAAATGACATAATGTACATTATCGGTTCTGCTGCTGAAGACCGGAAACTCAAGCACCAGGTGCAGAATCTGGCCTGAACCACTCGCCACGACGCAGCTACGCGGACGCGGTCACACAGACGCAGTCACACGGCGAAATCACACGGCAGAATCACGGGACGGTGCGATCGGCCATTCCTCGAACGCCGCGCAGCGTCCGGCGCCGTCGAACGTGAGCAGCCACAGATCGCGCCAGCTCCCGTCAGGGGCCTCGTACTCCACCGCGACCCGTACCACCGCCGTCGCACCGTCGACCGCAACCACCTCGCTGGTCATCGTGAACGCCTCGTCCGGGCCGTCGCGGTGCGCGTCCCAGAACTCCCGCAGCGCCGGCAGCCCCACGATCGGTTCCGCCCACGGCGACGTCAGGTACGAGGCGTCGGCGCTGAACAGGTCGGCCAGACGCTCCGTGCCGGGCGTGCGCCACAGCCGCTCGTAGTCGCGCACCCAGTTCTGCACCAGGGTGCGATCCACCGTTCCACCTGAGTGCGTCATGACACGACACTACTCATCCGGCATCCCGGATGCCCGGCCGGTCGACCTGCTCCGCCAGGTGCTGCGGTGCCTGGATGCAGTACGAATCGGTGAGCAGCTCGGTCAGCTCCTCCCAGTCCGTGGCCTCGTCCAGCACGAGTCCGACGACGTTGCTTCCCCAGTCCGCCTTGAAGTAGTGCGGGCCCAGGTGCTGGAACGCCTCGACCTCGTCGGGTTCGGCGCGGAACGTGATCCGGACCAGGCCGTCCTCTCCCCCGAACACGTGTGCGACCGTCGCTCCCCGCGTCTTCCACGCGACACCCGTCCAGGCGTCGTGCTCCTTGCACTCCGGCAGGCGCTCGAGGATCGCGGCGAGCCGGACGACGGTGTCGGTCGGTACGGGGGCGCGTTCAGTCACGGCAGGAGTCTCGCACCCGCCACTGACACGCCCCGCTCCCCCGCCCCGGCCCTCCCGACGCCCGCCCCGGCCCGACGTCAGACCAGCCCGACGTCAGACCAGCCCAAGCTCCCGAGCCCGCACGCCCGCCTGGAACCTGGAGCCGGCACCGAGCGCCTCCATCAGCTCCGCGACCCGACGGCGGTAGGTGCGCACGCCCAGCCCGAGCATGCGAGCGGCCGTCTCGTCCTTGACGCCCTGACCGAGCAGGTCCAGCACCTGGGGCGCGATCCGGCGGATGTCGGCGATCCGCGCGTCGTAGACGGCCAGGTCGGTGGCCGAGCGCCACGCCGCCTCGAACAGCGAGGTGACGCCCTGCACGGTCTCGGGCTGGGTGATCACGCTGTAGCTGCGCTGTCCTGCGGTGAGGTCGCCGGCGATGATCACCAGCCGGCGGTCGAGGATGATCGTCTCGTTGATCTCCTCGGTGGTGATCCGGATCTGCGCACCGTGCCGGTCCCGGTCGCGGGCCAGACCCCGGGCCGCGAAGGCGTCCAGCAGCAGGGCGGAACGGTAGACCTTGCGGATCTTCACGTCGCCGGGCCGGCGGTGCCGGACCAGGTGGGCGAGCTCCTCCGACGTCTGGGCGGCCGCCCACGTCGCGAGGTCGTTGGCGGCACACGACACCTCGGTGGCCGTCGCGAACAGGTGCATGGTGCGCTCCATGAGCTCCTGCTCCCCGCGCACGATGGTCACGGCCTGGCCCGTCTGCATGACCACGATCCTCCCTCCTGCCGCTCCCCCGTGCCAAGGACGGCAACAACCTGCCATCGTGCCGGGACCGGCGGCAGACGGCGTGACGCTGGACGCATGACGACAACACCCACCGACCCGACCACCACCACGACCCCCGACGCCGCCGCAGCCGGCACCTGGCAGCTCGGCGACCGGACGGTCCACCGCATCGGCCTCGGCGCCATGCGGCTCATGGGCATGCCCTGGGACCCGCCGCGGCCGCGCGCGGACTCGATCGCCGTCCTGCGCCGGGCCGTGGAGCTCGGCGTGAACCACATCGACACCGCCGCGTTCTACTTCACGCCCGGCCGCTCCGCCAACGAGCTGATCAGCACCGCCCTGCAGCCCTACGGCGACGACCTGGTCATCACCACCAAGGTGGGCCCGGCCCGGTCCCGGGACGGCGGGTTCGAGCCGATGGCCCGCCCCGACCAGCTGCGCGGCCAGGTCGAGGAGAACCTGCGCCAGCTCGGGCGTGACCACCTCGACGTGGTCAACCTGCGCTGGGGCACCGGGCACGAGCAGGACCGGGAGTCGGTGGCCGAGCACTTCGGCGCCCTCGCCGAGCTGCGCGACGCCGGCCTGATCAGGCACCTCGGCATCTCGAACGTGCTGCCGGAGCAGCTCACCGAGGCACTGACGGTGGCGCCTGTCGTGTGCGTGCAGAACCAGTACGGCCTGACCAACCGGTCCGCCGACGAGCTGCTCGCGCTCTGCGGGGAGCACGGCATCGCGTTCGTGCCGTTCTTCGCGGTCGCGGGTGCGGCGCCCAGCCCGTCCGGCTCCGCACCGGCAGACGGCGCGCCGTCCGACAGCGCCCCGACAGGCGACGCCGAGCTGGCCACGGTGGCGAAGGCCCACGGCGTCACCCCGGCGCAGGTCCGCCTCGCCTGGACCCTGCACCGCGGCCCGCACGTGCTGGCCATCCCCGGGACCGGCAGCGTCGCCCACCTGGAGCAGAACGTCGCCGCGGGCGCCCTGCGCCTCACGCAGGACGAGCTCGCCCTCCTGGACGCGGTCGTACCGGCCGCGTGACGACGCACGTCGGCGGCGTCGCGCCTCGGTGGTTCCGGGGTGCGACGCCGCCGACGGCGTCCCGGCGCTCACTGCGAGCGCCGTCGTCCGGGTGCTGAGGGTGGGGTCAGCGGTACTGCGCGACGATGGGGCAGTCCATGGGGTCGGCGTGCCCGAGGCCGACGCGGTTGAGGTAGTCGACGATGATCCCGTAGGACTCGAGCAGTCCGGTCTCGGTGTAGTGGATGTCGTGCTCGGCGCAGAAGTCCTGGACGATGGGGCGTGCGTGGCGCAGGTTGACGCTGGGCATGCGGGGGAAGACGTGGTGCTCGACCTGGTAGTTGAGGCCGCCCATGGCCCACTCGACGAACCGGCCGCCGCGGATGTTGCGTGAGGTGAGGACCTGGCGGCGCAGGAAGTCGATCTTGAGGTCCTTGGGCAGCAGGGGCATGCCCTTGTGGTTGGGGGCGAAGGTGGCGCCCATGTAGGTGCCGAACACGGCGAGCTGGACGGCGAGGAACGCGGTGCCGAGGGCGGGGCCGAGCGTGAGGAGCACGAGGGCGGGGAACCCGATGAGGCGGATGCCGAGCAGGACCGCCTCGGCGCCGCGGTGCTTGATCCCGGGGACGGTGGCGAGGGTCTGGACCGAGTTGGCGTGCAGCACGGGGCCGAACAGGGTCAGCATGGGGAAGAACAGCCAGCCCTGGCGGCGGGTGACCCAGCCGAGGATGCCGGTGCGGCCCTGCTCCTGGCCCGGTACGAACACGAGTGCGCCGGTGGCGATGTCGCCGTCCTTGCCGATCACGTTGGGGTGGCCGTGGTGGCGGTTGTGCTTGCGGTTCCACCAGCCGATGGAGAGGCCGACGACGAGGTTGCCGACGATGCGGGAGAACCACTCGTTGCGGCGGCCGGAGGCGAAGATCTGCATGTGCCCGCCGTCGTGGGCGAGGAACGCGCCCTGGGTGAACACGATGCCGAACAGGGCGGCCACGGCGAGCTGCCACCAGGTGTGGCCCAGGGTGAGCAGCAGGGTGAACGCGAGTGCCAGTGCGGCGGCGACGAGTGTGGTGCGGCCGACGTACCAGCCGACGCGGCGGCCCATGAGGCCTGCGGCGTTGGCTCGTTCGACGAGGTCGAAGTAGTCGTTGGTCTGCGCGTTGCGGGCGGTGCGGCGTTGTCGGGCCGCCCGCGGCGGGGCCTCGGTCGTCGTCATGGCGTCAACCTAGGAACGGGGTCGTGGGTGTGGCGTCCCCCGTGGGAGCCATTCGGACCCCCTACGTGAGTAGTGGGTCGTCGTCCTGGGTGACGGGGAGGGTGGCGGTGAGCTCGAAGCCGCCGTCGGGCGTGGGGCCGGTGGTGACGGTGCCGCCGAGGGCGGCGGCGCGTTCGCGGATGCCGGCCAGGCCGAGGCGGGCGCCGGGGGTGGGTTCGTCGTTGCGGGCGGGGGCGGTGTTGGTGACGTTGACGAGGAGGTCGTGGGCGTCGTCGGAGAGGGTGATGGTGACGGCGGCGGTGGATCCGGGGGCGTGGCGCAGGGCGTTGCTGAGGGCTTCCTGGACGGCGCGGAAGGCGGTGAGGCCGACGGCTTCCGGGACTTCTGCGGTGGTGCCGGTGTAGGTGATCTCGATGCCGGAGGCGCGGGTGGACTCGATGAGGTCGGCGACGTCGGCGAGTCCGGGCAGGGGTGCGGTGGGGGCGGTGTCGTGGCCGCGGAGGATGCCGAGGAGGCCGCGCATCTCGGCCAGGGCGCGGCGGGAGGAGGTGGCGATCTCCTCGAACTCCTGCTGGACGGCGGGTTCGAGGCCGGGTTGGCGGTAGCGGGCGGTGGTGGCCTGGACGGTGATGACGGACATGCTGTGGGCCACGACGTCGTGCAGCTCGCGGGCGATGCGGTTGCGTTCCTCGAGCTCGCGGCGGCGGCTGGTCTCGGCGGCGCTGAGGCGTTCGGCCTGTTCCATGCGGACGATGCTGAGGATCCACAGGCGCATGAGGACGCCGACCAGGGCGATACCGCCGCTGAGGGAGACCAGGACGACGCCGTTGGCGACGCCGCCCTGGGCGAGGTGGTGGGACAGGGCCGCGGGCGTCAGGACGGTGAGCAGGGCGCCGGCGAGCCAGAGGGAGGCGGCCCAGTACCAGGGGTGGCGCAGGGCCAGCACGAGCACGGTGAGGCAGTGCGTGAGCAGCACGGTCACGGGCCAGGGCCACGGCCAGGCGGGGCCGGCGTGGGAGGTGACGATCATGAGCGGCAGGGCTGCTGCGACGGAGGCGCCGAGGCCGGCCCAGGGCCAGCGGACGGCGAGGATCGCGGCGGCGCAGTGCAGCAGGGTGAGGCTCATGGCCGCGGCGGGGTGCGTGTCGTAGCCGGTGGCGGTCACGGGCCAGCCGACGGCGGCGAGGGCGACGGCGGCGACGATGACCACGGTCCAGAGCCAGACCACCTCTCGGCGGGCGATGGAGGACGCGGTCAGGTCGAGCCGGGCCAGGGAACGCAGGGAGCGCAGCCGGGGTCGGCGAGCGCCGCGGGCGGGTGCGGTGCCCGGCGCGGTGCCCGCTGTCGCGGGTGCGGTGTGTGGGTGGTCCATCACCGGCAGGTTATGCGCTGGGGTGGGTGTGTCGCGTCACCCGTGAGAGCGAAGTCGGGGGTGTCGGCTAGGTTGGGTGGGTGCCGCTCTCCGACGCCGAACCGATCCGTGTGCTGGTGGTCGACGACCAGTCGATGATCCGTGCGGGGTTCGCGGCGCTCCTTGAGGCGCACGAGGGCATCACGGTGGTGGGGACGGCGGACGACGGCGTGGGGATCGCCGAGGTGGTGCGGCGCACGCGGCCGGACGTGGTGCTGATGGATGTCCGGATGCCGAAGGTGAACGGTCTGGACGCGACGCGCACGATCATGGGGATGCCGGGTACGGGGCCCAAGGTGATCATCCTGACGACGTTCGACGCGGACGAGTACGTGTTCTCGGCGTTGCGGGCGGGGGCGAGCGGGTTCCTGCTGAAGGACTCGCCGCCGGAGGAGCTGACGCATGCGGTGCGGGTGGTGGCCGCGGGTGAGGCGTTGCTGTCGCCGAAGATCACGCGGGCGCTGATCGCGGACTACGCGGCGCGTCCGACGCGGCCTTCCGCGCCGGACGCCACGCTGGGGGCGTTGACGGACCGGGAGCTGGACGTGATGCGGTTGGTGGCGGGCGGTCGGTCGAACGCGGAGATCGCCACGGAGCTGTTCCTGGCGGAGCAGACCGTCAAGACGCACGTGTCCCGCATCCTGAGCAAGCTCGGGCTGCGGGACCGGACGCAGATGGTGGTGTGCGCGTACGAGTCGGGTCTGGTGCGTGCCGGGGGCTGACGGACGGCCTACGGCTGGACGTACTGTGCCAGGTGCTCCCCCGTGACGGTGGACCGCTGGGCGACCAGGTCGGCGGGCGTGCCCTCGAACACGACCTGCCCGCCGTCGTGGCCGGCGCCGGGCCCGAGGTCGATGAGCCAGTCGGCGTGGGCCATGACCGCTTGGTGGTGCTCGATCACGACGACGGACTTGCCGTGCTCGACGAGCCGGTCGAGCAGCGCGAGCAGGTTCTCGACGTCGGCGAGGTGGAGGCCGGCGGTCGGCTCGTCCAGGACGTAGACGCCGCCGGGTTCGCCGAGGTAGGTCGCGAGCTTGAGGCGTTGCCGTTCGCCGCCGGACAGGGTGGTCAGGGGTTGTCCGATCGTGAGGTAGCCGAGGCCGACGTCGGACAGGCGCTGCAGGATCTTGTGCGCGGCCGGGGTGCGGGCCGGGCCGCTGCCGAAGAACTCCTCGGCCTCGGTGACCGACATGCCCAGGACCTCGGCGATGTTCCGGCCGGTCTCGCCGTCGCCGAGCCGGTACTCCAGGACGGCGGCCTGGAACCGCTTGCCCTCGCACTCCTCGCAGGTGGTGGCGACGGTGTCCATGAAGCCGAGCTGGGTGTAGACGACGCCGTTGCCGTTGCAGGTGGGGCAGGCGCCCTCGGAGTTGGCGCTGAACAGGGCGGGCTTGACGCCGTTGGCCTTGGCGAACGCCTTGCGGACGGGGTCCAGGAGCCCGGTGTAGGTGGCGGGGTTGGAGCGCCGGGAGCCCTTGATCGCGGACTGGTCGACGATGACGACGTCGTCACGGCCCGCGAGGCTGCCGTGGATCAGGGAGCTCTTGCCGGAGCCTGCGACACCGGTGACGACGCACAGCACGCCGAGGGGCACGTCGACGTCGACGTCGCGCAGGTTGTGGGTGCTCGCGCCCCGGATCTCCAGCGTGCCCGTGGCCGTGCGGGTCTTGTCCTTGAGGCGGGCGCGGTCGCCCAGGTGCCGCCCGGTGAGGGTGTCGCTGGTGCGCAGGTCGGCCACGGTGCCCTCGAAGCAGATCGTGCCGCCGGCGCTGCCGGCGCCGGGCCCCAGGTCGACCACGTGGTCGGCGATCGCGATGGTCTCGGGCTTGTGCTCGACGACGAGCACGGTGTTGCCCTTGTCGCGCAGCTGCAGCAGCAGGTCGTTCATGCGCCGGATGTCGTGGGGGTGCAGGCCGATGGTGGGCTCGTCGAACACGTAGGTGACGTCCGTCAGCGCGGAGCCGAGGTGGCTGATCAGCTTGGTGCGCTGCGCCTCTCCCCCGGACAGCGTGCCCGACGGCCGGTCCAGGGACAGGTAGCCCAGACCGATCTCGACGAACTTGTCCAGCAGGTTGCCCAGGTTGCTCAGCAGCGGCGCCACGGACGGCTCGTCCAGGCCGTGCACCCACGCGGCCAGGTCGCTGATCTGCATGGCGCACGCGTCGGCGATGCTGATGCCGCGGATCTTCGAGGCGCGGGCGCTCGCGGCCAGGCGGGTGCCGTCGCACTCCGGGCAGGTGATGAACGTGACGGCCCGGTCCACGAACGCGCGCAGGTGGGGCTGGAGGGCGTCGCGGTCCTTGGTGAGCATCGAGCGGCGCACCTGCGGCACCAGTCCCTCGTAGGTGAGGTTGGCGCCGCCGATCTTGCGCTTGGTCGCGTCCCGGTAGAGGAAGTCGTGCCGTTCGGTGTCGGTGTAGTCGCGGATCGGCTTGTCGCCGTCGAGGTACCCGGACTCGGTGAAGAACCGCACCGACCAGCCGCCCGCCTTGTAGCCGGGCACGGTGATGGCGCCCTCGTTGAGCGACTTGTCCTCGTCGACCAGCTCGGCGAGATCGATGTCGGAGACGGTGCCGCGGCCCTCGCACCGCGGGCACATCCCGCCGTGGTAGAGCGCCTCGCGCACGATCTGCTTCTCACCGGTGGCCGACGTCATCACGCCGCTGGCCGTCCGGGCGGGCACGTTGAACGAGTAGGCGACCGCGGGGCCCGCCGACGGTGTGCCGAGACGGCTGAACAACAGGCGCAGCAGCGCGTTCGTGTCCGTCACGGTGCCCAGCGTGGACCGCGGGTTGGCCCCCAGCCGCTCCTGGTCGACGACGATGGCCGTGGTCAGCCCCTCCAGCAGGTCGACGTCGGGACGGGACAGCGACGGCATCATGCCCTGCACGAACGCGCTGTAGGTCTCGTTGATCATCCGCTGCGACTCGGCGGCGATGGTGGCGAACACCAGCGAGCTCTTGCCGGATCCGGACACGCCGGTGAACACCGTCAGGCGGCGCTTGGGCACCCGGAGGCTGACGTCGCGCAGGTTGTTCTCCCGCGCGCCGTGCACGGCGATCGTGTCGTGCCGGTCGGCCGGGTGGACGGCGTCGGGCGTACCGGTCGCGGAGGCGGTGCCGGGCGTCGTGCCGGTCGTCGTGCCGGTCGTCGTGGTGGTCGTGCTGGCTGCGTTCATGCTGGACCTTCCAGGAGGTACGGACAGGCCGGGGATGCACACGGTGCGGGCCTCAGAGCTGCTTGATGCGCACGGTGTTGCCCGCCGGGTCGCGGAACGCGCAGTCCCGGAACCCGTAGGGCTGGTCGACGGGCTCCTGCATGACCTCGGCCCCGCTGGCCTGCACCCGCTCGAACGTGGCGTCCAGGTCGTGCGTACCGAGGATGACCGCGGCGTAGGTGCCCTTGGCCATCATCTCCGCGACCGTCTGCCGCTCGGCGTCCGTGACGCCCGGGTCCGCGGCGGGCGGCGTCAGCACGATCGAGGTGTCCTGCCCGGCGGGTCCAACGGTGATCCAGCGCATGGTGCCCTGCCCCACGTCGAGCTGGACCTCGAAGCCCAGGGCGTCACGGTAGAACGCCAGCGACGCCTCGGGGTCGGTGTGCGGCAGGAAGGTCTGGTGGATGGTGATGCTCGGCTGCGTGCTCATGAGAGCCACGCTAGATCCGGTCAGCCGGTGCGCGCTTCTCGATTCCTGACCGG
This sequence comes from Promicromonospora sp. NPDC050880, assembly GCF_044456525.1. Lineage (NCBI taxonomy): Bacteria > Bacillati > Actinomycetota > Actinomycetes > Micrococcales > Promicromonosporaceae > Promicromonospora > Promicromonospora sp. NPDC050880. Next base: position 31,403 of record NZ_JBITFV010000017.1, read on the forward strand.
CCGGGTGACCTGCTTGGCGATGCACGCCGGCAGCCCGGCGGTGTCCACGCCCTGACCCGCCAGCACCGGGTCCTCGCGGTACACGCTGGGCGGTACGCCCACCAGCTCCGTGAACCGGGTGCTGAACGTGCCCAGCGACGAGCAACCCACCGCGAAGCACACCTCGGTCACGCTCATGTCACCGCGCCGCAGCAGCATCATGGCCCGCTCGATGCGCCGCGTCATGAGGTAGCTGTACGGCGACTCCCCGTAGGCCGCCTTGAACCGGCGCGAGAGATGGCCCGCCGACATGTGCACCCCGGCCGCGAGCGCCGCGACGTCCAGCGGCTGGGTGTACTCGCGGTCCATGCGGTCGCGGACGCGGCGCAGGAGGGCGAGGTCGCGCAGGTGCTGCGGGTCGGGTGCGGTGCTCACCCGGTGATGGTGCCACGGTGTGTGCGGGCCCGTCCCACGTCCTCCCCACTCTCCTGACAACCAGGGGGAACAAAACGGACGGTTCTGTTCGTTCCTAGGAGTGGAACTGAGCATCTGTTCGCGACCGTGACCTGGGGTTTCGCCCCCGGTCAGGTCGTGGTCCGGTTCCTGGCCCAGCGCCCGTCCAGGGTGTTCCCGGGAGGCGCGGACCCGCACGCGCGATGCTGCTCACCCGGCCCCCTACGTATGGAGGACCACGTGACGACACCCGCCACACTCCCCCGGCCGCGCCCTGTCCGGAGCTCCCCTGATCCGTCCGGCTCTGTTGCCGGCTCTCCTCGTGTCCCTGGCGGTCTGCTGGTCGTGGTGGGCGGTGTGCCGGGCGCGGGCAAGAGCACGCTGCTGGCCCAGGTGGCCAGGGAGGTGCCGCGCGCCGTGGTGCTGGACCCCGACCGGCACCGGCGCCGCCTGGCCCGGCGGCTGCCGTCGTGGGTGCCGTACGGCGCCTACCGGTGGGCGGCGCACACCCTGCACTTCCTGGCGACGGTGCTGCACCTGGTGCGCGGGCCGCGCGCGACCAGGCCCCTGCTCGTCCACGACACCGCCACCCGCGAGCGCCGGCGGGAGCTGCTGGGTCTGGCGGCCCGCTGGTTCGGCTGGGACCCGGTGCTGGTCGCGGTGGACGTCTCGCTGGCGGACGCGCTGGACGGACAGCTCGACCGGGGCCGTGTGGTCCAGCCGGACGAGTTCGTGCGGCACTGGGAGCGGTGGACGGCTCAGCGGTCGGTCCTCGCGGCGGTCGGCGGCGGTCCGCGGGGACCGTGGTCCGGCGTCTACCTGGTGGAGCGGTGCGACGCGCTCGGCACGGTGAGTGATCTGGTGCGGCGTCGGTCGCTGGTGGTGGCCCCGGGCCGTGCGGACCCGGCGGTGCCGGAGGCTGCGCGCGCGGTCAGCCCCTGTGCGGCCTAGCGGCCGGGCTGGTGCATGCCCGTCAGGAGCGCCTCGCGGAGGCTGTCGGGGAGGTCGGGCGGCACGTCGGGCTCGACGGCAAGGGCGTGCAGGGCGCGGCTGTAGTAGTTGCGTGCGGCGGCGGCCAGCACGACGTCGACGATCTGCCGGTCGTCCAGACCCAGCTCGCGCAGCCGCTGGGTGTCGCGCTCGGTGATGGCGCTGGAGTCGCCGCCGACTCGTTCGGCGAGCTCCATGGCCGCGACCTCCAGGTCGCTCAGGCCGGCGGCGTGGTAGTCCAGCGCGATGCGTTCGAGCTGGGCGTCGTCGAACAGGCTGCGGGACCTGCGGCCGTGGGCCAGGCGGCACGCCTGGGAGCCGATGGCGCCGGCTGCGGCGAGGGTGACGAGCTCGTACAGGCGCAGGCCGATGCTCTGCGCGACGGCGCCGGTCAGGTCCTCGAACGCCTGGTGCGCCTGGGGGTTGGTGGCCATGACGCGGGTGTGGCTCGGCACGTAGCCGAGGGCTTCGAGGTCCCCGGCGTACTGCTCCGCCCAGGCGCCGGTCGCCTGGGCGGGCTCGGGCGTGCGGATGATGCTCATGTCCGTCAGAGTCCCACCGCCGGGGCGGGGCCGACAGCGGGTGGGCGGGTGAGATCCCCGCTCACCCGCCGTCCGGGCTCCGTTCCGATCGATCCTCAGCGCCAGCCGAGCGCGGGCGCCACGTGCTGGACGATGTTCTCGATGACGTGGGCGTTGTAGTCCACGCCGAGCTGGTTGGGCACCGTCAGCAGCAGCGTGTCCGCAGCCGCGATCGCCTCGTCCTCGCGCAGGTCCTCGATCAGGGCGTCGGGCTCGCCCGCGTAGGTCTTGCCGAATCGGGCGGTCCCGGTCTCGAGGCGGCCCACCTGGTCCTGGCTGTGGACCTCCATGCCGAAGTACTGGCGGTCGCGCTGGTCGGTGATCGGGAAGATGCTGCGGCTGACGGAGACCCGTGGCGTGTGCTCGTGGCCGGCGGCGGCCCAGGCGTCGTGGAACCGCTGGATCTGCTCGGCCTGCAGACGGTGGAAGGGTATGCCGGTGTCCTCGGTGAGCAGCGTGGAGGACATGAGGTTCATGCCCTGGGTCGCGGTCCACTCGGCGGTCGCGCGGGAGCCGGCGCCCCACCAGATGCGCCGGCGCAGGCCCTCGGAGTGGGGTTCGACGCGCAGCAGCCCGGGCGGGTTGGGGAACATGGGCCGGGGGCTGGGTTCGGCGAACCCTTCGCCGTCGAGCACCTGCAGGAACCGGGCGGTGTGCTCGCGAGCGAGGTCCGCGGCGCCGGCGTCGTCCGGGGCGGGTTCGTAGCCGAAGTACCGGTAGCCCTCCACGACCTGCTCGGGTGAGCCGCGGCTGATGCCGAGCTGGAGGCGGCCGCCCGAGATGAGGTCGGCCGCGCCGGCGTCCTCGGCCATGTAGAGGGGATTCTCGTAGCGCATGTCGATCACGCCGGTGCCGATCTCGATGCGGCTGGTGCGGGCGCCGATCGCCGACAGCAGCGGGAACGGGGAGGCGAGCTGGCGGGCGAAGTGGTGCACGCGGAAGTAGGCGCCGTCGGCGCCCAGCTCCTCGGCGGCCACCGCCAGGTCGATCGACTGCAGCAGCGCGTCGGACGCCGAGCGCGTCCCCGACTGCGGGTGCGGCGTCCAGTGACCGAAGGACAGGAACCCGATGCTCTTCACGCCCACCTCAACCCTCCCTCGTCGGCCCGCCGTCCCGGTCGGGGACGACCGTTCCCGAACCGTTACCGGTCGGCGGGCATCGATCCTGCCCTCCCGGACGTCTATCAGGGTGTGAGAAACAGTGTGCACCCGAACTACGCCTCGTCCGACCGGACCGACGGTCCCGTCCTCTCCTCCGCCCCACGCGACTCCGTGCGCTGGTGGATCCCGCTGGTGGCCTCCACCGGCGCCCTGCTCGCCATGGTCTTCGGCGCGGCCGCGCTGGTCAGCAGCGCCGTCAACGCCACCCTCGGCGGCCTGCTGGGCTGACCCGCCCGCCTACCGGGTCGCCGAGGCCGTCCCGGACGCCTCCGCGCCAGCGCGCACCGCGTCCGCGACGGCCTCGGCGACCCGGTGGTCGAACACGCCCGGCACGATGTAGGCGCTGTTCAGCTCCTGCGGACCCACGACGTCAGCGATCGCCAGGGCCGCCACCCGTAGCAGCTCGGTGGTGATGTCCCGGGCACCGGTGTCCAGCAGCCCCCGGAACAGGCCGGGGAAGGCCAGCACGTTGTTGATCTGGTTCGGATAGTCGCTGCGCCCGGTGGCCACCACCGCGGCGGTCCGCGCCGCCTCCAGCGGGTCCACCTCCGGGGTCGGGTTGGCCAGCGCGAACACGATCGCGTCCTGCGCCATCTGTGCCACGTCCGCACCCGACAGGATGCCGCCCGCCGAGACCCCGACGAACACGTCGGCGCCCTTGAGGCCCTCCTGCAGCGTGCCGGAGAACCCGTCGACGTTCGTGTTCTCCACGATCCAGCGCCGGTGCGGGTCGTCGGTGACCACACCCGGGTGCAGCGCTCCGTCCCGCCCGAACGCCACCACGTGCCGGGCGCCCTGCGCCTTGAGCAGCCGGATGATCGCGTTGCCCGCCGCACCCACCCCGGACACCACGATCCGCACCTCGGCCAGGTCCTTGCCCACCACCTTCAGGGCGTTCACCAGAGCCGCCAGCACCACGATCGCCGTACCGTGCTGGTCGTCGTGGAACACCGGGATGTCCAGCTCAGCACGCAGCCGCGCCTCGATCTCGAAGCAGCGCGGCGCCGCGATGTCCTCCAGGTTCACGCCGCCGTACACGGGCGCGATCGCCTTGACGATGCGCACGATCTCGTCGGTGTCCGTGGTGTCCAGGCATACCGGCCAGGCGTCCACCCCGCCGAACTCCTTGAACAACGCCGCCTTGCCCTCCATCACGGGCAGCGCCGCCGCCGGCCCGATGTTCCCCAGGCCCAGCACCGCCGTACCGTCCGTGACCACGGCGACCGTGTTGCGCTTGATCGTCAGCCGGCGCGCGTCCTCCGGCTTGTCCGCGATCGCCAGGCACACCCGCGCCACACCCGGCGTGTACGCGCGCGACAGGTCCCGGCGCGTCTTGAGCGGCACCTTGTTCGTCACCTCGATCTTGCCGCCCAGGTGCATCAGGAACGTCGAGTCGCTCCACTTGAGCACGTGGGCGCCCTCGACGGCGTCGACCGCCGCCACCACCCGCTCACCGTGCTCCGCGTCGATCGTGTCGCACGTGACGTCCACGACCAGCCCGTGCGACGTCGAGTGCGCGATGTCCACGCCCATCACCGCGGCCCCGGCGTCGGCCACCGCCGCTACCACCGTGCTCGTGGCGCGCTGCGAGGCGGCCACCTCCACGCGCAGGGTGATCGTGTAGCTCGGGCTCGGCAGCGACATCGTCGTTCTCCTCGGTCCCCGGCCCTCGTCGGCCGGCACAGGCGCACGGGCGTGCGCGCACCTGGAGATTCCTACCCCCAGGGCGTGACGTGCGCCACACGGGCCCGCCATACGGACGTCACCACCCCGCCACCACCCGCAAGATGGTGGCGTGCACATCGAGACCGACTCCCCCGCCCGTGACGACGTCCGCCAGCTGCTGGACGAGCACCTCACCGACATGTACGCCACCTCCCCCGCAGAGAGCGTGCACGCCCTGGACCACTCCGCTCTGCTCGCCCCCACCCTCACCTTCTGGACCGCCCGCGACGACGACGGCACCCTGCTCGGCTGCGGCGCCCTCAACGAGCTCGACGCCCGCCCCGGCACCCCCGCCACCCACGGCGAGATCAAGTCGATGCGCACCGCCACCACCGCCCGCGGCCGCGGCGTCGCCTCCGCCGTGCTGGCCACGATCCTCGCCGAGGCACACCGCCGCACCTACCGGCGCGTCAGCCTCGAGACCGGCACCCAGGACTACTTCGCCCCCGCCCGCCGCCTGTACGCCCGGCACGGCTTCACCGAGTGCGGCCCGTTCGGCGACTACACCCTCGACCCGCACAGCACCTACATGACGCTCGAGCTGCCCGCCACGCTCACCGCAGACGCTCCCGCAACCGCCTGACCCGCGCCTCGTCCAGACCCACGTACCGCAGGTACGCCACCACATCCAGCCCCGCCAGCCAGTCCAGCAGCGCCGCACGGCGCTCGCGGACCCGCCCGTCCATCTGCCGGGCCGTCCACGTCTCACCCGGGTGCTGCACCCATGCACCCCGCTCGACGTCGTAGGCGACACCACCCCCGCGATGGCTCGTCCCGCGGAAGGCCTGCTCGTAGTCCGTGGCGATCGCCTCGTGCTCGACACCCGTCAGCGACAGCAGCATCGCCGTGATCATGCCCGTCCGGTCACGGCCCGCCGAGCAGTGCACCAGGACCGGCCCCGGGGCGTCCGCGAGCGCCCGGAAGGCCGCACCGACCAGGTGCGGGTACATGGCCGTGGTGGGTGCGTAGGAGCGCGGGTGGTCCAGCCAGGGGCCGCAGGCAGCCTGGAAGTGGGGGTCGCCCGGATCCTCGGTAGGGGTGTTGCGGGTGATGATCCCGGTGGGACGGACGGCACCGGGCAGGAGGTCGCGAGCCAGCTTGACCTCGGCGGGGTTGCGCAGGTCGACCACCGTCGTGAGCCCCGCCTCGACAGCCTCCGCCCAGCCGGTGGAGGTGATCGGGTCGGGCGCCCCGGAGCGCCAGACCTGCCCGGCCGCGGTGGTCGTGCCGTCCTCCAGAGGGAGGCCGCCGAGGTCGCGGAGGTTGACGGCACCGTCCCAGGTCATCAGGTTCGCCGGGTTGCTCATGACCCGCATCGTGGTGGCGGCCCACCGGCAGGTCAACGGGGAGAACTGCCCGTGGACACCGGTTCCTGGCCAGCGGCCCGGGCCCACGGACGACCGCCGTTGCGTATATGCAACAACGAGGGTCAACGCAGGCCAAGAGGATGCTTCTCTGGGAACCTGGGGAGCGTTCAGCCCCAGTTCCGAGGAGTCATCGATGGCCGTCCCTACCCTGACCGCGACCCACCACCGCGCGGTCGCCGTGCTGCTCAGCGCGCCACGGCTCGCGCCCTATCTGCGGGCCGCCGCTGGCAACCTGCGAGCCGCACTCAAGCTCTATCAATGGAACGTGGAGATGTCGTCGGCGGTGTACATGATGTTGCACCTTGTCGAGGTGTTCCTTCGCAACGCCATCGACGCGCAGTTGCGCGCCTGGAACGCAACCCAGATCGACCCGCGGACCGACCGTCCGCACAGCGGGGACTGGCTCCTGGACCCCTCGCGCCTGATCGAACGAGTGGTGCGACGCGACGAGATCGACAAGGCGACGCGACGAGCAAGGCTTGCCGTCAGGGACTCGGCGACGGGTCTGCGCCCGATCACCCATGACGACGTGCTGGCACAGCTGATGTTCGGCACATGGCGCTTCCTGCTGCCCGGCAGGGACCCAGGGCGACAGCTGCTGTGGCGGGACGCGATCCACGGGGCTTTCCCGGGACTGCGGCGTCCGGTACGGGACCTGGTGCGTGACGTCGACCGTTTGCACCGGCTTCGCAACCGGGTGGCACACCTCGAACCACTGCTGGTCGTCGGGGTGGTCAGCCTCCAGGTCAAGGCCGCGCGTCGTGTACTGCGAGAGATCGACCCGGCTGCGGAGATGTGGCTCGTGTCGCACCAGCAGGTCTCGACGATGGTGGCTCAGCAGCCCGACTCGGCCCCGGAAATGCCTAACGGCCCCCTCAGTGAAGACTGAAAGGGCCGCGGCCGAACTATTAACCGGGAGACCTGCCCCGGCTTTCACAAGAAGCCTAGACCACCTGCGGCACCGTCGCCACCGCGAGCGTCCGCACCGGACGCGCCCGCGGTGGGCGCGCCCGCGGTGGGCGCGCCCGCGGTGGGCGCGCCCGGCTCACCGCCGCCGCGGCACCCGCACCCGGCCGAGGTCGGCCGCGACGGTGAGCTCGCCGTCGAACACGGTGCGGGCCTCGCGCTCGAACTCGCCCGGGTCGGTGTACCGCTGCGAGAAGTGGGTCAGCACGAGGCTGCGCACGCCGGTCTGCGCGGCCACCGTCGCGGCCTCCCGGGCGGTCAGGTGCCCGTGGTCGTGTGCCAGGTTCCGGTCGCGGTCCAGGTACGTGGACTCGATGACGAGCAGGTCCACGCCGTCGGCCAGGCGCCACACGGCGTCGCAGATCCGGGTGTCCATCACGAAGGCGAACGACTGCCCGGGGCGCGGGTCGCTGACGTCCTCCGTCCGGACCGTGCCGTGCGGGGTGTCCAGCCTGCCTGCACGGACGAGCCGGCCGACGTCGGGCCCGGTGATGCCGGCGGCGGCCAGGCGGGCCGGGTCCATGCGGCGGCCGTCGGGCTCGTCGAGCCGGTACCCGTAGGCCTCCAGCGAGTGGTCCAGGCGGGCGGCGCTGAGCACCGCCGGGCCGTGCAGCTCCCCCGGTACGCGGTGCACCTCGCCGTCGCGGGTCAGCCCCTGGAGCGCCAGGCGTTCCTGGTGGTAGTAGGCGGTGGCGTCGCACAGGTTCTCGACCCAGCGCCGGCCCGAGGCCGGGAAGGTGACCGGGATGGTCTGCGGTACGGCGTCGAGGCTGATGCGCTGCACCACGCCGGCCAGGCCGAGGCTGTGGTCGCCGTGCAGGTGCGTGATCGCGATGCGGGTCAGTGCCGTGGCGGAGATGCCGGCGTGCAGCATCTGGCGCTGGGTGCCCTCGCCGGGATCGAACAGGATGACCTCGTCGTCCCAGAACAACGCATAGCCGTTGTGGTTGCGGGTCCTGGTGGGTACCTGGCTGGCGGTACCGAGGGTGACCAGCTCACGGCTGGCGAGGCGGTGGCTGTCGGGGCGGCGGAACACGCTCGCATTGTGTACCGACCGCGTGACGGCCGGCACGGGAAAACGTCCCCGCCGGCTGAGGCGCAAACTTTCGCAAGATCACCCGCAGCCGGGCAGCACGTTCAACGGGTCGCACCCGTACTTCGCCTGCGCGAGCACCAGCACCGCCCAGCAGAAGCCGAGCAGCATCGCACCACCGACGAGGATGTTCAGGACGGGGTAGCTCCCGCCCTGCAGCACCGGGGTCAGCGCCAGGCCTGCGCCGGCCAGGAGGCAACCCAGTGTCACAATGGTGATCGGGCTGGTCAGAGCGTCGGACGCCGAGGGTTCGAGCCACCCGAACCGCTCTCCCACCAGGACCAGGGCGGCGTACGGAAGAGCGAAGACCAGCGCGGCTATCGCGCGCCAGTCCATGACCGAGAGCTTCGACAACACCATGACCTCCCCTTTTGACCTACCCCAGACAGTGGCCAAACACCCATGACAAGTGTTAATAATCGGGGGGCGGTCCGCTATCTTTGGTAGTGATTTTCACAGAATCCGACATATTCGTACGATCTCCACTTTCAGGACTCTCGCACTGATGGCACCCTGTGGCGCGTCGTAGCGCTGCCGGCGGCACGGCTGTCGAGAAAGGACGCGCATGGCGAGGGATGAACGCGTAGGCAAGCCGGCGTACGCAGCGGTGTCCACACGCATCACCGGCATCGAGGTCGCGACGGCGCGCCTGCGGGAGATCGCCGTCGTGCGTGTCGACGAGCGCGGAACCGTCGTCGACGAGTGGTCGGCGGTGCTCCACCCGGACGGAGCGTGGATAGCGCTCGCCGACGTCGCGGCCACGCTCCGCGAGCGGCTGTCGCAGATGGCGATCGTGACGCACAACGGGCGCCTGGGCATCGAGGTGCTGCGGGCGGAGCTGGCGCACCTCGGCTGGGACCTGCCGGCCTTCGCCCAGCTCACGATCATCGACGCGAGCTACCACTACCTGCCGGCCCTGAAGCACCGGCGGCTGTCGGACTGCTGCACCGCCGCCGGCGTGGCGCTGGAGGGCGGCGGCATACCGCCCAACTCACACCCGGTCAACGAGGCCCGCGCCGTGGCGGGCCTGCTGGGCCGGTTCCTGCAGAGCGCGAGCGGGATACCCGACCTGCCCGAGCTGCTGCAGGTCACCCTGCGCGCCTGGGTCTACCCGTGGCCGGACGGGCCGAGCCGCGCCGCCGAGCCGCCCCGCCCGTGGCCCGGACGGCGGGGGCCCGGCATCCTCACCACGCTCGCCGGGCAGCCGCTCGCCGACGCCATCGCCGCCGTCGCCGACGTGCACACGCACGGATACCTGGCCCTGGTGGCCGAGACCCTGCACGACGGGCGCCTGACCCCGGCCACGGCCGCCCACCTGGCCGACGCCGAACCGCTGTACCGGCTCACCCCCGAGGCGGCGGCCGACATCCGGCGCGCGTTCTTCGACGCCCTGGTGCACCAGGCGATCGAGGCGGACCGGTACCACCTGGAGGCACGCCAGGAGCTGTGGCGCGTGGCCGACACCCTGGGCTGCTCGCGGGACTCCGTGATCGAGCCGATCGTCGAGGCGACGCCGGTCGAGTTCCCCAAGCTGGTCGACGAGTCGGGGACCAAGAAGCCCACCGACGGCCGCAACCGCGCCACCCCGGCCCAGATGCGGGCCTGGGCCATCGCCAACGGGTTCGACGTCGAGGGCTACATCCGGCTGCCGTGGTCGATCGTGCGCGCCTTCGAGGAGGCGCACGCCCAACCCGTGGACCGAACCCCGCAGCAGGCACCGACGCCACCCCCGCAGCAAGCCCCGAAGGAGTCCGGCGCCGGTCCCCGGCACCGGGCGCCCGACGCGGACGAGGACGTCCCCCAGCTCGACTTCGACCGCCTGGAGACCCCGCCGATCGGCAACCCGGTCATCTGACCCGCCGGCGACGGCGGAGCACCCTCAGGCGTCCGGGAAGCCCTCCGGGTTCTTCGACTGCCACCGCCAGGTGTCGGCGCACATGTCGTCGATCGTCTTGGTGGCACGCCAGCCCAGCTCGGTGTTGGCGCGCGTCGGGTCCGCCCAGAACGCGGGCAGGTCGCCGGCGCGGCGCGGGCCGATCTCGTAGGGCAGCTCCCGGCCGACGGCCCGCTCGAACGCCTTGAGCAGCGCCAGCACCGAGGTGCCGGTGCCCGTGCCGAGGTTGAACGCGCGCGCGGGCTCGGCCATGTCGTCGAGGTGCTCCAGCGCTGCCACGTGCCCGGCCGCGAGGTCGGTGACGTGCAGGTAGTCCCGCTCGGCCGTGCCGTCGGCGGTCGGGTAGTCGCCGCCGAACACGGTCAGCTTGTCCCGGCGGCCCACCGCCACCTGCGCGATGAACGGCATCAGGTTGTTCGGCACGCCCTGCGGGTCCTCACCGATGTCCCCGCTCTCGTGCGCCCCGACCGGGTTGAAGTACCGCAGCAGCGCCACCTTCCAGCCCTCGGAGATGTGCGCGACGTCCGACAGGACCCGCTCGATCATCACCTTCGTCTGCCCGTACGGGGAGGAGGACGACAGGTGCTCGTAGTCCTCCTGGTAGGGCACGGGCGCCTTCTCGCCGTACACCGTGGCCGACGAGGAGAACACCAGCTTCGTCACCCCGTGCTTCGCCATCGCGGCCGCCAGGGCGAACGTGGAGTCCAGGTTGTTGCGGTAGTACTCCAGCGGCTTGGTGACCGACTCCCCCACCGCCTTGTACCCGGCGAAGTGCACGACGGCGTCGATCTGCTCGTGCGTGAACAGCCGCTCGGTCTTGTCGACGTCGGTCAGGTCGAACGCGTGGAACGGGACGGCCCGCCCGGCGAGCGCTTCCAGGCGACCCTGCACGGTGGGCTTGGAGTTGGAGAAGTCGTCGACCACCACGACGTCGTGACCGGCGGCTATCAGGGCGAGGACGGTGTGCGAGCCGATGTAGCCGGCCCCACCGGAGACGAGAACGCGCATGCCTCCAAACTACCCGTTGGCATGCGCCTGCCCGACACCGGTACCGTCGCGCCCATGACGACGGCCGAGGCGCTGCTCCTCTTCGCGCTCGTCGCGATCCCCCTGACCCTGATGCCCGGCCTGGACAGCGCGCTCGTGCTGCGCACCGCCGTCGTCAGCGGACGCCGCCACGCCTACGCGACCGCCCTGGGCATCAACGCGGGCTGCCTGGCCTGGGGCGTGGCGGCAGCGGTGGGTGCGACGGCGGTGCTGGCCGCGTCCGAGACCGCCTACCGCGCCCTGACCCTCGGCGGAGCGGCCTACCTGGTCTGGCTCGGCGGCCGGATGCTGTGGTCGAGCTTCCGCCCCGGCCGCTACGACGCGCTGCCCGACGCCGCCGTCCGCTCCCCCGTGCCCGGCAGGGCGGGCGAGGAGCGGTCCGCCTGGCGGTCGTTCGCCGTCGGCGCCACCACGAACCTGCTCAACCCGAAGGTCGGCGTGTTCTACCTCGCGACCATCCCGCAGTTCCTGCCCGACGACGTGCCCCACCTGCTCATGGGCCTCCTGCTGGCCGTGGAGCACGACATCATCGGGATGACCTGGCTCGCCCTGCTCATCCATGCCGCGGGCCTGGCCCGGCGCTGGCTGTCCGGACGGGCGATCGCCCGCGCCACCGACCGTGTCACCGGCACCGTGCTCCTCGCGCTGGGCGGCCGCATCGGGTGGAACGCGCTGACCGGCCACGCCCGGGCCCTCTGAGGACGCACGGCCCAGGACCCACGACCCGCGCGACACGCAGGACCGACCTGCCGCCGCACCGCCACCGGCCACCCCCACTACGCTGCCCCCGTGGCGTACACCGAGCAGCGCACCGACTCCGCGGGCCGCACCGGCTACGTCGGCCGCTACCGCGTCGACGGGCGCCTGCGCAGCACCCGCCGCTTCACCGTGCGGCGCGAGGCGCTCGCGGAGGCCCGGCGCCAGGAGGAGGCGGGCAAGCACGCCGAGTGGATCGACCCGTCCGCCGGCCGCATCACCGTCGCCGAGTGGTTCGCGACCTGGCAGGAGGCCCGCGTGGACCGCGCGCCCCGCACGCTCGAGGCCGAGCACGAGCGGTTCCGGTCGCTGGTCGCGCCCACGTTCGGGGACCGGCCGCTGCGGCAGGTCACCCACGAGGACGTGGCCCGCTGGGCGGCCACCATGACCTCCCCCACCACCGGCCGGACCGCCTCGCCCGCGCGGCGGCGGGACGCGGCCCGCCTCCTGGTCGCCCTGCTCGACGCCGCGGTGGACGCCCGCCGGCTGCGCACCAACCCCGCACGGACGCCGTCGGGCAAGGTGCCGGCCCTGCCGCGGGCGCCGAAGACCAAGCCGCACCGGTACCTGTCCCACGAGCAGCTGCGCCGCGTGGCCGACGCCGCCTCCTCCCCCCAGACGCGCACGCTCGTGCTGCTCACGGCCCTGACAGGCCTGCGCTGGGGCGAGGTCAGCGCACTGACGGTCGCCGACGTGGACCCGCTGCGCCGTCGCGTGCGCGTGGACAAGGCCTACACGCGGCTGGACGACGGCACGCTCCTGCTCGGCGACACCAAGACCCACGCCCGGCGGGAGGTGCCGCTGCCCGCGTCGCTGGTCGAGGCGGTGGCCGCGCAGGCGGCGGGCCGGGGCGCGGGCGACCTGCTGTTCACCGGGACGCGCGGCGGTCCGCTGCGCCGGGAGAGCTTCGACCGGTCCGCCTTCCGCCCGGCCGTCGACGCGGCGGGCAGCGCCGTCCGCACCCTCCGGCAGGCCCTGGGCCTGCCCGCCGCCGGCCTGTACGACGACGGCGTGGTCGCCGCCGTCCGCCGGCTCCAGGCCGCGGGCGGGCAGCAGCCCACGGGTGTGACCGACCCTGCGACGTGGGCCCTGGTGGCGGCCGACGACCGGGCCCGGCAGACGATGACGCGCGGCGAGAAGGTGAGCCGCACCCGGCTGCTGACGGCGCTGTCGCGGACCACGCTCGCCCCGGGTGCCGAGGACTTCGACACGCTCACCCTGCACGACCTGCGGCACACCGCGGCGTCCCTGGCGATCTCCGGCGGCGCCACGGTCAAGGCCGTGCAGCGCATGCTGGGGCACGAGTCGCCGGTGCTGACGCTGTCCACGTACGCGGGCCTGTTCGAGGACGACCTCGACGCCCTGGGCGAGACGATGAGCGCGGCGTTCCAGGCGTCCGCCGTCCGCCCGGGGCCGGCCGGCGGCACACCGGGCACGGCGGCGGCGGTCACGCCGATCACGGCCGTGCGGAGCCGGGCAGGCTGACCGGGACGCGCCCCTGACCGGCGCCGGCAGAGCGCCGCGATCTTCTGCACCCGGATCGGTGATCCTGATGTCGAGAACCCGGCGACGGCTCCGTCCTAGGGTCGAGGGCGCACGAACCGCGTCCACGACGCAGGGCCCGCGGGGCCCGTGAACCAGGGAGACGACCATGGCGAAGTACCTGCTGCTCAAGCACTACCGGCGGTCCGGCCCGGAGTGGGTGCCCGGCACCGACGTGCCGATGGACCAGTGGAGCCCCGAGGAGATCACGGCCCACATCGACTACATGCGCCGCTTCGCCGAGAAGCTGACGCAGAGCGGCGAGTTCGTGAGCGAGGGCGCGCTCTCGCCGGAGGGCACGTTCGTCCGGTACGACGGCGAGGGCCGCCCGCCGGTGACGGACGGGCCGTTCGCGGAGACGAAGGACCTCATCGCGGGCTGGATGATCATCGACGTCGAGTCCCAGGAGCGCGCCTACGAGGCCGCGGCGGAGCTGTCCGCCGCACCCGGCGTCGGCGGGCGTCCCATCTACGAGTGGCTCGAGGTGCGGCCGTTCCTCGGCGAGGACCTGACGATCTCTGAGTGAGCCGGCTGAGTGAGCCGGGCGACCTGAGGAGGGCTGGACGTGGACCACGACGCCGTGAACGACCGGGTGCGGACGCTGGCGCCGCAGGTCCTGGGCGTCCTCGTCCGCCGCGGAGCAGACTTCGCGACGGCCGAGGACGCCGTCCAGGAAGCCCTGATCGAGGCCGTGCGGCACTGGCCCGAGGACCCGCCGGACGACCCGAAGGCGTGGCTGCTGCGGGTGGCCGGCCGCAAGCTGATCGACCTGCAGCGGTCCGAGGCGGCCCGGCGGCGCCGCGAGGAACGGGCGGGTGACGAGCCGCCGCAGGGCCCCACCGAGCAGTCGGACGACACGCTCCTGCTCCTGAGCCGCTGCTGCCACCCGGCGCTCAGCCCGGCGTCGGCGATCGCGCTGACGCTGCGGGCCGTGGGCGGGCTGACCACGGCCCAGGTCGCGCGGGCGTTCCTTGTCCCCGAGGCCACGATGGCGCAACGGATCTCCCGGGCCAAGCGCACCATCGCCGGCGAGCGGTTCGACACACCCGGCGACGTCCGCGCGGTGCTGCACGTGCTGTACCTGATCTTCAACGAGGGCTTCACCGGCGAGATCTCGCTGGCGGACGAGGCGATCCGGCTCACGCGGCAGCTCGCCGTGTCCTCGGCGGTGCGCCCGGAGGGTGCGGACCCCGAGATCGCCGGGCTCCTGGCCCTGATGCTGCTGCACCACGCACGACGGGACGCCCGGTACACCGCCTCGGGCGAGCTGGTGCCGCTCGACGAGCAGGACCGGGGCCGCTGGGACACGGCGATGATCGCCGAGGGCGTCGACGTGCTCCAGACCGCCCTGTCCTGCGACTGCCTGGGCCAGTACCAGGCCCAGGCGGCGATCGCCGCCCTGCACGACGACGCGCCCAGCGCCGCGGAGACCGACTGGCCGCAGATCCTGCAGTGGTACGACGAGCTCGCCGGGCTCACGGACAGCCCCGTCGTGGCGCTCAACCGGGCGGTCGCCGTCGGGCAGGTGGACGGCCCGCGCGCCGGCCTGGCCGCGCTGGCCGACGTCGACCCGGGGCTGTCCCGGTGGGACGCCGTGGCCGCGCACCTGCACGAGCGCGCCGACGACATCGAGCTGGCCGTGAGGCACTACACGGCCGCCGCGGACCGGGCGACCAGCGCCGCCGAGCGCACGCACCTGATCAAGCAGGCCGCGCGCCTGCGGGCCGGCCGGTGACGGCAGCCCCGTCGGCCGAGACGAGGTAGGCCTCCAGGGCGGCCGCTCCGGCCAGCAGCGCCCGGCCGCGAGCGGTGAGGCGGCCCTGCCACTCGTCCAGGGTCGCCGCCAGCGGTTCCAGGCCCCCGGCGGTCCGCACCTGCTCGATGAGCGGGACGATCTGCTCCAGGAGGTACCCGCCACGGCGGAGCTGGTGGGTCAGCCGGGCGTCGCGCACCGCGGCGGCGTCGTAGACCCGGTACCCGGTCCGCGGGTCCCGTCGCGGACGGACCAGGCCCGCGCGCTCCCAGGTACGCAGGGTGGCGGGCCGGATCCGCAGCCGGGCCGCGAGCGGGCCGATGAACGTGTCCTGCGGCTCGGTTGGCGGGATCGGCCGGGCGGACGGCGCGCCGTCCAGGTCGCGCAGGGCGTCCTCGACGGCCCGCAGGGTCCGCCGGTCCTCCAGGAGCAGCGCATGGCTCTCGTCGATCAGCCGGTACGCCTCGCCGACGGCGCCGTCGTGCACCGCGCGCAGGATCGCGGCCGCGACCTGGTGGCCGTGGCCGGGCACCAGGGCAAGGAATGCGCGCAGCGCCCGCGCGTGCCGCGGGGTGTACACCCGGTACCCCGCCGGTGTCCGGTCGGCGGCCGGCAGGATGCCGGCGTCCTCGTAGTTGCGCACCGCCTGCGTGGACAGCCCGTGCCCGCGGGCCAGATCGACGGGCCGCAGCCGTGCGCCCGTTTGAAGGTTCTGCACCACACCCGGCTCCGTTCTGCGGCAAGGTCTCAACTGAGCCTTCAACGATACCGTTGAAGGAATGGTGAGAGACATCGAGCACACCGTTCATCCCGTCGACGCCGCCTCCCTGCTGGCCCTCGTCCCCGGCCCGCCACAGGTCCTGGCACTGGGCGAGCCGACGCACGGCGCGCAGGACCTGCTCAGGTTGCGCAACACCCTGTTCCGCGAGCTCGTCGAACAGTACGGTTACCGCACCATCGCCCTGGAGACCGACTGCCTCGCGGGTCTGCTCGTGGACGACTACGTCACGACCGGCCGGGGCGACCTCGACCACGTCCTGGCCCACGGCCTGAGCCACGACTGGGGCGCGTACCCCGGCAACCGCGAGCTCGTGCGCTGGATGCGCGCCCACAACGACGGACGCCCCGCCGCGCAGCAGGTCCGCTTCGCCGGCGTCGACGGGCCCCTGGAGATCTCCGCGGCCGCCAGCCCGCGCGCGGCCCTCACGGCACTGCACGGCTACCTGGCCGCCCGGGTGGACGCCGACCTGCTGCCCTGCACCGCCGACGTGCTCGACCGCATCATCGGCCCGGACGACCGCTGGACCCAGCCCGCCGCCATGACGGACCCCACCCGATCGGTGGGGCAGTCCGCCGAGGCCAGGGAGCTGCGCCTGCTCGCGGACGACCTGGCGACCCTGCTCGACACCCACGCCCCGCAGCTCCTGGCCCGCTCCACACCGCAAGAACGGGATCGTGCCCACCTGTACGCGCGTACCGCGACCGGCCTGCTGCGCTACCACTTCTGGATGGCCGACCCGTCACCCGCGCGCATGACCCGCCTGCTCGGGATCCGCGACACCATGATCGCCGACAACCTGCTCGCCCTGGCCGGACGCAGCCCCGTGCTGGTCAACGCCCACAACAGCCACCTCCGGCGGGGCCGCAGCACCCTGCGCATGTGGGACCACCCCCGGCTGGAGTGGTGGGGTGCCGGCGCGCTCGTCGACGCCCGGCTGGGCGACCGGTACGCGTTCGTGGCCACGGCGCTCGGGACGCTGCGCCACCAGGGCGTGGACGTCCCGGAGCCGGACACCGTCGAGGGACGGCTGTACGCGCTGGACCGGGACCGGCTGCTCGTGGACGCGCCCGGGCTGAGGGTCGCGCTCGGGGACGAGACCGCGGGGACCGGCACCGCTCGCCCGGCGCTCGCCGCCCGGACGTCTCCCTGGTTCGGGTACGCGCCCCTGGACCCGGCGCGGCTCACGGACCAGGACGGCATCGTGTTCCTCCGCGACGTGGCCGAGGGCTGAGCAGAGCGTCGCCGAGCGCGACCGGGCGGTCGTCCCCGCGCGGCCCCGCTGGATCGCACGTGGATCCACCGCTCACTATCTGCTCCCTGTGTGCGCAGTAGCGCTCCTCGGAGAGCGACCAATCGTTGATAAATAGCCGCTCTCAACCTCAGTGCGCACCCGCTTCAGGAAAGCGGGTGCGCACTGTGTGGGATCGAAAGTAGGCGTAGTATTGTCGTACTACGCCTACTACTACGCGGGTGAACGATCCTCTGCGGAAGAGAACCGCGGGATGCGCCGGCGGACCGATCGAGACGGAGAAATGACGTGCGGGACAAGGAACGGGTCTTCCAGGCTGCCGACACCCTCGTGGCCGAGGGCGCCACGGTCACCGTGACGAGCGTGCGCGAGCGCGCCGGCTGCTCCAACGCGGCTGCGACGAGGTACCTGCGCGAGTGGCGCGAGGAGCGGGCTGCGCAGGACGAGGCACGGTCGGCCCTCCCCGACCTGCCCGCCACCGTCAGCGCCCTCCTGACGAGCGGCATGGACGCGCTGTGGCGGGCCGCGGTCGAGGCCGCCCGCGCGGAGCACGAGGCAGCGGCCGCGGCGTCGGACGAGGCGCTGACGGCGGTGGTCGGTGAGGCGGACGCGCTGGCCGCCCGTGTGGACGAGGCGGACGCCGAGCTCGCACAGCTCCGCGCGGTGCTGGAGACCGCACGCGAGGCCGTCGGGACCGCGCAGGAGGAACGCGCCGCGGCCGAGCAGGAGCGGGCCACCACCCACGCGACGGTCGCCCGGCTGGAGGCCGAGCTCGCCGACACGCGCTCCGCGCTGGCAGCGACCCGGGACGAGCTGGCCCAGGAACGAGCCGCCGTGACCGCCGCCGAGCGTGCCCGGGCGGCGGCCGACGCAGCCCGGGCCCAGGCGGACGGGGCCGCCGTCGGGCTGCGCGAGTCCCTCGCCGATGTGCGCGCCGCGCTGGAGGCCGCCCGGGACGACGTCACGCGTGCCCAGCACGACCGGGCCGCGGCCGACACCGCACGGGCGGCCGCGGAGGCGTCGGCCGCCCGTCTGGAGGGCGAGCTCGCCGCGGCCCGCGACGCACTGGGCACACTGCGGGAGCAGGTGACGGAGGCCGAGCGGTCGCGTGCGGCCGCGCTCGCGGGTCAGGCCCAGGCGGAGGGCACGGCGGCAGGCCTGCGGGAGGCCCTGCAGGCGGTGGAGACGGCGGCGGCGGTGCGGGACCAGCCCGCCGTACGGGACTAGCTAGCGCCCGAGCCGGGCGACCCCGCCGGACTCCAGCGCCGCCCACACCGCGCCGTCGGGCCCCACGGTGATGCCGTGCGGTTCGGAGGACGGCGTGGGCAGGTCGTGCTCGCTGACCTCGCCGTCCGCGGTGATCCGGCCGATCCGGTTGCCGCCCCACTCCGTGAACCAGCACTCCCCCGGCCCGGCCGCGACGACGGCGTGCGGCTTGGCGTCGCGGTCCGGGAGCGGGAACTCCTGGACCGCGCCTTCCGGCGTGATCCGGCCGATCTGCCCCGCCGCGATCTGCGCGAACCACAGCGCGGACCCGTCGCTGGCGATACCCACGGGTCCGGAGGCCGGCGTGGGCAAGGGGTGGATCGTCATCTCGCCGCCCACCGTGACCCGGCCCACGGCATTGGCCTGGTTGAGCGTGAACCACAGCGCGCCGTCCGGGCCCGTCGTGATCGCCGACGGCATGCCGCCCGCGACCGGCACCTCGACCTCCGAGACACGGCCGTCGGCGGTGACCCGGCCGATCCGGTCGGCGTTCATCTCGGTGAACCACACGGCCCCGTCCGGGCCGGGCGTGATCCCGTACGGGCCGGCACCGGGCGTAGGGACGGCCACGGACCGTGCCGTGCCGTCGGTCGTGATGCGGCCGATCCGGTGGTCCTGGGACCGGGTGAACCACAGCGCGCCGTCGGTCCCCGCGGTGATCACGAGCGGCAGGCACCCCGCGGAGTCCAGCGCGTGCTCGGTGACCGCCCCGTCGGGGGTCAGCCGCGCGATCCGGCCGGTCCGGGCCAGGGTGACCCAGAGGGCGCCGTCCGGTCCGGAGGCGATGCCGTACGGGCCGGCCTTCGCGTCCGCCACGGCGATCTCGGTGACGGCCGGGGCTTCGGAACGGTGCACTGCTACTCCCTGCGGACGAGGCGGACGAGGCGGACGAGGCGGACGGGGCAGGGACAGGCCCGAGGCTGGAGCGCCCGCGCGTCGTCGTCCGCCCCGGGCGGTCACCGCACCCTGCCTGGCGGAGGACGGCGGCGCAACCGCACCCGCCGGACACGTGCCCTGACCGGCACCGGGGATAGCCTCGGGGGCGTGACCCGTGAGCAACGCCGCCTGAGGCTCTCGGTCGACGACCAGATCGAGAACAGGTACCTGGAAGTCCCCTTCGAGCTGCCGTCCGGCGGCGTCACGCGCCTGGAGGTGATGCTCGACCACGACCGGGACGCCGCGGTGGTCGACCTCGGCTGCCGCGACCCGGAACGCTGGCGCGGCTGGTCGGGCGGGGCCCGGTCCCGGTTCGCGATCACCCCCGGCGCGGCGACGCCCGGGTACGAGCCCGGCGAGCTGGTCGCCGGGCGGTGGGCGGTGGTGCTCGGCCTGCACCGGATGCCGGCCGAGCCGGTCGACGTCACCGTCACGATCGCGACCGGCGTCGACGCGGGCGGGGTCGAGGCCGAGCCCCCGGCACCGGCCCCGGCGCCCGGACGTGGCGAGCGCGGCGGGACCCGGCTCGGGCGCGATCTGCCCGCACCCGCCGGGCTGACCTGGTACGCGGGCGACCTGCACGCGCACACCACCCACTCCGACGGCACGCTGGGCATCGCCCAGCTCACCGCTGCGGCAGCGGGCCGGGGCCTGGACTTCCTCGCCGTGACGGACCACAACACCGTCTCCCACCACCCACACCTGCCCGCCGTGGCCGCGACCTACGACGTGTGCCTGCTGCCCGGCCAGGAGGTGACCACGCACGCGGGTCACGCCAACGCGTTCGGCGACATCGGCTGGGTCGACTTCCGGCGTCCGGCGGCGCAGTGGCCGGCCGAGGTCGAGAGGCGCGGCGGGCTGCTGTCGGTGAACCACCCGGTCCAGGACGACTGCGGCTGGCTGTACCCGGTGCGGACCGGGTACCTCGAGCTGTGGCACATCTCCTGGTTCCTGGACCTGACCGCCACGGGCCCCTGGGCGTACCTGCTGGCGCGCCCTGAGCTCCCCGTGCTCCTGGGCGGCAGCGACTTCCACACCCCCGACCAGGGATTCCCGCCCGGCACGCCCACCACCTGGGTCGCGGCCGAGGACCGCACGCCCGAGGCGATCCTCGACGGCATCCGCCACGGCGCACCGCCGTCAGCCGGTTCCCCGGGCCGGGCGAGCCGGTGCTCGTGCGGGTGGGCGAGGACCTCGTGGCGATCGACGCGGACGGCACCGTCCTCGTGGAGGGGCTGCCCGCCGGCAGGCAGGACCGGCGACGCCGGGTACGCGGGGACCGGGTGTCCGTCTCCGCACCGCCTCATCGCGGCCCCTACCGCCTGGAGGCGCCGGACCGGACGCTGCTCGCGATCAGCGCGTGACCGGCCCGGCGTCCGGCGCCGCGGGCAGCCGGATGAACCGCGAGACCACCGTGCCGAGCAGCAGCAGCGCGAACGGGTACACCGACAGGTACACGCGGAACGCCTGCCCCGGGTCCGGCCCGGGGTCGGCACCCGACCGGTACCCGAAGAACACCGCCAGGGACAGTACGGCTCCCGCCGTCACCAGCGCGTTGAGCCGGCCCAGCACACCGAACGCCGCCAGGAACAGGCCGCTGCGGTGCATCCCGTGCCGGGCGGCGTCCGCGTCGAGCACCCGGGCGATCACGAGGTCGTTGGTGGCGAGCACCCCGGAGTACCCGACCGCCACCGCGAGCCCGGCGAGGATCCCGGTGAGCAGGTCCGTGGCGAAGTAGAGCGGCACGAACCCCACCGCGGCCACCGGCAGCGCGAGCCGCCACGTCCAGGCCGCGCCCTTGCGCCGCACGACGCCGGCCCACACGCCCAGCATCCCGATCGCCACCACGATCACGACGAGCTGCAGGATGCTGGCGTCCAGCGCCGAGCCGCCCAGCGTGTGGTCCACATAGAGCTGCAACCCGCCCAGCACCAGCGCCATCGCCGCGCCGTAGCAGGCGTTGACCACCCCGACCGTCCAGAACTGCGGCGTCGACAGGACCTGCCCGATCGACCGGAAGAACTGCGGGCGCGGCTCCGCGTCCAGCGCCGGGTCCTCCCGCACGCCGAACGCCGTCCACAGGATCACGGCCGCCGCCACGACCCCGAACACCACCGCCAGCCGCCCGTACCCGACGGCCGAGCCCTCCGGTCCCAGCACGCCCCGGGCCAGCACGGGTGTCAGGGCGAGCGCGACCACCAGCGCCACGAGCTGGGCGCCCTGCCGCACCGCGTTGGCCGTGGCCCGGCGCCGCTCCTGCGTGAACAGCTCCGGCAGCAGCGCGCCGTAGCTGGCGTTGATCAGCGAGTCCGCCATCTCGGTGGTGATCGCGAACACCGCGAACCACACCACCAGCCCGACCGCGGAGTCGGCCACCGGCCCCGGCACCGTGAACAGGGCGATCGTCGTGCACGCCAGCACCAGTGCGCCCACCACCAGGTACGGCCGACGCCGCCCCCACCGGGACCGGGTGCGGTCCGACAGGTACCCGAACACCGGGTTGTCCAACGCGTCCAGGACCCCGTAGACCGCGTAGACCGTCGCGTAGACGGCCGCGTCCAGGCCGAGCAGCTCCACGTACACGTAGAACATCGAGCCCTTGACCAGGTTGATCGGCAACGACGTGCCGAACATGCCCAGCCCGTAGCGCAGCGGCGACGTACCCGCTCCCCGCGGCGCGTCCCCCGCGTCCTGGGCCTCCACGCTCGTGAGCCTACTCACCACCGTCCGACCAGGTCGATGCCCTGCCGCTCCATCTCGCGGGTGAAGACCGGGTCCCCGAGCAGCCGCAGCTCCCACGTCCGCTTGCGCCACCAGCCGGCAGCCGCCGCCCGCAGCCGCGGCGTGTCCGGCGCGGGGTGCAGGAAGATCTCGCTGGTCCCCTCGGGCAGCCGGCCCAGCAGACGCAGGTAGTGGTCACGCAGCGCCGGGTAGTCCCCCGCCTCGGCGTCCCCGCCGCGGTGGGTGGCGATCACCCGGGGAAGACGCACACCGGCGGCGTCGGCGGCCGCGACGGCGCCCGCGTGCCGTGCGCGGACGTCGTCGCGGGCCAGCAGGGGGTCGCCGTCGCCGTACAGCTCCAGCCCGCGGGGCAGCCGGAACGCCAGGCCCCGCCGCGCGCACACCCCGATGGCCTCCGGGAGGTAGGACCGGCCCAGCAGGCCGTACAGCGTGCCGCGGTGGGAGTCGAGCCGGTCGGGGGCCGGCAGGCCGGCCGCCGCGGCGGCGCGCGCCACGGTGTCGGCCTGGGTCGTGATCCGGTCGGTGACGTCGTCGAACCCGCCGTCGGGCTCCGGTTCCGGCAGCGTCACGTGGACGCCGGGGGCCACGCCGATCCCGGCGCGGGCGAGCAGCCGGGTGATCCTGTCCACGCCGGCCGCAGCGTCCCGGGGCTGCCCGTCCGGGACGCCCGGCGGCTCCTCGGTGGTGCCGGTGGCGATGACGCCGACCGCCGTGAGCGGTGAGCCGGCCAGCAGGGCCGCGATCTCCCGGTCGGCGTCCGGGTCGGTACCGGCGTCGTCGGCGGTGAGGACGAGACTGCGCGTCATGCGCCCAGTCTGGCCCAGGTCACGGCGCGCACGGTCAGGCGCGGCCGATCACGCCCGTGCCGAGCACCCCGCCGACCTCGCCGAGCTTCACCTCGAGCTCCCACGGCGTCGTCACCTGCGGGATTCCTGCCGGGACGCAGGTGGCGGCGGCGGTGTACAGGGTCAGGCTGGCGCCCAGCGTGTCGGCGTGCCACACGCCGGGACCGACGATCTCGAACTCACCCGGCCCGGTGCGGTGCAGCACCAGCACGTACTCCTGTCCGTCGCGCAGCACGGCGGGCCGGCCCTCCCCGGGCGGCACGGTCCGCGATCCCATCTGCGTGACAGCGATGCTCGCGTTCCGGGCGACGGCGCCCAGCAGCACCTTGCGCAGCCGCAGCTCGGTCCGGGTGTACGGCACGCGGTCCACGACGTCGACCTGCGCCTCACCGGCCTGCACCAGCGCGACGACGTCGGCGTCGGCGACGAGCTGCTCGACCGTGTCGTAGTGCTCGGCGGCGGGGATGTCCGCCGGGCGCACCGCGGCGACGCAGCCGACCAGGAGCAGGGACGCGACGAGCGCGCCGACCAGAGCTGCTGCCTGCCGTCGCATCGTTCGTCCCGTTCCGTCGTCCGGCGCCCGCGGTGCCTCCTCGGTATGAGGGAGCGTCCGACCCCGGTGCGTGGTGCACCCGGCGCTGTGCCAGGCATCGCCGTGCAACGAATGCTTCCGTGTTGCGGGAAGGTGGGACAAGGGTTTGCAGGGGCGAACGAGCCCGCGCGGTGGCGCTACTTTGCCACGATGTGAAAAGACGTGGGGAATCGGGTGACGCCGCCCGGGGCCCGGGGTGGTAAGGCCCTTCGGGTGCCCGCCAGGTGGACCGGTGACAGGTGGGTCAGGCGGCGTGCGTCTCCGCGATCGCGCGGACCAGGCCCGAGGTGGAGATCGAACCGGTGCGGTACCGCTCCACGGCGCGCAGGAGGGCGTCGCCGACGTCTCGCGGCACGCGCGCGGACCGGGTGGCGGGGTGCCAGATCTCCCGCTCGAACACTGCGGTGCGCCGGGCGGGGCCGCGGAACAGGCGGCCGGCGAGCGGCGGGGGTGCCTGGAAGGACGGCTGGAAGGACGGCTGGAACGGTGCGTGCACCGAGGGCGCGTGCGGGACCTGGACCGGTGGCATGGGCGGGGGCGGAGGCACGGGACGTTCTGCGGCGGGAATCTCCGCGGGTTCCCCGGGCGTCGTGGGCTGCGGCACGGGCGGTGCGGGCACCGGCGGGACCGGTGCGGCAGGTGCCGGTGCGGTTCCGGCCGGCCGGGCCGCGAGGCGGGAGGCCCGGTAGCGGGCGCCCGGGTCCCAGCGGAGGGTGGGCAGGGTGCGTGCCGTCGGTCGGACGCCCGTGGCCGCGCGGCGCGGGGCGGGGGTCTCGCTCGTCTCGTCGTCGACGGCAGCGGCGGTGGCGGTGACCGGCTCGGGGGCCGTCACGTCGTCCGCGACGGCGTCGCCGGCGACGGCGACGGCGGCCGCCGACCGGGCCTTCTCGGCCTGCTCGGCGTGCGCCGCGCGCAGGGCCGCGACGATCCGGGCGACGCGGTCGGTGCCGGCCTCCTGGTAGGGCGCACCGTCGGGGACCGGGTTCTCCGTACCGTCTGCCATGGCCGCGCTCCCTCACCCTCGCCGCGGTCCCGACCGCCGGGACCGATGTCCCTTATGTTCCCTGCCGGGTCCGGGGCGTGCAAGCCCCGGGGCTCAGTCCCCGCCGAGCATGTCCAGGAAGCTGGGCGTGCCGGCGAACGGGTCGGCGGGCTTGGTGTGCTCGCCGCGTGCGGCGAGCAGGCCGGCCAGGGCCCGGCCGGCCCGTTCGATGCGCTCGGGCAGGGAGCTGCCGCCGTCGTGCTTCTCGCCGCCGGCCTGCGCCCAGTCGTCCGTGGCCGCGAAGACCGAGGTGGTGACGACGTCGGCCCGCAGGTAGGTGAACAGCGGGCGCATCGAGTACTCGAGCGCGAGCGAGTGCCGTGGTGTGCCGCCGGTCGCGCCGAGCAGCACGGGCATCCCGGTGAGGGCGTCCTTGTCGAGGATGTCGACGAAGGACTTGAACAGCCCCGAGTAGGTGGTGGTGAACAGCGGGGTGACGGCGATGACGCCGTCGGCCCCGGTGATCGTCTCGATGTCGCGGGCCAGGTCCCCGGTGGGGAACCCGGTGAGCATCGCGTCGATGATCGCGTGGCCGTGGTCGCGCAGCTCCACCATCTCCACGTGCCCGTCGTGGCCGAGGGCGGCCAGCTCGCGGACCGTGGCGTCGGCCAGGCGGTCCGCCAGCAGACGGGTGGAGGAGGGCTGGCCCAGCCCGGCGTGCACGACGGCGATCGTGCGGCCGGACTCGGGGCGGCCCGCCTCGACGTCAGGGGTGGTCACGAGACGACCTCTTCCGCGCGACGGCCGGTGAACTCGTCCCCGCCCTCGCCCACGTGGGTGGCGGCGGTCTCGCCCTTGGCCCGGGCGGCCGCGACGCGCTCGGCGTGCGTGGGCGGGTTCGCCGGCACGTCCGCGGGGAGCTTGGCGGCGGCGATCTTGCGCAGCTCGGGCACGACGTCGGAGGCCAGCAGGTCGATCTGCTCCAGGACGGTCTTCAGGGGCAGCCCGGCGTGGTCCACCAGGAAGAGCTGGCGCTGGTAGTAGCCGACCTCGTCGATGAACGTCCCGTACCGGTCCACGACCTGCTGCGGGGAGCCGACCGTCAGCGGCGTCTCGCGCGTGAAGTCCTCCATGGAGGGGCCGTGCCCGTAGACGGGTGCGTTGTCGAAGTAGGGGCGGAACTCGGTCCAGGCGTCCTGGCTGTTCCTGCGGATGAACGCCTGGCCACCGAGGCCCACGATCGCCTGGTCGGCGCGGCCGTGGCCGTAGTGCTCGAACCGCTGGCGGTAGAACTGCACCATCTGCTTGGTGTGGCTCATGGGCCAGAAGATGTTGTTGTGCAGGAACCCGTCACCGTAGTAGGCGGCCTGCTCGGCGATCTCGGGGCTGCGGATCGAGCCGTGCCACACGAACGGCGGCACGCCGTCCAGGGGGCGCGGGGTCGAGGTGAAGCCCTGCAGCGGGGTGCGGAACTTGCCCTCCCAGTCCACGACGTCCTCGGTCCACAGCTTGCGCACCAGGGCGTAGTTCTCGATGGCGAGCGGGATGCCCTGGCGGATGTCCTGCCCGAACCACGGGTAGACGGGGCCGGTGTTGCCGCGGCCCATCATGAGGTCCATCCGGCCGTCGGAGATGACCTGGAGCATCGCGTACTCCTCGGCGATGCGGACCGGGTCGTTGGTGGTGATCAGCGTGGTCGCCGTGGACAGCGTGATGTTCTTGGTCACGCCGGCGAGGTAGCCGAGCATCGTCGTCGGGCTGGAGGCCACGAACGGCGGGTTGTGGTGCTCACCGGTGGCGAACACGTCCAGGCCTGCCTCGTCGGCGTGCTTGGCGATGGTGAGCATCGCCTTGACGCGCTCCGTGTCGTCCGGCGTGCGGCCCGTGGTCGGGTCCGTCGTCACGTCGCTGACACTGAAGATCCCGAACTGCATGATGTCGTGCTCCCCTCAGGTTGTTTCATGCATCTGCATGAACATCCGCCTCAACCGGGTGGTCGCGTCGATTGTTCCCGCCCCACTCCCCCGCCCCTGCCACGATGTACGTGAGATCGCGCACATCAACGCCCAGTTTGCCCGGAGTGCGCTTGCGAGCGCACCTGCGACGCGTAGCCTGATCAGGCGGCGCGAAGATCGTCGACGTCCCACGGCGTCGACGGCCGCTGTCGATGCCCGGCCGGGAGCCGGAACATCACCGAGGGTCCCTGCGTTGGCTATACGGACCTTTTCCCGCCACCCATCCCGACAACCCTCTGGAGGACAACGTGCCCGACCGGTCCCTGCGCGGTATGAGCATCGGTAGTAAGAGCATGGAGTCCGACGAGGGCGTGGACTTCGCCCCTCGGTTCCAGGCCTACTACGACTGCCCCAACGGCCACACCATCATCCTGCCCTTCGCCACCGACGCGGACGTCCCCCCGATCTGGGAGTGCCGCTGCGGCGAGGAGGCTCTCCTGCGCGACGCGGAGAAGCCGGAGCCCAAGGCTGCCAAGCCCCAGCGCACCCACTGGGACATGCTGCTGGAGCGCCGCACCGTCAAGGAGCTCGAGGACCTGCTCGACGAGCGTCTCGAGCTGCTGCGCGCCGGCAAGCTGCGCCGCTCGGCCTGACGCCGCGGCGCCCCCGGCGCCACGGCACGGACGACACGACCGCCGGCCCGGACCCACGAGGTCCGGGCCGGCGGTCGTCTCATGTCCGGCTACCGCGGCGCGGCCTCGCGCACCCCGCCCCGCGCCCCGATCCCCCCGACCACACCGGCCACGACCAGCACGCACGCGAGGCCGCCGACCACCCAGCCCGGCCAGTACCCGGCCGCCACCGCCGGCGTGACCGTGGACCGCAACGGCAGGTTCGCCACGAACTCGTCCGCCGTGAACAGACCGGACCGGCGCACCACCGTGCCGTCCGGCGTGATCACGCCCGAGACGCCCACCGTCGAGATCTGCACCGTGGCCCGCCCCGTCGTGATCGCCTGCACCCGCGACATCGCGAGCTGCTGCGTCGACTCCGCCGTGAACCCGAACGACGCGTTGTTCGTCGGCACCACCAGCACCTGCGCGCCCTGACGCACCGCGTCCCGGACGATCTCGTCGTACGCCACCTCGAAGCAGATCACGGTGCCCAGGCGGTAGTCCCCCTGGCCCAGCCGGCTCGGCACGTCCACGTACGGCGGATTCACCCCGGCGATCATGTCGGTCGTCACCCGGTCCACCTGGTCCGACAGCAACCGCAGGACCGACCGCATCGGGATGTACTCACCGAACGGCGCCGGGTGCTGCTTCGCGTACCGGCCGATCACCCCCTGACCCGCCTGCCACAGCAGCGACACGTTGTACCGACCGCCCGTCTCGGGGAACTCCTGCGCCCCCACCAGGATCGGCGCGCCCACCGCCGTGGCCGCCGCGTCGAGCCCGCGCGCCACGTCCGGCGCCGTCTGCGGGTCCAGGTCGCTGCCGTTCTCCGGCCACAGCACCACGTCCAGCTCGCCCGCGAAGTCACCGGCCAGCGTGTACGTGCCCTCCAGGTGGTTGTTCAGCACCTCGGCCCGGTTCGCGAACGCCCCCAGACCCGGCTCCCCCACGTTGCCCTGCACCGCTCCCACCCACAGGGTGCCCTGCTCGGCCACGTCGCTGCCCGCGTCGTACACCTCCTGCCCCTCGGGCGTGCGGACGGGGCCGGCGCTCGCGGACGTGGGCAGCGGCAGCAGCAGGGGGGCGAGCGCGACCATGGCGCCCAGTGTCAGGACGCCGACGGCGTGCCCCACCTCGCGGGGTGCGGTGCGTGCCCCGGGGGTGGTCCCGGCGCGGGAGGTTCGCCCGGCCGCGCGGACCAGGGCCGCGACCGCGAGGGCGAGCAGCACGCCGGCGAACGCGACCAGGAGGCTCACGGCGACGGTGCCACCCAGCCAGGCGGCGCGGCCGGTCGGGGTGGGGGCCATCGCCCACGCGAGCCGCCCCCAGGGGAACCCGCCGAAGGGGATCTCGGCGCGCCACTGCTCGACGGCGACGTAGAGCACGGCGAACGCGGCGGCCAGCCGCCAGCCGCGCCGCCGCAGGAACCGGGCGCGCCGCACCCAGGTCCACAGGGCGCCGAACCCGGCCAGGAACAGGGCCTCGACGCCTGCCACCGCGATCCAGGGGACGGTCTCGGTGGACTCGTGCGCCCACCACAGGTGCGGCAGGAAGAACGCGAGCCCGAACAGAAGGCCCATCAGGGCGTTCCACCAGGCGTGGTCCCGCCCGAGGGCCCAGTACAGGACGGCGACGGCGACGAACGCGGCGGGCCACGCCCCGGCGTCGGGGAACGCGGCCCACAGGACGAGGCCTCCGGTCACCGCGAGGAACAGGGAGAGCAGCCGGGAGGGCTCACGCAGGCGCACGACGGCAGCCTACCTGCGGCGCGGTGCCGGGCCGCCTAGAAGGTGTCGTGGAGCACGACGCCGGCGCGCAGCGTGTGCAGGCACTCCGGTTCCGGGGCGTCGGGCGACAGGTCGGGCAGCAGGGGTGTGCCCGCGCGGGCCTCCTCGCTCCAGGAGGACAGGCGGCCGGGCGCTGCCTGGACGCCGAGCTGTTCGGCGCGCCAGACGGCCAGGTGTGCGGGTGCGCCGACGCGCAGCTGTCCGGCACCGGTGTGGTCGAGGCCGGCCAGGCGCCATCCGCCGCGGGTGTGGGCGCGGAACGCGGCGCCTGCCGAGATCCGCTGCTCGGGGTCCTCGTGACCGGTGGCGGCCCGCACGCCCTGCCACGGGTCCACGGGGGTGACGGGGGTGTCCGAGCCGAAGGCGAGCGGCACCCCGGCCTGCGCGAGGTCGGCGAACGGCATGAGCGACCCGGCGCGGCTGGCGCCCAGCCGGGTGGCGTAGACGCCCTTGCTGCCGCCGAACGTGGAATCGAAGGCGGGCTGCACGGACAGGCCCACGCCGCGGACCAGGAGCGCGGCGAGCGTGGTCGCGTCGACGAACAGGGCGTGCTCGATGCGGTGGTGCCCGGCGCGCACGGCGCTGTCGCCGGTGATCTGTGCGGCGACCTGCAGCCCGAGGACCATCTCGTCCATGGCCCGGTCGCCGATGACGTGGAATGCGCCCTGCACGCCCGCCTCCTGGACGGCCGCCAGGTGGTGGGCGATCTGGTCGGCGTTGAGGTACAGGTTCCCGGTCCAGGGCGTGCCGTCGGGGTTGGTCAGCACCCCGCTGAACGATGCGGACGCCGGGTCGGCGGGCAGGTCGGAGTACGGGCTGCGCAGCGCGGCGGTGCGTGACCCGATGGAGCCGTCCACGTTGAGGTCCCCGCCGATGCCCGCCAGGAACGGCAGCTCGGCGAGCAGCGCGCGTGCGTCGTCGGCGGTGCGGCACAGCTCGCCGCGGTAGGCGGCCAGGTGCGGCAGGGCGGTGACGCCGGGGTCGGTCAGGGCCGCGGCGAGGGTCTCGTCGCTGGTCAGAGCGTGCAGCTCGGCGAGGCCGGCGCGGGTGTCGAGGTGCTCGCCGCTCATCTCGTGCACGGACACGACGCCGCGCGCGGCCCAGGCGGCGAGCGTCTCGCGGTACAGGCGGGTGCGGTGCTCGGCCGTCAGGGTGTGCGCGACGGCGCGCACGGTGTGGTGCAGGTCCGCGGTGACCAGGCCGGTGTCGGCAGGAGCGTCGGACCATCCGGAGCCGGACATGCCGGCGCCTGTCCACGCCGGGTCGTGCTCGATGCCCGCGCGGGCGGCCATCGCGGTGGAGACCACCGCGGAGTGCACGTCGACACGGGCCGCGTACACGGCGCGCGTGCCGCAGGCGGCGTCGAGCTCGGACCGGGTGAACGCGCGCCGTTCGGGCCAGGCCTGCTCGTCCCAGCCGAACGCGAGCAGCACCTGCTCGCCCGACGGGTCGGACGCCTCCAGCCGTCGCGCCCGCCCGTGCAGCACGGCCAGCGCCTCCCCGAGGGACCGCACTCCCGCGCCCGCGCTCAGGTCCACCGAGTCGGCGGCCAGGCCGGTCTCCAGCACGTGCGCGTGCGCGTCCACGAACCCGGGGGTGACCAGGGCGCCGTCCAGGTCGATGACGCGGTCGGCGCGGGCGGCCAGGCCCGCCGCGGTGTCGTCGGCCCCCACCCAGGCCACCACGCCGTCGTCGACGAGGATCGCCTCGGCGAACGGGTCGGCGGCGGAGTGGACGACACCGTTGCGGTACAGGATGGATCGGACAGGCTGGCTCACGGTCGGAACTGTATGCGATCCGACCCTCCGGCGCCCTGGTCAGGCGGGTGATCCGGAGGACTGCTCACAGGCTCGAGTAGGCCACGACCCCCCGCAGGACCGCGTCCTGTGCCTTGCGGGCCGTGGTGCGCAGCTTCTCCGACGGCGCCGCGCCACCGAGCTGGTCCAGCACGTCCACGACCTGCTTGCACCAGCGGACGAAGTCGCCGGCGGCCAGGTCGGAGCCGCGCAGCACGCTGTCGAGCCCCTTGCCCGACGCCCACCGGTACATCGCGCCGACCAGCCCGAGGTCGAGCGGGCCGGTGGCGTCGATGCCGTGCGCCTCCTCCAGGTCGTCCACCTCGGACCACACCCGCTGGGTGTCGTCCAGGACACCTGCCAGCCGGCCGGTGGGGCCGCCGGGGATGTACGGGTCGGGGGCGTCGTCACGCCGCCCCTGGTACACGACGGTGGACACGACGGCGGCCAGTCCCGCCGGGTCGAGCCCGTCCCACACGCCGCGGCGCAGGCACTCGGCCAGCAGCAGGTCGTTCTCCGCGTACAGGCGCCGCAGCCACCGGCCGTCGTCGGTCACCCGGACGCGCCCGGCCCCGTCGCTCGCGGTCCGCTCCAGGTACCCGAGGGTGAGCAGCACGTCGAGGGTGCGGTCGAAGGTGCGCGCGATCGACCCGGTGCGGCCCTCGACGCGCCGCACGAGCTGGTCGTGCTCCCGCTTGAGCTTGTTCCACCGCTCGGCCCACCGGGCGTGGTCGTCACGGTCGGGGCAGGCGTGGCAGGGGTGCGCCTTGAGGGCCTTGCGCAGCCGGGCCAGCTCGGCGTCGGTCGCGGCGTCCGAGCGGCGCCGGGCCTGGGTGCCGCCGCGGGCGGCCCGCCCGGACCCGATCGGGCTGCTGGTGCTGTGCGCGGAGGGCACGTCGTCCGCCATGGCGCCCAGCGCGTTGCGCATCGTGGAGACCAGGTCGCGGCGCGCGTCCGGCTTGCGCGGGTTGAACGACTTGGGGATCTTCACGGTGGTGACGGTCTCCAGGCCGTCGGGCGCGTCGGCCAGCGTCAGCTTCTTGACCTGCCGCTCCTGCGTGAGCACGGTGGGGCGGGGCCCGTCGAACCCGCCGGGCTCACCCGGGTCGAGCACCAGGACGTAGCCGCGCCGCCGGCCCGAGGGCACCTCCACCACGTCGCCGCGCCGCAGCTTCTCCAGGGACGCGACGACCTCGGCCCGCCGGGCGCCGGTGGCGGCCCGGGACAGCTCGCGCTCGCGGTCCTTGATGGCGCGGCGCAGGTCCATGTACTGCGCGAAGTCGCCGACGTCGCAGGCCATCGCCTTGGCGTACCCGTCGAGGGCCTCGGCGTGCGCCTGGGCCTGCTTGGCGAGGCCGACGACGCCGCGGTCGGCCTGGAACTGCGCGAACGACGTCTCCAGGACCTCGCGAGCCCGGTCGCGGCCGACCTGGGCGACGAGGTTGACGGCCATGTTGTAGGTGGGCCGGAAGCTGGACCTGAGCGGGTACAGGCGCTTGGACGCCAGGCCCGCGAGGGCCACGGGGTCCAGGGCGGGGTGGTCGACGACGACGGCGTGTCCCTCGATGTCGATGCCGCGCCGGCCGGCCCGCCCGGTGAGCTGCGTGAACTCGCCGGGTGTGACGGGGACGTGGCTGGTGCCGTCCCACTTGACGAGCTTGTCCAGCACGACGGACCGGGCGGGCATGTTGATGCCCAGGGCGAGGGTCTCGGTGGCGAACACGACCTTGACCAGGCCGCGGGAGAACAGGTCCTCGACGGTCTCCTTGAACACGGGCAGCATGCCGGCGTGGTGCGCGGCCACGCCGCGGGCCAGGGCCTGCGACCAGGACCAGTACCCGAGCACGTCGAGGTCCTCGGGCGGGATCGCGGCGGTGCGCTCCTCGACGACGGCCCGGATCGTGGCCTCCTCCTGCGGGCTGGTCAGCCGCAGCCCGGCCTTGAGGCACTGCTCGACGGCGGCCTCGCAGCCGGCCCGGGAGAACACGAAGTAGATGGCGGGCAGCAGCCCGTCGGCGTCGAGCCCGTCGATGACGACGAAGCGTGGCGGGGTGCGCCGGCTGGGGCCCATGTCGCCGCCCGAGCCGCCGGTGCGGCGTCCGCCGGGGCCGCGGTACCCGCGGTCGCCCCGGCCGCGGTACCCGCGCCCGCGACCACCGTGCTCCCCGGGGCGGGTGCCGCCCCGGCCGGACCGGAACGCCGCGGACAGGTCGGGGTTGATGGGCGGGCTCGTGCCGGGGTCGGTCGGGTCCACGTGCCCCGCGTACAGGTCCAGCAGGCGCGGCTTGCCGCGCGGCTCGGGCGAGGACATCAGGACGTGCTGCCACAGCGGCACGGGCCGCCGCTCGGAGACGACGACGGCGGTGTCGCCGCGCACCATCTCCAGCCAGTCGCCGAACTCCTCCGCGTTGGACACGGTCGCGGACAGGGAGACGAGCTGCACGTCGTCGGAGAGGTGGATGATGACCTCTTCCCAGACCGGGCCGCGGAACCGGTCGGCGAGGTAGTGCACCTCGTCCATGACGACGTACGCGAGCCCGTCCAGGGTCGAGGACCCGGCGTAGAGCATGTTGCGCAGCACCTCGGTGGTCATGACCACCACGGGTGCCTCGCCGTTGATCGTGGTGTCCCCGGTGAGCAGGCCCACGTTCTCGGGCCCGTGCCGGCGCACCAGGTCGGCGTACTTCTGGTTGGACAGCGCCTTGATGGGCGTGGTGTAGAACGCCTTGCGGCCCGAGGCCAGCGCCAGGTGGACGGCGAACTCGCCCACGACCGTCTTGCCCGCACCGGTCGGGGCGGCCACCAGGACACCCCGACCCTGTTCGAGCGCCTCGCACGCCACGACCTGGAAGTCGTCCAGGTCGAACCCGATGACCTCCCGGAACGCGGTGAGCTCGGGGTGGTCGGCCGCTGAACGGCGCTGGGACCGGAAGGCCGTGTACCGCTCGGCAGGGCTCAGGTCGTTCATGGGGCACAGCCTACGGTCCCTGTATGACAAACCCGTGTGACACCACACGGGTGGTCACACGGGCCGGTCACACAGGCTGGTCAGACCTCCGCCGCCTCCAGGCGCCGCTGGACGCGCCTGTCGTGCAGGAGCGCGACGCCGACCGCACCGAAGTACAGCACGCAGATCGGGAGCGCGACCAGGATCATCGTCAGGGCGTCCGGCGTCGGCGTGATGATCGCCGCGAACGTGAACGCCACGAGGATCGCCCACCGCCAGCCGCCCAGCAGCCCCTTGCCGGACATGAGCCCGGCGAAGTTCAGGCCCACCAGCAGCACCGGTGACAGGAACGCCAGCCCGAACGCGATGAGCAGCCGCATCACCAGCGACAGGTACTCCTGCGCGTTGGTGAACGCGGTCGCGCCGTCGGGCAGGAACCCCGACAGGATCTGGATCGCGTGCGGGAACACGAGCCAGGCCATGTAGGCGCCACCGAGGAACAGCGGGAAGGCCGCCCCGACGAACGCGTAGGCGTACTTGCGCTCGTTCTTGTTCAGGCCCGGCGTGATGAACGCCCACACCTGGTACAGCCACCACGGGCAGGTCAGGAACACGGCCAGGAACAGCGACGACTTGATCCTCAGGTCCAGGGCCGCCATCGGCCCGGCGAAGTTCAGCGTCATCTCGTTGCCGCGCATCTCCTCCGCCACCACCAGGGGGCGCTGGAGCAGCACCAGCAACGGGTCGTACAGCAACCAGCCGGCGACCGCCCCGACCACCAGGCCGAGCGCGATCAGGACGAACCTCTTGCGCAGCTCGAGCAGGTGCTCGAGCAGTGGCATCCGACCGTCGGACGCCCGCCTCGTTCGTGCCACCGGTCAGGCCTTGGGGATGTCGCGGTCCCTGTTGTCGATCAACCCGGGAGTCGAGCCGGAGCCCGTGCTCCCACCCGGGGTCGCGTCCGGCGAGTTGCGCACGACCTTGTCGTCCACGGCGTGGGTCGCGGCGTCGTTGCCGTCCTGGCGACCGTCGTCGCGCATGTCCTTGATCTCCTTCCTGAAGATCTTCATCGACTGGCCCACGCTCTTGGCCAGACCCGGCAGGCGGGTCGACCCGAAGAGCAGCAGGACGACGACGAGCAGGACGATCCAGTGCCACGGCTGCATGGCGCCCATGGTGAGACTCCGTTCGGCTGAGTGCGGTGTTCAGGCCGATCCTATGCGTGATCGGCCGCGTGATGGTAAGCCGACCCCGACGACCGGCGGATGACGGCCCGGTGAACGCCCTCAGTCGTTGAAGTGTTTCCACTTCTGCCACGTCGCCACGTGCCGCGCCCGCCGCGCCTCCCGGCGCTCTCCGCGGGCCGCCCGCTGCGCGTTCACCCGCTGGTAGTGGATCGTCACGTCGTCGAACAGACTCGGGCCCGCGTGCTGCGTGCTCGCCGCCTCCCGTGCCTGGTCCGCGGCCTCCTGCAACCGGTCCGCCGACTCGGCGAACCGGGCCGAGGCCCGGCCCAGCTCCTCCAGCAGACCCTTCGCCGACCGCCACAGAGAGCGCGCCAGGAAGAATGCTCCGACGAGGCTGCCCGCGATCAGCAGGGCCCACACCCAGAACCACATGGTCGCCCAGCCTAGTGCGGATCGGGCGAGAAGGCTGCCCTGTACGCCGCCAGCGCCTCGCGGGCCGCCCCTGCCACGTCGCGCGCCAGCTCCGGCGGCGACACCGACCGCACGTACGGCCCCAGCTGGATCAGCGTGCTGCGCAGCCAGCCCGGGTTGGTCACCCGCAGCGTCACCTCGAAGTCCCCGTCGGGCAGGTTGCGCACCGACTCCACCGGGACCTCCTCGGCGAACCACCGGGCCCGCGGCGCGAACCGGATCGTCGCCAGCGGTGAGGAACCGCCCGCGAACAGGGCCGCGAAGTCGATCTCGGCGCCCACCCCTGGGTGCTCCTGCACGGGCACGTCCAGCTCGACCGCGTCCAGGATCCGGTCCACCCGGAACGTGCGCGGCGCCCCGGCGCGGTAGCACCACGCCGCCAGGTAGGCGAACTCGTCCTGCGTGTGCAGCCGCACCGGGTCCACCTCCCGCTCGCTGACCACGTCGGACGACGTCACGTACCGGATCCGCAGCCGGTGCCCGGCCGCCAGCGCCGCCGAGATCACCGCCACCACCTGCCGGTCCCCACCCGGCGCGAGGCGCACGTCCACGGCGCTCGCGGCCTCACCGGTGGCGTCGGTCAGCTTGCGCAGCGCGGACTCGACGACGGCGGACCGGGCGGGGTCGGCCTGCACGGCTCCGGTGGCCTTCATGGCGCGCAGGGCGGCGACCAGTGCGACGGCCTCGCGGGTGCCGAGCCGCAGGGGCCGGGTCATGCCGCGTGCTTCGGTCAGGTGCACCACGCCACGGTCGATGGATGCGGCGTCGAAGTCGATGAGGTCGTCGGGCCAGTACCCGGGGGTTCCGGACACCCACAGGGCGTCGACGTCCTTCTGGATCTGGGCGGGGGTGGTCCCGAACCGGCGGGCGAGGTCCTCGACGGGGACGGGTCCGGCGCCGTCGAGGTAGGCGACGATGCCCAGCAGCCGCAGGAGGCGGTCGTCGGCGCGCTCAGCCACGGGGCACCTCCGTGCTCCCGGCGGGGGCCAGGGCCGCTGCCGCGGTCAGCCGTCGCAGGGTCTCCTCCCGGACGGGTTCCGGTTCCAGGACGATCAGTGCCGCCCCGTACCCGGCCGCCTCGGACGCCATGCCGCTCAGGGACCGGAACGGCACCTCCAGGACGTCCCACCCGGTGGCGTCCGCGCCGTCGCCGGCGCCGGGCAGCCGGTCCAGCCAGGTCCGGCGGTCGCCGTCGGGCACGGGCTTGGCGCGGGCGCGCAGCGCGCCCGCACGTTCGGGGCGGACGGCGACCACGGCCTGACGGACCTCGCCGTGCGCCTTGCCGAGCATCACGTCCGTCTCGAAGTCGGGGATCTCGTAGGCGCCCGTGGGGCCCGTGATCCGTACCCGCGACTCGATCCGGGACAGCCGGAACACGCGCGGTGCCTGCCGGTCGCGGTCGAACGACATGAGGTACCAGCCGCCGTCGCGGGCCGCGATGCGCCAGGGTTCGACGTGCCGGGTGCGGACGGTGCCGTCGTACGCGGCGCGGTAGCTGAACGTGACGGCGCGGCGCGCCTCGATCGCCTCCATCAGCGGCCCGTACGCGTCACCCACGGCCCGCACCGAGGGCGCGAGCCCCGCCAGCGCGTCGGCCGACGGGTCGCCCGCCCCCGCGGCCCGGAGCTTGACCAGGGCACGGTTGATGTCGGTCTGCAGGGTCTTGTCCTGCCAGAACTGCGCGGCCAGCGACAGCACGCCCAGCTCTGCCGGGGTCAGGTCGATCGGCGGCAGCGCGTAGGCGTCCTGGTCGATCCGGTACCCCAGCTCGTCGGTGTGCCCGCCGGTACCCACGGTGACCACGGGGATGCCCAGGGCCCGCAGCATGTCCTTGTCCCGCTCGAACATCCGCTCGAACGCCTCGTCGCTGGGCGCGTCCGCATACCCGGCCACGGCGGTGCGCACCTGCTGCTTGGTCATCGCCGCGTTCGTGTTCACGAGCGCGATGACGAGGTTCAGGAGGCGTTCGGCCGGGTTCAGGGCCGCGCCGGCGGCGGCACCGGGGCCGGCTGTGGAGGACGGGTCGCTGGACATCAGGACAACGGTAGCCTCCAACCTGTGATGACGTGGCGGATCGGTACGGTGATTTCCACAGGCAAGGCCTGGCGCGGGGCACGCGAGCTCGAGGTGACCCTCGACCGCCCCCTGCCCGGCGCGCACGACGACGGCGCCACCGGCCCCGTCACCGTGCGCGCCCTGGCCTACACCGACCTCGTCGGCGACCCCGCCACCGGGGACGCCCTGCTGCTGAACGTGTCCGCGCTGGCCCGCGGGCTCGGCACCGGCGGGTACGCCCTCGTCGTCGGCCCCGCATCCGCCGGCACCACCCTGCCGCCCGACCCCGACCCCGGACCCGGCCACCTCGTCAAGGCCCGGTACACCCCCCTGCAGAGCATGGTCCTCGGCGTCGACGAGCAGGAATCACCCCACCACGCCACCCTCGCCGACGCCGACACCCTGGACGGTATGCCCGTCGTGGTCGCCGACCTGCACTCCGCACTGCCCGCCGTCGTCGCCGGACTGCGGCACGCCCCCGGCGGCAGCGACCTCAAGGTCGCCTACGTCATGACCGACGGCGGAGCCCTGCCCGCCGCGTTCTCCCGCACCGTCGCCGCCCTGCGCGACGCCGGCTGGCTGACCACCTGCGTCACCGTCGGGCAGGCCTACGGCGGCGACCTGGAGGCCGTCACCGTGCACACCGGGCTCCTGGCCGCCCGCCACGTCGCCGGGTGCGACGTCGCCGTCGTCGCCCAGGGACCCGGCAACCTCGGCACCGGCACCCGGTGGGGCTACTCCGGCGTCGCCGCCGGCGAGGCCGTCAACGCCGCCGCCACCCTCGGCGGCCGCCCCGTCGCCTCCCTGCGCGTCTCCGGCGCCGACCCCCGCGACCGGCACCTCGGCATCTCCCACCACTCCCTGACCGCCTACACCCGCGTCGCCCTCGCCCCCGCCGACATCCCCGTGGCCGCACCCACCCCCGCCGTCGAACGCCTTACCGGCTGGGGAGACGACCTCACCCGCCGCATCCGCGCCCAGGCACCCGCCCTGACCACCACCCCGGCCGGCCACACCCTCGTCGACGTCCCCGCCGACACCACCCTCCTGGACACCCTGCGCACCTCCCCCGCCGGCCTGCGCACCATGGGCCGCGGCCTGGACGCCGACCCCGCCTCCTTCGTCACCGCCGCCGTCGCCGGACTGCACGCCCACCACCTCGCCACGGCACCCACCACGGCACCCACCACCGCATGAGACCCGCCACCCGCCTGACGATCACCCTCCTGCTCGTCACCACCGCCGTCCTCGGCGCCGCCACCGCCACCTCCTGGGACCTCGACCCGCCCCACCTGCCCACCCCCGCTCTCACCCTGGCCCCACCACCCGTCACCGCGCCCGACGCCAGCCCCACCCCCACGGCCCAGCCCCTGCCCGACACCACCCCCGACACCACCTGG
Source organism: Promicromonospora sp. NPDC050880 (assembly GCF_044456525.1). NCBI lineage: Bacteria > Bacillati > Actinomycetota > Actinomycetes > Micrococcales > Promicromonosporaceae > Promicromonospora > Promicromonospora sp. NPDC050880. Next base: position 70,374 of record NZ_JBITFV010000017.1, read on the forward strand.
CTCGCCCTCACCGCCGCCATCATCGTCGGCCTCCTCCTGCTCGCCGGCACCACCCGCCTCGTGCGCCACCTCCTGGCCACCTACCGCGCCCGCACCACCACCCACCCCGACACCCTCCCCGGCGGCACCACCACCGCCGCCCTCGACCACGAGGTCGACATCCCCGAGATCCAGGACGCCGTCACCCGCGCCCTCGCCCACCTCCAGGGCCACATCCTCCCCCGCGACGCCGTCGTCGCCGCCTGGGTCGCCCTCGAGGAAGCCGCCGAACGCGCCGGCACCCACCGCGACCCCGCCCAGACCACCACCGAGTTCGCCGGCACCGTCCTGGCCGCCACCCCCGCACCACCCGCCGCCGTCACCCGCCTGCGCACCCTCTACCAGCGCGCCCGATTCACCGACCGGCCCGTCGACCGCGCCGCCGTCGACCAGGCCCGCGAGGCGCTCGCGGACATCGCCCGCAGCCTGGAGGTAGCCGACGTGCCCGCCACCCAGGACGCCCCCCAAGACGCCACGCACGACGGCGGCCCCGGCGCACCCGACCCGAAGGGCACTCCGTGACCGGCGCACCATGGAACCCGCGCCGCATCGTCGTGCCCACCGTCCTGGTCGCGCTCGGCGCCGGCGGCCTCGCCTGGTGGAGCGTCGTCGACCTCTGGCACGCCGCCGCGGCCACCGCCCTGACCTGCGCCGTCAGCATCCTCTGGGCCGCCACCGAGACCACGGTCGCCGACCCCGAGTGGCCCCGCACCGCCGTCGACGCCCGCCCCGGCGGACGACACGACGTCTCCGACCTCGGCTGGTCCGTGTTCGGCCGCGACGGCCTCGTCACCGACCGCGTCGTACGCCGCATCCGCGCCCTGGCCGTCGACCGGCTCCGCGCCCACGGCGTCGACGCCGAGGACCCCGCCACCCGCCCCGAGGTCGAACGCCTCCTCGGCGCCACCGTCGTCCGCCAGCTCGCCTCCGGCCTGCCACCCCGCGCCCGCACCGTGCAGAGCTGGCTCGACGCGATCGAACGCCTCGGCCCCGCACCCGACCCCACGCGCCGCACCGCACCCACCGACGCACCCACCGACACCGAGGAGCACCGTGCCTGACCTCAGCACCCCCGGCCCCGCCCACCCCACGGCCACGCCGCTGCCCGTCGCCGAGGTCGCCGCACTGGGCGAACAGGTCCTCACCGAGGTCGGCACCGCCGTCGTCGGCATGCACGACGCCCTGCGCACCGCACTGGCCACCATCCTCGCCGGCGGCCACGTCCTGTTCGAGGACGTCCCCGGCCTCGGCAAGACCCTCGCCGCCCGCTCCCTGGCCACCGCCCTCGGCCTCGACTTCGCCCGCCTGCAGTGCACCCCCGACCTGCTCCCCGCCGACATCACCGGCTCCTCCGTCTTCGACCCCGCCACCCGCACCTTCGAGTTCCGCCCCGGACCCGTCTTCACCGGCCTCTTCCTCGCCGACGAGATCAACCGCACCGCCCCCAAGACACAGTCCGCACTCCTCGAAGCCATGGCCGAACGCCAGGTCTCCATCGAAGGCACCAGCCGCCCCCTGCCCCACCCCTTCCACGTTCTGGCCACCTCCAACCCCGTCGAGTACGAAGGCACCTACCCCCTGCCCGAGGCACAGCTCGACCGGTTCATGGTCCGCCTCGCCGTCGGCTACCCCGACCCCACCCAGGAAGCCGAGGTCCTCACCCGCCGCCTCACCCGCCGACAGGAAGCCGCACCCGTCCACCAGGTCGTCGACCCCACCACCGTCCTCGCCATGCAAGCCGGCACCGAAGCCGTCCCCGTCGACCCCGACGTCGTGCGCTACTGCGTCGACCTCACCACCGCCACCCGCCACCACGACGCCCTCGAGGTCGGCGCCTCACCCCGCGGCTCCCAGAACCTCGTCCTCCTCGCCCGCGCCGTCGCCGTCCTCGACGGCCGCGACTACGTCCTGCCCGAAGACGTCAAGCGCATCGCCGTCCCCGTCCTCGCCCACCGCATCACCCTCACCCCCACCGCCTGGGCGTCCGCCACCCGCCCCGAGACCGTCATCACCGACCTCCTGCACACCGTCCCCACCCCCACCACGGTGCGCACCCCATGACCATCGGCGGCATCATCGTCGAACGCGGCCGCACCTCCCGCGGCACCCGCGCCGACGCCACCCGCGGCTGGCGCCTCACCTCCGCCCACACCGCCGCCGCCGTCACCGGCGTCCTCCTCCTGGCCACCGCAGTCCTCGCCGGACGCCCCGACCTCGCCCTCATCGGCATCCCCGGCCTCCTCGCCGCCACCTGGGCCACCACCACCCGCCCCACCACACCCCTGCACGCCACCCTCCGCCAACCACCCGGCCCCACCACACCCGGCGAGCTCGCCGCCACCCTCCACCTCACCCCCGGCCCCACCCCCCACGACACCACCGACATCGCACACCTCCGCATCACCGCCACCGGCCACCGCCCCACCCACCTGGCGCTCGCGGCCCGCCCGCCCGGCGGTCTCGCCGACGACGGCGCACGGCACGTGCCGCTCCGCCTCTCCTCGGTCCGCACGGGACCCCAGGACACGTTCACCGTCGACGTGCGCGGCTCCCGGCAGCACACCTGGGAGGAGGAGCCGACCACGGTCGGCGGGGCCCGCCGCCTCGTCGTGCCCGGCTCCGCCCCACTCGGCCGCCTGCCCCTGCCGAACCGGCTGCGCGGCCTCACCGGCCCCCACTCCTCCCGCCGGCTCGGCGACGGCTCGGAGCTGCGCGACATCCACCCCTTCACCCCCGGCGACCGCCTGCGCCGCATCGACTGGCGCACCACCGCCCGACGCTCCCCCGACCTCGACACCCTCTACGTGCGCCGCACCTACGCCACCGCGGAGGCGACCGCCGTGCTCGTCGTCGACTCCCGCGACGACGTCGGCCCCGACCTGCGCACCTGGCGCGGCTACGGCACCCTCCGGGTCGACGAGCCGACCTCCCTCGACCTGGCCCGGCACGCCGCAGCGTCCGTCGCCCAGGCACTCGTCGACGCCGGCGACCGCGTCGGCCTGGAGGACCTGGCCCGGCGCCGCCGCCCCCTGCCGCCCGCCGCCGGACAGCGCCACCTGCGCCGCGTCGTGCACGGCCTCGCCCTGGCGCACCCCACCGGCCGCGCCGCCGGCCACCGGGTCCGGCCGCCCCAGGTCCCCGCGGACGCCGTCGTCTACCTCTTCACCACCCTGCTCGACGACGCACCCCTGCACCTCGTGCGCACCTGGCGCGCCACCGGCCACCCCGTCGTCGTCGTCGACACCCTGCCCGACGTCCACCCCGTCACCGAGAACCACCTGCGGATCGCCTGGCGCATCACCCACCTCGAGCGCACCGACCGTGTCGCCGCGCTCGAGGGCGAGGGCGTACCCGTCGTGCGCTGGGCCGGCTCCGAGCGCGATCGCGCCGCCGCCCGCTTCGAGGCCCTGGCCCGCGCGGCCCGGCGGCACGTCCCGGGGCGACAGCCATGATCCGCGCCGCCCTGGCCGCGTGGACCGACCGGGTCCGCTCCCGGCGCACCGACCCCGCCCGCCGGCCCCTGCCCGAGATCACCACCGTCACCGGCCCCACCCTGCGCGGCTGGGTGCTCCGGCTCGCCCTCCTGGCCCTGACACCGCTCCTGCTGCTGACCGCCGCGTCACGCACCCCCGGACTCGCACCCGCCCTGCTCGTCACCGTGGCCGTGCTGGCCACCGGACTGCTCGTCGTGCGTCCCACCCCGGCCGTCGCAGGCGGCACCGTCGTCCTGGCCGCCGTGCTCCTGTGGGGTTTCGAACCCGGACCGTTCGACCCCTTCGCCCTGCTCGTGGCACTGCAGGCCTACCTCCTGACCCGCCTCACCTGGTGGGCCGCCCACGTACCCACCAGGGGCCGCGTCGAGATCGCCGCCCTCCTGACCGGCTGGCGCCGCGACGTCGTCGTCCTGGCCGCGACCGCCGTGCTCGGCGTGCTCGCCCTCCTCGCCTCCGGCACCACGCTGCCCGGCGCCGTCCTGCTCGCCGCGCTCGCCGTGGCGGGCACGGCGGCGCTCGCGCTGGCGACCGGGCGCACCTCGCGTGACGATGGATCCAGCGAACCGGAAGCCTGACCGGAAGAGAGGTCCCGTCATGTCCCCGAAGCTGCCCCGCTACACCGTCCCGTCGCTCACGCCCGAGCAGGGCGCCCAGGTCGCGGAGATCCTCCAGCGCAGGTTGCACGCGCTGAACGACCTGCATCTCACGCTCAAGCACGTGCACTGGAACGTCGTGGGGCCGCACTTCATCGGTGTCCACGAGATGCTGGACCCGCAGGTCGAAGCGGTGCGGGCGATGGTCGACCAGATCGCCGAGCGCATCGCGACGCTGGGCGTGGTGCCCGTCGGGACGCCGGGTGCCCTGGTCGAGGCCCGCACCTGGGACGACTACAAGCTGGGCCGGGCGCCGGCGATCGAGCACCTGGCGGAGCTCGACGTGGTCTACGACGGCGTGATCACGTCCCACCGTGCGGCCGCGGACGAGACGGCCGGGCTGGACGACGTGACGAACGACCTGCTGATCGGGCACCTGCACGACCTGGAGCAGTTCCACTGGTTCGTGCGGGCGCACCTGGAGTCGGCGTCAGGCGCTCTGCCTGACTGATCTACCACCCGGGCGCCCGGACCACACGCATGGTCCGGGCGCCCGGGTCGTTCCTGCGCGGGCTTCTCAGCCGACCGGGGTGAACTCCCGGGCGCCGAGGAAGGCGGGGCGTGCCGTCCCCGCCGAGAACGGCGCGACGGCCGTGTTCTCGACGCTGTTGTAGACCAGGAAGATGTTCGAGCGCGGGTACGGAGAGATGTTGCCGTTGGAGCCGTGCATGCAGTTGCAGTCGAACATGACGGCACTGCCGGCACGGCCCGCCAGCACGTCGATGCCGTGCTCGTCGGCCATGCGGGTCAGGATCTCCTCGCTGGGGGTGCCCGCGTTCTGCATGACCAGGGACTGCTTGTAGTTGTCCTCGGGCGTGGTGCCGCTGCACGAGACGTAGGTCTTGTGCGTGCCGGGCATGATCATCAGCGGGCCGTTGAACGAGTAGTTGTCCGTCAGCGAGATCGAGATGCTCACGGTGCGCATCCGGGGCAGGCCGTCCTCGGCGTGCCACGTCTCGAAGTCGGAGTGCCACGCGAAGTCGCCCCCGCCGAAGCCGGGCTTGAGGTTGACCCGGCTCTGGTGGATGTAGACGTCCGACCCGAGGAGCTGCCGTGCCCGGCCCACGACGCGCGGGTCGGCGGCGATCCGCGCGAACACGTCGCTGGTGCGGTGCACCTCGAAGATGGTCCGCACCTCCTGGGAGGTGCCCTCGATGATGGTGCGTTCGTCGGCGCGCACCGCGGGGTCGGTGGACAGCCGGCGCAGCTCGGCCCGGAACTCGTCGACCTCGGCGGGTGTGACCAGGTCCTCCAGCACGAGGTACCCGTCGCGGTCGAAGCCGTCCAGGACGTCCTGGTCCAGGGGGCCGTCGGCGGCCGTGCCCCAGACCACGCGGTCCTGGCGGGGGATCTCGGTGGCGTCGCCCTCGACGCGCGTCGGGTAGAGGTCCTCAGTCCTGTCGGTGGTGCCCGTCGTCATACGGCAGCCCCCTCCTTCGTGTCGTCCGTGCTCTCGGTGATCAGCGGGTAGACGCCGTCGGCGTCGTGCACCTCCCGTCCGGTGACGGGCGGGTTGAAGGTGCAGATCAGCCGCAGGTCGGTGGTGGGGCGCATGGTGTGCCGCTCGTTGCCGTCCAGGAGGTACATGGTGCCGTCGGAGATCTGGTGCACCTCCCCGGTCTCCCGGTTCTCGAGCTCGCCGGTGCCGCCCACGCAGTAGACGGCCTCGATGTGGTTGGCGTACCACATCTCGGTCTCGGTGCCGGCGTACATGGTGGTCTCGTGGAACGAGAAGCCCACGCCCTCCTGGGCCAGCACGAACCGGCGGCTGCGCCAGGTCTCGGAGCGCACGTCGCGGTCGGTGCCCTCCAGGTCGGTCAGTCGCGTGACGATCACTTGTTGTCCTCTCCTCGGGGTCGGGTCTGCTGTGCTGGGGTCTCGTGGGGGCCGGGACCGGCCTGGTCCGTGACGGCCGGCGCACCGAGCACCTCGGCGGTCGCCGCGGCGATGACGTCGATGCCGGACCGCAGCTCGTCGGCGGTGATGGTCAGGGCCGGCATGGTCTTGAGCACCTCGTCCTCGGGCCCGGACGTCTCGACCAGCAGGCCCCGCTCGTACGACGCCGCCGCGATGCGGCCCGCCGCCGTCGGGTCCGGGAAGCGGATGCCGGTCAGCAGCCCGCGGCCCTTGACGACGGCGTCCTCGTAGCCGTGCGCGATCCGGGCCAGGCCGTCGTGCAGCTCGGTGGCGCGCTCCTGGACCTGCGCGGCGAACGTCCCGTCGGACCAGAACTCCTCCAGGGCGGCGGTCGCCGTCACGAACGACGTGTTCTGACCGCGGAACGTCCCGTTGTGCTCACCGGGCTCCCACTGGTCCAGCTCGGGCCGGATCAGGGTCAGCGCCATCGACAGGCCGAAGCCGGAGATCGACTTCGACAGGCAGACGATGTCGGGCGTGATGCCCGCCTCCTCGAAGCTGAAGAAGTCGCCTGTGCGGCCGCACCCGGCCTGCACGTCGTCCAGGATGAGCAGGATGCCGTGCTCCCGGCAGAGGTCGGACAGGGCGCGCAGCCACTCGGGGCGCGCCGCGCTCAGGCCGCCCTCGCCCTGCACGGACTCCACGATGATCGCGGCCGGCTTGTCGACGCCCGAGCCGCTGTCGCCCAGCACCCGCTCCAGCCACAGGAAGTCCTCCGTGGCGCCGGAGAAGTAGTCGTCGTACGGGATCTTGGACGTGTTGGTCAGCGGGAGGCCAGCGCCGTTGCGCTTCATCGAGTTCCCGGTCACCGACAGCGCACCCAGCGTCATGCCGTGGAACGCGTTGGTGAACGACAGCACGTGCTGCCGGCCGGTCACCTTGCGAGCCAGCTTGAGGGCGCTCTCCACGCAGTTGGCTCCGGTCGGCCCCGGGAACATGACCTTGTAGTCCAGGTTGCGGGGCGCCAGGACCCGGTCCCGGAACGCCGTCAGGAACGCCCGCTTGGGCACGGTGTGCATGTCGAGCGAGTGCACGATCCCGCCGCTGCGCAGGTAGTCCACCAGCGCGTCGAGCAGCACCGGGTGGTTGTGCCCGTAGTTGAGCGCCCCTGCCCCCGCGAAGAAGTCGAGGTAGCTGCGGCCGTCCTCGGCCTGGATGGTGCTGCCGGCCGCCGTCGTGAAGGTCGCGGGCCAGCCACGGCAGTAGCTGCGGACCTGGGACTCGAGCTCGTCGAAGATGTCACCCCCGGCAGGTCCGGGGGTACTGCTGGTCGTCGGGTCGATGGACATCACGGTGTTCGGGCGCATGGCTCCTTCCACGGTCCGGCCCTGGTGACCGGACTCGGCTGTGGTCGTGTGGTGGTACTGGCTCTGGTACGGAGATCTGGTGGGGTTCGACCCGGACCCGGGCCAGGAAGGGACGGCGTCAGGCGAGCGGGCCGATGCGGAACACCAGCTCCGCGTCGTGGCCGTCCGGGAACGCCTCCGCAGGGAAGACGGTCCGCACGTCGACGGGCGCACCCTGTGCCGACGCGAAGGACATGAACAGGGCGATCGACGCCGTGTTGTCCGAGGTGATGGTGGTCTCCACGTGGGTGCAGCCCGGATGCCGGTCCGCGAGGTGCGCGAGCATCCGGGAGGCCAGCCGCTGTCCGCGGTAGGCGTGGTCCACGGCGACCTGCCAGACCATCAGCGTGGTCGGCTCGTCGGGCCGGACGTACCCCGTGACGAAGCCGGCGGGCTCGCCGTCGACGGTCACGATCACGGACGTCCGGGCGAAGTCACGGGCCCAGAGGAGATACGCGTAGGACGAGTTGAGGTCCAGCGTCTTGCTGTCGCGCGCGAGGCGCCACATCGCTGCTCCGTCATCGACGGTGGGCTCCCTCAGCGCCACCGTGGTCTCGGTCGGATGGATGTGCTTGAGTTCCTCTTCGAGGTTCTGCATGACAAATCGACCGTAACGAACTTGGGCGACGAATGCACATTGCCGTCCCATGACATTCCCGTTACCGGGGTGTTCCGGCGGCAAATTCACGGTCACGACCCACACCCGCCCACCCGGCCCTGACCGGCACCAGCACACCGCTCCCGCCGCATCCGCCACCCCCGGATCCGGCCGTCAGGTCACAGACCGGTCACAGTTCCGCGCAGCAGGCTAATGTGCCTCGCGTGACCGAGCCCTTCATCCGCCCCTACCGCACCACCGACCGCGCCGACGTCGCCGACATCTGCGTCCGCACCGCCGCGGCCGGCGGCGACGCACGCGGCCTCTACTCCGACGACCTGCTCATGCCCGACGTCTACGCCCTGCCCTACGTCGAGCACTCCCCCGACCTCGCCTGGGTCGTCGAGCACGACGGCCGCGCCGCCGGGTACGTCATCGGCGTGGCCGACACGCAGGCCTTCGCCGACTGGTGGGCCCGCGAGTGGAACCCGGGCTTCACCGCCCGCCACCCCGCGCCCGGCCCTGCCACCGGCGCCGACCCCGGCTACACCGAGGCCCAGCTCCTGCACGACGGCACCGACCCCCAGCGCATGGTCCGCGGACTACGTCACGGCGAGCTCACCACCCACCCCGCCCACCTGCACATCGACCTGCTCCCCGTGCTCCAGCGCCGCGGCCTCGGCTCCCGGCTCATCGACACGCTCCGCGCGGCGCTCGCCGACCGCGGGGTACCGGGCCTGCACCTCGGCTACGCCGCGGAGAACACGGCCGCCCGGAAGTTCTACGACCGGTACGGCTTCACGGAGCTCCCGTCGTCGACCCCGACGTCCCCGCTCCTCGGCATCTCCACCCGGTGAGTGCTGGACGTTCGCCCTTCTGACCCGCGATCCAGGGCGAAGATCCAGCTCTCAGCGGTCCTCCTGGGCGGCGTCCTGCCAGGCCCGGCGGATCTGTTCGAAGCGGGTCGGGAGGGGCGGGCGGAGGGCGCCGTAGCGGGCGTTGGTACGGTGCACGAACCGGCGCCAGGACAGGACCAGCCCCTGACGCGTGATGGGCAGCCCCGACGCGACCGTCGTGCCGTTGTCGTGCGTGTGGTGCACCGTGAGCAGCAGCGCGCGCGGCACCGAACCCTCCAGCTCGGCCGCCAGCTCCTCCCGGACCACCATCCAGTGCTTGAGCAGCACCACGACCTCGGCGGGCAGCAGGTGCCGCCGGGGCGTGCGGTGCTTGCCGTGCCGCACCAGCACGCTGCCCTCCGACGTCCGGGCCCGCGCCGGCCCCAGGTCGATGTCCTCGACGCGGACCCGCAGCAGATCGCCGTACCGGGAACCGGTCGCCCGCACCAGCCCCGTGATCACGGCGAGCCGCACCGTCTCCGGCTTCGCGCCGGGCCGCATCGCCTCGGTCGACAGCTCACGCCACACCCACTCGGCCTCCTCGAGGCTCACGGGCGGCCGCGGGTACCGGCCCGGCTCCCCGGCCCCTGCTCGTGGTGACGTGGCATTGGTGCTGGTCATGGTTTCAAAGTACGCTTGGCACACTATTAATGGAAGAGGACGCGCCGTAGGCTCGTACGGTGGACCTCCCCAGCACCATCGCCCGGCCCGTCGACCACGAGCTCGTCGTCAAGAAGTCCCGGTTCCTCGCACACCTCGCACCCGCCGCCACCGTGGCGGAGGCCGACGCCGTCATCGCCCGCCTGCGCAAGGAGCTCTGGGACGCCCGCCACCACTGCGTGGCCATGGTGCTCGGCACGCGCGCGGCCGGTGCGCCCCAGACCGCCCGCTCCTCCGACGACGGCGAGCCCGGCGGCACCGCCGGCGTGCCCATGCTGGAGGTGCTCCGGCACCGCCAGGTCACGGACGTCGTCGCCGTCGTCACCCGGTACTTCGGCGGCGTGAAGCTCGGCGCCGGCGGACTGGTGCGCGCCTACTCGGGCGCCGTGGCCGCCGCGCTCGACGTCGCCGCGACCTCCGGGGCGATGCTCCGCCGCGAGCTGCTGTACGAGGTCGAGGTACCGGTCCCCCACGCCGACGCCGGCCGCATCGACAACCTCCTGCGCGACTGGGCGTCCGGGCACGGCGCGGTGATGGAGCCGCCGAGCTACGGCTCCGTCGCGCACCTGCGGCTGCTGGTGCCGCACACCGAGCTGGACGCGCTGACCGCCGACGTCGCCGCAGCCTCGGCCGGTGCTCTCCTGCCTGACGTCGGCGACGCCAGGGTGGTCGACGTGCCCGTACCGGCGCGTCGGCCTTGACTGCCGCCGTGCGGGGGTGAATTGTCTGGGGCACCCAGTCTGCTCCTGCACCGTGGAGGGACCGACCATGCACCGTCGCATCCGCCCGACCGCCACCGTCGTCGCACTGAGTGCCACCGCAGCCCTCCTGGCCGGGTGCGGCGCACCCGGCCAGGAGCCCGCCGACACGATCACCTTCTGGACCCCGCAGTCGACGCCGGACCGCGTGGCCGCGCAGGAGGCGGTCGCCGAGCAGTTCACGCAGGAGACCGGCATCGAGGTCGACGTCGTCCCTCTCGCCGCCGCCGACCAGGACCAGGCCCTGGTCACCGGGGCCGCCTCCGGCGAGGTGCCCGACGTGATCCTCGCCGGCGCCGCGCAGGTGACCTCCTGGCAGGCCCAGGGCCTGCTCGACACGGACGTCGTCCAGGCCGCGATGGAGACGCTGGACCCCGCGACGTTCAACGAGAACGCGCTCGGGGCGGTCACCGTCAGCGACGGGGACACGGGCGAGAGCACGCTCGCCGCCGTCCCGAGCGACGGCTGGGTGCACCTGATCGCCTACCGCACCGACCTGCTCGACCAGGCGGGCGTGGACGTGCCCACCACGGTCGACGAGCTGGCCGACGCCGCCACCACGATCGAGCGCGAGCTCGGCGTCACGGGCATCGCCCTCGGCACCCAGCCGGGCACGGCGTCCGGCACCGAGGGCATCGAGTCCGTCTTCCAGTCAGCGGGCTGCCGGCTGGTGTCCGACGGCGCCGTGACGATCGACTCCCCCGAGTGCACGCAGGCCGCGGCCCGGTTCAAGGAGCTGCGCGACTCGTCGGTCGCGGGTGACTACGACGTCGAGTCCGCCCGCGCGGCATACCTGGCGGGCGACGCCGCGATGCTGCTCTTCTCGACCCACGTCCTCGACGAGCTCGCCGACCTCGACGAGGCCGTGCCGCCCACCTGCGAGCAGTGCGCCGACGACCCCGCGTTCCTCGCGAAGAACTCGGGCTTCATCACCGCGCTGGAGCCACCCGCAGGCGCCGAGACGGCCCAGTTCGGCGCCACGCTCGCCTACGCGGTCCCCGCCCGAGCGCATGCCGACGAGGCCCGGCGGTACATCGAGTACGTCATGGACGAGGGATACGCCGACACGCTCGCCGTCGCGACGGAAGGCCGCCTGCCGCTGCGCACCGGCACACCCGAGGACCCGACCGCGTTCCTCGACGCATGGGGCGGGCTCGGCTTCGGGCCGAAGGTCGAGTCCTCGGTCGCCGAGGTGTACGGCGACGACCTCGTGACCGCCATGGGCGAGGGCATGACGGCCGTGTCCCGCTGGGGCCAGGGCACCCCCGACGCGACGCTCGCCGGCCTCGTGGCCACCCAGGGCACCCTCGCACAGCAGCTCGACCCCCTGTACCGCGGCACCTCGCCCGCCGAGGTGACGCGGCAGATGGCCGCAGAGGTGACGGCGCTGCAGCAGGACCAGTGACGTCCGCCCGCGCCCGGGAGCACCGGTCCGGCTGGCTCCTCGTCTCGCCGTCGCTGGCGGTCGTGGCGCTCGTGGTGCTGCTGCCGTTCGCCCTCGTGGTGGTCTTCGGGTTCTCCGAGACGCGCCTGGTCGACATCCCCTACCTCGGCACGGAGCCCGTGGAGTGGTCGCTGGACAACTTCCGGCGGGCCGTCGCCTCGCAGGCGTTCTGGGGCGCGCTGTGGACCACCGTGCTGTACGCGGGGCTGACGGCCGCCGGGTCGCTGGCCGTGGGCCTGGTGCTCGCCCTGGCGCTGCGGCGGCCGTTCCCCGGCCGCGGCGTCGTCCGGGCGCTGCTGCTGGTGCCGTACGTGCTGCCCGTGGTCGCCGCGGCCACCATCTGGAAGACCATGCTCAACCCGCAGTACGGGCTGGTGAACGCGTTCGGCCGGGCCTACCTGGGCTGGGACACCCCGGTCGGCTTCCTGAGCACCACCAGCGCCGACGTCTGGGGCGTGCCCGTGCCGGTCGCGCTGCTCGTGGTGGTGGTGTTCGACATCTGGAAGTCCGCGCCGCTCGCCTTCCTCTTCCTCACCGCGCGCCTCCAGTCGGTGCCCGGCGAGATCGAGGAGGCCGCCGCGCTCGACGGCGCGAACCGCCGCCAGGTCCTGCGGTTCGTGCTGCTGCCGCAGCTGCGCGCGGTGGCGCTGCTCCTGCTGCTGCTCCGGTTCATCTGGTCGTTCCAGACGTTCGACGACGTCTACCTGCTCACCGAGGGCGCGGGCAGCACCCAGGTCATGGCCATCCAGGTCTACACCGAGCTCGTCACGAAGGCCGACATCGGCAGCGCCGCCGCGTTCGGGCTGCTCATGAGCCTGATCCTCGGTGTGCTGCTGGTCGGGTACGTGCTGCTGTCCCGCCGGACGAGCGAGACGTGACGCCAGACGTGACGCCAGAGAGGGGCACCATGAGCGGTGTACGTCCCGCCCGCGCCGCGCGCGCCGGCCGCGCCGTCGTCGTCGCTGTCGCGCTGCTGTGGTCGCTGGGCCCGGTCGCCTACGGCGTCGTGCTGTCGATGCGCCCGTACGGCGAGGTCACCCGCGACCCCCTCGGCCTGCCCTCGGGCCTGGACCTGTCCGCGTTCGCCACGGCGATGCGCGACGAGGCCGACGGCGGGTTCGGGCTCGGCCGGTTCGTGCTCAACTCCCTGGGCGTGGCCGCCGGGACCGTGGTGCTGAGCGTCGCCGTGTGCGTGCTCGGCGCCTACGCCGCCGCCCGCCTGCGGTACCGGGGCCGGGCCGTGACCAACGGCATCATCCTGGCCGTCTACCTGTTCCCGGGGATCGTGCTCGCGGTGCCGAAGTTCGTGATCCTGTCCCGGCTGGGGCTGACCAGCTCCCTGGTCGGGCTGCTGATCGTCTACGTCGCCGCGACCGTGCCCGTGGCGCTGTACATGATGCGCAACTTCTTCCTGGCGCTGCCGGCCAGCGTCGAGGAGGCCGCCGTCATGGACGGCTGCTCGCTGGGCCAGCTCCTGGTCCGCGTGGTGCTGCCGATCGCCGTGCCCGGCGTGGTCGCGACCGCGATCTACGTGTTCATGATCGCCTGGAACGAGTACTTCTACGCGCTGCTGTTCCTCGTGCAGCACCGCGACCTGTGGACGGCACCCCTCGGCATCGCGCAGCTCGGCGACTTCCAGGTGCCGGTCACGGTGCTGCTGGCCGGTTCCATCGCGGTGACCGTGCCCGTCGTGATCGTCTTCTTCCTCGCCCAGCGGTACATCGTCTCGGGCCTCGTGCAGGGAGCCGAACGATGACGGGCCCGCTGCGGCTCGCCGTGCTCGGCGCGGGTGGTCGCGGGGCGGACGCCTACGGCCGCTGGGTGGCCGCGCACCCCGACCGGGCGCGGATCGTCGCCGTCGCCGACCCGGACCCGGCGCGCCTGGACGCCCTCGCGGGCACGAGGGCGGCGCGCTACCCGGACTGGCGGGCGCTGGTGGCCGATCTCGGCGGGCCCGACGCCGCGCCCCACGCCGCGCCCCACGCCGCGCCCCACGCCGCGCCCCACGCCGCGCCCCACGCCGCGCCCCACGCCGCGCCGCACGCCGTGGCCGACGCGGTGGTCGTCGCCCTGCCGGACGCCCTGCACGTCCCGGCCGCGGCCGCCGTCGCCGAGGCCGGGCTGCCGATGCTCCTGGAGAAGCCCGCCGCCCCGACCCTGACCGGGCTCACTGACCTGGCCCGCGTGGTGCGCCGCACGGACGCCCGGGTCGCCGTCGGGCACGTGCTGCGGTTCGCGCCGTTCTGGCGTGCGGTGCGTGCGGTCGCGGCATCCGGGACGCTGGGCGATCTCGCGACGATCGAGATCCGCGAGAACATCGGGTTCTGGCACTTCGCGCACTCGTTCGTGCGGGGCAGCTGGAGCAGCGCGGAACGGTCGAGCCCGATGGTGCTCGCCAAGACGTGCCACGACCTCGACCTGATCCGCTGGCTCGCCGGGGCCCCGCCGCTGACGGTGACGAGCGAGGGGTCGCTGCTGCACTTCCGCCCGGAGAACGCGCCCGACGGCGCCCCGGCACGCTGCACCGACGGCTGCCCGGCGGCGGCCGACTGCCCCTTCTACGCACCGCGCTACTACGTGGACGCCCTGCGGGACCGCACCGGCCACCCGGTCACCGTGCTCGGCGACGACGTGTCCCCCGCCGGCCGGCTCGCGGCCCTGCGGCGCGGCCCGTACGGGCGGTGCGTCTACCGGTGCGACAACGACGTCGCCGACCACCAGCAGACGCTCCTGCGGTTCGCCTCCGGCCTCACCGCGACGCTCACCGCCAGCGCGTTCACGGCGGAGAACACGCGGCACCTCGCGATCACCGGCACGCGGGGACAGCTCCACGGGCACATGGACTCCGGCGAGATCCGGGTGGACCTGTACGCGCCGTCGGGCCGGCTGCCGCAGGAGCTGCTCCCGGCCGGTGTCGACGTCGTCGCCTCCGGGACGGCCGGACCGCTGCGGCATACGACCCACACGCTCGTCGCGCGGTCCGAGTCGGTGGCTGCCGACCACCGCGGTCACGCCGGGGGCGACGACGGCCTCATGGACGCCTTCTGCCGTGCCGTGGCCGACGGGACCGTGGGACGCGGCGAGCTGTCGTTCGCCACCGCGCTGGACAGCCACCTCATGGCGTTCGCCGCGGAGCAATCACGTACCGGCGAGGGCGTGGTGGACTTCCCGGCCTGGGCAGGGACGGCGCTCGGGGACGCGGGGCGGGACGTGGCATGACGGGGGTCGAGGGGCTCGGGTCGCACGGTGCGGGGACCGGAGGCGCAGGCACCGGGGGTTCCGGTGCCTGCGGGATCGCCCTTCCCGGTGGTGGCAGCGCGGGCCCGACCTGGGCCGGGGCCGTGCGTGGTGTCGCCGCACGCGCGGGCATCGACCCGGGGCGGGTCACGGTCGAGGCGCTGCCCGTCTCTGTCCCGGAACCGGCCGCTCCGGACGCGACCGTCCCGGACCGCGCCCCCGTGGGCGGGGCCGCCGACTACCGCGCCGCGCACGGCCACCTCACCCTCCGCGCCACCGACCCGGTGGCGGCGTCGGTGGCGCTGGGCCGGTACGCACGCCGGTACCTGGGTGTGCGGTTCACGTGGCGGCGGCCGACCCTGGGCCGCCCGCCCGGCCCCCTTCCCGACGCGCCCCGTACCGCACTGTCGTCCCCGCACGGCATCCGGTACCACCTCAACGTCGTGACCTTCGGGTACTCGACGCCGTTCTGGGGCTGGGAGCGGTGGGAGCGTGAGCTCGACTGGATGGCCCTGCACGGCATGACGCACCCGCTCGCGCTCGTCGCGCACGAGGCGGTGCTGGCCGAGACGTTCCGCCGGGCCGGGCTGCCCGAGGCGGTCGTCGCCGAGTGGATCGGCGGCGCCGCGCACCTCCCGTGGACGTTCATGGGCGGCATGCACTCGTTCGGCGGACCGCTGCCCGCACGCTGGGCCGACCGCCGCGTGGGCCTGGCGCGGCAGATCCTCGCCCGGATGCACGAGCTGGGCATGACACCGGTGCTCCCGGGCTTCGGCGGGCACGTGCCGCCCGCTCTCGCGGGTGCGGGTGGGCCGCCGGACCGGTACCCGCCGGGCGAGATCGAGTGGCAGGGCTGGCGCATCCCGCTGCTCCACCCCGCCTCGGCGCGGTTCCAGGAGCTGCACGCCGTCTTCGGGCAGGTCCAGCGCGAGCTCCTCGGCCCAGGGACCGGGTACTACGCCGTCGACCCGTACATCGAGTCGGTGCCGCCGTCGGGCGACCCCGAGCACCTGCGCGCGGCCGGCCGCGGGACGTACCGTGCGCTCGCCGCCGCGGCCCGGGCCGCGGGCGAGCCGGAGCCGGTCTGGGTGCTGCAGGGCTGGCCGTTCCACTACAAGGGCGCGTTCTGGACCCCCGACCGGACGGCGGCGTACCTGCGCGACGTCCCCGCCGACCGCTCCCTCGTGCTCGACCTCTGGGGCGAGCACGTGCCGCTGCACGAGGCGCTCCTCGCCGACGGCGCCCCGCTCGCCGGACGCCCCTGGGTCTGGTGCGCGCTGCACAACTTCGGCGGGCGGCCGGCCCTGTTCGGCGACCTGGCCGGCCTCGTCCGCGACGTCGTGAACCTGCCCGACGGCGTGCCTCACCTGCGCGGCGTCGGCCTCGCCCCCGAGGCGATCGAGAACAACGAGGTCTTCTACGAGCTGGCGACGGACCTCGCCTGGGACGACGGGCCCCACTCCCCCGCGGAGCTCGACGGCTGGCTGGAACGGTTCGTGCTGCGGCGGTACGGGCTGGGCGGTCACGGGCCGGACCGGGCCGGGCTCGACGGTGACGGCCTCGGCAAGCTCGGGTCGGATGACGGCCCAGCCCGGCCCGGCCGAGGTGTGTCGGGTGACGACTCAGACGATCTGGTGGGTATGGCGCTCCGCGCGTGGCACACTTTTTTCTCGACCCTCTACGGCCCCGGCCGCACGCGTTCCGTCCCGACGCCCGTGATCGCCCGGCCCTGGACCACCGGCCTCCCCTTTCCGGCTCAACGCAGCGCGGGCGAGGCCCTCGCGGCGCCGGCGCCGGCGCCCGCCACGCCGTCGTCCGACGTGGACGCCGAGAACGACCCCGCCGTCGGTGCCGCGCTCCCCCGCCTCGCCCGGGCCGCCGGGGATCTCCGGACGGTGCTCGACGCCCTGCCCGCCGACGATCCGGGGCGGGACACGCTGGCCGCAGACCTCGCCGACGTCACGGCGCACGTCCTGGCCCAGGGCACCCGGACGCACGTACGCGCCATCCTGGCCGCCGCCCGCGCGGGTGACCCCGCCGGCGTCCGCTCCCACATGGCAGGACTGCGCGCGGACCTGCTGGAGCTCGACGACCTCGCCGCGGCCCGCCCCGAGACGCGGGTCGCGACCTGGGTCGACGCCGCCCGCGCCTGGGGCGACACCGACGCCGAGCGGACGGCCATGGAGCGCGAGGCCCGGAGCCTGGTCAGCGTCTGGGGCGGGCAGCACAACGGCCTGCACGACTACTCCGGCCGGCACTGGCACGGCCTGGTCCGCGACCTCTACCTGCCACGCTGGCAGGCCTGGGCCGACTGGCTGGCCGGCCTCGCGGCAACGGGTCCGGTGCCCCCGGACGCCGATCCGGCGGCCCTGCGCCGCCGGATCGTAGCGATCGAGGAGGCGTGGCGAGCGGCCGGGCCAGGCGCGGCGGGACGATAGCTCGCGGTCAGAACCGTCGCGATCAGCGCCGTCGCGGTCAGAACCCGTCCGGACCGATCGTCGCCCCGTCGGGCACGGTGCCGCCGTCGCCGGACAGCGCCGCCTTCCCCTCGGCGCGCACGCCCGCGCCGAAGGTCCAGTCCCCGTGCACGGTGAGCGAGTCGGCGTCACGCAGCGAGGGCGCCCCGGCGGCAAACCGCCGGGTGAAGCCGTCGATCAGCTTGTAGTGGGCCTTGTCGAGGTCGACCAGGGGTGCAGGGGCCTGGGCCTCCAGCCGGTACTCCGGGGTCAGGTGGTACACGTCGGAGCGCAGCACGAGCAGGTCGTTGGTGGTCTTGACGGGCAGGAACCGGGACCGCTCGACCTCGATGGCGGTCGCACCCTCGAAGACGGCGACGGCCGCACCCATCGCGGACTCGATCTGCACCACCGCGGGCGACGAGGAGTCGGCCGGGTCGACCGTCTTGTCGTTGCGGATGAGGGGCAGCTCGAGCACGCCGCCGGTGCGCTCCAGCTCGGCCGCCAGGGCCTCGAGGTTGAACCACAGGTTGTTCGTGTGGAAGAACGGGTGCCGCGTGGCGTCGAGGGAGGCGGCGACGTCGTCCGGGTGGGTCTGGGCCGTCTCGCGCTGGACGATGCGGCCGTCCGCCTTGCGGATCACGAGCTGCCCGCCCTTGACGTCGGCGGGGGTCTTGCGGCACAGCTCCGCGGCGTAGGGGGCACCCGAGGCGGCGAACCAGCCGGCGATGGTGGCGTCGGGCGTGGCGCCGAGGTTGTCCGAGTTGGAGACGCACATGTACCGGAAGCCGGCCTCCAGCAGCGCAGTGACGACGCCCGAGGCGTGCAGCGCCGGGTAGAGGTCGCCATGGCCGGGCGGGCACCACTCCAGCTCGGGGTCCTTCTCCCAGGTGACGGGCGTGAGGTCGGCGGCGCGCAGCTTGGGCTCACGGTTCTGCAGGAAGTCCACGGGGAGCCCGTCCACGGCGATGTCCGGGTAGCGCTCCAGGGCCGCCAGCGAGTCGTCGCGCGTCCGGAACGAGTTCATGAACAGCAGCGGCATGCGGGCACCGGTCGCCCGGCGGGCGGCGCGGACCTGGCCCACGATGATGTCGAGGAAGGTGAGGATCTCCGTGCCGCCGGGCGCCTCGCGCACCGGCAGCAGCGACTTGGCCTGGTCCATGCCCATCGAGGTGCCGAGCCCGCCGTTGAGCTTGAGCATCGCGGTCTGCGCGAGGGCGGCGGCCGCCTCGTCGTCGCCGATGCTCAGCTCCGCCCGGTTCGGGATGTCGACCAGCGGCTCGACGTCGTCCTCGCGGATCAGGCCCGTCTCACCCGCCTGGAGCAGGTGGTAGAACCGCGTGAAGGTCTCGATGGCGGCGGGGGCGACCCCCGCCTCGGTCATCTTGGTGCGGGCCTGCTCGAGCCCGGCGGGGTCCGTGGTGGAGGAGGGCGTGGAAGACGGCATGGCAGAAGGCTATTCGAAGCGCGAGGGGTCGCCCGCGCCGATTCGGACGACCTGGGGATAACCGTCCGACCAGTCCACGACGGTGGTCGGCTCGGTCCCGGCGTCGCCGCCGTCGACCACGGCGTCCAGCACGTGGTCGAGCTCCTCCTTGATGGTCCAGCCGTCCGTCATCGGTTCGGCCTGGTCGGGCAGGATGAGCGTCGAGGACAGCAGCGGCTCACCCAGCTCGCGCAGCAGGGCCTGCGCCACGGCGGAGTCGGGGATGCGCACGCCCACGGTCTTCTTCTTGGGGTGCGCCAGACGCCGGGGCACCTCGGCCGTGGCCGGCAGGATGAACGTGTACGCACCCGGCGTGGCCGCCTTGATGGCCCGGAAGGCGGAGTTGTCCAGCTTGACGAGCTGGCCGAGCTGGGCGAAGTCCGAGCAGACGAGCGTGAAGTGGTGCTTGTCGTCGAGCCGCCGGATGCGGCGGATGCGGTCGGCGCCGTCGTGGTACTCCATGCGGCAGCCCAGCGCGTACGAGGAGTCGGTCGGGTAGGCGACGAGCGCGTCGTCGCGCAGCATCGCGACGACCTGGCCGATGGTGCGCGGCTGAGGGTCGACGGGGTGGACGTCGAAGTAGCGGGCCATGCGGCCGAGCCTAGCCGGGGGCATGGGTCGGCGCGTCCTGGTCGGCGTGCTCTGGCCGGCGTTCCCCGTCAGCGCCGAGCCGTCGTCAGTGCTCCTCGCCGAGCGCGCGGCGCAGCTCGTCCGCGCTGGCGTTCCCGCCCGTGCAGACCACGCCGACGCGACGGCCGGCGAACCGCCCGGGAGCCGCGAGGACGGCGGCGAGGGCCGCCGCGCCCGCGCCCTCGGCGACGGTGCGTGCTCCGGTGAGGTAGAGACGCTGGGCGGCGGCGATCTGGTCGTCGGTGACGAGCACGAAGTCGGCCAGGTGCTCGCGCATGATCGCCTGCGTGACCTCGAACCCGCACCCGACGGCGAGTCCTTCCGCACGGGTGGTGTTCGCCCGTTCGGCGAGGGTCCCGGTGTGCCACGAGTCATGGGCCGCAGGCGAGGCGGCGGACTGCACGGCGATCACCTCGGTGCCCGGCGCCACCGCGGCGGCCACGAGACTCGCCGCGGCGGCACCCGACCCGCCGCCGACGGGTACGACCAGCACGTCCAGGCCCGGCGCCTGCTGGAACAGCTCCAGGTACAGCGTGCCGACGCCCGCGATGATGTCCGGCTCGTTCGCCGCACCCACGAGGCGCGCACCGGAGTCCCGTGCGAGGGCCGTCGCCTGGGCCCGGGCGTCGTCGAAGGTGGCGCCGTGCAGCAGGACGTCGGCGCCCAGGTCGAGCACCGCGCGCAGCTTCAGGGGGTTGGGGTCGTCAGGCATGACGATGGTGCAGGAGGTACCGGTCAGGCGTGCGGCGTAGGCCACGCCCTGCGCGTGGTTGCCCGTGGAGTACGCGACGACGCCGCGGGCGCGCTCGGCGTCGGACATCCCCAGGAGCAGGTTGCTCGCGCCGCGGGCCTTGAAGGCGCCGGTGCGCTGCTGGTTCTCGTGCTTGACCACGAGGGTGGCGCCGGTCGCGCGGTCGAGCTCGGGGTACTCCCCCACGGGCGTGCGGACCACCGTGCCGTCGAGGCGCGCCTGGGCGGCCAGCACGTCGGCGATCGTGGGCAGCGCGGGGGCGATCGTCGCGGGGTACGTCATGGAACCAGCGTGACCCGACCATGACCCATAGGTCCAATACCTGTTACGAAGACTTTCGATCGATGCTGCCTATCTTTCTGGGTTAGCCTGGAGGCATGACCGCAGAGCTTGACCTCACCCGGCTGCGCGTCCTGGCGGCGGTGGCCCGTACCGGCTCCGTGACGGCCGCGGCCAAGGAGCTGCACTACGCCCAGCCGTCCGTGAGCCACCACCTGTCCCGCCTGGAGGCCGACGCCGGCATCCCGCTGCTCCAGCGCCACGGGCGCGGCGTCCGGCTGACCGAGGCCGGACGCCTGCTCGCCAACCGCGCCGAGGAGATCCTCGGGCGGGTGGAGGGAGCGCGCCGCGAGCTCGACGCCCTCGCCGGCCTGCGCGCCGGGCGCGCGCGGCTCGCCGCCTTCCCGTCCGCCCTGGCCACCGTCGTGCCCGACGCCGTGGCCCGGCTCGTGCAGGAACACCCGGGCCTGTCCGTGGGCCTGGTGGAGCACGAGCCGCCCGACGCCGTGGCCGCGCTCCAGTCGGGCGCCGTCGACGTGGCGCTCGTGTTCGAGCACGTGGACGTGCGCCACGCCCGGACCATGGACGACCTGTCCCGCTTCGAGTCCACGACGATCCTGGACGACCCGGTCAACCTCGTGACCGCCGCCGACCTGGAAGCCGCACCGGGACCCGGTCACGTGCCCGACCTGCGCTCCCTCGACGACGAGGAGTGGATCGCGGGGTGCGAACGCTGCCGGGCCGACCTGGTCGCGCGCTGCGCCGCCGTCGGGTTCGCCCCGCGGATCGCGTTCGAGACCGACGACTACGTCGCCGTCCAGGCGCTGGTCGCCGCGGGCGCGGGCGTGAGCCTGCTGCCCGGCCTGACCCTGCGCGCGCACCGGCACCCGGGCATCGCGACGGCACCGCTGCCGGGTGCGCTCCGCCGCGTCATGGCCCTCACGGTGGGGCCGCCCGCACCGCCCGCCGAGGCGCTGATTCGGCAGCTCGTCGCCGCAGGCGCTAACGTCCCCGTGTGACCACGGCCACCTCGCCGAGCCCCGCGCCGCCCCGTCCGCCGGCCCCGCCCCGCCCGCGGGCCTGAGCGCGGACCCGGCACCATGCTCCTCGTCTCCACGTTCTTCTACTCCGCCGCCGCTGCCGTGGCCGCATTCCTCGCGCTCGAGGGATACCTGGCCATCGCGGCGGCGGACCAGACGTACCCGAGCACCGTGCTCGCCGCCGTCGCGGCCGTGGGCCAGGTCGCCGGCAAGCTGCTCTGGTACTGGGCCGGAGCGGGGACCACCCGGCTCCCCTGGCTGCGCCGCAAGCTCGAGTCGCCCAAGGTCGCGGCCACGATGTCCCGCTGGCGCGACCGGACCGACGGCCGCCCCGTCTACACCGGCCTGGTGCTGCTCGCCTCCGCGTTCGCCGGCGTACCGCCGTTCATGGTGATGTCCGTGGTCGCGGGCGTGCTGCGCGTGCGGATCTGGCTGTTCGTGAGCACGGGGCTGATCGGCCGGTTCCTCCGGTTCTGGCTCGTGCTGGAGGCCGCCGACTACGCGTGGTTCCTGCTCTGACCGTGTTCCTGCACGGGACTCCTGCGCGGTATTCCTGCGCAGCGTTCCTGCGCAGCGTCGGCGGTCAGAGGTGGGTTGCTCCGTCCAGGGCCTCCCGCAGCAGGTCGGCGTGCCCCGCGTGCCGGGAGTACTCCTCGACCATGTGCACCAGGATCCAGCGCAACGAGATGCGGCCGCGCCGCCCCGGACGCACGGTGAGCCGGTCGAGCGCGGGCTCCTGCCGTGCCGCCGACTCGGCGAGGACCTGGTCAAGGATCCGCTCGGACGCCGCGACGGCGTCGCGGAACCCCGCGGCGAGCTCCTCGGGTGTCTCGGCCAGTGCGCTGTTCCAGTCCCAGTCCCGGTCCGCGGACCAGTCCACGGTGTCCCACGGCGGGGCGGGCTCGTTGCCGAGCAGGCGCACCGAGAACCAGACGTCCTCGACGTAGGCCAGGTGCTTGAGCATCCCGGCCAGCGTCATGGTCGACGGCGGGTGCGGGGTGCGGAGCTGCTCCACCGACAGCCCCTCGCACTGGCGCAGGATCGTCGCGCGGTAGTAGTTCACGAACGCCCGCAGCATCGTCACCTCGTCGGCGGCGAGCGGCAGGTCGGGCCGGGGGACGGCGCTGGTCTCGGGTGCGGTGCTCATGGCGCGACGGTACCCGGGGCCACCGACATCCCGGTGCCGACCGTCCCCAGAGCCAGGACGTGCTGGCTCATGTCGGTCACGCCGGGCGTCGTCGACAGGGCGCGGGCGATCGTCAGGGCCGCCTCGACGAGCGCCGGCGTGCCCGGGTCGTCCAGCGCGACACGCTCCAGCGCACCGCCGGCCGGCCCCTCGACACCGTGCACCACGACGTCGAGCAGACCCGCCTCCGTCGCCTCCGCGGCGAGCTCGGCCGCGTCGTGGAAGTGGGCGGCCGGGAACGGCAGGTCCGCCGGCGCCTCGCCGCGTTCGAGCGCACCCCGCCAGACCGACGCGTCGAACGCCTCGTAACCCCCGCCGACCAGAGCCCCCAGCCGCGTGATCCCTGCGGCCACGACCGTCCCGCCCGGCCGGGTCACCCGCACCGCCTCACGCAGCGCGCGCAACCGGTCCGCCCGCCCGGCAAGGTGGTAGAGCGGACCGAGCAGGAGGACGGCGTCGAAGGCGTCGTCCGCCAGCCCTACCTCCGCCAGATCGCGCGCGTCACCGACGCGCGCCTCGAACGTGCCGTGCTCAGCCGCGCGCGCCACCTGTGCGGGCACCGGGTCCACCAGCACCACGTCGTAGCCGTCGGCGGCCAGCGGCGCGGCGTGCACCCCGGTGGCACCGCCGACGTCGAGCACCCGCGCACCGGGCGCGAGCCGCTCCCGGACGAGCTCCTGGGTCCTGGTGTGCTCCACGGGACCCTGCGCCGACAGCACGGTGAGGCGGGCGTGCTCGTCCCAGCCCGTCCGGCCCGAGTAGTACTCCTGCACGCGCTCGTCCAGCCGCCCCTGGTCCGGCCCGCTGCGCGCCACGTCCCGCTCCGCCGCCTCGCTCCCGTGCTCCATGGCGCGACGGTAACGACGTCCGTCGGGGAGCCGCCAGGTGATTCCCGGAGCGCCGCCGTGTTTCCGGCAGGAAAACCTTTGCTCTTTCACCCGAGCCGAATCGTTACGTGTCCGGAACGCCTCTTTTGCTCGGAGTGTGACCATGGCAACATGCGCAGGGTGCACCTGATCCGAGAGTTCGCACCTGACGCCTACGAGTTCGCGCTGTCGTCCTGGTCGTGGATAGGGATCGGGGACAAGACCCCGCGCTTCGCCTCCTGCTTCGGCGACATGTTCCTCGAGTCGCTCGACGGGTGGTGGTTCCTCGACACGGTCGAGGGCACGCTGGAACGCCGCTGGAACACCCTGGACGCGATGTTCGCCGAGCTCGAGGAGCCCGACGGCCGCGCCGAGTACCTCCTCGAGGAGACCCTGAGCACCGCGCTCGCGCAGGGCCTGCGCCTCGGCGACGACGAGGTCTTCGCCTTCCTCCCGCCGCCCGCAGTGACGGGCACGATGTCCGTCGACTCCCTGGCGCCGCTGCGGTTCGCCATCGCCGCCAACCTCGCCGGCCGCATCCACGGCGAGCTCAACGGGGTGCAGCCCGACGCCGGCGCGTCGGCCCTCTTCGCGGCGCAGAACGTGGCCCGTCAGCACGAGGCCGCGCCCGCGTTCGACACCCCGAACCCCGCCACCGACCGGTGGGAGCCGGCCGCCCAGCAGGTGAACACCGGGGCGTACCCGGTCTACCAGCCGGCCCGCGAGCCGGGGTACGTCGGTGCGCACCAGTCCCCGGCCGCCGCGCGGACCCCGGCTTACGGCGGTGACGCAGCGCCCGTCCCGGACGGGTACACGGCCGGGTACCCAGCCGGGGCCTACGGCGCCGGGTCGGGCGGCCACGACTACCTCGACAGTTCGCACACTGTCGACTCCGGCCAGTTCAGCCAGTACATCGCCGACCAGTACAACACCGGCCAGGTCACCGCCGTCGACCACGCGCCCGCGCCGGTACCGCCGCAGCGGTACCAGGGCGGGCGCTGGTCGTTCGCCTGACCGCGGTCTATCCGTCGCCCCGCTCGTCCAGCCCGGCCACCGCGGCCAGCACGAGCACCGTCCCGACGACGCCGCCCGGCCCGAGCCGCTCGCCCAGCACCACCGCCGCCGCGACCGCGGCTGTGACCGGCTCCAGCAACGTCGCGATCACCGCCGCGCCGCTGCGCGTGGTGCGCAGCCCGGCGTAGAACAACCCGTAGGCCAGCGCCATCGTGAAGACGCCGAGGTAGCCGAGCGTGACGAGCGCCGTCGGGTCACCGGTCAGGAAGGGGCCGCCTCCCGCAAGCGCGACCGGCACGAGCCCGACGGCGCCCGCCGTCGTCGCCACGGTCGTGAACGCGAGCGGGTCCGCGCCGCCGGAGGCGAGCACGGTGCTGCCGAGCGTCGTCGTCAGCGCATAGACGGATCCTGACGCCGCGGCGAGCAGCAGGCCGAGCACCGGCCGGGTGCCGCCGGCGCCCGAACCCGACGCCGCGCTCACCAGCACGAGCCCTGCCAGGGCCGCGCCGACGACCAGCGTCAGTCGCACCGTGCCGTGGGTGACCGCGCGGTGGCGCGCACGGACCACGTCCACGACGGCGAGCAGGACCGGCGCCACGCCGAGGCTGACGACCGTGGCGACCGTGACGCCGGCGGTCGCCACCGATCCGAAGTAGAGCGCCTGGTAGGCGCCCGTCCCGAGCCCGACGGCGACGGCGCGCGCCGGGTGGGCACGCACCAGCGCCGCGAGGTGCGGCCCCTTGCGCAGGACGAGCGATGCCGCCAGCAGGACCACCGCCGCGACGAGCATGCGGTGCGCGCTGACCGTGAGGACGGACATCGGCGAACGGTCACGAAGGATCTCCAGGGCGAGGCCGCCCGTGCCCCACAGGATGCCGGCGAGGCAGACGAAGACCAGCCCTGTTCGAGTGGATGACATGTGTGCTCCAGGCCGGGCCGCAGCCCGGCGCGTTCCGAAGGATCTCCCGGGTCTTCCGGGAGCGGGGAACAGTCACGGAGCACGCCAGGACGCCGGCCCGCCGGGCCGGTCGTGGTGCCGCTCCGGTCAGACGACCGGGGGCGGGAGAACGGAGCGCTTCGGAGTCACGGCGGTGATGCTAGCAGCGGGGATCGGGCCCGTCCGCGGGTTGTCCACAGATTTGGATCTGGTGATGCGACGGCCAGATATCGAACATATATTCGACGTATGCGAACGGCTTGATAGGTCTAAGGGTGGTAGGGGGTGGGAGTGTGGGTGAGCAGGTGAGCACGGAGGTGGAGCGTCCTGCGTGCGTGGAAAACACGCTGGAACGCACGCTGGAACGTGTGCTGGGGCAGGTGCTGACCGGGCCGTCGGTGACCGCACGCCCGGCACGGACAGCGGTACCACTGTTGAGCTGGGGCGGGATGACAGCCGAGTACACGAGCACCGCTCCCGCGGCCCTGGTCGCGTGGCCCTCCCAGCACCCGGCCGCCAGGACAGGCACCGAGCCCACGCCACTGACCGAAGGGCTGGTGGGTGCGGGGTTGGTGGGTGTGCTGGAGCGGGTGGAGGTCGCTGACCTGGACGACGCCCTCCTGCTGGACGTCGCGGCCCGGTGGCAACAGGTCATCTCCTGGGCCACCGCGATGCAGTCCCGGGCCAC
>NZ_JBITFV010000018.1:0-31419 GCF_044456525.1 Promicromonospora sp. NPDC050880
CCCGACGACGACGACATCCGAGGAGATAACGCTCACGCCCCCACGCTAACCCGTCGAGTGCCGGGGGGGGGGGGGGGGGGGGGGGGGGGGGGGGGGGGGGGCCCCCCCCCCCCCCCGGGGCCCCCCGCGGGGGGGGGGGGGCGGCCCCCCCGACCGGGCCCGCACCGACGCCGTCATCGCCCGCTTCAACCAGTTCAACTACGTGGGCGCGCTGCTCGGCTCGGTGCTCACCGGCTTCGTCGGCGCCGACAACCTGCGGCTCGGGTTCGCCCTGCCCGCCGTCCTCGTGCTCGCCCTGATCCCGCTCGCACCCGCGTTCGCCCGGGGGTCGCTCGGGCGGCGGTGAGGCCGGGCAGTTCAGCCGACCGTGGACGCGACCCGCACCAGGATGCGGCCGCACTCCTCGCAACGCACCACGGCGTCCGGCGCCGCGCTCTTGATCGCCGCGACGTCGCCCGGCGGGAGGTCGATGCGGCAGCCCTCGCAGCGGTTGCCGTTGAGCACCGCCGCGCCCGTGCCGCCGAGCTGGGCGCGCAGCTTCTCGTACAGGGCGACCAGACCGGCGTCCAGGCCCTCGGCCGCCTGCGTCCGCTCGGCCGCGAGCGCCGCCGCCTGCGCGTCGATCTCGGCCCAGGCGGCGTCGCGCTCGGCCTCGACGGCGGTCTTGTCGGCGACCAGGGCGTCGTTGGCGGCCTCGACCTTGGCGAGGGCGTCCTCGTGCGCCTCCAGGCGTTCCATGACGTCGAGCTCGACCTCTTCCAGCGCGGCCTGGCGGGTGGCGAGCGAGGAGAGCTCGTCGGTGAGCGCCACGGCGTCCTTGGCGCTGACGCTGCCGGAGTCGAGGCGCTGCTGGTCGCGGGCGGCGCGGTTGCGGACCTGCTCGACGTCGCTCTCCGCCTTGGTCAGCTCGCGCTTGAGGTCGGCCACCCGGGTGCGGGACTCGACGAGCGAGGTGCGCAGGTCGGCGATCTGACCGTCGAGCTCGCTCAGCCGGGTGAGCGCGGGCAGGTTCTTGCGCTGGTGGGCGAGCTGCTGGGCACGGGTGTCGAGCGCCTGGACGTCGAGCAGCCTGCGCTGGTCCTCGGCTGGTGCGGTAGCCACGGAGGCGTCCTCTCGGGTCGGATCGGGTCGGGGGTGGTCCAACGCTACCCCGCGCCCGACGGCGTGGAGCACCGGTCCGTACCCACCCCGGGTCAGCGGGAGGGGACTCGGCCGGTCCAGGGGTCGGTCACGAGCTCACTGACCCGCGTCTCGACCGCGAGCCCGTCGGCCCCGAGCGCCGCCGTGAGGTCGTCGGCGGCGTAGCGCAGCCAGGGCCACTCGCTGGCGTAGTGGGCGGTGTCGACGAGGAACGGGGTGCCGGACGGTCCGGCGCCGCCCGCGGCCCGGGCCTCGAACTCGGCGCGCTCGCGCAGCTCGGAGGCGGGGTGGTGGCGCAGGTCGGAGGTGACGTAGACGTCGGCGGCGGCCGCGCGGACGGCGTCGAAGTAGCCGTCGCCGGACCCGCCGAGGACGGCGGCCGTGGTGACGTGGGCGTCGGGGTCGCCGGCGTAGCGGATGCCCTGGGCGGTGGCGGGGAGCGCGGCGGCGACACGGCGGGCGAAGTCGGCGAGGGTCGTCGGTTCCGCGAGCCGTCCGACGCGGCCGATGCCGCGGCTGTCCGTGTCGGGGCCGGCGGCGCTCACCTCGAGGGGGCGTCGGTCGGTGATGCCCACGAGGTCGGCGAGGGCGTCGGCCACGCCCCGCGGGGCGGCGTCGGCGTTGGTGTGCGCCACGTGGAGGGCGCAGCCGCCGGTGAGGAGCCGGTGGACCACGGTGCCCTTGAAGGTGGTCGCGGCCACGGAGCTGGTGCCGCGCAGGAACAGGGGGTGGTGGGTGACGAGCAGGTCGGCGCCCCAGCCGAGGGCCTGGTCGACGACGGCGGCCACCGGGTCGACCGCGAACAGCACCCTGCGGACGGTCGCGGCGGGGTCGCCGGCCACGAGCCCGACGGCGTCCCATCCCTCCGCCGTCGAGGGCGGGTAGAGCCCGTCGAGGGCGCCGACCACCTGCCCCAGCGTGGGTGCCCGTGGGTCGGTGGCGGGTGCGGTGGCGTCGGTGCTGCTCACGCGTGGCAGCGTAGTACGCGGTCTCCCGGGGCGGGCCGCGAGGACATAGGCTCGTCCTGTGACCGAGCAAGCATCCTCCGCGGCGTCCGCCTCGTCGGCGCCCCGCATGAACGTCGAGTCGTTCAACCTGGACCACCGTGCCGTCGCCGCCCCGTACGTGCGGCTCGCGGACCGCAAGCAGCTTCCCGCGGGCGACGTGATCGTCAAGTACGACGTGCGGTTCACCCAGCCCAACGTGGCGCACCTGGAGATGCCGACCGTGCACTCCCTGGAGCACCTGTTCGCGGAGCACTCGCGCAACCACTCGGACGCCGTGCTGGACTTCTCGCCGATGGGCTGCCAGACGGGTTTCTACCTCATGCTCCAGGGCGAGCCCGCGTACGAGGACGTGCTCGACCTGGTCGAGGCGACCCTGCGTGACGTCGTGCGTGCCACCGAGGTGCCCGCGGCCAACGAGGTGCAGTGCGGCTGGGGCGCGAACCACACGCTGGCCGGCGCGCAGGAGGCGGCGTCGGTGTTCCTCTCGGCACGGGGCGTGTGGTCGCAGGTGTTCGGCGACGGTGCGCCGGGCGAGGCGTCGGCCGCGGACATGGCGGCCCGGGACGCCGCGGCGCGTGCGGCGGCGGCGCAGGACGCGGCGACGCGGGACGGTGCGGCACGCGAGACGGCGCCGGGCGAGACGGCGCCGGGCGAGGACGCGGCGAGCGGTGGGGCGACGGGCCGGTGAGCTCCGGCACGCCCGTCGCCGTCGTGGTCGTGGCGATGGACGACGAGGCCGCGCCGTTCCTCGATCTCGCCTCCGAGGCGGCCGAGCCCGAGCTCGTGGGACGCGCGCAGCACCGGCGCCTCACGCTCGCCGGCCGCCCGGTGGTGCTCGTGCGGAGCGGGATCGGCTTCGTCAACGCCACCGCCGCCGGGGCGGGGGCGATCTTCCGGTACGGCGCCGACGTCCCGCTGATCAGTGCGGGCAGCGCGGGCGGGCTCGCGAAGGACGTCGCGGTCGGTGACGTCGTGCTCGGCACCCGCCTCGTGAACGCCGACGCCGACGCGCGCGCCTTCGGCTACGTGCTGGGCCAGGTCCCGGGCATGCCCGAGGCGTACGACGCCGCCCCCGCGCTCGCCGACGCCGTGCGCCGGGCGGCGGGCGCGGGCGCGGGGTCCGCGACGCCGGTGCTGCGGGAGGGCACCATCGCCTCCGGCGAGAAGTTCGTCACCGCCGACCTGGCGGCGCAGCTGCGTGCCGACTTCCCCGACGTGCTCGCGGTCGACATGGAGTCGGCGGCGCTGGCCCAGCTCTGCCACGGTTTCGGTACCGGCTTCGTGTCGGTGCGGGCGGTCTCCGACCTGTGCGCGCCGGACGGCACCGAGTTCCTGACCCACGTGGACGACGCGGCACTGCGGTCCGCGCGCCTGGTCACGGCAGCTCTCGGGGTGCTGGCGGGCTGACGGCGCCGGCGGCCCCGGGCACCGGTGGGTGCTGAGGGCCGCCCGGCGCGTCGGCGTCGGACTCACGGGCCGCCGCCTGGAGCTGGGCGACCGCACGGGCGACGAGCGCGGCCCGCCGCCGGTCCCGCCGGGCGTGCACGACGATGCGCCGTGCGACCGACGGCCGGACCACCGGTCGCGTGACCACGCCGTCGTGCGGGCCGGGGACGGCGAGCCGGGGCAGCACGGTGACCCCGACGCCTGCCGCGACCAGCCGTACCGCCGCCCGGTGGTCGTCGAGACGGGCCGCGTACCGTGGGGTGAAGCCGGCCGTGGCGCACGCCGCGAGGACGATCTGACCGATCGGGCTGTCGTAGATGTCGTAGTCGATCCACGGCTGGTCCGCGAGGTCGCCGAGCGCCACCTCGGGCGCGTCCGCGAGCCGGTGCCCGACGGGGAGCACGGCGAGGAACCCCTCGACGGTGAGCGCGTGCCGCTCGTACCCGTCCAGCCGCACCTGGGGCCCGGTCACCGGCTCGGTCCGGACGTCGAGGTCGGGCAGCCGGCGTCCGCGGCCGTCGACGGGCTCGTTCAGGCTGATCTCGACGGTGAGGTTCGGCTGCAGGCCGCGGACGGCGCCCACCACCCCGGGCATCCACCGCTCGGCCGCCGAGGCGAAGCACGCGACCGCCAGGTGCTCGCCCTGGCCGCCGCGCAGGTCTGCCACCACGCGTTCGAGACGGCCGAAATCGGCCAGGAGCGCCTGCGCCTGGTCGGCCAGGTGCCGGGCGGCGTCGGTGGCGACGATGCCCCGGCCCTGCTTCTCGAACAGCACCAGCCCGGTCTCCCGGGCCAGGGCCGACAGGTGCTGGCTGATCGTGGCCGGCGCGTAGCTGAGGTTGCGTGCCGCCTGGTGCACGGAGCCGGCCGCCAGGACGGCCCGCAGGATCTCGAGGCGTCGGGGGTTGAGCATGCCGCCGACCTTACGCAACCGTTCGCCATCGACGATCGGTCAGCCGTTCTTGTGTGCTTGTGCTGATTCTTTCGGGTGGCCGACGATGGCATCCGGCACGCGAGAGAGGACCACGATGGACACGACCTTCCTGGACGAGGCCGACCGCCTCCTGATCCGCTACGGCCCCACCTTCAGCCCCCGCCTGATCGAGCGTGCGGCGGGCTCGTACGTCTACGACCACGAGGGCGCCGCGATCCTCGACTTCACCTCGGGGCAGATGAGCTCGATCCTCGGGCACGCGCACCCGGACATCGTGTCCACGGTCTCCTCGGCGATCGGCTCGCTGGACCACCTGTTCAGCGGCATGCTGAGCAGGCCCGTGCTGGAGCTGGCGGCCCGGCTCGACGCCACGCTGCCCCCCACGCTGAACAGGACCATGCTGCTCAGCACCGGGGCCGAGTCCAACGAAGCAGCGCTCCGGATGGCCAAGCTGTTCACGGGCCGCCACGAGATCGTCTCGTTCGACCGGTCGTGGCACGGCATGACCCACGGCGCCGCGTCCGCGACGTTCTCCGCCGGGCGGCGCGGCTACGGCCCGCCCGCGCCCGGCAACCTGGCGCTGCCGTCGCCCAACGCCTACCGGTCGCCGTTCCGGGCCGCGGACGGGTCGTACGACTGGGAGGCCGAGCTCGCCTACGGGTTCGCGCTGGTGGACCAGCAGTCCGCCGGGAGCCTCGCCGCCTGCCTGGTCGAGCCGATCCTGTCGTCCGGCGGCATCATCGACCTGCCGCCCGGCTACCTGCGGCGGCTGAAGGAGATGTGCACGGAGCGCGGGATGCTGCTGATCCTCGACGAGGCCCAGACCGGCCTCGGCCGCACCGGGACCATGTACGCGTTCGAGCGCGACGGCGTCGCGCCGGACATCCTGACGCTCTCCAAGACCCTCGGCGCGGGACTGCCCGTGGCCGCCGTGGTCACCGGCGACGAGATCGAACGGGTCTGCCACGACCGGGGCTTCCTCTTCTACACGACGCACGTCTCCGACCCGCTGGCGGCCGCCGTGGGGCTGACCGTGCTCGACGTCATCGAGCGGGACGGGCTCGTCGCGCGCGCGGCACGGCTGGGCGCGCAGCTCACCGAACGGCTGGTGGCGCTGCGCGACCGGTACGAGGTGGTCGGCGACGTGCGCGGACGCGGCCTGCTGCAGGGCATCGAGCTCGTCGCGGACAAGCGGAGCAAGGTGCCCGCCGACGCGCTGGGCAACGCCGTCACCTCGGCGTGCCTGGACCGCGGGCTGCACATGAACATCGTGCAGCTTCCGGGGATGGGCGGGATCTTCCGGATCGCACCGCCGCTCACGATCGGCGAGGACGACCTGCACCGGGGCGTGGACATCCTGGAGGAGTCGCTCAAGGCGTCCCTCGGCTGAGCGACACTCAGCCCTTCGCGTCCGCGTAGCTCTCGGTCACCGCGACGCTGAGCGGGAAGTCCACCGGGAAGTCCCCGAACAGGAGCCGCCCCGCCTCGTCGGCCGCCGCCCGGACCTCCTGCGCCACGACCTGGGCGACCGCGGCCGGGGCGTGCACCACCACCTCGTCGTGCAGGAAGAACACCAGGTGCGGCCGGCAGTCGAAGGGGGCAGGAGCCAGCCCGGCGGGGCCCTCCGCGCTCTCCCCCAGCGCCCAGAGCCGACGCCGGATCGACGCGATCCAGCACAGCGCCCACTCCGCGGCGGTGCCCTGCACCACGAAGTTCCGGGTGAACCGGCCCCAGGACCGGGTCTGGCTGCGGGCACGGGACTGGGCGTCGGCCCCGGCGTCCTCGTCGAACGCCGAACCCTGGACGGCGGCCCACGAGTCCCCGGGCCGCGGTGAGCTGCGGCCCAGCCTCGTGGTGACCACCTCGCCGCGCTCCCCGGCCCGGGCCGCGCGCTCGACCAGGTCGATGGCCTGCGGGAACGCGCGGGCCAGCCGGGGCAGCACCTGGGCGCTGACGCCGGTGGTGCCGCCGTACATCGCGCCGAGCATGCCGACCTTCGCGTGCTCGCGGGTGTCGACGGCGCCTGCCGCGACGATGCCCGCGTACATGTCGGTGTTCGCGCCGTCCTTGCTGCGCCCGGCGGCGGCCATCCGTTCGTCGCGGGCCAGGGCGGCCAGCACGCGTGGTTCGAGCTGGGCGGCGTCGGCCACGACGAAGGTCCACCCCGGGTCGGCGACCACGGCGCGCCGCACGCTGTGCGGGAGCTGCAGGGCGCCGCCCCCGGTGCTCGCCCAGCGGCCCGTGACGACGCCGCCCACCACGTACTCCATGCGGAACCGGCCCTCGGGCGCCCAGGTGTCGAGCCAGTTCCAGCCGTTCGCGGTGTAGAGGCGGTACAGGCCCTTGTACTCCAGCAGCGGGGCGATGACCGGGTGGTCCAGCTTCTCCAGCTCCCACTTGCGCAGGCTGCGCGCGCCCACGCCCGCGTACTCCATGGCACGCAGCAGGTCGGGGTGGGAGTCGGGGTTGAGCGTGGGCGGGGCGTCCAGCGCGGCCCGGATCTGGTGGGCCAGCGCCTCCAGCCTGGCCGGACGGGCACCCGGGCGGGGCCGCGGGCCGAGCGCGTCGGTCAGGATCTGGTCGTGGACGTCCCCGCGCCACGGCAGGCCCGCGTGGTGCATCTCGGCGGCGGCGAGCGCCCCGGCGGACTCGGCGGCGAGCAGGAGCCGGAGCCGGCCGGGGTCGGTGCTGTCCTTGATCGCGAGCAGCTGGGCGGACAGCTCGGCGACCGGGTCGAGCGGGTCGGCGGCCGCACCGCCCGGACCTGCGCCGTCGCGCCCGGTGCCCTGCCCGGTGTCCCGCCCGGTGGACGCCGGCCGTGGTCCGGCCCCTGCTGCGGCGCGGCCACGCACGGTGGTCTCGCGTCCGCCGCGGGGTGCGCTGATCTCGCCCAGGTCGAACAGCGGCTCGGAACCGGGGTGCCGTTCGGGGCGGGTCAGCGCCGCCGCCGTCGGCCCGCCCGGGGGCGGGACCGGGGCGAGGCGGTCCCAGGCCGTCGGCCCCGCCTCGGCGAGCGCGGTACGCGCTGACAGGGCCGAGGTGCGCAGCACCGCGTGGGCGAGCCGGAGGTCGTGCGCGCGGTCGACGCGGACGCCGTCGGCCAGCACGGCCGGGTACCAGCCGTTCGTGTCGTCCCAGGTCCAGCGGACGTGCGCCGCCTCGCCGGCCGACGCCTCCCGTGCGAGCCCCGCCGCCTCCACGACGCGCGCCTCGCCCTCGAGCGTGCCGGTGTCGGACACCGGCCGCAGGCCGATGCCAGAGCCGTCCCGCCAGACCACCGTGTGCACGGGCCCAGTCTGCCGTGCGCCACTGACACTCCGCCCTCGGGCCCCGGTCCTCAGCCCGCCACGTCGGCCACCGCCCGGGCCCTGCCCACCACGAAGGCGGCGTGCAGCACCGCCTCGGGGGTCAGGCGGTCACGAAGCAGCCGTCCCGCGGTCGCCTCCAGCGTCCCGAGCCCCAGGTCCCGCGCGAGGGCGCGCGCCTGCTCGACGTCAGACCGCTGCCGCGCGGTCAGCGCCGGCCGGCCGGTCGCCGCTGCCGCCACCAGGACGTCGCCCAGCAGGAGCGACACCCGCCGGACCGGCGAGGGCGGCGGAGCCGGTGCGCGGACCGCCCGCGCGGCGGACGCCTGGGCCCGCAGCCTGCGCATGCGGCGGCGCCAGAAGTCCCAGTAGCTGCGCTCCAGCGACCATGCCGGGGTGACCGTGGGGCTGACCAGCCTGATCGAGCTCTGGTCCCGCACGAACAGGCCCACCGGCTCGTCCCGCTCCTCGCGGCGCTCGATCGTGACGGCGACCAGCCGTGACCGGACCGAGAGCAGCGTCTGGACCGCCTGCTCGTCCGCCACCGGCAGGCGCAGCAGGTGGGGCCCGCCGTCCGACGCGACGACCGACAGCGTCGTCTCCTGCCGCACCTCGTCGATCCCGACCTCGCCGACGTCCCGGACGAGGACCAGCCGCACGCCCGCCGGACGGCGGCCGAACCCGACGACGTCCCGCGGGCGCACCCCGGCACCCGTGCGCTCCGCGATCGTGCGGAGCTCGTCCAGGTCGAACCCGTCACCGTCGAGCCGGCGGAGCACCGGGTTCCCGCCCGCGCCCAGGGCGCCGTCCGGCCGGGTGCGCACCGCGGCGAGGGAGAACGCGCCCTCGCACAGGGTGCTCAGGGAGCGCCCCCACAGCAGCGGGTTGGTCCAGCTGCGCTGGAACCGGGGGTCCGTGCCCGCGGGGCGGCCGGTGACGACCTGCCGCACCCGGCCGGTCGCGGTCGCATCCCAGCCCAGGTAGGCCAGGCCCCGCGACCCGCTCTGCGACGTCCACCACCGCACGCCGAGGGGCACCCAGCGCGCGACGTCCGTCTCGTCGTCGGTACTCCCCTTGCCCGCGGTCGCCCCGGCGTCCGCGGACGCCGCCGTGCCGGTGCCCTGCCCGCGCGCCGGACCACCGTCCCCGTCGAGCGCGCGCTGGAGCACCTCGCACATCGCCCAGGTCTCGGCGAGCGCGTCCAGCAGATCGTGCTCGGTCACGGCGTCGTCGCGGCCGGCCAGGCCCGCGACCAGGCCGCCGACCGACCGCAGCAGACCGTCGAACCGCACCGTGCCGACCCGGTCGAACCCGGCAAGACGCACTCGCCCGGCCAGCGCAGCCAGCGACTCGGCGTCGCCCGGGCCGAGGTGAGAGAGCCCGCCGGACACGAGCCGCCCGACCACGTCGCGCACCTCCGCGAGCGCCTCCCGCCGCCGGCGCAGCACGGCCTCGGACGGTGCGCGCACGGCGGGCACCGACTGTGCGACCACCGTTGCGCCGGGTGCGGTGCCGGGCGCCGGACCCGCACCCGGCGCAACGTCCGGCGGCCGGACGTCCGGCTGCCCGACGTCCGGCGCCACCCCCGCCGCCCACAGGCAGGCGGTCAGCACGTGCTGGCACACGCCCGCCGTCGGGCAGTCGCAGGCGACGGCCGCCGGGCCGCGCTCGTCCACGCGGACGGTCGCCCCCGACACGGCGAGGACGGCGCCCTTCGGGTCGTGCGACACCTCGGTCACGCCGCCGAGATCCTTGCGGGCGCGTCGCAGCAGGCCCGCGTTGCCGAGCGCCTTGAGGGCGTCGTCGTCCAGGCCCGCGTACGCGGCGGCCCAGGGGCAGGTGGGCCGGCCGGTCGTGGCACCGGTCACGAGAGCACCTCCCCCAGCCACTCGGCGAACCGTTCCGGGGTGAGTGCGGCGACCTCCATGCCGCACTCGGCCAGGAGTCGGGCGGTGCCCTGGTCGTAGACGGGTTCCGCCGCCTCGTCCAGGGCGGCGAGCCCGAGCATGGTCACGCCCGAGGCCGCCATCCGCCGCACCGTCGCCAGGAGGTTCGACACCGACCCGCCCTCGTAGAAGTCGCTGACGAGCGCCACCACGGTCCGTGACGGGTTGCGCACCTGCTGCTCCGCGTGCCGCACGGCTCGCGCGATGTCCGTGCCCCCGCCGAGCTGCGCCGTCATCAGCACGGCGACCGGGTCGTCGGCCACGTGGGACATGTCCACCACGGAGGTGTCGAACAGGTAGAGCTGCACGTTCACGCCGGGCAGGCCGGAGAGGATCCCGGCGCACACCGCGGAGTACAGCAGCGACGACGCCATCGAGCCCGACTGGTCCACGAGCAGGACGACGTCCCAAGTCAGGGTGCGCTTGGCCCGGGCGGAGAAGCGGACGTCCTGCACCGTCATGCGTCCGGCGGCGTCGACGCGGCCCAGGTTGGCGCGGAGGGTGCGCTTCCAGTCGAAGTTCCGCGCGACGCGGTGCATCGAGCGGCGTGACCGGTCGATCCGGCCGTTGACGGCGGTCGCGAACCGGGGACGCAGGCGACGCACGATGTCCTCCACGACCCGCTCGATCACCCGGCGCAGGCCCGCCGCGGCACGCTCGTTCAGGGCGCCGCGCACCTGCAGCATCGCGACGGCGAGCTCCCGCGAGGGTTCCAGGGACTCGATGGCGGTGTCGTCCTGGAGCAGCTCGATGAGGCCGTACCGGCTCACGGCGTCGACCTGCATGCGTTCGAAGGTCTCGCGGGGGAACAGGCGCCCGGCCTCGTCGAGCCAGCCGAGCGCCGTCACGTCCACGCCGTGCGGCTGCGACCCGCCGAGTCCCGCGCCCCGGTCGGGGCGTGCCTCGCCGTCGCCGCCCCGGCCGGTGCGGTGGCCGCGGGCCGTGTACTCACGGTCGTACAGGTAGCGCAGGGACCGTTCGAGCCCCTCGTCCTGCTGCCCGACCGACAGCTCGTCGGCCGCGTACCGGCCCAGGACCAGCCGCCAGCGACGGGCGGCCTCGTCGTCCGGGACCGCGGTGGACGCACCCGTACCCGGGTCGATCACGCTCATGCCTCTCCTCCCGCCACCCAGTGGGCGAGTCCGTCTCGTTCGAGCACCGCGGCGAGCTCCCGGTCCAGTGCCAGGCCCGCGGCCAGGTCCTGCTCCGCGAGCGCCACCCGCACGTCCACCTGCTCCACGCGCGTGCCCGTCCGTTCGGCGACGCGGCGCGCGAGCCGGTGCGTCTCGGTGGGCCGCAACCAGGTGAAAGCACGCCGCAGGTCCGGCAGGACGGCCAGGAACGCGTCCCGGTCCAGGGCGCGCAGTGCCTCGTCGACGGCGTCGAACATCTCGGGCGCGTGCAGGATCAGGTCCGGGGCGGCGCGCATCACCCCGCCGAGGAACCGCACCGCGGTGCCCGGGTCCGCGCCGGCGGTCAGTGCGCCGCGGACGCGGGTGACCAGCACGTCCTCGGGCACCGCGCCGTCGGTGAAGCCCAGCGCGAGCAGAGCGCCCGCCACGCCCGGGGCGGTACCGTCGCCGTCGCGCAGGCGCTCCAGCTCCCGGGCGACGGCGACCCGGGCGGCGGCGTCGACCCGCTCGCCGCCGGTCTCGCCGTCGGCCGCCGCCGCGTCCCGCAGCAGGGACCGCAGGCCGATCAGGGTGCCGATCGCCGCGTCCTCGTCCTCGGCGCGGACCTTGCCCAGGTCGCCGACGAGGTAGGCGGCCGTGGCGAGCGCCTGGCCCACCAGGTCCAGCAGCTCGGCCGCGTGCTCCTGCGCTCCGAGCTCGACCCGCGCCTGCCAGAGGCCGAGCAGGCGCCGCGCCCCGGCGACGACGGAGTCGACGTCGCGGTCGGTGTCCAGCGTGGTGCGCAGCAGCGAGACGATCCGGGGCAGGTGGGCGCCCAGCCCGATCACGAGCGTCTGGGCCACGAGCCGGGCGACGCCGTCGACGGAGGCGCCCGCACCGGGCCCCGCACCGGCCAGGCGGGCCTCCGCCTCGTGCAGCCGGGCCAGCGCGACGGCGTCGAGCGTGGCGCCGAGGTGCACCATCTCGACCAGCCGCGCCTCGACCAGCGGCGTCCAGCAGTACTGCCACTCCTCGGTGATCTGGCCCAGGCCGCGGCCGGCCACGTGGTCCGGGCCGGACACGAGCTGCCCGAAGCCCGCGCCAACGAAGTCGAGCAGGGCCAGCACCTGCCGCCGGGCGCGGTGCGACGCCGTGCGCCGGGCGTCGAGACGGGCCGTGCGGGGCACGGAGTCGTCGACCACGAGCCGCACCGCCCGGACCCGGTCCCGGGCGTCGCGGACCAGCGGCGGCGACGCGCTGCCGGGCGGCAGGTCGCCCAGGGCCCGGCCGCCGAAGACCTCGGCGACGGCGAGCCCCAGCGGCCGCTCGGGCTCCCCCGGGCCGCCGATGCCGCCGTCGTCCTGCACGTAGCACGACCGCACGGCGTCCAGCAGGTCGGTGCGGCCCGGGAAGGCTCGTTCGCGCAGGTCCGCCAGGCGGGTCGCGGCCTGGGCCGCCGCGCTGACCTGCGGCAGGCTCACCGCGTGGCCACGAGCGGCCGCACCGCGGGCGACGTCGACGAGGACCTCCGTGGCGAGCGCGTCCGGGCCGGCAGGGCCGGCCTCCGGCGTGGCGTCGAACCCCAGCTCTCGGAGGTGCGCGGCGTGCAACCGCTCGTAGTAGCCCGGGGACGGCATGCCCGCCCCGTACCCCCGCAGCCCGTCCAGTCGTTCGTGGTCGTAGCGCACCAGCCACGCCTCGCCCGGCGTCGGCGGCCCGAACCCGCCCTCGGGCTGCCGGGCGCGGACCGCCTCACCCTCCGGCGCGCCCGACAGCGCCTCGACCAGGGCGAGCGTGTGGAACGCACCGGTCACCAGGAGCACGGGCCCGGCGTGCCGGTCGGCTGCCTCCGCGACCCGCGCGGCCATGCGCGCCTCACGGTCCAGCGAGCCGTCGGCGGCCAGCACGCTCTCCTCGTAGTCGAGGCGGGCCAGCGCGGCCCACGCGAACACGTCGTCGAACATGCCGCGCCAGTCGGCCAGGTGCGTGCTCGGCCGGGTCTCGAACAGGTGGTCCCAGACCTCGTCGTGGTCCCGGCACCCGAGCCGCCGCGCGAGGGCGGCGACCGCCTCCGAGTGCGCGAGGTAACGCTCGGACATCAGGGTGCGCGCGAACGGGTCCTCCTGCCCGGCGGCGGGTTCGCCGCCCGCCACGGCGCGCTCGGCAGCCGACCGCTCCCCGAAGGACCGG
The DNA here is from genome assembly GCF_044456525.1 of Promicromonospora sp. NPDC050880. Taxonomy (NCBI): domain Bacteria; kingdom Bacillati; phylum Actinomycetota; class Actinomycetes; order Micrococcales; family Promicromonosporaceae; genus Promicromonospora; species Promicromonospora sp. NPDC050880. Next base: position 13,081 of record NZ_JBITFV010000018.1, read on the forward strand.
TCGACGAAGGCCAGCTCGGCGCCGACGGCGTGCCCGGCGCGCAGCGCCACCCACTCCGGGGAGAAGGACGCCAGCGGGTAGAAGCCGGCGCCCTCCCCTCCGGTGCCGCCGTCCGACGCCGGGCCGGGCTCGCCCAGGCTCAGCACCGCGACGGGCGGGCGGGTGGCCTCGTGCAGCAGGTCGGGCACCAGCCGGGTGAACTCCTCCGGTCCCTCGATGAGCACCGCCGCCGGTCGCAGCTCCTCGATCGCGGCCCGCACCGCCACCGCGCACGCGGGGCTGTGGTGCCGCACCGGGGCGAGGTAGACGTCCCGCTCGCTGCGGAGCCGCCCGACGGCGTCCGCGGCCGACCGCAGGCGGTCCGGAGCGAGGTCCCGGACGGCGGCGCTGCGCCGGGCCGCGGCGGCCGCGCCCGTCACCGCCACAGCGGCTCTGCCGCGGCGAAGAAGGCCTTCCAGCGTGCGTCGTGCCGGGCCCGCTCACGGACGACGTTGTCGACGTAGTGCCGCAGCCGACGTGCGTCCTCCTCCTCGCCCTTGAGCGCCACCCCGGCGATCTGCCGGGCGACCTCGGCCGCCGTCACGGTGCCGTCGCCCAGGTACCGCGCCTCCAGGGACGCGGCGACGGCCACGTTGACCGCCTCGGCCGTGGACATGACAGTCTCGGGGCGCTTGACGGGTGCGCCCTCGCGGGTGCTGCCCGTGCGCAGGTCCTGGAACACGGTGACCAGCACCTCCAGCACCTCGCGCGACACCTCGGGGCGCTCACCGCGCGGGCCGAGCTCCGTCTCGAGCTGGCGTCGCACGAGCTCGATCTCGAAGTCCCGGTCCCGCACCGGGGCCACGGTCTCGAAGCTGAACCGGCGCTTGAGCGCGGCGGACATCTCGTGCACGCCGCGGTCCTTGAGGTTCGCCGTCGCGATCACCGTGAACCCGGGCCGGGCCGCGACCCGCGCGTCGGGCCCGAGCTCGGGCACCATGAGCTGCTTCTCGGACAGGATCGACACGAGGGTGTCCTGGATCTCCGGGGCACACCGGGTGATCTCCTCGAAGCGCACCACACGCCCCTCACGCATGCCCGTGCAGACCGGCGACGGCACGAGCGACCGCTCGCTCGGCCCCTCGGACACCAGGAGCGCGTAGTTCCACGAGTAGCGCACGTGGTCCTCCGTGGTGCCCGCCGTGCCCTGCACGGTCAGGGTCGACGACCCCGACACGGCCGCCGACAGCAGCTCGGACAGCATCGACTTCGCCGTACCCGGCTCCCCCACGAGCATCAGCCCCTGCCGCCCCATCAGGGACACGACGGCGCGGTCCACCAGCGGGTCGTCGCCGTAGAACTTGCGGCTCACGCCCAGCTCCTCGGAGCCCACCACGAACGCCCGCACCGCACGGGGGCTGAGCCGCCAGCCCGGCGGACGCTCGTGCCCGCGCTCGGTGTCCCAGGCGTCGAGCGTCGCGAGCTCGGCGGCGTGGCGGACCTCGGCGGGCGGGCGGATCTCGGCGTCGGGACCGGTGCTCGTGCCGGCGGCGGTGCCCGCCGGCGTGGTGGTGTCCGTAGTCATGGCGTCCTTCGGTGATCGCGTGCGGTTCGACCGCGACGGCCCTGGTCAGGGCCGTCGCGGCCGGCGTGCGATCAAGGTAGCGGGAGCCACTGACACGTCGGCGCGCTCGGGCTCCGGACGAGGTCAGTACTCGCTCTTCTTCTCCCAGTCCGGGTCGAACGCCCCGCCCTCCGCCACGGACACGTAGTCCCGGTAGGAGACCGCGAGCAGCACCTTCGGCACGTCCTGCACCGCGATCCGGCCGTGGTCGTTCCAGGTCCCGGTGCGCCGGAACACGAGGTGCTGCACGGCCGCCGTGATGTTCTCCTCCGGCAGGAACGCACCGGTGAACTCGATCTCCACGGTGAGCCCGAGCGACGGGTACTCCTTGCGGTAGGCCGAGAACCATCCGGCGTCCTCCGCCTGCGAGCGCGTGTACCCGAGCTTGGTGGCGCGGCCGCGGATCGTGAACGAGTCGCTCAGCCAGCCGTTGTGCGTGTCGATCACGGTGGCCGTGCCCGGCAGGTCGGGCAGGGCCGCTCCCGCCTGCTGGTCACCCAGCCCCTGGTCGAACAACGGCGTGACCTCGTAGTCGGCGAGGTGCGCGCGCCAGGCCGGTGTCCCGCGGTCGGGGTCCTCGCCCAGCGTGACCGCGTGCACCACGAACACCCGTGCGTCGTCCGGCAGCGTGACGTCCTCGTCGTCGACGCCGATCAGAGCGCCGCCGTCGCCGGGCCGGAACGTGACCGCCGTGGCCGCACCGGGCACCTCGGCCGCCCACACGAGCCGCGCCGCGAGCCGCGCCATCAGCGGGTGCCCGAGCACGAACTCGCTCCAGTCGGCGAACGTCCACGTGCGCCCGGTGACCATGGCCTCGGCGAACCGCTGGGTCTGCAGCGCGACGACCGCCTTCAGCTCGGCACGCGACTCCTTGAGCTGCCGCTTCGCGTCGGCGTACGCCTCCTCGTCGTCGGACGCGCGCCTGGCCGGCAGGGACTTGACCACCGTGCCGGACGGGTTGCGCAGCTCGAGCGTGAAGGCCTCGGTGATGCGCCCCGTGACCACCCGCTCGCCCGCGGGCCCGCCGAGGTCGAGCCGCAGGATGCCGTCGTCGTCGAACCCCGCCGTCTGGACCGTGCGGTCGGCGAGCTGGTCGGCGTCCCAGCCGTTGCGGTCGGCGATGTCCTGCGCCAGCGCGGTCGCCGTCTCCTGGACCGTGCGCTGCTTGAACCGGCGCGAGACGGCGAGGAGCTGCTGCACCGCTGCTCGGTCGCCGTTGGCGGCGAGCGCCCGCACCAGGTACTCGGCCTGGGCGCGGCGACCCTTGTGCGCGGAGAAGTAGTGCTGGGCGGTCGACGCGAGCTCGGCACCGGGCATGCCGACGGTCAGGGCGAGCAGGCCCTTCTCCTGCGTGGCCGACCCGAGGTAGGTGGCCTGGTGGTCGCGGTACAGGCCCTTCCACACGTCCTCGACGGTCTTGCCGGCCTCGCCCGCGTAGTACTCGGGGTAGCGCTTGATCATGGACTGGAGGTTGTTCCAGTTGGCCTGCGCGAAGTGGTCGGCGTGGGCGCGCGAGCTCTCGATGTCGGGGCCGCGGGTGTCCTGCGCCACCCAGGCGCGCAGCACGAACGACCCGAGCGCCGCCCGCGAGGCCGGGTCCAGGAGGCCGACGTACCGGGCGATCAGGCCCTCGCCGCTGGGCGACTTGAGCTTCGTGGCCAGGACGAGCCACCAGCGGACCACGTCCCGCGGGACGACGCCGCCCGGCTCGCCGTCGGCGCCGGCGGCCCAGCGGACGTCCGGCACCTGCTCGAACGGGAACCAGCCGAGGGCGGCCGGCACCTTGGCCCGGAGCCCCTTGGCCGCCTCGGCCTGCAGGATCTCCGGCGCGAGGTCGGCCGCGAGGTCATCGCCGAGCGACTCCAGGGCGGACAGCAGCGCCGCGCGCACCGCCTCGCGCCGCTCGTTGCCGAGCGCGGCGCGCAGGGCCGGCACGGCGGCCGGGTCGCCGATGCGGCCGAGCCACGCCGCGGCCGAGGCCCGCACCTCTCCCTTGGTGTCCGCGAGCGCGTGCTCGGCCAGCGGGCGCGCGCCGGCGTGCGCCTCGAGCACCTGCTGGGCGGCGAGCCGGTGGGTCTTGCCGGACCCGAGGGCGAGCGCGGTCAGGCCTGGTAGCAGCATCGGCGGCACGGCCGGGAACTCGCGCAGCACGTCGAGCGCCTTGGCGATGCGCTCGCCGCCGATCTCACCGGACTGCAGGATGCGGTCCAGCAGCTCCGGCCGCTCCGCGAACCACGGCCAGGACACCGAGACCGGGATCTCCTCCTGCCCCCACCACCGGTGCAGCACGAGCTCGGTGATGAGCTCCTCGGGCTCCTGCACCTGCACGCGCACCAGGGCCTCGTGGAGCTGGCGCAGGTCGGTGAGCTCGTCGAGATTCCCGCGCAGGCTCCACAGCAGGTTGTTCCGGTTGCCCCGGCCCGCGTGCACCAGCGCCTGCAGGCGGATGTGCACCATGAGGCCCTGCCCGGCGAACGGGTCGCGACGGCGTTCGGTGAGCCACTGGACGAGCGCGGAGGCCTGGTAGCGGCCGAGCTTCTTGACCGGCTCCCGACCGGACAGCGCGCCCGGCAGCGCGTCGAGGTCCTTGTCCGTGATCTTCTGCAGCCGGTCGAGGTTGTTCTGGGCGGACCGCAGGGCCCATTCCTTCGAGTTCGCCGGGAACCGCTTCGTCATCTCGGCGAGGTTGTCGCGGGCCTCGACCGTCGCCTTCTCGATGTCGGCGCGGAGCTGGGCCAGCCAGGCGTCGTCGAGCAGGACGTCGGGCAGCGGCTGCCACTCCGGCAGCTCCAGCGCGACCTCCTGGGCGGGCGCCTCCAGCGCCCGGGAGCGCTCGACGGTCTGCTCCAGCAGCCGCATGCGCGCACCCTGCCCGCCCGCGACCTTGCCGTTCTCGTCGCGCAGCGGGGCGAGGGCCGCCGCGCACGCGTCGAGGCCGCCCTCCAGCGCCGCAAGGCGGGTCACGGTCTCGGGAAGGCGGCCCGACGGCGCCGTGGCCAGGTACGGCGCGAGCAGCGCCACCTGCCGGTCGTCGGGAAGGCTCGCCAGGTGCTTGAGGGCCGCGACCCGGACCCCCTTGGCGGAGTCGACGGCGAGGCCCGCGACGATCCGCGCGAACTCGTCACCCGGAGCCTCCTGGGCCGAGAGGCGCGTGCCGATACGGCCGAGCACCTCCTCCTTGCCGGCCGCGGTCAGTGTCGGGACGACGTCGGCCAGGAGCGGGGCGTGCTCGCCGACGTACTCGCCGAAGGCGGCGGACTTCATGATCCCCTCGCGGGCGTCGGAGTACCAGGAACGCCCCTTCGCGGACCGGTGCACGATCGCGACGAGCACGGTGCGCGCGACGTCGTCGGCCGGGACGCCGCCCTCGGCCGCCGCCTCCTCGAACGTGGCGGGCGTCCAGCGGGTGCGCGTGGGCTGGTCGCCCGTGCCGGGCCGGTTGCGCCCCGGCGTACCGATGTGACCGATGTCGTGCACCAGGAGCGAGAGCCACTCGGGGACGCCCGGGATCTCGACCGTCTCGCAGGCCTGCGCCAGCAGGCGGGCGAGCCGGACGACCTGCTCCATGGAGCCGGTCACGTAGATGCGCCGGCGCGCGTTGACGCCCTTGTCCGTGGTCCAGCCCTTGTGCCGGGCGGCGACCTTCTTGACGAGGTCGGGCGAGACCCAGCTCGACCAGTAGGTGGTGCGGCCCGGCTGGTCCAGCAGCCGGTCGACGTCGTCCGTGGCGGCGGACGCCACGCTCGTCAGGACCTCCGGCGTGGTGCCCTGCAGCACGTAACCCACCGCGTCCTCGTACAGACCGTCGCTGACCAGCGACAACGGGGCCAGCGCCTCCGCTGCGCCCCGCGCCGTCTCGTCGCCGCCCAGCACCCGGTCCATCAGCTCCTGCAGCATCTCGCCCCATCACGTCGTCGTCGGCCCCGGAGCAGAGCTCGCCCCTGGATCGTGCCGCCTCCGGCAGCACGCGCCACAAGGTACTGGTGGCCTCTGACACGCCCGTGCGCCCGGCCGAGGACCGGGCGCACGGGCACTGACCGCTAGGGCGTCAACCGGTGCAGGTCCCGCGGGAACGGCGTCACCTCGCGCACGTTGGCGGCCCCGGCCAGCCGCGCCACCCAGCGCTCCAGCCCGATGGCGAACCCACCGTGCGGCGGCATCCCGTGCCGGAACGCCGCCAGGTACGACGCGTACGCGGCCGGGTCCTCGCCCCGGGCCGCGAGGGCCGCCACGTAGTCGGCGTACCGGTGCAGCCGTTGGCCGCCGGTCACGAGCTCCAGGCCGCGGAACAGCAGGTCGAAGCTGTTGCTCCACCGCTCGTCACCGGGCTGCGGGTGGGTGTAGAAGGGCCGCTTCGCCATCGGGTAGCCCTCGATCGCGACGAAGTCGGACCCGTGCTCCGCCAGCGCCCACCGACCCAGCGCGCGTTCGTGCTCCGGCGCCAGGTCGGGCTCGTCGGCGGGCGCGCCGACCAGCCGCAGGGCGTCGGCGAAGTGGAGCACCGGGAACGCGTCCGGGACGCGCGGCACCTCGACGCCCAGCCGGTCGGCGGCCCCCGACGCGCGGACGGCGTCCGACATCCCGGCCAGGACGTCGCGCAGCACCGCCAGCACGTCCCGGTGGTCGCGCACGAACCCGAGCTCGACGTCCAGGGAGCGGTACTCCGCCAGGTGCCGCACCGTGTCGTGCGGCTCGGCCCGGAACACCGGGCCCACCTCGTAGACCCGCTCGAAGACGCCGACCATCTGCTGCTTGTAGAACTGCGGGGACTGCGCCAGGCAGGCGGGCCGCCCGAAGTAGTCGACCTCGAACACGTTCGCGCCCGACTCGGTGGCGGTGCCCACGAGCTTGGGCGTGCACACCTCGGTGAACCCCGCGGCGTCGAGGGTCGCGCGGAACCCGTGCAGGCTCGCGGCGGCGACCTCCCAGCGCGCCTTCTGCGCGGGGTGCCGCCAGGCGACGGCAGCGTGGTCGAGCAGCGTGGGCAGCGCCGCCGTCAGCGCAGGCCGCCACAGCTCGACGGGCGGCGTCTCCGCCGCGTCGGTGAGGGCCACGATCTCCGGTTCCGTGACCTCCACGCCGCCGGGGGCCTGCGGGTTGGCGGTCACGGTGCCGGTCACCTCGACCGTGGTCTCCTCGGGCGGCACGTCCGGTGCGTCCTGCCCGGCGCCGGTGCGCACCACCACCTGGGCGAGACCGGTACGGTCCCGCAGCACCAGGAACGTCACGGTCGCGAGCTCCCGGCGCCGGTGGACCCAGCCCTGCAGGCGCACGCGTGCACCGGCAGAGGCGGCCGGCAGGTCACGGGCCAGGACACGTCCGGGTTCGGGGGTGCCGGTCGGCGACGCGGTCAGGGACGGCAAGGGTGGTCTCATCATTCCTCCAGAAGGCGCAGGCCCTGGAGGAGCGGGCGGGGGCTAGGTCGCGGTGCCACCACTCCTTTGCCGGGAAGCCCCGGCCTCTCGTCGGTACGCCGCACGCGCGGGCGGGCGCCTGCCCGGCGGACCGGGCCGAGGTTCGTCACGCCTCACGCTCACCACCGCACACGTTATGCCCGACGGCGGTCGTGGCGCCACCACGAATCCGTTCACGCCCGCCCGGTGACCACCTCCGTGAGCCAGGTCCGTACGGCACGCCCCACCGCGGCGTCGTCCTCCAGGGGCACCAGGTGGCCGCGCCCGGGGAAGGTGACCACCTCCGGGTCGCCGGGCAGCGCCGCGCGGAGCCGGGCGGCCTGCTCGACCGGGATCCACGGGTCGGCGTCGGCCCAGCCGATGCGCACCGGGCTGCGCACCGCGCCGAGCCGGCGCACGATCGGCGCGGTGTGCTCGGGCGAGAGCCGGGCGATCTGCCGGTAGAAGGCGGTCTGGCCCACGGCGTCGAGCCAGGGTTCGGCGAGCGCGGCCACCACGTCGTCCGGCAGGCCGTGGTTGGCGGCCCCGGCGATGTACTCCCGCACCAGGGCGGCGTGCAGCGGCCCGGGCACGGCCGCGAAGACGGGCTCGTGCTCGGCCACGAGGCGGAAGAACGGCGACCCCCAGGGGTCCAGCGTCACGATGTCGAGCAGGAACAGGCTCGCGACCTCCACGCCCTCCAGGAGGTGGGCGCCGAGCGCCACCGCTCCCCCGATGTCGTGCGCCACCACGTGCGGCCGGTCCAGCGACCAGTGCCCGAGCAGCGCAGCCAGACGGCGGCGCTGGGTCACGAGGTCGACCGCGACGTCGGCCCCCTTGGGCGAGGCGCCGTACCCGGGCATGTCCCAGAGGAAGACCCGGTGGTCGCGGCCCAGGGCCCGGGCCACGGGCGCCCACACCCGCGCCGACCAGGGGGTGCCGTGGCAGAGCACGACGTCACCAGCCGGGCGCCGGCCCTCCGGCTCCAGCACGTAGGTGGCGACGCGGACACCGCCGTCGGGCTCCGCGTCGCTACCGGGCAGCTCGACCAGGACGGGCGGGGGCAGGCCGGCACCATGTGCCGGATCGAACGAAGTACCGGGCATGCCCCGACGCTAGCGCGAGCCACCGACACCCCTCACGAAGAGAGCTTAGGCTGTCCTAACTTCTGCTGGTAGGCTCGCAACGTGATGACATCTTGTCAGCACACCAGCGTCGCGCCGGAGGAGAACCCGTGAGCCTGCCCGTCGAGGAATTCGCCCCCGTCCCCCTGTCCGCCCTGCTGCGCGAGGGCACACGCGTCGCGCACGGCGAGGCCAACTCCGAGCAGTTCATCGAAGAACTCATGTCCGGCGCGCTGACGCGAGCCGCGTACGCCGACCTCTCGGCCCAGCTCCTCGTGGTGTACGAGGCCCTGGAGGAGGCGAGCGCCGCCCTCGGTACCGACCATCGCGGCGCCGGCCTCGTGTTCCAGGAGCTCACCCGCGTGCCCGCGATCGAGCGGGACCTGGCCTTCCTGTACGGCCCGTCGTGGCGCGAGGAGATCCGCGTCCTGCCGGCCACCCGCGCCTACGCGGACCACGTCCGCGAGGTCGGCGGCAGCCTGCCGCACTACGCCGCGCACTCCTACACGCGCTACCTGGGCGACCTGTCGGGCGGCCAGATCGTCAAGCGGATGATGAAGCAGCACTACGGCCTGGACGAGGAGGGCCTGGCGTTCTACACCTTTCCCGACATCCCGAAGGTGAAGGTGTTCAAGGACGCCTACCGTCACCAGCTCGACCTGCTCGACCTCGACGAGGACGAGGTGGCGGCCACCCTCGCGGAGACGCACCTGGCGTTCCGCCTGAACCGGGCGGTCTTCACGGAGCTCGCCGAGGTCCACTGCTGACCCTGTGACCTGCGCGTCCGACATCTCACATCGTCTGACTTGTCACAGCGCAGGGGGGTCGCAACCGGGCCGGCTGCGGTGTCAACTCGGGTATGGACACCATCGAACGGCGCATCTCCACCACCGCACTCGTCATCGGCACCGGGGGCTCCGGCCTCCGGGCCGCGATCGAGCTCGCCGAGCAGGGGGTGGACGTCCTCGCGCTGGGCAAGCGCCCCCGCATGGACGCCCACACCTCGCTCGCCGCGGGCGGCATCAACGCGGCTCTCGGCACGATGGACGCGGAGGACAGCTGGCAGCAGCACGCCGCCGACACCATCAAGGAGAGCTACTTCCTGGCCAACCCGCACACGGCCGAGATCGTCGCACGGGGCGCCGCCCAGGGCATCGCCGACCTGGAGCGGTACGGCATGGCCTTCGCCCGGGAGGAGGACGGCCGCATCTCGCAGCGGTTCTTCGGCGCGCACACCTACCGCCGCACCGCGTTCGCCGGCGACTACACGGGCCTGGAGATCCAGCGGTCCCTGGTCAACCGGGCCACGCAGCTCGACATCCCGATCCTGGACTCCGTGTACGTCACCCGGATCCTGACGCACGACGGCGCCGTCTTCGGCGCCTACGGCTTCGACCTCACCGACGGCACGCCGTACCTGATCCACGCCGACGCCGTGATCCTCGCCGCGGGCGGGCACAACCGCATCTGGCGGCGCACGTCCTCCCGCCGCGACGAGAACACCGGCGACTCGTTCCGCCTGGCGATCGAGGCGGGCGCCCGGCTGCGCGACCCGGAGCTGGTGCAGTTCCACCCGTCGGGCATCCTGGAGCCCGAGAACGCGGCGGGCACGCTCGTCTCCGAGGCGGCTCGCGGTGAGGGCGGCATCCTGCGCAACGCGCTGGGCGAGCGGTTCATGGCGACGTACGACCCCGAGCGGATGGAGCTGTCCACCCGCGACCGCGTCGCACTCGCGGCCTACACGGAGATCAAGGAGGGTCGCGGCACCGCCAACGGTGGCGTCTGGCTCGACGTCTCCCACCTGCCGCGGGAGACGATCATGACGCGCCTGCCGCGCGTCTACCAGACGATGCTCGAGCTGCAGATGCTCGACATCACCACCGACCCCATCGAGATCGCGCCCACCGCGCACTACTCGATGGGCGGCGTCTGGGTGCGGCCCGAGGACCACAGCACCGAGGTGGACGGCCTGTATGCGATCGGCGAGGCCTCCAGCGGCCTGCACGGCGCCAACCGCCTGGGCGGCAACTCCCTGATCGAGCTGCTGGTCTTCGGCCGCCTGGTCGGCCGCGCCGCCGCGGCCTACTCCGCCGGCCTGGAGGCCCAGCGCCGCTCGCACGACGCCGAGGCCCGCGCCCGCGCCGAGGTCGCCGACCTGCTGGCCGCCGACGGCACCGAGAACGTGCGGGCCCTGCAGCGCGCCGTGCGCAACACGATGACCGAGCACGCCGGCGTCGTCCGGGACGAGGCGGGGCTGCTCGCGGGCCTCAAGGAGCTGGCCGAGATCGAGGAGCGCGCCACGCACGTCGGCGTGCACCCGGACATCGCGGGCTACCAGGACCTTGCCCACGCGTTCGACCTCAAGGCGTCGCTCATCGCGGCGCGGGCCACGCTGGAGGCCGCGCTCGAGCGGCGCGAGACCCGCGGCTGCCACAACCGCAGCGACTACCCGGACCTGGACCCGAACCTGCAGGTCAACCTGGTCTGGTCGCCGGACACGGGCATCGTCCGCGAGGAGATCCCCGCCGTCCCGGAGGAGATCGCCACCCTGATCGCGGCCCAGGAGGTCTCGACGGCAGGCAAGCTGGTCGAGTAAACCAGGGACCTCAGCGCGGCGGCAGCGGGTCGCGGATGATCAGCCGCGGCTCCACCAGCACGTACGTCGGCTCCTGGGCGGCGTCGTGGACCAGCACGACGCTGCCCGTGGGCCCCATCAGGAGGTCCAGCACCCCGGCCGCGACCTGCTCCGGGAGCTGTTCCACGCTGCTGATGCCTAGCGCCTCGGCGGCCGGTGTGTTGTCGAACCCGACCACGGGCAGCTCGGGCCGGCCCAGCGCCGTCGCCGCGAGGTGCGCGCCGATGGCGAGGGAGTCGCTCACGCAGACGATCGCGTCCACGGCCGGTCGGGCCGTGAGGGCGGCGCCGGTCAGGTCCCGCGCCAGGCTCACGCTCTCCTCGGTGTGCCAGCGGGGGCCGACGGCGCCGGCGGCGGTCATCGCCTCGTGCCAGCCGCGGGCGCGGTCGTCGCCCGTCCCCGATCCTTCCGGCCAGCCGAGGAACGCGATCGTGGACCGGCCGCGGTCGAGCAGGTGCCGGGTGGCCGCGCGGGTGCCGGCAGCGCCGTCGACGTCGGCCCAGGAGTGCGGCGGCACGCCGCCGTCGGACCGCCAGGGGCGGCCGAACGAGACGAACGGGACGCCGCGCTCCTGCAGCCAGGTGGTGCGGGTGTCCTCGTGGGACGTGCCGGTGAGCACGACGGCGTCGATCTCGCCGCCGTCGACGAGGTCGCCGATGCGGTCGATCTCCTCGCCCGGTGTGCGTGCCGCGTACAGCAGCACCCGCATGCCGCGCTCGCTGGCGTGCTCGGTCAGGGCGTGGACGAAACGGTCGAGCACCACCCCGGAGATGCCGCCCGCGTACGGGTCGAGCCGCACGCCGAGGGTGGAGCTGCGCCGGGTGCGCAGCCGGCGGGCGGCGGCGTGCGGGCGGTAGCCGAGCTCGGCGATGGCGCGCTGCACGCGTTCCCGCGTGGGCGCCCGGACGATCTCCGGGGAGTTGAGCACGTTGGAGACGGTCTGCCGGGACACGCCGGCGGCGCGGGCGACGTCCTGCACGGTGGGGACCTTCGCCATGGTGATCCCTCCTGCCCGCCGTCGTGAACCAGCCTGCGCCGCCCGCAGCCGGGGCGTCCGGAACGTCATCCTAGGGCGGCACCCGGCCTTGACATCCCGCCCGGGCGCTCCCTAATCTCGGGCTCAGCATAATTTGATCGTTCAAATTTGCCACGTCACGGGACTCGTCAAGGGAGAAGAGACAATGACACGGCCCATCTCGCGCAAGGCCGCGGGCGCCGGCGCGCTCCTCGCGGCCGGTGTGCTCACGCTCACCGCCTGCGGCGGCTCCGGCTTCGAGGAGCCCGCCCAGGGCGACCCGACCACGAGCGCGCTGACCAGCTCCGACGACGCGCTCTCGGTCCTGATCGGGTCGTCCGGCGACGCCGAGACCGACGCGGTCACCGAGGCCGTCGCGGCCTGGTCCGCCGACTCCGGCGTCGAGGCCGAGGTCCAGGTCGCCTCCGACCTGCCGCAGCAGCTCTCGCAGGGCTTCGCGGCCGGTTCCCCGCCGGACCTGTTCTACCTGGCGCCCGAGGCCATCGCGGGCTACGCCGAGAACGGCTCGCTGCAGCCCTACGGCGACCTGCTGGCGAACAAGGACGACTTCTACCCGTCGCTCGTGGAGAACTTCACCGTCGACGACACGTTCTACTGCGCGCCCAAGGACTTCTCGACCCTGGCGCTCGTCATCAACACCCAGCTCTGGGCGGACGCCGGCCTGACCGACGCCGACATCCCCACCACGTGGGACGAGCTGGCCGCCGTGGCCGAGCAGCTCACCACCGACGACCAGGTGGGCCTCTCGTTCGGCGCCGAGTACCAGCGCGTGGGCACCTTCATGGCCCAGGCCGGCGGCGGCCTCGTGGTCGACGGCGAGCCCGTGGCCGGCAGCGCGGGCAGCGTCGAGGGCCTGGACTACGTCAAGAGCCACCTCGAGGACGGCACGTTCGCGTACGCGGCAGACCTCGGCGCCGGCTGGGGCGGCGAGGCCCTCGGCAAGGGGCTGGCCGCCATGGTCATCGAGGGCAACTGGGTCACCGGGGCACTGACGAACGACTTCCCCGACATCGAGTACCAGGTCGCCGAGCTGCCCGCCGGACCCGCCGGCCAGGGCACGCTGCAGTTCACCAACTGCTGGGGCATGGCCGCCGACAGCCCCAACCAGGAGGCCGCCCTCAGCCTGGTGGAGCACCTGACGAGCACCGAGCAGCAGCTCGCGTTCTCGGAGGCGTTCGGCCCGATGCCGTCCATCGACTCGGCCGCGGCCGACTGGAGCGCCGCCAACCCGGACCTCACCGCCTTCCTCGACGGCGCCGCGTACGCACAGTTCCCGCCGAACTGGGCCGGAGCGACCGACGTCATCACCGACCTCAACGCGCAGCTCGAGTCGCTGGAGTCCGGTGACCCGCAGACGATCCTGGAGACGGCGCAGTCGAACCTCGAAGCGATCGCCGAGTAGGCACGCATGTCCCTTCTCGCGTCGCCGCGTGACGCCGCACCCCTCCGTGCCGGGTCCCCTCGCGGGATCCGGCACGGCGAGGCCGTGGCCGGCTGGCTCTTCACCCTGCCCGTGCTCGTGATCCTGGGCGTGTTCCTGCTCGTCCCGGTCCTGATGGCGCTCTGGGTCAGCTTCTCGGACTGGTCCGGGCGCGGCAGCCCCCTGTCGTCCGGCGTCGGCTTCGTGGGGCTGGACAACTACGCGGCGGTCACCACGGGCGGCGGCCTGGCCGAGCGCGACTTCGGCGTCGCGCTGCGCAACAACGCCTGGTACGTGCTGCTGGTGGTCCCGCTGCAGACCGCGCTCGCCCTGTTCCTCGCGGTGCTCGTCAACCGCGCGGCGCTGCGAGGGCGCGGCGTGTTCCGGACGGCCTTCTACTTCCCGTCCGTCACCAGCTCGGTGGCGATCACGGTGCTGTGGCTGTTCCTGTTCTCCACGTCGGGCGTGGTGAACACGGTCCTCGCCCGGGTCGGCATCGCCGGGCCCAACTGGTTCAACGAGCCGAGCGGCGTGCTGCACAACCTGCTGGCCGCGTTCGGCGTCCGGTCCGGGCCCGACGCCCTGACGCAGCACGGCTTTCTCGGCCTCACGTGGTGGGACTGGCTGGCCGGGCCCTCGGTCGCGATGTCCGCGTTCGTGCTCATGGCGATCTTCACCACCAGCGGCACGTTCATGCTGCTGTTCGTCGCGGGCCTGCAGAACATCGCCCCCGAGGTCGAAGAGGCCGCGATGGTCGACGGCGCGAACGGCTGGCAGCGGTTCTGGCGCATCACGCTCCCCCAGCTGCGGCCCACGCTGTTCACGGTGCTGACCCTGGGCCTGATCGGCTGCTGGCAGGTGTTCGACCAGATCTACACCGGCACCCAGGGCGGCCCCGGCAAGACGACGCTCACGCCCGCCTACCTCAGCTACCAGTCGGCGTTCCTGTCGCAGGAGTGGGGCCAGGGCGCGGCGATCGCGTTCATCCTGTTCGTCATCATCGTGCTGCTGACCATCCTGCAGAGGTGGGTCCTGCGCGAACGCCCCGACGTCCCCCGCCGGGCCCGGCGCCGCGCCGCATCCCCGGGGGCCGCCCGATGAGCGCCCCGGCCCGCCCTCCGCTGCGCACCCGCCGGCGGTCGCGCACGGGCCTGACGTGGCAGGTCGGCCTCTACGCGCTGCTGGTCCTGCTGGCGCTGGTCTACGTGTACCCGTTCCTGGTCCAGCTCGCGACGTCCGTCAAGACCGAGGCGGACGCCGCCGCGGACCCGGTCTCGCTCGTCCCCGACCCGCTGACCTGGTCGGCCTACGGGCGCCTGTTCCTGCGGTCGGACTTCCCGGTCTGGTTCGCCAACTCCGCCGTCGTCACGGTGCTCGTCACCGCGGGCCGCGTGTTCTTCGACTCCCTGGCGGGCTACGCGCTGGCCCGGCTGCGCTTCCGTGGCCGCGGCGTGGTCTACGCGGCGCTCGTGGCCGTCATGGCGGTGCCCACGGTGGTGCTGCTGATCCCCAAGTTCCTCGTGATCAACCAGCTCGGCATCTACGACTCGTACGCGGGCATGGTGCTGCCGCTGCTCGTGGACGCGGCGGGCGTGTTCATCATGAAGAACTTCTTCGAGTCGATCCCGGCCTCGGTCGAGGAGCAGGCCCGCATCGACGGCGCCGGCACCTTCCGGATCTTCTGGTCCGTGGTGCTGCCCATGGCCCGGCCCGCGCTCGTCACCATCGTCATCCTGTCGTTCCAGGGCTCCTGGAACGAGCTGAGCCACTTCATCGTCTCCGCCCAGTCCCCCGAGCTGACCACGCTCACCAAGGGCGTCGCCTCCCTGGCCAGCGGCCAGCTCAGCCAGGGCAGCCAGTACCCGATCAAGCTCGCCGCCGCGGCGATCATGACCATCCCCGTGGCGGTCGTGTTCTTCGTGTTCCAGCGGCGCATCATGAACACCAGCGAAGGAGCCGTCAAGGAATGACGACGTCCAGCATGACGCCGAGCCTCACGCCGCCCACCACCCGGCCCCTCCAGCCGCTGCTCGACGACGCCGTCATCGCGCTGCGCGCCCCGACCCAGGTCTGGTCCGGCCGCGACGGCGACCTGGGCGCGGCGCCGGTCGACGGCATCTACCACGGCGACGTCCGGCACGTGCGCGGCCTCGTGCTGGAGTGCGCGGAGTCGGCCGTCGAGTACGTCTCCGTCGCGCCCGAGAGCGCCTCGCGGGTGGTGTTCGGCGGGCTGCTGCGCGGTGCGGACGACGCCCAGCCCGACCCCAAGGTGCGCCTCGTGCGCGACCGGCGCGTCACGGACGGGTCGCTCACGGAGACCTGGACGGTCGCCTCCCACCTGACCGAGCCGGCGAGCGTCACGCTCCGCCTGCGCCTGCGCCCGGACTTCACGACGCTGCACGAGGTCAAGGCCGGGCTGGCCGGCCCGGCCGGTGCCACGGACGAGCCCGGGCACGACCTCGCCGTCACCACCGCACCGGGCACGGCGACGGCGGCCTCGGGCACCCGATCGCTCACCCTCACCGCCGACGGCGCGACCGTGACCACCGCCGCGGACGGCGAGATCGTGGCCTCCTGGGCGCTCGACGTCCCGGCCCGCGGCAGCGCCGAGGCCGCCTGGACCCTCGACCTGCACGACGACACCCTGGTCGTCCGGGGCGCCGGAGGCACCTGGCCCGGCCGCCCGGCCGGCACCACCGACGGCAATCGGCCCACCCTCCCCACCGACGCCGACCCCCGCCTGGGCCGCTGGCTCGACACCGCCCTCGACGACCTCGACGCCCTGCGGCTGACCCTGCCGGACCAGCCCGGCGACGAGTTCTTCGCCGCCGGGGCGCCCTGGTTCTTCACGCTCTTCGGCCGGGACGCGATCTGGGCCGCCCGGCTCGCGCTCCCCGTCGACGTCCGCATCGCGGCCTCCACCCTGCGCGTGCTCGCCCGGCTGCAGGGCACCACGCACGACGTCGGCACCGCCCAGGAGCCCGGCAAGATCCTGCACGAGCTGCGCGCCGCACCGCTGGAGATCCCGGGCGAGGGCATCGTCCTGCCACCGCTGTACTACGGCAGCGTCGACTCCACCCCCCTCTGGGTCTGCCTGCTCGCCGACGCCTGGCGCGCGGGCATGCCCGACGACGAGGTCACCGCCCTGCTGCCCGCGCTCCGCGGCGCCCTGACCTGGCTGGTCGAGCACGGCGACAGCGACGGCGACGGGTTCCTCGACTACATCGACCGCACCGGCCGCGGCCTGGCCAACCAGGGCTGGAAGGACTCCGGCGACTCCATCCAGTGGCGCGACGGCAGCCTCGCCGAAGGACCGATCGCGCTCTGCGAGGTCCAGGGCTACGCCTACGAGGCGGCGCTCGCGGGCGCCGAGATCCTGGAGACCCTCGGGGCGACGGCGGGCGGCGCGACGGCCGACGACCCGCTGCACCCGGACCGGCTGCGGGCCTGGGCCGCGGACCTGCGCACCCGGTTCGCGCAGGCGTACTGGGTCGAGACCCCGGAGGGCCGGTACCCGGCCGTCGCGCTCGACCGGCACAAGCGGCCGGTCGACACGCTGACGAGCAACATCGGGCACCTGCTCGGCACCGGCATCCTGGACGCGGCCGAGGAGGAGCACGTCGCGGGCCTGCTGCTCGGCCCCACGATGTCGTCCGGGTTCGGCATCCGCACCATGTCGACGGACGCCGCGGGGTACTGGCCGCTGTCGTACCACGGGGGCAGCGTCTGGACGCACGACACCGCCATCGCCGTGCACGGCATGCACCGGGCAGGGCTCGCCGGCCACGCCCGGCGCGCGGTCGACGGCCTGCTGGCGGCGGCCGAGGGCTTCGCCTACCGGGTCCCGGAGCTGCACGCGGGCGATCCCGCTACCCGGGCCGGCGTCCCCACGCCCTACCCGGCGGCCTGCCGCCCGCAGGCGTGGTCGGCCGCGGCGGCGGTCACCTGTCTCGCGGTGGCGGGCGCGCACGCCGTCACCGCCTGACCCGGACTGCCCGGAGGTCCGCCGCGGACGTCGCGCGGCGGACCTCTCCGTGTGCCCCGGCACGCCAAAGGTAATCTTTCGTCATGAACCGGGTGACCCTCCAGGACGTGGCTCGTCATGCCGGGGTCTCCATGAAGACCGTGTCCAACGTGGTACGCGGCTACCAGCACGTCAGCCCGCAGATGCGCGAGCGCGTGCAGGCCGCGATCGACGAGCTCGGCTACCGCCCCAACCGCACCGGCCGCAGCCTCGCGACAGGACGGTCGAGCATGCTCGGGCTCGCGTTCCCCGACCTGCGGCGGCCATACTTCGCGGAGCTCGCGCACGTCTTCGCCCGGGTCGCCGAGGCACGCGGCTACCGTCTGCTGCTCGCGGAGACGGGCGCGACGGCGGACGGCGAGCGGTCCGTGCTGCGCGACCCCGAGGACGGGATCATGGACGGGATGGTGCTCCAGCCGCAGGTCCTGGCCGCTCGCGACCTGGACGACCAGCGGCACGGCCTGCCCATCGTCTTCCTCGGCGAGGACCCCCAGCCCGACGGCGCGGACCAGGTGGCGATCGACAACGTCGCCGCGGCCCGCGATGCCGTCCGGCACCTGGTGCGCGCGGGACGACGCCGCATCGGCTTCCTCGGCCACGAGACCGACCACATCTCGTGGACCTCCCGGCTGCGGATGGAGGGCTACCGCGCAGCGCTCACCGAGGCGGGCCTGCCCGTCGACCCGGACCTGCTGGTCACCCGGCGGCAGGACGGCGACGCCCGCGACGCCGAGGAGGCCCTCGGTGCCGCGCTGGACGCCGGGCTGCAGCTGGACAGCCTGCTGTGCCGCGACGACCTCGCCGCGATCGGCGCCCTGCGCGCCCTGCGCCGGCACGGCCTGGACGTCCCGGGCGACGTCGCGGTGATCGGCTGGGACGCCATCGAGCTGGGTGCGAGCACCGCGCCGAGCCTGACGTCGGTCGCGCCGGACACCCGGGCGCTCGCCGAGCAGGCCCTCGACCTGCTGCTGGAACGCCTGGAGGGCTACGCGGGCCCGGGCCGCCACGTCACGGTGGGCCACCGGATCGAGTTCCGCGAGAGCGCCCCGGAGCTCATGCCCTGAGCAACCCCGGTGGCCCCGCCGGCGAGATCGGCCCTCCCCT
>NZ_JBITFV010000018.1:31517-92026 GCF_044456525.1 Promicromonospora sp. NPDC050880
CTCAACCAGGTCGGCGCTCCCCCGCCCAGGTCGGCACTCCCCTCAACCAGGTCGGCGCTCCCCCGCCCAGGTCGGCACTCCCCTCAACCAGGTCGGCGCTCCCCCGCCCAGGTCGGCACTCCCCTCAACCAGGTCGGCAGTTTGCTTCGAAGTCGGTCCAGGCCTGTGCCGACTTCGATGCAAACTGCCGACCTTCGAAGCAAACTGCCGACGCCGGAGCAGCCCGACGCGCCCCAGCGGGGCAGCCCGACGCGCGCCGCCGGGGCAGCCCCTCAGCGCGCCGCCGGGTCGACCGCCGCGAGCTGCTCCACCAGCGCCGCGCGCACCGTCTCCGGCAGGTCGACGGCCGCGAGCTCGGCGACCTTCTGCGCCACCGGACGCGCGCTCCTGACCACGTCCCACGCCTCCAGCTTCTCCGGGTTGCCCCACTGCGCGCTCTCCAGGACGGCGCGCGCCGCCTCGGTCCGGTCCGCGCCGACCCGCAGCGGCCCGCCCGCGACCCGGACGACGATCTCGCCGGTCACGGGCCCCGACGCGCGCACGCTCCAGCGGCCGTCGACGCCGTCCACCGGGACCGGGACGCCGTCGACCGTGACCGGGCCCGCGGGGACACCGGCCAGGAACGTGAGCGTCCACTCTCGCTGCGCGGGCACCGCCGAAGCGTCGCCGCGCACAGGCTCGATGCGGAGCTCGCCGCGTTCGCGGTCCCACCGCAGCACGGTGGTCGCGGCCGGCCCGTCAGCGCCGGACGAGGCGACACCGCCCGCTGCGCTCGACCCCGCGCCGTCGACCCGACCGCCGCCGCCCGGCGAATCATCCCCCTCGGCGTCCTCTGCCAGTACGAGCTCTCCCGACGCCCCGGGTGCCACGAGCACCTCCAGCGCCTCGGGGTTGCGCGTGGCGTCCAGGTCGGTCCCGCCGTCCAGCGGCAGGATGCCGCCCTCGCGCAGCAGCACCGGGACGGAACCCAGCGTCCGGTGCATCTCGACGGTGCGCCCGCCCTGGTAGACGGCGTCCGTGAAGATGTCGGTCCACAGCCCCTCGGGCAGCCACACGCGCACGCTCCCCCGCAGGGACGCGGCGTCCCGCGGCGTCGTGATCGGCGCGACCAGCAGCTCGCTGCCGAACGCGTACTGGTTGGGCACGCCGTACGCCTCGTGCCGGCGCGGCTCCAGGTGGTACATCGGCCGCACGAGCGGCACGCCCGCCGCCGCACGGTGGTTCATCGTGTGCAGGTAGGGCACCATGCGGTGGCGGAACCGCAGCGCATCGGTCATCGCGGCACGGTGCTCCGGCGGGAACTGCCACGGTTCCTTGCGGATGAACGGGTTGTTCGCGGAGTGCAGCCGCATGATCGGCGAGAAGACGCCGGACTGCACCCACCGGGTGGCCAGCTCGTCGTCCCGCACGCCGCGGGTGTGGCCGCCGATGTCGTGGCTCCACCAGGAGTAGCCGATGTTGGCCGCGGTCGCGGTGAACTCCGGCTGGAACGCGAGCGACGCCCATGAGACCACGGTGTCGCCGGAGAACCCGACCGCGTACCGGTGGCTGCCGGGTCCGGCGTACCGGGAGAACGTCATGCCCGGCCGGCTGTCGCGCGCGGCGTCGAGGTGGTGGAAGTGGTTCAGCACCCACAGCGGGTCCACGCCGGGCATGCCCGAGGTGCGGCCCTGCTGCCAGTCGATCCACCAGAAGTCGACGCCCTGCTCCTCCAGCGGGTGGTGCAGGTGCTCGAAGTAGGCCTGCAGGAAGGCCGGGTCGGTCGGGTCGAACCCGAGGGGCTGCCCGCTGTCCGGGTCCACGCCCAGGGCGCGGGCCATGGCCGGGTAGGCGTCCTCGAAGGCGCGGACGCCGTCGGCCGGGTGCAGGTTGAGCGTGGTGCGCAGGCCGCGCTCGTGCAGGGCGCGCAGGAACGCCGCCGGGTCGGGGAACAGCGTGGGCTCCCACGAGTACCCGGTCCAGCTGCTGCCGTACTCGGGCGGCACCGACCCCACGCGGTGCCAGTCCATGTCGATCACCGCGACGGAGAACGGCACGCCCTCCTCGTCGAACCGGTCCATCAGCGCCAGGTAGGACTCGTCGCTGTAGGGGTGGTACCGGCTCCACCAGTTGCCCAGTGCCCAGCGCGGCAGCCGCATCGGGTTGCCGGAGACCCGGTAGAGGTCACCGACGGCGTCGGCGTAGTCGCGGCCGTGCACGAACACGTACAGGTCCTGCCGGCCGGGCACCCGGGAGCCCACCCAGCCGTCGTCCTCGAACAGGAACGAGGCCGAGTCGTCGATCACGCCGATCCCGTCGGGCGCCACGACGCCCGGTTCGAGGTCGGTCCGGCCGTCGACGTCGTCCAGCGTGCGGGCGGTCCCGCCGAGGTCGCGCGTGGGCTCGCCGTACCGCCAGCGCCCGGAGTCGCGCCCCAGCACCTCGACGACGAGCCCGCTGGCGGAGAACTCCCCGCCGTCGTACCGCAGGCGGGCGCGGCGCGTGGTGACCACGACGCCGTCCCCCACGCGCTCGACGGCGAACTCGGCCGGCGGCAGGTCCCGGCGGATCGCGAACGTCGAGGCGCGGTCCTCGAAGCCCCCGTCGGCCGACCGTTCGACGCGGAACACGCCCTCGGTCAGCACGGTGATCCGCCAGCCGGCGCCGAGCACCTGCTGCTCGGGCCGCGCGTGCGGGGCGGCGTCGGGCAGCGGGCGGACGGCGGGCAGGCTGTCGACGGTCTGAGACATGTGGCTCCTCGGGAGTCGGTGGTGCGGGTGGTGCGGCGGCCGGGGGTCAGTGCTTGACGGCGCCCTGCGTCACGCCGCTGATCACCCAGCGCTGCGCGAACAGGTACACGACGATCGTCGGCGCCATCGCCATGAGGTACGACGCGAACGCGACGTTGTAGTTGGTGCCGAACTGGCTCTGGAAGATGTTCTGCACCACGGGCAGCGTCTGCAGCGTGGGGTCGGACATGATGAGCGACGGCATCATGAAGTCGTTCCACGAGGCGAGGAAGGCGAAGATGCCGACCGTCGCGTTCATGGGACCGAGCAGCGGCAGGATGATCCGCCAGAAGATCTGCCCCGTGCTCGCGCCGTCGATCCGGGCGCTCTCCTCCAGCTCGACGGGGATGGAGCGCAGGTAGGCCGTGTAGAGCAGCACGCTGAACGAGAGCTGGAACATGGCGTGCAGGATCCCCACGCCCAGCGGGTTGTCCAGGCCGGTGAGCGCCGTGAGCTGGATCTGCGGCAGCGCGACCACGGGGAACGGCAGGAACAGCGCCACCAGCAGGTAGATCATCGACCAGCGGAAGAACCGGTGGGACCAGTTCCGCGCGATGGCGTAGGCCGCCAGCGAGCTCAGCAGCAGCGTGAGCACGACGGCGATCGCCGCGACCGCCACGGAGATCCCGAACGAGACCGGGAACCGGGTCAGCGACCACGCCTCGGCGAAGCTGGCCGGGTTGAACGGCGCCGGCAGGGAGAACGCGTTGCCGTCGGCGGACTGCGCGCTGGTCTTGAACGCCATCGACAGCGTGACGTAGAGCGGCACGAAGACCGTGAGCGTCGCCAGGCAGAGCAGAACGGTCAGCGGCCAGTTGGTGCGGTGGGCCCGGCCCGTGGCGCCGGGCCGGTTGCGGGGGCGGACGGCGGGGCGCGGCGCGGCCGCGCGGGTCGTGTCGACGGTGGTCACAGCTGGACCGCCCTTCCTCGGGTGGCGACGATCTGGGCGACGGAGATGAGCGCGGTGACGATCAGGAAGACCGTGGCGTTGGCCATCTGGTAGGCGTAGTCGCCGCCGGTGAAGCCGCCGAAGATCGTCATGGCGACGCTGCTGGTCGACGTGCCGGGACCGCCGCCGGTCAGACCGACGATGACGTCGTAGACGCCGAGGTAGCCCTTCACGCCGAGGATCGTGTTGATGAGGATGAAGCCCGCGATGAGCGGCACCGTGATCGACCGGAACTGCCGCCACGGGGAGGCGCCGTCCAGGGCGCTGGCCTCGTACAGCTCGCCGGGGATCGAGGTGAGACCGGCGGTGTAGACCAGCAGCGCGCCGGGGATGGTCTGCCACGCGGACACGATCACGATGGACAGCCACGCCAGGTCCGGGTTGCCGAGGATGCTCTCCTCCAGCGGCCCGAACCCGACCGCCGTGGCGATCGCGGGCAGCGAGTTGGAGAACAGGAAGTTGAACACGTAGGCCACGACGATGCCGGAGACCACCATCGGGATGACGAACACCGTGCGCAGGCTGGTCACGAAGCGGATGCGCCGGGACAGCGCCACGGCCAGCGCCAGGGCGATCACCTGCGCCACGACCACGGTGACCAGCGCGAACCCGAGCGTGAACCCGTAGGACTCCAGGATCCGCGGGTCGCTGAAGAGCGCCGCGTAGTTGCGCAACCCCAGGAACGACCAGTCCCCGAAGCCGACGTAGTCGGTGAGGCTGTAGAAGATGCCGATCAGCGCCGGGACCACGACGAACGCCGTGAACACGAGCAGCGTCGGCACCAGGAACAGGTAGAAGACCGGCTCGACGCGCCGGCCGCCCGACCGGTGCCGGTCTCCTCGCCCTCCCTCCGCGGTGGGCAGGGGCAGTGCGGCTTGTGCGGTCATCGTCGCTCCTCGTCGAGCCGGGCAGGTTCCATGTGATACAACGTTGTGCCAGTCATACGGTCGCGCCCCGTCCCGCCAGGCGGCGCCAGTCGGCGTCGAGCTGGCGCAGCATGCCCTCGAAGTTGCCGCTGCGGATGGCGGACTGCAGGTAGTTGCCCAGCGGGATCGACGTGGGCACGAACGTGCCCGCGCCCTGGTAGAAGGCCGCGCGGTCCACGTACTCCTGGAGCCCGGCCAGCCGCTCGTCACGCTGCGGCGGGGCGTCCTTGAGGGTCGAGTAGGCGAGGTTGTCGGCGTTGTAGGCGTTGATGATGTCGGGCCGCATGAGGAACTCGACCAGCTCGCGCGCCTCCTCCTGGTGCTGCGACGCCGTCGGGATCCACAGGCCGAGGTCGATGTTGACCCGGGCCTGCCGGTCGTCCGGGTTCTCGGAGACCGGCAGCGGGAACGTGCCGATCTCCAGGTCGGGGTCCACCAGCGCGATCTGGCTGAGCGCCCAGGGCCCCTGGAGGTACATGGCGGCCTCGCCCTTGCCGAACGCCAGGTTGCCGTCCGCGTAGGCGCGCACCGCGTGGTCCGGGTTGAAGTACGACGAGACGGTCTTGGCGCGCTCCATCGGCACGGCGAAGTCCTTCTCGAACGACACCTCGGAGTCAGGGCCCACCTCGGTGCCGAGCTCCTTCATCCGCGCGAAGAACTCCCCCGGCGCCACGAGGCTGCCCACCGAGTAGTCGAACAGGCCCTGCCACAGGGTCCAGGTGTCCCGGTCGGTCGCGTAGACCGGCGTGATCCCGGCGCGGCTGAGCTCCTCGCACACGTCGACGAACTGCGACCAGGTCTCCGGCACCGGCAGGTCGTGGTCGCGGAAGATCTTCTTGTTGTAGATGACGCCCGCGGCGGCGAGCGAGTACGGCAGCACGCTCGTGCGCCCGGGGTAGGTCGCGTACTGGTCCGTCAGCTCGCCGATGTCGGTCCGGACCGTCTGCGCCGACGGCAGGTCGGAGAGGTCACCGAGCACCCCGCGCTTGATGTACCGGGCGAGCTCCAGGTTGTCGTTGAAGCAACCGACGTCGGCGGGCTCGTTGCGCACGAACTGCGGCGCGATGGCCACGGTCGAGTCGTGCACCACGGTGATGCCGGGCCGCTCCTTCTCGAACCGGCGCAGCAGCTCGTCGAAGTAGGCGATGACCTCTTGCTTCTGCTCGTAGAAGCGCAGCGTGGTGCCCCCACCGGAGGACCCGGTGGGCGACGCGCAGCCCGCTGCACCCAGTGCGACCAGTGCGGCCGAGCCGGCCAGGAACGACCGGCGGCTCAGCGGGACGGAACGGCTGAAACCTGCACTCACACCTGGACTCACGCTGCATCTCCCATTGCTCGAACTCCATTGCTCGCGGCGACCGTCGGAATTTACAGCGCTGTAAATGACCCGTCAAACGTGTCTCGTCCCCCGGCCCGCGCATCCGGTCAGGAATCGAGAAGCCCCCGCCGGCGCGCGCCGCCTAGCGTCGACGGCATGGCACACATCGACTCCGTCACCCTCGAGGTGACCGACCTCAGCTCGGCACGTTCCTTCTACGACGCCGCCTTCGACCTGGGCGACGTCCTGCACCTGCGCGAGACCGACGCACCCACCTCCGGGTTCCGCGGGTACCACCTGTCCCTCGTCGCCGCGCAGCCGGGCGACGTCCACGCGCTGTTCGACGCCGCGGTCGCCGCCGGCGCCACCGTGCTCAAGCCGGTGGCCACGTCCCTGTGGGGCCACGGCGGCGTGGTCCAGGCGCCCGACGGCGCGATCTGGAAGGTCGCGACGTCCGCCCGGAAGGACTCCGCCCCCGTCACCCGCACGATCGACGAGGTGGTGCTCCTGGTCGGGGCGGCGGACGTGCGGGCCAGCAAGGCGTTCTACGTGGAGCGCGGCCTGACGGTGGGCAAGAGCTTCGGCTCCTACGTCGACTTCGGCAAGGGGCCCGGCCGGGTCGGGTTCGGTCTGTACAAGCACCGCGCGCTGGCCAAGGACGCCGGGGTGCCGCCGGAGGGCTCGGGCTCGCACCGGCTCGTCGTGCACGGCGACCTCGGGACCGTCACCGACCCCGACGGCTTCGCGTGGGAGCCGGCGCGGGTGAGCCACGGCGGCTGACCGCGGCCCCTCGGCCGCCGGCCGCGAGCGCCTGGGCCACCCGCGCCCGGAGGGCGGGCACGACCTCGTCCTCGAACCAGGGGTTCCTGGCCTGCCAGCGGAAGTTGAGCGGGGAGGGGTGCACGAGCGGGATGTCCGCCGGCAGGTACTCGGCCCAGGCGCGCACGGTCGCGGTCAGCGTCGGTTTCGCGCGGGAGCCCAGGTAGTACTTCTGGGCGTAGGCGCCCACCAGGATCGTGAGCTCCACGTGGGGCAGCTCGGCGAGGATCTGCCCGTGCCACCGGGCGGCGAAGTCCCTGCGGGGTGGCAGGTCGCCGGACGCCCCCTTGCCCGGGTAGTAGAAGTCCATCGGCAGGATGGCGAACCGGTCCGGGTCGTAGAACTGGGCGTCGTCGACGCCGAGCCAGGCGCGCAGCCGCACCCCGCTGGCGTCGTTCCACGGCACGCCGCTCTCCTGTGCCTTGCGGCCGGGGGCCTGGCCGACGAGGGCGATCCGCGCGCCCGGCCCGGCGGTGTAGAGCGGCTCGTACCCGAGGTCGCGGGCCCAGGCGTTGGACGGGTGGGCGGCGATCTCGGCGCGGATGCGGTCGAGGGTGGTCTGCACCCGGCCCAGTCTGGCCCCGTGGCTGTCCCCCGTGCGAGCTACTCGCAGGTGTCCACCGTGCGGTGACGACCTGGCGGGGCCCGGTTCCCTAGCGTTCCGGGTAGCCCGCGGCGCACCCGCCGCGGCCTCTCGCGAAGGAGTCATCGTGCGTCTGGTGTGGCAGCTCGTGGCCGTCGTGGCCGTCTCGTTCCTCGGTGGACAGGCCCTCGTGGCGGTCGAGGACGACCCCTGGCTGACGTTCGCCGTCGGCCTGGCGACGGCCGTGGTCGGCGTCGTCGTCTACCGGTGGGTGGTGCGGCTGACCGAGCACCGAGCGGTGGTGGAGGCGGCCCTCCGGGGTGCCGCGCCCGCCCTCGTCCGGGGCACGCTGCTCGGCCTCGGCCTGTTCGCCCTCGTCATCGTGAACCTCGCCCTTCTCGGCAGCTACACCGTGCACGGCCTGGGGTCGCCGTCGAGCGCACTGGGGCTGCTGGGGTTCATGGCCGCCGCTGCCGTGACCGAGGAGCTGCTGTGGCGGGGTGTCCTGTTCCGGGTCGTGGAGGGCTGGACCGGAACCTGGGTCGCCCTGGCGGCCACCGGTCTCCTGTTCGGGCTGGCGCACCTGCTCAACCCGCACGCCACCCTGTGGGGTGCGATCGCCATCGCGATCGAGGCGGGCGGCATGCTGACCGCGGCGTACGTGGCCACGCGCAGGCTGTGGGTGCCCATCGGCCTGCACCTCGGCTGGAACGTGGCCGGGAGCGCGATCTTCAGCACGGAGGTCTCCGGCAACGACACCCCGCAGGGGCTGCTCGACGCCACGACGTCGGGGCACGTGCTCGTGACGGGCGGCACCTTCGGCCCGGAGGGCAGCCTGTACTCGGTGGTGTTCTGCGTCGTGACGGCCGCCGTGTTCCTCGTGGTGGCCCACCGGCGGGGCCGGATCGTGCCGCTGCGGCGGGCCGCACGGACGGACGTGACCGCTACGCTCCCCCGGTGATCGATCTGAGGCCGGTCCTGGACCGGTGGCACCGGCTCGACGTCACCGTCCGGGACCTGCCGCTCGCCCTGGGGCTCGCCGCGGCGGCCTTCGTGCCGGTGCTGCGCGACTACGGCACCCAGGTCGGTGGCCTGCCGGCCCGGCCGGTCGACGCGTGGGCGGTGCTGGCCATCGCCCTGCAGTGCCTGCCGCTGGCCGTGCGACGGCGGTGGCCCGCGGCGTGCGTCGCCCTGGTCTCGTCCGGGTTCGCGCTCGCCCAGCTCCTGGCCTACCCGTCGTTCGCCGGGAACGCGCTGGCGGTCGCGCTCGTGAGCACGGGCGCCCACCTCGCCCGACGCCGTCTTGCCGTGGCCGGTGCGCTCGGCGCCGGGTACGCGGTGCTGGCGGTGGCGCTCGACCGGCGCGGCGGTACGGAACGGCCGGACGAGTACGTGACGTTCTTCCTGGCCCTGGTGCTCACCTGGGGCATCGGCGCCTGGCTGCGCTCGACGCGGGCGGCCGAGGCGGAGCGCCGGCTCCGGGTCGCGGAGGACACGCGCGCCGCCGAACGCACCCGCCTCGCGCGCGAGCTGCACGACGTGGTGACCCACCACGTGACGGCCATGGTGGTGCAGACGGAGTCCGCGCGGTACCTGACGGCGGCGCCGGACCGCCTGGAGCAGACCCTCGACGCCGTGACGGACACGGGCCGGCGCGCGATCGCCGACCTGCGGAACCTGCTCGACGTGCTGGATCCCGGGCACGACGGGCCGGCCCGGGCGCCGTCGACCGGTGACCTGCACGTGCTCGTGGAGCAGACGCGCCGCGCGGGTCAGCCCGTGGAGCTGGCCGAGCACGGCTCGCCGTCGCCGGCGAGCGGGAGCGCGGAGCTGGTGGCGTACCGCGTGGTCCAGGAGGCGCTGACGAACGCCCTGAAGCATGCGCGCGGGAGCCGGACGGTGGTCGACGTGCACTACGACGAGAGGGAGATCGGCGTGGAGGTCGTGACAGCGGTGCCGGGACCACGGGAGGGTTCGCCGGGTCCGGTGGCGAACCGTCCGCCGGGCCGGGGCGGGCGGGGCCTGGCCGGGCTCCGGGAGCGGGTCGGTGCGCTGGGCGGCGAGCTCGGCGCGGGCCCGGACGCCCACGGCGGCTTCGTCGTGTCGGCGCGCATCCCCACGGGGAGCGCCTCGTGACCGCCGGTTCCCCGGCCGCACCGCTGCGGGTGCTGGTGTGCGACGACCAGATGCTGATCCGTACCGGGTTCACGACGATCATCGACGCGCAGCCCGACATGGAGGTGGCGGGCGAGTGCGGGGACGGGCGGGCCGCCGTCGAGCTCGCCCACGAGCTGCGGCCCGACATCGTGGTGATGGACGTCCGCATGCCGGTGCTCGACGGCATCGAGGCGACCCGGCTGCTCGCCGGCTCCGGGGTGGCCCGACCGGTCAAGGTGCTGGTGGTGACCACGTTCAACCTGGACGAGTACGTGTACGAGGCGCTGCGTGCCGGGGCGAGCGGGTTCCTGCTCAAGGACGCACCGGCGGCGCAGCTGCTGCAGGGCATCCGCACGGTCGCCTCCGGGGCCGCTCTGCTGGCCCCGGAGGTGACCCGGCAGCTCGTCGGCCGGTACGCCGCCCGGATCCGTCCGGCGCGGGACGAGCCCGGCGACACCGGGCTCACCCCGCGCGAGCTGGAGGTGCTGCGCCTGATCGCCGACGGCCTGTCGAACGGGGAGATCGCGACGCGGCTGGTGATCAGCCAGGAGACGGTCAAGACGTACGTGTCGCGCATCCTGACCAAGCTCGGCCTGCGGGACCGCGTACAGGCCGTGGTCCACGCCTACCGCACCGGCCTGGTCACCTGACCCGGCGCGGCGGGACCCGTCACCCCCGCCGTGGGATCATCACCACCCACAGGAAGTCCGTCGCCTCGGCGGCGGTCCCGAACGCGTACGCCGGGTCGTTGACGATGCGCGCCGACTCCGACTCGTCCACGTGCAGCTCGGCCGTGCTCGACCGGAGGCGCAGCCGCCCGTGCAGCACGTGCACCATCGAGTCGGGCGCGCCCTGCTCGGGCGCCGTCTGGTAGGTGTCGTCACCGACGATGTGCCACTTCCACAGCTCCACCGAGACCTCGCTCGTCTCGGTCGACTTGAGCAGGTAGGCCCAGCTCCCGTTCGGCGTCGACCACACCAGGACGCCGTCGGGCGAGGGTTCGCCGGCCAGGCCGACCAGAGCGGGGAACGTGGTCCCGAGCGCCGAGGCGATGCGGTCGACCGTGGCGAGGCTGGGGTTGGCCTGGCCGAGCTCGATCTGCGTGAGCATCCGGCGGCTGACGTCGCTGAGCTCCCCCAGCCGGGCGACGCTCAGCCCCGCACCCGACCGCAGGGCGCGGATGCGCCGGCCCACGAGGACCGCCACCTCGGGCCTGATCCGCTCCGCCATGCACCCCTCGCCTCATCGGCACGTCGACATCCACCCTCAGTGAGCAATATAGTGCTCACTGAGGGTGGTCCGGCCGAGGAGCCGGTCGCAGCCGCATTCTACGAACACCAGCCCCACAGGAACGAGAGACCCCGATGACCCGCACCCCGGCACCAGCGCCGGAGCACACGCCCGACCGGCAGCGCTCGCGCCGGGACGTGCTCCGCTGGCAGGCCGGGTACGGGACGTTCGGCGTGCCCCAGGCCGCGGCCCCCATCGCGTTCGCCCTCATCGCCCTCCCCATCACCGGGACGGCGGAGTCCGGCGCCGCGCTCGTCCTCGCCATGACGGCGGCCCAGATCGTCGGCGCCGTCCCCATGTCCCGCCTGGGCCGCCGGTTCGACGGCGTGCGCTACCTGCGCGTGCTCATCGCCGTCCGCACCGCCGCCCTGGCCGCCGTGACCGCGCTGGCCGCCGCGCAGGCGCCGTTCGCCCTGCTGGTGCTCGCCGTCGTGGCGGCCGGAGCCGTCAACGGCGCCGCCTACGGCTACCAGCGGCTGCTGCTCAACCACCTCGTCGAACCCCGCGACCTGCCGCGCGCGCTCGGCGTCGCCGCGACCCTGAACGAGATCACCTTCGCCCTCGCCCCGGTGCTCGCCTCCCTGCTCGGCGCCGTCTCGCCCGTGTGGGCCATGGCCGCCGTCACCGTGCTCGGCGTCGGGCCGCTGGTCCTCATGCCGGCCGTCCCCGAGGCGCACGACCTGCGCGTCGACGAACCCGCCCGCGCCCGCCGGCGGATCCCCCGGCAGGCCTACGTCTGGCTGCTGTGCGCCGCCGCCGGCGGCGGGGTGGTCGCGTCCGTCGAGGTCGGCGCCGTCTCGTTCGCACTCGCCTTCGGGCTCGGCCCGGCGTGGTCCTTCCTGTTCGCCCTCGTGCTGTGCGTCGGCTCGGTCACCGGGGGCGTCGTCGTCAGCGTCCGCAACCGCATGCCCCGCCCCTGGAGCGTCGTCACCTACCTGGCCGCGACCACCGCGGCGTCCGCCCTGGTGCTGCTCGGCGGGCACCTCGCCACGGCGCTCGCCGGCGCCGCCGTCATCGGCTTCTTCCTGCCGGTCCTGGGCACCTTCTACTCGCTGGCCCTGGACCGGCTCGCCCCGCCCGACCGCCGGGCCGAGCTGTTCGCGCTGCTGCGCACCGCCACGTCGCTCGGTGTCATCGTCGCCAGCGGGCTCCTCGCCCTGCTCGGCCTGCGCGCGACGCTGGCCGGCACCCTCGTCCTGCTCGTGTGCGCCCTCGGCGTCACCGTGGCGCACACCCTGCTCGACGCGGGCCGGCAGCCCACCCTGGATGAGGCCTCCGTGCCCTGACCCGGAGGGGTCAGAGCCGCAGCAGGTCCCGCACCAGGGCCTCGCGCAGCCCGGCGGGCGGGTCCACGTAGCCCTCGGCCCGCAGCGCCCCGGGGAACCCGCCTGCCGCGAACGCGGTGTTGAGGTCGTCCACGAACCACGTCGTCGGACCGACGAGGCCGTCGACGCCGACGCCGGGCAGCTCGATCCCGTACGGGCCGTCGCCGCTGATGTTGGCCTTGTGCAGGGCGTCGGGCGCGTAGTCGAGCTGGAACGGGGAGACGCCGTCCTGGTCCGCGTCCTCCTGCCAGAGCTCCCACTCGCCCTCGTAGTACTCGCGCGAGCCACCCCCGTACACGCTGTGCTCGAACTCGACCACGAGCGGGTCGGCCAGCACGCTCTCGGGCCAGCGCGGGTGCTCGCCCACGAGCCACACGTCACCGACCTGGCGGATCCATGCCGCCACCGTCATCGGGAACGGCGCGAACTGCGCCTCCATCCAGTCCGCCAGCGCGGGGGCGCCGTCGGACGGCGGGAAGTGCGCCGGGCGCGGCGTCGCGTCGTCGTCGTTCCGCGCGGCGACGAAGCCGTCCGCCGTCAGGCGGTCCACGAGCGTCTCCACGTTCCGGCGGGCGCGTGCCGCCATCTCGCGGGCCACGGCCTCGGCGTCCTCGCGGTACGGCGCGTCGAAGGCCGTCAGCCCCAGGGCGCGCAGGTCATGCCACACGCCGTCGTGCTCCCCGGCCTGGTACCGGGCGAAGTGACTGGTCACGGACGCATCCTGGCAGATGCGGCAGTCCTGAGGTGCACCAGCCCGGCCGCCGTCGGCCGGAAGCCGCAGGCGTCGAGATAGAAGCCCTCGAGGTGCGGCTCGAAGTCCACGTGCAGCCACTCGCAGCCCGCGGCCCGGGCTCCCTCGACCGCCCGGCGCACGACGGCGGTGCCCACGCCGCGGCGCTGGTGGCTGGGTCGCGTCTTGGTGTCGATGAGGAAGGCGTGGCCCGCGCCGTCCCACGCAACGTTCACGAACCCCACCAGCGTTCCGTCCGCGCTCCGGGCGGTGACCCATCCCAGGGAGTGGTCGTGGACCCGGTCCCACCAGCCGGGTTCGGGGTGTCCGCCGTGGGACCGCGTGAGGTCGACGACCTCCTCGTCGGACACGGGCGTGCGCCAGCCCAGGACCACCTCGTCGGTCGGCACCACGTCGTCGCTCGGCATCGGGTCAGCGTGGCGGTGGTCCGGCCCCGCGGCAAGGCCATTTGGCACGGACCCGGGTTGACTCCATCTGTGCGCCGGCGGCGCCCGGCCGGATCAGCGGATCACGTACCGCCCGACATGTGCCCGGATGCGCTCCCGGACCAGGGCCTGCTCGCCGACCGGGACGGCCCGCTTGGGCAGCCAGAAGATCATCGAGGCCAGCCCGTTCGGCACGTAGAGGTAGTAGGCCCCGGCCGTCTCACGGGCCTGGGACGCGACGCCCCAGACGCACGCCTGGCTGCCGCTGGGGCCCTCGTGCCGGAAACCGTCGTCGTCCAGCACCGCACGCACCGGCTCGCGGTTCGCCGGCCTGCGCCAGGCGGCGTGCGCACCCAGCGGCGCGTAGCCCAGGACGACGATGCCCGTGAGCATACCGAGCACCACCAGCGGGGCCAGGGTCGCGGCGTCGGCGACGGGCGCGCCGTCGTCCCGGACGAGGAGGAAGGACAGCCCGATCATCGCGGCGATCAGGCCGAGAACACACCAGCCGAGCACCCGTACCGCACGCATCTGGGGCATGGCACGCAGCAGGTCCGCGTAGTCGGCACGGACGGGGACGAAGTCGTACGCCGCGTCGGCGGCGGTGGGTCGCCGGCCGTGGGTCTCGGGAGTCACGGCCGGAGCGTACTGCCTCCGGGGCCGGGCGACGCCGCCCGGCCCCGGTGGAACCGTCAGGCCCGGTCGAGCTCCCTCTCGGGCTCGTCCCCACCGGACGTGCTCCGAGCCTCACGGTCGGCACGGCGCTCCCAGAACGTCGCGTTCCGGATGCCGAGCGTGCGCGGGTCGAACTGCGGGTCCAGCCCTCGCCGCTTCTGGTCCCGGTAGTCCTTGAGTGCCTTGAGGGCAGGGCCCTGGAGGAACAGGATGCCGACGATGTTCAGCCAGGCCATCGACCCGACGCCGATGTCACCCAGGCCCCAGGCCGCACCCGCCGTGGTCACGGCACCGTACGCCACCGAGACCAGCACGAGGGCCTGCAGCACCCGCCGCACGGCCCGCGCCGCGATCCGGTTGGTCATCTTGCGGGTGAGGTAGGTCAGGTTGGTCTCGGCCATGTAGTAGTACGCCACGATCGTGGTGAACGCGAAGAACGCCAGCGCGATGGCGACGAACGCGGGGCCGGCACCCGGGAACACCGCGTCCAGGCCCTGCTGCACGAAGCCCGGGCCGGGCTCGACGTCGGTGCCGAGGCCGCCGCTGCCCTCGTGGATCACCTCGCTCGGCCAGGTCTCGCCGGCGAAGGTGTTGAACATGCCGGTCGAGATGATGATGAAGGCCGTCGCGGAACAGACGAGCAGGGTGTCGACGTACACCGCGAAGGACTGCGCGAAGCCCTGCTTGGCCGGGTGCGAGACCTCGGCGGCCGCTGCGGCGTGCGGCCCGGTACCCTGGCCCGCCTCGTTGGAGTAGATGCCGCGCTGCACGCCCCACTTGACGGCGAGGCCGAGGATCGCGCCGAACACCGGCTGGACCCCGAAGGCGCTCCCGAAGATCAGCCCGAACACGGCCGGGATCTGGCTGAAGTTCACGAAGAGCACGACCAGCGCGATGGCGATGTAGACCAGCGCCATCGTGGGCACCACGATCACGGCGAAGTGGGCGATGCGCTTGACGCCGCCGATCACGATGAAGGCCAGCAGGATGACGAGGCCGACGGCGGTGACCCAGGTGGGCACGCCCCAGACGTTGTTGATCGCGGAGGCCATGCCGTTGGCCTGCACGCCTGGCAGGAAGAAGCTCATCGCGAAGATGGTCACGACCGCGAAGAGGATCGCGTAGACCAGCGACAGGCCACGGGCCTTGTGCCGGTAGGCCTTCTCGAAGTAGTACGCCGGCCCACCGCGGTACTCGCCGGTGTCCGGGTCCTTCTCCTTGTAGATCTGCCCGAGGGTGCTCTCGACGAAGGAGGTGGCGGCACCGAGGAACGCGGAGGTCCACATCCAGAACACGGCGCCGGGACCGCCGAAGGCGATCGCCGTGGCGACGCCGCCGATGTTGCCCATCCCCACGCGGCCGGCCAGGGACATCATCAGCGACTGGAAGGACGACGTGCCCTCCTCCGACTCCTTGCCCCGCTTGAGCTGGGCCAGCATGTCGGGGATGTGTCGCACCTGGAGGAAGCCGGTGCGCACGGAGAAGTACAGGCCGGCGAGCAGGCAGAGGGCGATCAGCGGGATGGACCAGATCAGCTCGTTGGTGGCCACGATGCGATCGGCGAAGCTCATAGGCACTCCTGGGTGAAAGTTCGGCCAAAGGGGGCAGACTAACCCGTCGTGGTCAGGCGTGTGCCACTCACCCGAACGCCAGCAGGTCGGCCCGCATCCGCTCCGTCTGGGGCTGCCGCCCGTAGACCCGGTCCCGCGTGTCCAGCGCACGCAGCACCAGCGCGCGACCGAGGTCGTCGATCTGCCCGGTCAGGCGCAGCAGCGTGAACCCCGCGCCGATCACGACGTCCACCATGTCGACGTCGCCCTCGTCGAGCCCGGCAGCCACCTCCGCCTCGTCCCCCAGCCACTCGGGGTCGATCTGCGCCACGGTCGTGCTGCCGTCCAGCTCGTCGGCCCGTCGCGCCGTCAGGAAGACCAGGTCCCACCCCTCGTCGTTGCCGAAGGGCGCGAAGTCGTCGCCCTCGTCGTCGTAGATGGGGTCACGGAAGTGGGCGGCGAAGGCCGGATGTTTCGGCCCCAGGTCGTCAGTGCTCGATGTACCCATGGCGAGGAACGTACGCGGAGCTACTGACACTCCGACCCGATGCCCGCACCCACCCCGCTCTAGGCTCGACCCGATGCCCACCACGCCGACCACCCCCGCGCTCCGGAAGCGCCTCACCGACGTCGCCCTCATCGCCGTCGCCGTGGCCCTGGCGTGGACGTCCCTGTGGATCCAGGCCGCCGAGCCCGACCCGCTCCCCGCAGCGCTCCTGGTAGCCGACCGCCTCACCGGCCTCCTCGGCTGCGTCGCCCTGTGGTGGCGCCGCGCGTACCCCGTCCAGATCGGCCTCGCCCTCGCCGTGGTCAGCGTCTACTCCGAGACGGTCAGCGGCGCCGCGATCGTCGCGCTCTTCACCGTGGCCCTGCACGCCTCGACCCGCGCCACGGCAGCCGTGTGCGCCACCGGCGTCGCGGCTCTCGGCACCTACCAGCTCATCTGGCCGGACCAGACCGTCCCGCCCCTGACGGTGTTCACGTTGATCGGCCTCGGCAGCGCCGCGACCGTCGCGTGGGGCCTGACCATCCGCAACCGGCGTGCTCTCGTCGAGTCCCTGCGCGAGCGCGCCGCGGCCGCCGAGGTCGAGGCGCAGCTCCGGGCCGAGCGCTCGGAACGTGAGGCGCGCCAGGCCATCGCGCGGGAGATGCACGACGTTCTCGGCCACCGCCTGTCCCTGCTCAGCGTTCATGCCGGTGCCCTCGCCTATGCCCGCACGGCCCCGCCGGACGACGTCGGCCGGGCCGCCGAGGTGGTGCGGGAGAACGCGCACCGCGCGCTGCAGGACCTGCGCGAGGTGATCGGGGTGCTGCGCGCCCCCGTGGGAGAGCTGCCCCTGCCCGCGGTCGAGGACGTGCTGGAGCTGGTCGAGGAGGCCCGCACGGCCGGGACGCCGGTGACGCTGCACGACGACGCGGGGGTCACCACCGGCGAGCGGACCCTCCCCGACCTGCAGGGCCGCACGGTCTACCGCGTGGTGCAGGAGTCCCTGACCAACGCCCGCAAGCACGCCCCGGGCGCACGGGTCACCGTCCGGATCACGGGGCGCCCGGGGGACGACGTCGTCGCCGAGGTGGTCAACGCGCCCCCCGCCGCCCCGGTGGCGCGACCGAGCGGTTCCGGGACCGGCCTGCGCGGGCTCGAGGAGCGCGCCCGGCTCGTGGCCGGCCACCTCGACCACGGCCCGACGGACCGGGGCGGCTGGCGGGTCCAGCTCCGCCTACCCTGGCCGACGTGACTCATCCCGCACCCGGCGACGAGCCGGCCATCGACGTGCTCATCGCCGACGACGACCCGGTGGTCCGCTTCGGGCTCCGGATGATGCTCAGCGGCGCACCCGACCTGCGCGTCGTGGCCGAGGCCGGGGACGGCGCCGAGGCGGTCGAGCTGGCCCGGCGCCACCGCCCCGACGTCGTGCTGATGGACATCCGGATGCCCGGCACCGACGGGCTCACCGCCACCGAGACGCTGCGCCGGGGCTCGCCCGCCCCGCAGGTCATGGTGCTCACGACCTTCGACGCCGACGCCCACGTGCTGCGCGCACTGCGCGCCGGAGCGGCGGGGTTCCTGCTCAAGGACACCCCGCCCGACGAGCTCGTCGTCGCCATCCGGCACGCCGCCCAGGGGCGCCCCGTCCTCTCCCCCGAGGTGACCCGGCGGCTCATCGCCCGGGTTACCGACTCGGACCAGGACGGCCGGCGCGCCACGGCCCGCCGGCGCCTCGACGTGCTCGGGGAGCGGGAGCGGGAGGTCGCGGTCGACATCGGGGCGGGGCTCTCGAACGCCGAGATCGCGGCACGCCGCTTCCTGGGCCTGACCACGGTGAAGACCCACGTGTCGTCCATCCTGGCCAAGCTCGGCCTGAACAACCGGGTCCAGGTGGCGCTGCTGGTGCAGGAGGCCGGGCTCAGCGACGACGACCGGCCGGGGTGACCGGGCCGCTCCTCCTTTGGTCGGCGGGTCCGGACCCATCGGCGGATGCGCTCACCGGGTGAGATACCTAGCGTCGGTGCCATGCCAAGAACAACTCGTGCGTCGCTGCGGATCACTGCGCTGCTCGCCGTCGTCGCCCTGGCCGTGACCGGGTGCGCGGGCACCGGCGCGGCGCTGGCTGCGTCGGCCGGTGGCGGCGTCCCCCGCCCGACCGTCTCCGCCCCGGCCCCGGGCCCGATCGACTGGGCCGGGTGCGGCCCCGGACTGGACTGCGCCACCGTCCAGGTCCCCCTGGAGTACTCGGACCCGGACGGCGAGCAGATCCCGCTCTCCGTCGTGCGGCACCGCGCGACCGACCCGGACCGGCGCATCGGCAGCCTGTTCATCAACCCGGGCGGCCCGGGCGTGCCGGCGTCGGACATGGTCCGCTCCATCGACCCCACCGGCGAGACCGGCCCGTTCTCGCCCGACGTCGTGGCGCGCTTCGACGTCGTCGGCATGGACCCGCGCGGCGTCGGGGAGTCGGACGCCGTCCGCTGCCTCACCGACGAGCAGCGCGCCGAGCAGGCGGCCGAGGACCGCGACCCGACCATCCCGGGTGGCACGTCGTTCGCGCAGCTGGTCAAGGACGCCCGGACCTTCGCGAAGGGCTGCGCGACGCACCAGGACCGCGCTTACCTGGCGAGCCTGTCCACCGACAACGTCGCCCGCGACCTGGACCAGGTGCGCGCCGCGATCGGCGAGGAGCAGATCACGTTCTACGGCGCCTCGTACGGCACCGTGGTCGGTCCGATGTACGCCACGCTGTTCCCGGAGCGTGTGCGCCAGATGGTGATCGACGGCCCCGTCGACACCGACCTGTGGCAGAACGACCCGCTCCGCCTGCTCGACGACGTCGCCAGGTCCAACGAGGAGACGCTCGACCTCTGGTTCGAGACGTGCCGCGCCGAGGGCGTGGAGGTCTGCCCGTTCGGCGACGGCGACCCGGAGACCGCGTTCGACGCCCTGATCGCCGACCTGGAGCGGGAGCCCCTGCAGGTCCCGCCGATCGAGGGCCTCACCCCGGGCGGGACGCTCGACGGCGCCATGGCGCTGGAGGGTGTGCGGGCCGCGGCGGGTGTCCGCACGCTCTGGCCGCAGCTCACCGCGGGCCTGCTCGCCGCGCAGCAGGGCAACGGCGCCTTCCTCCACTTCATGGTCGTGAACTTGACGGTCGCGCCGTTCGGCGGCCCGTTCGCCACCACCCTGCAGGAGCCGCACACGGCCGTCCGCTGCGCCGACTGGCCCGCCCTGCGCAACCTCGGCGAGCACCGGGCGGCCGCCCGCGAGATCGACGCCCGCGGCGAGCGCCTCGGCAGCCGGGCCGCGTACAGCGCGCTGAGCTGCGCGTTCTGGCCTGCCGCGAACAAGGACCGGTTCACCGCCGAGCTCACCGGCGCCGGCGCCCCGCCGATCCTGGTGGTCGGCGGCGAGGTCGACAACGTGTCGCCGTACCACTGGGCGCAGGCCATGACGGAACGCCTGGAGGACGCCGTGCTGCTGACCCGGACGGGCGTCGGCCACACGTCCTACCGCACGAGCGGGCCGTGCATCGACTCCGCGGTCGACGCGGCGCTGATCGACCGCGTGCTGCCTGCGGAAGGGACGGTCTGCGAGGCGGTGCCGGCGGGGACGACGAGGATGCCGGGAGACTCATAATCTCTAGGTCACAGGTTCAGCGACCCAGCCCTGCTTGGCAACGGCCGCAACCCACCGTCACCGACACACGTCGAGGCACCGTCGCTACGGCCTGGTCACCGACTTGGTCAACGCCACCGGCTCGGCCGGCCCCGGCATGATGGTGTCGACGTAGTCGAGCATCGGTGGGCGCTGACGACCGACGGCCGGCTGAGGTCGGCAGTCTGCCGCGCGGAGTCGGCAGTCTGCGTCGAGGTCGGCAGTTTGCCGCGCAGAGTCGGCAGTCTGCCTCGAGGTCGGTCCAGGCCTGTACCGACCTCAAGGCAGACTGCCGACCTCGCAGGGAGGTGCCGACCTCGCGAGAGCGCGAGCAGATCTGCCCGCCCGATGAGCTGACCCCACCTGCAGCCGCTCACCGCAGTACGACGACCCCTGGCCCCGACACCGTCACCGTCGTCCCACCGACGCCGCTCTCGACGACCGCCGCCGCGCCCCCGAGCACCACCCCCGAGTCGAGCACCACCCGCGCCGGCTCACCGCCCCGGTCGACCACCACGGACACCGCCCCCTCCCGCACCGCCAGCACCACATCGACCCGCGCACCCCGAGATGGCCCGACGGCGACCCGTGTCAGGACAAGAGCCCCGTCCTGCACGCGCACCGACGTCCCGGAAGGATCTCCGGAAGCCACGGCCGCCTCCGCCCGCCGCAGCCCCACCAACCCCCGGTAGAGCTCCAGCATCCGAGCCCCGCCCTCCGACGAAGCCTCACCCCAGTCCAGCCGAGAAGCCTCGAACGTCGAGCGGGCTTGCGGGTCAGGCACCACGACATCAGCCCCGTACAGCTCGGCCCACCCGTGCCCGCCGAACTCCGCCGCCCGCCCGCGCGAGATCGCCGCCGCGAGCTCCGGCTCCTCGTGGTCCGAGAAGTACTGGAACGGCGTGGTCGCGCCCCACTCCTCGCCCATGAACAGCATCGGCGTGAACGGCCCGAGCAGCACCACGGCCGCGCTCACCGCAAGCGCCCCCGGCGTCAGCACGCGCGACGGCCGGTCGCCGAGCGCCCGGTTGCCCACCTGGTCGTGGTTCTGGGAGCAGACGACGAAGCGGCGGCGGTCCAGGTCGGCCGGCACGGGCGCGCCCCAGTTCCGGCCGCGGAAGGTGGACCAGCCGCCGTCGTGCACGAAGACGCCGGTCAGCGCCTTGGCGAGCGTCTCCGGGGTGCCGAAGTCGACGTAGTACCCCTGCCGTTCGCCGGTCAGGAGGGTGTGCAGGGCGTGGTGGACGTCGTCGGCCCACTGCGCCGTCATCCCGTACCCGGCCCGGCCCTGGAACGAGGAACCCGTGAGCGTGACAGTTCGAGGATCGTTCACATCCGACTCGGCCACCAGCGACAACGGCCGCCCCAGCTCGGCGGCCAGCACAGCGACGGCGTCCGACAGCTCCGCCAGCACGTGCCGCGGCGAGTCGTCCACGAGCGCGTGCACGGCGTCCAGCCGCAGCGCGTCCACATGGAAGTCCCGGAACCACCGCAACGCCTTCTCGACGACGAACGCGCGCACCTCGGCGGAGCCGTCGCCGTCGAGGTTCACGGCCGCGCCCCACGGCGTCTGGTGCTGGTCGGTGAAGTACGGCCCGAACTCGGCCAGGTAGTTGCCGGACGGCCCGAGGTGGTTGTCGACCACGTCGAGACACACGGCGAGCCCGCGCGCGTGCGCCGCGTCCACGAAGCGCTGGAGCGCGGCCGGACCACCGTACGGTTCGTGCACGGCCCACAGGGCGACGCCGTCGTACCCCCAGCCGTGGTGCCCGCCGAACGCGGCGACCGGCATCAGCTCGACCATGTCGACGCCCAGGTCGGCAAGGTGGTCGAGGCGCCCGACGGCGGCATCCAGCGTGCCTTCGGGCGTGAACGTCCCGACGTGCAGCTCGTAGACGACGGCGCCGAGCACGTCCCGGCCGGCCCAGCCGCCGTCGGCCCAGGAATGAGCATGAACGTCGAAGGTGCGCGACGGCCCGTGCACACCGGCGGGCTGCCAGGGGCTGCGCGGGTCGGGGCGTGGTGGGCCGCCGTCGAGCGAGAACGCGTAGTCGGTCCCGGCCAGCAGCGGACGCCGCGAGCACCACCAGCCCCCGGCGTCGGTGTCCATCGCCTCCGTGGTGCCGCTCGCCGACAGGACCAGGTCGACCCGGGACGCCCGCGGCGCCCAGACCCGCAGGTCCCCGGTCACGCGCCCGCCCCGCCCGCACGAACAGCAAGGCGCGAACGGCGGTCAGCGTCCGAACGATCAGCAGCCTCCGCCACCAGCAGCCCGACCGGCCACGCCCCCAGCAGGTCGCCGAGCCGCACGGCCCCGGCGTCGGCCGAGGCCCCGGTCAGCGCGGACCGCCACACCTCCCCCGGCGCAGGCTCCGGCAGCACGACGGACGCGTCCAACAGCCCCGGTGCATCCCCGAGCCGCGTCGCGACCACCACGACCCGAGGCCCGGCAGCATCCGACCGAACAAACCCCACCGCCCGCTCGGTGGTCACCGGCAGCGGCTCGTACCCGGCGTCCTCCCCGACGAACGCCTCGGGGTGCGCCCGCCGCAGCCGCAACGCGGCGGCCGTCACGACGAGCTTCTCCTCCGCGAGCCCCGACGGCGTCCGCCCCGCATCGAGCGGTCCGAGCACGGCCGCGAGCCCTTCCAGGTCCACGGGCCGCCGGTTGTCCGGGTCGACGAGCGACGTCCCGGTCACCTCGGTCCCCTGGTAGACGTCGGCGACGCCGGGCACGGTGAGCTGCAGCAGCTTGGTCGCGAGCACGGAGCGCCGGACGGTCGGCGTCACCTCGGCCACCCACCCGTCGAACCCGGCGACGACCTCGGGGTGCGTCAGCAGTCCGGTCGCGTACTCCACCAGGCCTTCCTCGCGAGCGACGTCGGGCGCCGTCCACGTGGTCCACGCCTTCTGCTCCCGCGACGCCTTGACCAGGTACGCGGCGAGCCGCTCGGCCTCGATCGGCCCCTCCGGCGTCCAGGTCCCGGCGAGCGTCTGCCAGAGCAGGTTCTCGGTGCGCCCGTCGAGGTCGGCAGGCCGCACGTCAGCAGTCGCCTCCCGCAGCCGCCGCACCAGCGCTACCCAGGCCTCCGCGTGCGAGGAGACGGCCCCGATCCGCGAGCGCACGTCCTCGCCCCGCTTCGTGTCGTGCGTCGACCCGGCGGTCATCGTCGCGGGCCACGACTCGGCCAGGTGCCGCGCGTGCGCGTGCAGCTCGTCCGGCCCCGCACCGAAGCGCGAAGGCGCCCCGCCCACCTCGCACAGGCTGACCAGGTGGGTCCACCGGTAGTACGCGGTGTCCTCCACGCCCTTGGCCATGACGGCGCCGCACACCTGCGGGAACCGCACCACGAGCTCGGCACGCCGCTCCTCGTCCCGCCGCCCCGCGGACCCGGCCTCGCGCCCGAGCACCAGGTCGACCACGAGGTCCAGCGTGTCGTGCCGGTCCGGGTCGAGGCGCGACCGGGCGACGTCGGCCGCCTCCAGGACCACGCGCTCCGCCTCAGGCGGCGCCGTCTCTCCCGGCACGACGTAGGCGCGGTACCGCCCGAAGGCGACGATCAGCTCGACCACGCAGTCCTGCAGCGACCGGAACGTGTGGTCGCGCAGCCGCACGTCCTCGCGGCAGATGTCGGCGAGCATCGTGGTCAGCAGGTGGGCCTCCGCGTACAGCGAGGTCTCGACGATCTGCCGCTTGGCCTGCTCGATCACGTCGTCCAGGCTCGTCTGCTCGCCCGTCAGCTCCTGCATCAGGGCCGCGAGCGGGGCGGCGCCGTCGGCGTCGACCTGGAGGCCGTGCAGCCGCCACGCCGTGTCGTAGCCCGTGGTGCCGGCGACGGGCCAGTCGTCGGGCAGCGCCTCGTCCTCCTCGAGAATCTTCTCGGCCACGACCCACGCCCCGCCGGTCGCCTCGTGCAGCCGGCGCAGGTAGCCGCGCGGGTCGGCGAGCCCGTCGGGGTGGTCGATCCGGAAGCCGTCGATCACGCCCGCGTGGAAGAGCTCCAGCAGCAGGGCGTGCGTGGCGTCGAAGACGTCGTCGTCCTCCACGCGGATACCCGCCAGGGTGCCGACGTCGAAGAAGCGCCGGTAGTTGAGCTCCTCGTCGGCCACGCGCCAGTACGCGAGCCGGTAGTGCTGGCGGCCCACGAGCTCCGCGAGCGGCAGGTCCTCCGTCTCGGGCCGCACGGGGAACAGGTGGTCGTAGTAGCGCAGCACCGGCTGCTCGCCGTCCTCACCGGGCACGACGACGCGGTCGAGCACGAGCTCGCCCGCCGCGAGCACCGTGCCGATCCGCGCACCGAGCACCGGCATGAGCAGTCCCTCGCCCGGGGCGATGTCGAGGTCGAACCACGTCGCGTACGGGGACTCGTGGCCGTGCTTGAGCGCGGACCACAGGGCCCGGTTGTGCCAGGCAGGCGTCGGCACGGCCATGTGGTTCGGCACCACGTCGACGACGACGCCCATCCCCCGCTCGTGTGCCGCCGCCGCGAGCCGTTCGAGGCCCTCCCGGCCGCCCAGGACGTCGCTGATCCGCGTGTGGTCCACGACGTCGTAGCCGTGCATGGACCCGGGCGCGGCCTGCAGCACCGGCGAGAGGTAGAGGTCCGTGATCCCGAGGGCGTCGAGGTACGGGAGCGCCTTCTCGGCGTCCGCGAACGTCAGGTCGGGGCCGAGCTGGAGACGGTACGTGCTGACCGGGGTGCGGCGGCCGGGTCCGGGGAGATGGGAATGCACTGTGCCTCCGTCGCTCGGTGGTGGCTCGCGGTTCACACCCTGGCCGATCTCGGGGTCTCTCGCCAGGCCACCGGGTGAATCTCTCATCCTGGTCTCACGTAGTTCTCATGCTGGCCTGGAAGTGTGGCCCATCCGCCCCGACGGAAGGAACGGACCGCATGTCCAAGCTCTCGAACATGATCGGCCTCGCCAAGAAGGTGCTCGAGTCCCAGTCCGGGCAGCAGCAACAGCAGGGCGGCTCGACGGGCCAGCGATCCTGGCAGTCCGCGCTCCAGGACATCGCCGGAGCGGTGACCGGGCGCGACCAGCAGCAGGGCGCGCCGGGCCAGGGCTACCCGGCCGGCCGACAGCCGGGCTACCCGACGACGCCGCAGAACCACCCGGGCGCACGGCCCGCCCCGGCGACCGCGGACGCCGACCGGCAGGCCATCGCCCGCTACGACTACCTCATGCAGACCGCCGACCCGCACCAGGTCGAGCGGATCCACGCCGAGTCCTTCGCCCGCCTGACACCGGCGCAGCGCCAGGCGGTGCTGCAGCGCATGCAGGCAGAGCTTCCGCCGCACGAGCAGCCCCGCTCCGCCGACCATGCCGAGCTCGCCCGGGCG
The DNA here is from genome assembly GCF_044456525.1 of Promicromonospora sp. NPDC050880. Classification (NCBI taxonomy): domain Bacteria; kingdom Bacillati; phylum Actinomycetota; class Actinomycetes; order Micrococcales; family Promicromonosporaceae; genus Promicromonospora; species Promicromonospora sp. NPDC050880. The sequence goes on from NZ_JBITFV010000018.1 coordinate 56,546, forward strand.
GCTGCCCGGACCGAGGCTCGGCGGCCGGGCTCCATGCGGTCGATGCTCGCGAAGGTCGGCACGGGCGGGGCCGTCGCCGGCGTCGCCGTGGGCGCGGTGGGCGTCCTGGGCGCCGTCGCGGCAGGTGCGGCGGTCAGCAGCGTGGCCGGCCCGCTCCTGGAGAACGCGGCGAACCTCGGGGTCGACTTCGAGTCGCTGGCGGCGGGCGTCGACGTCGAGGGCCTGACGGCGGCGGCCGGCGAGGCCGGAGCAGGAGCCCTGGACGAGGCGGCTGCCGGTCTCGGGGAGTACGGGAACGGCGCGCTGGGCGAGGCCACGGCCGGCGTCGAGGAGCTCGGGGCGGGCGTCGTCGACCAGGCCACGGCCGGTGTCGAGGACCTCACCGGCACGGCCGAGGGCGCGGTGTCCGGCCTCGGCGACCAGGTGTCGGAGGCGGGCGGGACGCTCTCCGACATCGCGGAGAAGTTCGACCCGCGCAACTTCTTCTAGAAGGCCCCAGCGCGACGACGGCGGCGAGGTGTCCGTCGTCGCGCTGCCCCGCTCGCCCCTGCCCGACGCCGACTACGGGACTACGGGAAGCGCCTCGACAGCCCGGCGTACGGCCGGCTCGCTACGTTCGGGCCATGCCCACCGTCCAGCAGCTCCGCTCGTTCGTCGCTCTGTGCGAGCACGGCACCACCACCGCCGCCGCCCGCGCGACCCACTGCTCCGTGAGCACGGTCAGCACGCACGTCCACGCGCTGGAGTCCATGATGAAGACGACTCTTCTCGTGCGCACCGACGGGCGGTTCAGGCCCACGGCTCGGGGCCTGCGGGTCCTGGCGCAGGCGGTCAGGATTCTCGAGGCGCACGAAGGTCTCGCTCGGCTGCGCGCATGAGGTTGCCCAGATGACCGAGGCCCCGCTCCTCGGCGTCGGCGCCGGCTGACCGCAGCAGGTCCCGCGCCTCGTCCGGACGGCCGACGGCTCCGAGCAGACGGCCCCGCTCCGCCGTCACGCGCAGGCGCAGCAGGTCCGACCTCAGGTGCCCCGCCAGCAGCTCGGCGCGGTCGAGCCACCCCTGGGCGGCCGCGGGGTCCGGGCCGGCCACCAGCACGCCCGCGACGGTGCAGGACAGGTGGCACTCGGACCGCAGGTCGCGGTGGTTCGCCGCGATCGTGTGCCCACGGGTCCCGGCCTCGAGCGCTTCGTCCCACCGCCCGAGCTCGAGCAGCACGTGCGCCATCTCGTCGAGCGTCGACGCCTCGCCACGCAGGTCGCCCCGCTCCCGGAACCCGGCGAGCACCGCTTCCAGGGAGTCGAGCGCCTCGCCGGCCCGCCCCACCACCCGGAGCGACCTGGCGAGATTGCCGCGGTTCGTCAGCGCCGAGCCCGTGTGGCCCTGCGCCTCGTTCCACTCGGCGACCTCGGTGAGGATCTCGACGCTCTCGGCGTACCTCCCTTGGTCGAACCGCAGCAGCCCGATCGCGTTGCGGACGATCGCCCCGACGTCCGGGCCGGTCAGGTGCGAGCTGTGCTCCAGCGCCTTGCGGTACCAGCCCTCCGCCTCATCGGGCCGGCCCTGCCAGGCATGCATCCAGCCGAGGTTGTGCGCGCAGTAGGAGACGGCGTCGGCCCAGCCGACCTTCGCCGCGAGACGTTCGGCCTCGGTCACGTCCGCCAGCGGTCCCTGGTCCGGGCTCACGGCCCAGGACTGCTGCGACCTGCCCATGAGCATCGCGCTCTCGGCCCGCAGGTCTCCGGCGGCCCTCGCCGCGGCGAGGCCCGCCTCGACCACGAGCTTCCACTCGTCCACGTGCCGCACGAGGCAGTAGGCCCTCAGCTCGTCGGCGACCTCCCAGGCGACGTGCCGGCGCGACGGCGTCGTCGCCGCCTCCCGGGCGGTCCGCACCAGGCCGGACTCCTCGGTCGAGATCCAGGCAAGGGCGTCGTCGGCGGTCATCTCCGTGTTCGTGACGCCAGGTCCGCGCAGCCGCACGATGTTCGGGTAGATGGCGTCGACCGCCTCGCGGAGGGACGTCAGGTACCACTCGTCGATGCGCGCCTCGCACGCGGCGAGCTCGCCCGCCTCGTCCAGCTTGCGACGGGCGAAGATCCGCAGGAGGTCGTGCAGGCGATAGCTTCCGTCACCGACCTCCATGACGACGTTCGCGCTCACCAGCTCCTCGAGGAGCCGGTAGACGTCCCGGCGGCCGATGCCGTCCAGCACCGCGAGACAGAACTCCGTGCCGAACGCGTCGGCGCGGTGGAGCGAGACCGCGCGGAGCATCCGCTGGGCGGCAGGGCTCAGCAGCCGGTACGTCATCTCCAGGCTCTCGTCGACGCGGGAGTCGGGCGTGGCGAGCTCCTCCAGGCGCGCCGCCTCGTCCTCCAGCAGCGCCACCATGTCCGCCAGGGACGAGGCCGGCCGGCTCGCGAGACGAGCGGCGGTGATCGCGAGCGCGAGGGGCAGCCGGCCGCACAGCTCGGCGAGCGTCTCGGCGGCCGCGCGGTCCCCGATCGCCCGCATGCCGCCGATCGTCGTCGTCAGCAGAGCGGTGGCGCTGTCCAGGTCGAGCACGGTGAGGGCGACGTGGCAGTCCGCGACGGCCTGGTGGAGGGACCACCGGCTCGTCACGACGAGGCGGCTCTCCCCGGCGGCCGGCGCCAGCGCCCGCACCAGCTCCGGGCTCCGTACGTTGTCGAGGACGACGAGCACCCGCCGGCCGGCCAGAGCGCTCCGCAGCAGGCTGGGCGCCTCGTCCGGGTCGTCGCTGCCGCGCACGTCGGGCTCGCCGAGGGACCGCAGGAAGCGTCGCGCGATCGCGTCGGCGCTCATCGCCGTACGGTCCGTGCCCTTGGCGTCGACGTAGAGCGTCCCGTCCGGGTAGCGGTCCGCCATCCTGCGCGCCGCCTCGAGCGCCAGGGCCGTCTTTCCCACACCGGCAGGGCCGCTGATCACCGTCACGCCGGACCGCACCGCAGGCCGGGAGCCGACGTCGTCGCCGACGATCCTGTCGACCTCCGCGACGCGGCCGACGAAGACACGGGGCGGGAGCGGGGCCTGCCGCGGCGGCACCAGGCCGACGTGGCTCCCGGCCCGGTCCGACAGGACGGCGGCGTGCGCGGCCACGAGCTCGGCACCCACGTCGACGCCGTGCTCCTCGAGCAGCGCCCGCCGCACGTCGCGGTAGACGATGAGCGCCTCCGTCCGGCGGCCGCTCGCCGCGAGGGAGAGGATGAGCTCCGCGTGGAACGCCTCGTCGTACGGGGCGACGGTCAGGGCGTTCCGCAGGTGGGGGACGGCGTCGGCAGCACGGCCGATCGCCCGCCCGGACGTCGCCAGCAGCCTGGCCGCCTGACGGTGGACGTCCCACAGCTCGAACGGCGTCCCCACCCAGGGCGCGAGGTCTCCCGGGAACCCCCGCCACATCGCCATCGCGGCCCGGAGCAGGCCGAAAGCCTCCTCGGCGGACCCGGCGGCCTCGGCACTCCGGACGGCGTCGCGGAAGCGGAGCCAGTCGAGCTGCTCGGGCCGCACCTCAAGTGCGTAGCCGGTGCCCACGCGCACGATCGGCACAGGGTCGACGACGCGACGGAGCCGGGCGACCGCCGAGTGCAGCACGGCCTCGTCGCCGGGCCGCCGCTCACGGTCCCACACCGCCTCGAAGAGGTCGTCCTGGTCGACGGCGGCTCCCCCGGCGAGCGCCAGGCGCACGACGAGGTGGCGCTGCACCCGCGCGGACACCGGCAGCCGCCGTCCGTCCCGCTCCACCGCGATCGTGCCGAGGATGAAGAGCCCGGTCGGACCTGTGCGGACCGCCGGCGGAGGGTCGGACTCGTCAGGGGCCGCTCCGGGCGCGCCGTCGGCGTCGGGCAGCAGATCTGCCGCGGGCCAGCCGCTCACGTCAAGGACGCGCAGGATCGCCGACACGGTGCTGCCGCGCGGACGAGCGGTCCGGCCCTGCTCGACGTCACGGATCGTCCCCACCCGGACACCGGAGAGGTCGGCGAGGGTCTGCTGCGTCATGCCCCTGCTCAGGCGGGACTCCCGGACGAGATCAGCCAGCACGGTCGCGGACCAGAGGTGCTGGCTGCTCACCGGCCGATCTCCTCACGGCAAGGGAGCGGGCCCGGAGGGACTCGATCCCCGGACTTGCGCGGTGCGAACCGCGGAAGGTGTTCTGACCTGCACGGTCGCCTTCCGGCGACGCGCTCGTGGGCGTCCCGCCGGCCGGGGAGGTTCGGGTGCTGGTCCACGGGTGCAGCGTCCCATGCCGGTCCGGCACATGCCAGCGTCCCCGCACCGCGCGCGCCCTGCTCGACGCGATACAGGGGGCGGCGGCTAGGCCGGGGCCGCGATGAGGGTCTGGCCGGCAGCCTCGGCCGCCCTCCTGAGCGCGTCGAACGAGACCTGCCAGTTCTCCGGGCGCGGCAGCCGCGCGTCGCGGCAGGCGGCGCGGAAGAGCTCCTCCAGGCCCCCCGGACTGGTGGCCACCAGGATCTCGGCATCGGTGGTCATACGGTGCGCCGTGGAGACTCCACGAGGTATCACCACGACGTCGCCGGCTGAGACGTCGTAGCGACGTTCGCCGACCCAGTAGATGGCACTGCCACGCATCATGACCACCACCTCGTCCTCCTTCCCGTGGACATAGATGGGCGAGGTCGAGCCTGCACGGAAGGTCGACCGCCCCAGCGAGAGCCGGCCGCCCGTGCGCCCCGCGTCGAGAAGGATCCTCACCAGGCCACCGTCCAGCCACTCGAGGACCTCGTGCTCATCAGCCCGGGCGATGTAGGGCGCCAGGCCCGGCAGAGCCGTGGCGACCGGTCGCCTCTCCGGCTGCGGCGCGACGCGAACGGCGGCATCGCAGGCAGAGTCCTCCGGGCCGCTCGGAGTGCTCAGCAGCAGCAGGTCCGTCTCCACCGTGACGTGGTACGCGTGGGCGAGGCCCCGCGGCAGGACGGCGACGCTGCCTTCGTCGAGCTCGTAGCCCTGCCCCATCAGCTGAACAGCCATGCTCCCGCGCAGGAGCAGCAGGATGATGTCCTGACCCGCATGCGCGTGCAGGGGAACCGTCGCGCCTGCGGGCATCCTCAGGCGAGAGATCGCCAGCTTGCCGTCCGTTCGTGCGCCGTCCACCAGCACCTGCATCGTGGTGCCGCCGAGCCCGGGCAATGGCCCAAGGTCATCGGCAACCTCCGCCGAGATCGACATCGACTCAATCCCTTTCGGTGCTCATCCCGACCGCGGCCGTAGGCCCTTGTACCGGCTGGTGAGATCGTACCGGCTCCCCAGGGCTGCCCCATCGGACCGGCGGCTCTGGCCGCCACTCGCTCACGCGGGCACCACCGAGGAGACGGTGCGCACTCTGGTCGACTCGTTCCTCGAGTGGGCCCTCGCGCACCCCGGCCCTGGAGCTCAGCGGGCCGCAGCATCGCGACCTCAGGCTGCGCTCAGAGCTGGGTCTCGCCGCCGTCCACGGCCAGCTCGATGCCGGTGGTGTACGTGGCATCGAAGGCGAGGAACGCGGCCGCCTTGGCGAACTCCTCGACGGTGCCGTAGCGCTTCATGGGGTTGCTCGCGGTCCGCTCCGCCCTGAACTGGTCGGCGGCCCCCTTCGACAGACTCATCGTCTCCAGGATCCCCGAGTCGATGGGACCTGGGCTGATCGCGTTCACACGGATTCCCCGCGGGAGCAGCTCACGGGAGAAGGTGCGGGCCATCGAGCGCAGCGCCGCCTTGCCGGCCGCATAGACGCCGGTCTGCGCCATGCCGATGACGTTCGCGATCGAGGTGGTGAGGACGACGCCGGCGTTCGCGCTCAGCAGCGGGGCGAGCTTCTGCACGGTGAAGAAGGAGCCCTTCACGTTGATCGCGAACAGCTCGTCGTACACGTCCTCGGTCGTCGACTCGAGGGGCGTGAGGGGTGAGATGCCGGCGTTGACGAACAGAGCCTCGATCGAGCCGAGCTCGCTCCCTGCACGGTCGGCGAGCATGTCGAGGTCGGGCAGCGAGGCCACGTCCGCTCGGACGGTCACGGCATGCGCGCCGAGCCGGTCGCGTGCCACGTCGAGCTTGGCCTGAGAACGGCCGGTGATCACCACGCGAGCCCCGCCCCGCACCAGCAGCTCCGCCAGCGCGAGCCCCATGCCGCTGCTGCCGCCCGTGATCACCACACTCTTGTCGCGGTACTCACCCATGAGCCGAGGGCATTCCGTTCCATCGTCAAGCATGTCGGACATCTGGACGTCGCCGTTCATGAAGCGGCCTCGATCTTCATGTCGCCTGCGGTGATGGTGCGGATGTGATCGCCCGCGAGCACGTCGTGCGGGTTGCCGAGCTCGATGGCGCTGGCCCTGTCGAGGCGGGCCAGCTGCGACGACGTGAGGTCGACCTGCAGGGCACCCAGGTTGTCCTCCAGCTGCGCGACGGTGCGGGCGCCGACGATGGGTGCCGTCACGCCAGGGGCGTTCAGGGTCCAGGCCAGTGCCACCTGGGCGGGTGTGCGGTCCAGCTCCGAGGCCACCTCCTTCACCGCATCGGCAATGGCAAGGTTGCGGTCGGTGACCCATCCCAGGGCGGCGTTGAGGCTCCTGCGGTTGCCCGCGGTCTCGCCGACCACGGAACCCACCGGGTTCTGGTCCTCCCGGCTGTACTTGCCGGTGAGCACCCCGCCGCCCAGCGGGGAGTAGGGGACCACGCCGAGACCCATCTCGCGTGCCATCGGGATCAGGTCACGCTCCGTGGTGCGCTGGATCAGGCTGTACTCGGTCTGCAGTGCGACCAGCGGGGACCAGCCGCGCAGGTCGGCGATCGCCTGCATGCGGGACACCTGCCAGGCCGGGGCGCTGGAGATCGCCAGGTACAGCACCTTGCCCTGCCGCACCAGGTCGTCCAGGCTCCGCAGGATCTCCTCCACCGGCGTCCTGAAGTCCCACACGTTCACGTAGAGCAGGTCGATGTAGTCGGTGTTCAGCTGCCGCAGGCTGGCCTCCACCGACGCCGCCATGCTCTTGCGGTGGGTACCCCCGGAGTTCGGGTCACCGGGCTGTCGCAGCGTCGAGTACTTCGTCGCCAGCACCATCTTGTCCCGGTCGGCGTGGGCGAACTCGCCGAGCATTCGCTCGGAGCTGCCCTTGGTGTAGGTGCTGGCGGTGTCGAAGAAGTTGCCGCCGAGCTCGGTGTAGCGGTCGAAGAGCCTGCGCGCCTCGTCGCGCTCGGCGCCCCAGCCCCACTCGGTGCCGAAGGTCGCCGTGCCCAGCGCCAGCGGTGAGACCCGGAGCCCGGAACGGCCCAGCAGCCGATAGGTGTCGAGAGTGAGTGCCATCAGGTCCTCCTGTGAGGTGCGGTTCGTGAGGTGAGGGCCGGTGGTCGGCCCGCCCGGTCTCAGCCGCTCGGCTGCCTCCGGGCGAGCCCACCCCACAAGCGGGGATCTCCCCGTTTGCCTCACCGTACACTAAACCGGGGACCTCCCTGGATCGCTCCCGAACCTCATCCGACACTCACGATGGCGAAGGTCATGACACGTCCACGTACCCTGCGCGCCGACGCGCAGCGCAACCGCGAGCAGCTGATCGCCACGGCCGCCGAAGCCTTCGCGTCCGGACACGCGGTCTCGCTCGACGCGATCGCCAAGCGCGCGGGCGTAGGGAACGCCACCCTGTACCGGCACTTCCCCACCCGTGAGGATCTGGTCGAAGAGGTCTACCGGGACCAGATCCGGCCCTTGCGCGAAGAGGCGCGGACCCTGCTGGCTGCCGAGCCGCCCGCGCAGAGCCTCCATGCGTGGATGCTCCGATTCGCCGACTGGGCCGGTGAACGACGCGGTATCTGCGAGGCCCTGGTCGCCATGAGTGCCACCGGCCGCTTCGGCACCGGACCGGTCTGCGACGAGGTCCAACAGATCCTGGCGATGATGCTCGAGGCCGGCGCCGCAACAGGAGAGCTGCGCGGCGACATCGACCCCGTCGAGGTAGGCGAAATCCTCGCCGGCGTGCTCTCCGTGGCCGGCGCACCCGAGCAGCGCCCCCGGCTGAACCGAATGCTGGGCGTCGTCGTCGACGGGCTCAGGCCCCGCTAGCGCCTTGCGCCTGAGAGATTCCTTGCGCCTGAGATTCAAGGCTGCATCCTTGCAGCGAGTGGGCCCGGAGGGATTCGAACCCCCGACATCCACGGTGTAAACCGTAGAACTCGCCCTGACCTGCACAGACACCCCTCGAAGACCTGCTCGTGGGCATCCCACGGGCATCCGGGGTTCATGTGCTGATGCATGGCCTCAGACTCCCATGCGAACGCGTCGCGTTGCCAGATCCGCAACGGCAGTCCCGCGCCTGTGTGCCGCCCAGCTCCAGGACCGCCGCGCTGGACATCCCACCGGACACTTGTGGCCGAGATGCGCCGCCCAACGGGTCGGCCTTTACCACCTGACAAGTCTTCGTGTAGTGCAGGAAGCCTCCGTCCGCCGAACCGAGGACCGCCGCCCGACGGTTGACCAGTAGGGACACTTGGCATCGGCCGGAGGGGATGGTTTCGTTCGAACCAGGCGAGCGCCGAGAGTGAACTCTTGGGACGGCGCGACGCCGCTGATCAGAGCGGTGAGAACGCCTCAGCATTTGGTACCGTCCGCGCGACTTCTGGATCCGGTGGCACAGAGGTCCAGTCCGCGCGGGCGGACGGGGCGACGCAACCAAACGTCGACGGCGAGATCGACACTGAGCTTCGTGCTACGCGATGACAACCGGGAGGAGCGTGAGTCGCGCAAGTCGCTTCTCGTCTCCTGAGCCCAGGACTTCGTAGTCGCTGCGATGGGCGGGCTCGGTCGTGTGGAGCTCGTGGCGCACCCGGGGGTGGTCGGCTATCACCTGGCGTGCGTCCTCGATGATCGTCGTTGCGTCCTTGGGCGCGCGGATGAACACAACCAGGGCGATCCGGGTCTGCCGCCACAGGGTGTACCGGTCGAGCAGCTGGTCTAGTCCCTCGCTGAGGGCCTTCCGACCCTTCCAGATCTTGCATTCGCCGACGAATGCGTCGCGGTCCTTCCAGCGCAGCAGCAGGTCTGCCTTGCCCTTGCTGATGAACGTCTCGCCTGTGACCTGACCCTGAAAGTTGGCGTTGAGCACGAACAGCAGGACGTCTCGCAGGCTCTCCTCGTGCTCGCCGACGAGCTTTGCCGCCGTGACGGGCAGTCGCTCCAGTGCCAGGCCGAAGGATGCGATGGTCGAGATGACGGACTCGGCCAGGTCGTCGGCGAGCGCGTACTGCGGGGTGCCGGCTTCGGCGGCCTGCTCGATGACGGCCCGGGACAACTGGGTTGGCCGGACCGGGATGTGAACGAGCGGGTTGGTGCGTGGCCCCAGCGGGATGTCGAGACGCTCCATTGCGCCGCGGATGGTCCGCACCATCCGCCACCGGGGCATCAACACCTCCCGGGCGGCGAGCGTGAACGCCTCCTGTTGGCGAGTCAGGTCCTCGTTGGCGACCTGCACGTCGTGCAGTATCTGCTGGTCGCATCTGTTGAGCAGGTCAGCCAATGCCTTCTCGAATCTGTCCGGATCTGTTGACTGCTCGTGCACGTCAACGCGGATCGTGACGTAGCTCTGTGATCCGTGGGAGCCACCCGTCCGGAAGAGGGTGCTCCGGCGGAGGATGGGATCAATCGGTCCGACGAAGGGGTAGCTGATCGTGAACGAGTTGCCTCTCGACTCGTAGTACCGATCGCTGACGTCGAGGACGAGCGGTTGAGGCGCGCCCTGGGTGACGAGCCGCTCCAGGGTCACCTCTAGCGGCTCACGCGCCAGGACGTCTTCTTCGACGCTCTCGGCAAGTTCACGCGCGCGTTCGCGCACACTGTCCAGTTCGGGCGAACCAGGCGCGTCAGCGGCTGTGCTCATCGGTTCACCCTAGCCTCGATGCTCTGCTGGCTGGGTCAAGGGACGGGTGAAGCTTGCGCGCATAATGCCTGGGCTCCGAAGTTAGGTTTCAGCTGCTCCGCGGGTCGGGGGTTCGGGCGTTCCATCGAGCGTGGGAATGGAGCGCGCTCGCTTGCCGAGCCTGCGCACGCCCAGGCGACGCCCGCCGCGACGGCCATCTGCCCGGCGATGAGCAGCGCGGCCCATCCATCCGAATTCCGACCGGGTACCGCGGACGGTCTCACACGGGATCGCGCAATTCAGGTCCGACGCGCCGATGCCGAGGACGTGACCCGTCATGCGGTACGACAGGTCCCGATTGCGCAGCACACCGTGACGAAATCGTGCGCAAAACTAAAGCGTCATGCTATGTTCTACGCACAACAGTGAAGGGAGTCGACTGTGGCAGTTGACGAGGGGCGCGCGTGGGCACTGCGGACGCTTGGCGCTGATGGCGTGCTGGTTCGGGAAAAGATCCCGGAGATCATCCAGGACTGCCACGAGAAGCTGGCCAACGCCCAGGCTGCGGCCGAGATGAATCACTCGGGGCCGTACGGGTACATCTGGCGCCGATGCCTGGACCAGTTCGTTGCAGTGCTCAGCAGGCTTCCCTCAGCCGAGCTAGTCACGGTGGGGCGCCACAAGCTCGTAGCGTTCAACGGCGTGGTCCTGTTCCCGTGGCGCTACGCGAAGGACCGGGCAGCAGAGGCGAGCACACGCCCGTTCGCGGTCTCGGACTCCCGGGTCTCGCTCTTCACGCAGCGACACCCTGACCCCCAGGGCCGACTCCCGATCGAGTTCGACCACCCCGAACTGAGCGCCGAGGAGCACGCCTTGCTCAATGAGGAGTCGAAGACCCTCGCTGAGACCCTGGAGCAGCACCGCGTCGTCGTCGTTCCCTACGCCAGCAACCCCTCCGCTCTGCACAGCATCGAGTGGGGTGAGGCAACACTGGGGTCCGACGGATACCTGACCTTCGAGTCCCTCGAGTCGCTGCTCGCCCTGGGCAGCGGCTCGCTGGTCGATGTCGGGCCGACGAACGACGGGTTCGCCGAGGGCCCCATCCCTCGACCGCAGTTGGGAGTGAAGCAGGAGGACCAGACCGGAGAAACGCATGCGTGACAAAAACACCTCCCTCACGCTCTTCGCGTCCTCCCGCGATCTGGACCTGGAGACGGTCGCGGGAGCGTTCGATCCAGCACGCCTGACCCAAGCACGAGCAGCGGCCGGCCTTTCGAAGACCAAACTCGCATCTCTGGTCGGCGTGACACCAGCAGCGATCGGCCAGTACGAGTCCCAGGTCGCCAAGCCGCGGCGCGACCTGCTGCCTGCGCTGGCCCGTGAGCTTCACGTGCCGGTGGACTATTTCGCCACCGGGAGGCCCATCGGGCGTGTCGATGGATCTCAGGCCCATTTCCGCAGCCTGCGCTCCACGACCGCGCGCGAGAGGTCGAAGGCGATCTCGTTCATCGAGCAGGTCTGGGAACTGACGTTCGCGCTCGAGAAGAAGGTTCAGTTTCCCGACGTCGACCTGCCCGCGATCGATCGGGAGCAGACCGATCCCGTGTCGGCCGCACGGCAATTGCGAGCCCACTGGGGTCTAGGGCACAAGCCCGTGAAGCACCTGGTTGCTCGCGCGGAGTCACATGGGATCGTTGTGTCCCTTTTGACGATGGCGAATCAAGATGTGGCTCGTGTGGGCGCCTTCTCCACATCGCACCTGGCCCGCCCAGTCATCGTCATCACGCCCGAGCGGGCCAGGTCGGTGTTCGTCTACCGGTTCACTGTCGCCCACGAAATCGGGCACATTCTTCTCCACGGCGAAGCGGCACCTGGTGACCAGCAGCAAGAACGCGAGGCGGACCAGTTCGCTGCCGAGTTCCTGACCCCGCACTCCCAGATCGTCAACCTGCTGCCGCGCTCAGTGAACCTCGCCCGCCTGGACGAGCTCTCCCGGCACTGGGGTGTCTCGATCGACTCGCTCCTGCTCCGCATGAAGGAAGCCGGCACGGTCTCCGAGGCATCGGTCCGTCGCGGTTACCAGAAACTGAATCAACTACGAAGCACAGGCCTGGAGACGCCCGAACCAGTCAGTGCGTATCCCGGAGAGACGCCATCGATGCTGAGTGAAGCAGCACGTCTTGCCGACACCACGGGATTCACACAGGTCGACCTTGCTCATGAGCTGCGCTGGCATCCCTCTCGTGTCCGAGAAGTCCTAGGAACGGAAGACACGAGACCTGTCCTGCGATTGCTCGACGGCGGCGACGCCAGCTCAGGAGCCTGAGAGCACGCAGGAGGTGCAGGCAGGCCGCTCATCGTTCGATCGACAGGGCTGGCGGCCAGCACATCGGTTACCAGCCAGCCCTCTCCCACGTGAGACTCATCCGAAAGGTGCTCATGAAGATCACGTCGCTGCGGCTGAGCAACTTTCAGTCGTTCGGACCAGAACCCACGACGATCGAACTGGCGGATCTCACGTACGTTCTCGGGCCGAACGGCGCCGGGAAAACGGCCGTGCTCGAAGCCCTGGCCCGTTTGTTCAGCCCGGTGACCGGGCAACGCTCGATCCGGACGAGCGACTTCCACGTCCCGGCCGACCGCAGCGCGGTCGAGATCCAGGACGACGCCCCGAAGCTGTGGATCGAGGTCGACATCGAGTTCCCTGAAGCCGGCCAGGACGGCCAGCATGCCTCCGTCCCACCAAATTTCTCGCACATGGCCATCGAAGACCCTGACAGTGCCCCGCGGATCCGTGTCCGGCTGACCGCTGTCCTGGCCGTCGACGGCGTCGTCGAAGAGAAGCTCGAGTACGTCCTGCAGGCCGACGAGGACGGGAATCCCTCGTCTACGGCCACGATGTCGCGCTACGACCGCGGCCATATCGAGGTGCACTACCTTCCGGCCAGGAGAGACCCGACCGACCACATCTCCTACGCGACGTCCTCCCTGATCGGCCGGGCGCTCCGCGCTGTCGACTGGACAGCGGAACGGAACACCCTGGCTGACCTCACCAACCAGATCACGCAGGCAATGACGGCAAACGGCGCCGTGGCGAGTCTCGGCACGCACCTCAGCCAAGAGTGGCGCGGCCTGCACAAGGGAGCGTTCTTCGCAGACCCGGCCATCGCATTCGGCCGGGGCGAGCTGGACGGGGTGCTACGCCAGCTCACTGTCACGTTCACGCCGTCCCACGAAGGGGCACCGTTGCCCTTCGAACGCCTCAGCGACGGCCAGAAGTCACTGCTGTACATCTCCCTCGTGCTCGCCTGGCAGAACCTCTCCCGCCGGGTGCTCACGGGGGAGGAGACATCCTTGGACCCAGACAGGTTGCGCCCACCGGTCCACACCTTGATTGCCGTTGAGGAGCCTGAGAACAGCCTGGCGCCGCAGTACCTGGGCCGCATCATCCGGCAACTGCGAGAAGCCTGTGAAACAGGGGACGTGCAGGCCCTCGTGGCGACACACGCCCCGGCATTGCTGCGCCGCGTCGACCCTGAGGCCATCTGCTTCCTGCGCCTGGACGAGCGCCGGCAGACGGCGGTCCACCGCATCAGACTCCCCGAGGACGACCAGGAGGCAGCGAAATACGTCCAGGAAGCGGTCGAGGCGTACCCGGAGCTCTATTTCTCCCGCTTGGTGGTGCTCGGGGAAGGCGCTAGCGAGCTGGTCGTCCTCCCGCGGATGCTCGCGGCTGCCGGGATCGCCGAGGACGACGCGTCCGTGTCCGTCGTGCCGCTCGGCGGCCGGCACGTGAACCACTTCTGGAGGCTCCTGGATGAGCTTCACATCCCGCATGTCACGTTGCTCGACCTGGACAGCGGACGTCACCAAGGTGGCTGGGGCAGGGTGCGCAACGCCTTCACGCAGGTTCAGAAGATTAGACCGGGCCTCGTCACCGTGGCGCACATAGAAGCTCTGCCGGCGTGGAACGACGACGTCGATTTCCCGACGACCAGTTCCGAGAACGGCCCTGTGTCATGGCTGGAACGTGCAGGTGTGTATTTCTCCGCCCCAGTGGATCTCGACATGCTCATGATGGAGGCGTTTCCCGACGCTTACGGGACGTCCCCACAACCCCCTGACGAGTCGACCATCGTGGCTGTCCTGGGCAAGGCACACATCCACGAGGATCGCCTCGGTCCAAGCGTGCTGGATCTGTTCGTCGATTACCACCGCAAATTCGACGTGAAGAGCAAGCCCGCTTCGCACCTTGCTGCATTGGCCGCTCTCGAAGACGACGTGCTCATGCAGGGCCTTCCGGAAGTGCTGACCCGGCTCGTGGCGCGAGTGCGGTCCACGCTCGCAGGGTTGCCTGAATGATCCGGTCCAGCGACTGGGTGCCAACGGGCGGCAAGGTCCTCGAACGCAACGCCCTAGCCGCAGCCACCGCCGTGGACCAGAACGTGGTCGTGACGGCCGGGCCGGGATCCGGGAAGACCGAGCTACTTGCTCAACGGGCAGACTTCCTGTTCCGCACCGGAGCCTGCCCATACCCACGCCGGATCCTCGCCGTCTCCTTCAAGGTCGACGCGGCCCGCAACCTGCGTGAGCGGGTCCGCCAGCGCTCCGGTACGCGGTACGCAGCCAGGTTCGACAGCTTCACCTTCCACGCATTCGCGAAGCGCATCATCGACAACTACCGTCCTGCTCTCGCCGGTATCAGCGCGCTCGACGCCGACTACAGCATCGATCCCGATACACGGGTCGCTCGCACGCAGATCACTTTCAAAGACCTCGTGCCCCTCGCTCTGGAGATCCTCGAGACCAACCGTTACGCACGAGGCGGAATCCGCCAGACGTATAGCCACGTCTTCCTTGACGAGTTCCAGGATGCCACCACCGAGCAATATGACCTCCTCAAGGCCGCGTTCACGCATGGCGACGCCACCATGACAGCGGTTGGTGACGTGAAGCAGCGCATCATGGCCTGGGCTGGCGCCCTCGACGGAGTCCTGCAGACCTTCGCGGACGACTTCAGCGCCACTCCGTTGTCGCTCTATCAGAACTTCCGCTCCGCACCCCGTCTGCGGCGCATGCAGAACCGCATGATCACCGTCATGGATGCGACGGCTGCGAGTGACGCCGAATCCCTGGCGGGGGACGCTGGCACCATCGACGTCTGCGGCTTCGAGACGGACCGTCACGAAGCAGAGCACGTCGCCGACCAGGTGCAGACATGGCTCGCTGATGGGATCGCCCCTTCCGAGATCGCCATCCTGGTCCGCCAGCAGCCTCACCTGGTCACGGCGCGGCTCGCAGAATCTCTGTCCCGCCGAGGGATCGCTTTCCGCAACGAGCAAGACGCCCAGGATCTCGTCGCCGAGCCCGCAGCAACCCTCGTCTTCAACTACATCCGCGTTGTCACCAGCGCCCGTCAGCCGGCCGCCTACACAGAGCTCATGCGGACGACCGCACGCGCCGACGCCTCCGAAGAGGAAGCCCTCCGCTTCGACCGGAAGCTCAAGCGTCTCATCCAAGAAGCCCGAACAGACCTCCGCACATCCCGCGATGGTGGAGCGGACCCGACATTCTGGCGTAGTTCGATCGCCAGCTTCCTCGAACTAGTCTCCCGGCCTGCGCTCATGGCGCTGTCACCCGGCTACCAACAAGGATCCCGCCTGGACGACGTCCTCGATCAGGCATTTAAAGCCTTCGAAGACGCGCTCACCGTCGAAGAGAAGCCGGCAGCCGCCATCAAGCGGCTGTCCGACACCGAGACCGTCCGCATCCTAACCATCCACAAGTGCAAGGGACTGGAGTTCGAGCGCGTCGTGGTACTCGGCGTCGAGAACGAACTGTTCTGGGGGGACCCTGAAGAAGCGATCTCAGCTTTCTTTGTTGCGATCTCACGCGCGAAGACCCACCTCACTCTCACCCACGCCCGGTTCCGCGATCGTCCAGTTGGGCACACTGGTCGGTGGCGTACGCAACGTACCGCGCGAGCCGACTTCCTCGCATTCAGCACAGACACCTGACTAGAGATGGGATGGATGCACTGACAGGTGACGCTAGTCGTCGCACTGCTCCAGCACGCCGGCCCACGATCCAATGGGCGGGGATTGCAGGATTTACCACGTGGCGGATGTGACCGTGGTAACCGCGGGCCAACTTCGAGCAAGTGGCCAGACCGAGGACCGCTGGGCGACGATTCTTGCGCAGTAGCCTCAGTTGACGATGATGTTACGCATGACCCGCCGCAAGGATTCTGCCCGAGTGGCCAGCGTGGACGTGCTCTCACAGGGCATGCTGGACCTGTCCTGACCTGGCACCGCTCGGGCCGATCTCATTTGTGCGGTCAGTCGCGGGAGGTCGGCGCCGGCCGCAGGCCACCCGGTGTCTGCCAGTGCCAGGCCGCTCGCACGACCGCGGTGGCGACATGGCCGAGCAGCAGCGCTACGGCGAGCCCGACCAGGCTGACTGCGCACACCCGCCACGCTCCTTGCGGGAGGATCACCGTAGCGATCAACGAGACGATCTCGGCTGTGCAGGTCAGGAGCAGCAGCGCGGCGACCCATACCGAGGCGAGATGCTTCATCGGCGCGACGCGCCACCGGTAGGTGCGCTTGTGGCCTGCGATCAGGCGCCTGATGTCGGCGACGTTGTCCTGCTCGAGCGGCGCGGCCGCCAACTGCCCGAGCTCCTCCTTGGCCCGGGTCTGGTGATGACGATCAAGCGTCTGCGCGCGACGCCAGCCCTCCGTGCGTAGCGTGCGCAGCAATCCGGCATCCAGCCCGATCACGATCAGAAGGGCGGGGATCACCTGGGCGGTCGTGGTGAAGAACGGGGTGAGGTCGCTGGCCACCGCCCCATTCTCTCGGGCGCTCGGCCGACCGTGCACCACGTCTGGGCACGATGGGCGTGCCGAGACCATCGCCCAGGGCAACCACCGTCTCTGGGTGTGCCATCGCCGGAGACACCGGCTGGGTAGAGCGGCGCGAGGGATCGCGATCACGGAGATGACCGGGACCGGGGGAAGCGCCGGGGCCAGGAAGGTGGACCGCGACCGCGTGTGGCTCAAGCGCCACCAGATGAAGTGCCCGACCTGGCGTCGGCAGACTCACACCCCGTGAGGTCGTGCATGCGGTCCCGCGCCCGAAGAGAACGGCATCTCTCGCCCACACCGGACAGAAGGAAGCCGCCGGCAGGCCGTCGAACACGCGACAGGCGGGGCGCGATCGACTGAACGATCGCTGGCCCTCCGGAACCTGCGGACCCTTCGGCTTCAGCCGAATCAGCTTGCAGGCTAGCCCTGCGAAGCCCGACGGTTGAGAAATGAAGACAACTACTCGATTCAGGGCCAGAAGGCTCGTAACTATCGTGGCATCCACGGCGCTGATCGCCGTCGCATCTCTCACCACCGCAGCGGCCGAGGAGTCGACAGCGGTCGACGCCACAACGACCTCAGCGAACCTAAACGTTCTTACCACCCGCCCCGCGGCACAGGCAGCGCGATGGAACATCTACGGTTTCTGGGATTCACTCGGTGGCACATACGGGTGCGATGCCTGGAGACAGAGGATAGTAGACGGCGGACATCCCACATTGCCCACCTCAGGCTGCTATCGAGACACCAGAGGATACTTCTTCTACTGGTGGGGCTAGTCTCAGACCGACCCTCATGCGAACGCGTGCGCGGCAGGCACCTTCGCCTATCGGTGCAGCAGGCCGGCGCACACTAAGCACCTGATCGAATAACGGTCTCGCAGCACTGGGATCCGGCAGCACTTCGGCCGCCTCAGCGAAAGTACGAATCAAACCGAACGCCCGCCGGCAGCAAGACGGTCTCCTGCCACAGCCTGCGCCCCGACCGCAGAATATCGGAGGCCACCACTCGGTGTTTCGGAGCAAGCCAACTAGCCAAGTCAGCAGCCACTCCTTGCGACACGGGATTCCCTCCTGCCGGCTCGGTCCTATCGCTGGCCAGTAGTGCCTCATACAAACCTACCGCTGGCCGCACCGGCGGCAGCCCCGCCTGCCGGGCGGCGCGATCGGCGACAATCGGCATGCGCAGGCCCTGGACGTCCACGTCGCCAAAATACACGATCTCAGCGATAAATTCGGGATCCATAGATTGAAACATTGACGACAACATAAAGCCGGACCCGCACGCCACGAGGCCAATTCCTCCTGGTTCCCTCCTCAGCGCTTCGCGTGCATAATCGAAATACCAAGGATTCTCCAGAACGACGAGTTTCCCACCTGGACCGACCCGCTCCATCTTGAACCGCGTAGAGGCTCCCCCGTGTTCACCCATGGATACCTCGCGTTCATCCAGGAACATCTCACGAGGTATTTTCTTCAACTGCACTGTCGGGAACCGCGATCCAGCGGCTCGACGTTCTGCCGGCGCGGTGAATCCAGAGGTCGAGAAGATTACTCCCGAACCGATGCCGACATCTTGGAGCTTTCCAATGAATGACTCGACCACATCGATCGTGACGGCCGCCTTGTGGTGCTTGCACTCAATCGCAGTCGAGACCGGGTATGCTGCCAGCGCGCCAGTCACGAGCACATCGATCTGACGCTGGGTTCGGCTCAGTTCACCGAACATGCGGGCATTGTGCTCGACGACCGCCTCTGAGCCAAGGCTGACCACAACCTGAGCGACCGCTCGCTCGAACATCTGCCACATGGGCGGGCTGTCCCGAAATGACCTCATAGAGCCGCAGCATAGTTGCGCCCCGTCAGTGCCATCGGGATCGTAAGCGTGAAGCCAGCGTGGTAGATCATGCTCACCTCCCAGTACGGAAGGTTGAACCCGAATAGGCGCATTCCCCCTCGCCGGCGTCGGTAGAGGTGCGGGTGCGGGCTCGGCCCCTGGAGCTGCCCCGCCACCCCGTTGGCGATCCGCACCGGAGCACGCGTCACGATAGGCAGTAGACAGGCCCAGCCCAGCAAGACACGACCCAGCCGCTCACCCTTGAACCTGTCGCAGCCTCATGAGCGGGTCTTCGGACCGGTCCAACATGCGGTCCCAGGTGCCGTGCGTGACGTGCAGGGTGCCGCGGGGCACCGGCGGCTTGGGTTGCCGGGCTGCGACCAACCGATGAGGTCACGGGCCCGACCGGTGGGCCCACGCCGAACGGTTCACCCGGCAGCCCCGCAGGGACCCGGGTTGGCTTCCTCTACCGGCTCAGGTCGGTAGAGGGCTCGCGTTCCCGCTCGCGGTCGCGGCGGGCACGTTCGTCGCCCTCTTGGCGCATCCGTGCGGCGCTGGCCCGGGCGTCGGCCAGCACGACCGGCGCGCGTTCCATCGACTTCGGGCGGCAATGGGTCACCGGCCGGGCCGCGTGCCGGGTTCCGCTGTCGCTGCTGGTGATGGTGTCCAGTGCCCTGTCAGCCACGGCGTGGGCGTCGCCGCGTTCGCCCTCACTGACGTCGGGTCCGAGCGGGTGGGTGGGGTCGGTGATCTGGTACCGGTCGCGGTAGGCCAGCACCTGCCGCATCGCGGCCAGCCACCCGTCGCGTGCGGGGCCGGGTGGGGGCGGTGGCGTGATGGTCTCCATCCACAGCTCCGGTTCTGTTAGAGCCCGTTCGACGAGGGCGTCGAGGCGGGCAGCGATCAGGTCGGCGTGCCGCACCAGCCACGCGGCCACGAGCAGGTCCGTCTCCGGTGCGCGCGCCGGTTCGGTCTCGTGGTCTCCCTGGCTGGCGGGATCGGCCTGGAGGGCGACGTCGTGGTCCAGACTGGTTTGCGTGTCGGGCGAGATCCGGTCGACGAGATGGTCGGTCACGACTCGCCGTACGGAGGAGACATCGAGCTGGGCATGGGTGCTCGCGCCGGGGGTGTCGCCGACGGTGCGCGCGATGTGCTCGACCAGGGCCGGCCACTGCTGTGGTTCGACGCGGTCGTAGAGGTGGTCGACCAGAGCCCGTAGCAGGGATGTCTGCCGGTCGGGGTGGTCGAGGGATCGGATGTGCTGGAGGTTGGGTTCCATCGCGAACCACGCCAGCGGCACCGGCCCGGCCAACGCGGCGGTGAGGGCGTCAGGGTCCTCGTGAGCGGTCTGGGCGGGATCGGTCGGCAGCTTCAGGGCCTGAGCGTGGGCGGCTTCCTTCGGGGTAAGGGCCTCCCAGACGCGGGCAGCGGCTGTGCGCCCGGCGGTGTCGGGGTCCAGGGCGACGATCAGGTCGGACAGGTCCCGCCCCGATGCCTCGCGCAGGGCCTGCAGGTGCTGCTGCGTGACACCGGTGCCGCCGGCCGCGACCGGCACGATCTGCACCTCGGTCTCCTCGGCCAGGCGAGTGGCGGCCAGGTGGAGGGCGGCGTGGTCGGTGGGTCCCTCGACCAGGACGGGTCGTGCCCCGGCCGCGAGGCGTGCGGCTGCGGTGGGGTCGAGCCCGTACAGGAGCTCGCTCTTGCGGTAGGCGGCGGTCTCGGGGGTGTTGAGGTACTTCGGTACCTGCTTCTCCCCCGTGCTGGTGTCGGCGGGGTTGATGCGACCGGTGACGCCGACGACGGTCCCGGTCTGGTCGCGGTAGGGAAACATGATCCGGCCCCGGAACTTGTCGACCGCTCTGCCGTTGCGGGTCCGGGTCGCGACCCCAGCCGTGATGAGCTGGTCGGGGGTGTAGCCGAGGGTCTGCAGGTGGTCGGTCAGCCCCGTCCACGCCGCCGGTGCGACACCCCACTCGGCACCGGCCAGGCCGCGGCTGGCCATGTACCGCGTCGCCCACTCCTGGGTGGTGGTCTGGCTCGTCCACCACCCCCAGGCCTGCGCGGTGATCTCCACCACCAACGCCCGCCCCCGCGCATCCACGGGCGCCGACCGCTCGGTGCCCGCGGCGTCGTCCCCGGCCGGCGACGTCGGTACTTGGTCGCGCATCTCCGTGTGGTCGGTTGGTGCCGGGTGGGTGGCCTCCCAGAGGAGGTTCTGGGTGGTGTCGGGGGCGGTGGTGATCCAGACCGGCAGACCCCGCCCGTCCCCGTCCGTGTGGTGGGGTCGAGGCAGGCCGATGCGGTGGTGCAGGACCTTCGCGATCGACTTCGCGCCCCCGAACCCCTCCTGGGACGCGCGCTGGACCACCGCGGCCGGGTCGGTGCCGGCGGCGTCGTGCATGGACAGCCGCTTGGCCAAGGCCGGCCAGGCCTCGTCCGCCAGCACCAGGTTCGCCATCCTTTCCGGGAGCACGGTGCGCACGGCGTGGGCGAGGCGGGCGGTGCGGTCGGGTTCGAGGAAGGCGAGGTAGGCGTCTTCGTACTCCGGGACCAGGCGCGCCAGGGAGTGCGCGTAGTCCCAGTCGTCCTCGATGACCCGGTGGGCGGACTTCTCCTCGCCGTCACGGTCCAGGACGCCCTTGAGCGCGTTCAGCACCGCACGCTCGGTGGCGGGCTGCCGGTGCGGGTCCAGATCCAGGACGTCCTCGACCTCCACATAGACCCGGTTGGAGTCGGCACCGCGGGTGATGGCGGTGTAGAGCTCGTTGCGGGTCATGCCGACCCCCACCATGGCGTGGGCGGTGTCCACCGTCATGCCCTGGACCCGGTGGATCGTCGCCGCGTACCCCAGCTCCACGTGCGCGGCGACGTAGTCCGCAGGGAGCACGACGGTGGCGCCGGTGTCCAGGTGCCGGGCCCGCAGGGCGCCCTCGGGACTGCGCGCGGTGACCCGCCAGAGGTCGCCGTTGCGGACCCAGCCCCGCCCCCGGTCGATGTGCCCGTCGTCGTCCTGGGCGTGCATGTGCCGGTTGTTCAGCCGGGTCACGATGACGTCCCCGATCCCGGCCCGGGTCTCGTCGTGCAACGTGACGCCGTCGTCCTCGACCTCACCTCGCGCGACCCGGTGCTGGCGGGCCCGGGCGGACAGGGTGGTGACCAGGTCGTTGGTCGCCGCGATCATGATCGTCGACAGGCCTCGGTCGGAGTCGGTCTGCCAGTTGGCGAACATCTCCTCCGCCATCGCCGCCGCGCTGCCGCCTTGAGTGCGGTGGGCGGTGACGTAGAAGTCCAGCCCCCGGTGATCACCATCGCGGACCTGGAGGGACGCCTCGGCCTCGCCGGTGGTGCGGAACCGGTGGATCTTCGTGAGCTCGATGGCACCGGCCTGTTCGGAGATCAGCCGCAGTGCGCCGCCGGCGGCGACGGCGCCGAGCTGGGCCGGGTCACCCAGCAACCGGACACTCCCGCCGGCCTGCTGGGTGATGGCCACGACCTCGGCCAGGGCGAGGGAGCCGGCCAGGCTGGCCTCGTCCACCAGCACCACCGTGCCCGACTCCACGCGGAGGCGTTCCCGCAGGCGTTCCCCACCCGCACCCCGGGCGGCGAGGAGGAACATGTCCAGGGTCTCCGCGGTGATCCCCTCGCCGAGGTCCGCGCCGAGGACTTCCGCGGCGGCGGCCGACGGCGCCAGCGCGATCAGCTTGCCACCCGACTCCTGCACGGCGCCCGCAAAGGCGCGCATCGCGGTGGTCTTGCCGGTGCCGGCCGGGCCGATCCCCGCCACCAGGCTCACGCTCGCCGCGAACGACGCGACCAGGTCCCGCTGCCCCGAGTTCAGCACCCGGCCCGTGTCCAGGCGAACCTGCTCGACGGCGTGCTCGACCGTGCCGGGGTCGATGATCAGGCCGCCGGGAGTGCGGGCGGCGGTCATGAGTTGGTCCTCGGCCTCCAGCACGGCCAGCGACGTGTACCTCGTGGAGCCGTGCACCATGTAGACGCTCTCGCCGTCCTTGCGGCGCATGGTGTCCGGCGGCTCGTTCACATCTGGCGCCGACACCTGCAAACTCCCCGCCACCGCATGCCCGGTGATGGTCGCGGCCAGGGCAAGCAGGTCGGTACTGCGCGGGGCGTGCTCCCTGGCGAGGCGGGTGGCTTCGGCCTGCAGGGTGTACGCCGTCCAGGTCGAGTGCCGGTCGGCCACGTTCCGCAGGCACACCTCCACCAGGTCGCCACCGGCCAGCACCCCGCCGGCCAGGTCGGTGAGCAGCCGCTGGCGGGCGGCCGGTGTGCGGTGCCGCAACGGCCGGAAGACCTGTGCGCGCGGCCACCGCGCCACGAGCCGCTCCACAGCAGCGGTAACATCGCCGGCCGCCCACCGGACGACCCCACGCCCGGCCAGGTCCTGCGCGACCGCACGCCACAGATCCTCCAGCCCGTCGACCACGACCCGGCCGGCCCCAGGGTGCGGGTGGAGCGCGGTGGTCAGCATCCTCGCGACCGCGTCCCCACCGCCCAGGACACCGGTAGCCACCTGGGCCCATTGCGGGAGCCGGTCGCGCAGGCCCACGGGGGTGCCCTTGGCCTGCCGGGTGTCGAGGTTGGCCTGCTGCGTCAACCCGAACGCCGTCTTCGTCCCAGGCTCGTGCCCGTGCTTGGCCCGGTAGGCCGCGCGAAGGGTCTCGTAGGACTCCTCGATCGCCGCCCGCCGACGGGAGAACGCGTCCCGCAGCGCCTTCGGGATGCCAGTGATCTCCCGGACGCCCTGCTTGCCCCGGCCCCGGGTCTCGGTGTGGAACACGACGCCGAGCCGGTCGACCAGCAGCTGCTCGATCCTCGTGTTGTACCGCTCGCTGGCCGCCACAGCCAGGTGATGCAGGACCCGCCCGTCCAACGCCCGCCACTGCCCGTCCACGCCACGGACCTTGTTCGAGACCGCGACATGCGTGTGCAGGTTCGGGTCGCCGGCCCGGGAGTCAAGGTGGTCGAACGCCACCGCGGTCAGGCCGTGGGTGTCGATCTGCCTTACACCACCCGCGCCCTCCCGCGTCAGCGCTCCCTCGGCCTCGATCCATGCCAGGGTGTCCCGCCAGGCGTCGGTGTGCGCCCGCGTGATCGCCTCCCGCGTGGCCGGATCCCCCAGACCCCACAGGACGCTGATGCTCTTCGAGGGCGTGAAGACCAGGTCATACCCCGCCACCGCCCGGCGGGGCTGCTGTCCCCGCTTGGCCAACCACGTCGCGACCTCCGTGTCCGTGACCGGGCCGCCGCCCTTGTCGCTCTTCTCCTGCTGCGCCAACGAGGTCGCGACGTTCCAGCGGATCAGGTCCCGCTCCACCCCCGGCTCCGGCGGCCGGTCGTTCTCCCGAGCGAACCGCTCGAACCCGGCCTCCAACCCGGCCCGGAACCCGTCATCCGGGCGGGACTCGAACATCGGGAACGCCCGCCCGATCCACCCCGCCCGATCCGCCTCAGGCCTCGACGCACCACGCGCCAGCGCCTCGACCTCCAGACGGCCGGCGTCCGGGTGACGCCCCACCCCGAACAACGACTTCATCTGCCGCTCCAGCACCCGACCGGACACCCCGAGCTGGTCCAGCCCGCTGCCGACCCACCGGCCGGGCGGGTTGCCGTGCTGCACGTAGTAATCCGTCAACGACATGCCCCGACCCCGCGGGACGTCCCCGCTGGCGACCTGCTGGGTCAGGTACGTGTACCCGCTACCGGCGCTCAGCACGTGGACCGTCATCACGTGACCCCCACCCCCCTCCCAGACGCTCGGTGGCTGTTCCGGGTCGCTTCAGCGACCCCCGCTCACGGCTTGTGCAAGAGGTGTGTGGCCCTCGTCGTAGCGGTCCGCGGGACCCGCCATCCCGCTGTCCGCCTGCACCAGCCACGCAGCCGCGTCCGTCGCGCCGCCGCGTCCGTCGCGCGTGTGCGTCGTCGCGCGCACCCGTGTGCGTCGTCGCGCGCGTGTGCCGCCGTCGCTGCCCGGCGCTCGTGCCGCAAGACAGCAGAAGCGACGCGACGGGACCCCTCAGGGCCCGGGGCGATCCCAGGGCGATCCCCGCCGCCACGAGGGCTCAGGCAATCCGGTCGAAGAACCCGGACTCGTGTTGGGTCACCAGTCCACCGAGATGGGTTGCCGTGCTACTCAGATGCGACGGTGGTGCGGCCATGGTGCGCTGTTCCGGGTTCTGACCTCTGGCTTCGATGAGGGATGACAGCTGTTCCCTTCATCGAGAGGTACTTCCATGGCAGATCTGACCGGGGTCCTGGACCGCGCCGAGAGCGACCTGGACCGCCTGACAGCCGACCTGTTCGACCTGGACGTCCGCACTCTGCAGGTCCCGATGGCCTGCGACAACCACACGAACGACGGGTGCTCGGCGAGTTGTCCGAGTGTCGGCTGCTCGGCTACCTGCAACTGCAAGTAGGCGAGAGCCGTGGCGATGAAGCGCGAGCGGATATTCACGCTGCATGACGGATTCCCGGTCCTGGCACGCACACCGCTGCTTCCGGACGGCCCTGCTTCCGATCCAGCACGCATGCTGCCGGGTTCGTTCCTAGAAGCGGTGCGCTTCGCCTCGCGCTCCCTCGCCACGGTCACTGACAACGACCTGGACGCCGATGAGCGGCTCGCGACCACGGTGCACGCCTACGAGCGACGCGCTCGTACCCGGGCGACACCTCGCGGCGCGTTTGCCGGCGTCCAGGTCGCCCAGATAACCACAGGAGACGCGCTGTTTAGTGTCGGGAAGAATCACCGGGCACGGACCGCGCCGTCGGCCGCGTGGCTGAACGACGTCGCCGACCAGCTCCTCGACGCCCCGGACGTGCTCGGTGCCGCACAGTTCGCGTCCAACGACCTCGTCT
Organism: Promicromonospora sp. NPDC050880; assembly: GCF_044456525.1. Lineage (NCBI taxonomy): Bacteria > Bacillati > Actinomycetota > Actinomycetes > Micrococcales > Promicromonosporaceae > Promicromonospora > Promicromonospora sp. NPDC050880. The sequence continues at coordinate 81,971 of NZ_JBITFV010000018.1, forward strand.
GCCGCCGCGGCGACCGGTACGAGCACGAGTGGGCCGTCGGCTCCAAGAAGCCCGAGCGGGTCACACTGCGAGCGACGCCAGCGGTGGAAATGATCTTGGAGACCTGCCGTGTCCCTACCCGCCTGGTGCAGATCATGGCCGCCCTCGAGGACCGCTGGCCGGGCGTTCCGGCCGAGACCGTAGGAGCGACGGTGCGCACGCTGGTCCGGACCGGGCTGCTATTGACTGACCTGTTGCCGCACGACGTCGCACAGGATCCGCTCAAACACCTCCTGGCCCGTGTCCCCTCCTCACATGAGATGGCCGAACCGCTGGTCCAGCTACGCGATCTACTTGCTGAGGCCGACAAGTACCCGCCGGGCACCGATGAACGCCTGGCCGCTCTGGCCGAGGCCCGCACGATCTGCGACCGCCTCGCATCACACGAGAACCCGGTCACGGTCGACGTCGCAGTCGACGCCGATGTGCAGGTCCCACGATCGCTCCTGGGCGAGGCCGCCGATGCGGCCAGCCTGCTGTGGAGCATCACACCGTCGTCCGACGTCCTGGGCGTCTACCACTCTCGATTCGTCGAGCGGTACGGCATCCGACGACGAGTGCCGCTGCTGGCCGTCATCGACCCGGTGACCGGGCTCGGCAACCCGGACGACGACCAACCCCCGGCCCCGGACAAGGTTCCTGCGCGCGAGCGTGTCTTGGCCGGTCTCGTTGCTGACGCCGCCGCCAGGCACAGCACGCAGGTCACTCTCGACGACGGGACGATCGCGGCACTCCGGGTGTCCGGCCCGCGCGTGCCGCCGACGGGCGGCGAGCTGTACACCCGTGTGCTCGCCGGATCGGCCGACGACCTCGCTGCCGGCCGATACCTGTTGGCGGCCTACCTCGGCAGCACCCAGGACGCGGGATCAACCCTCGGGCGCTTCTCTTCCCTCCTCGACCTCCCCAGCCCGGTCGCTGATCCCGAGGAGCCGCTGCACGTCGAGGTCGTGGTTCGTCCGCGCCTGACGGCGCTGACGACGGTGGCGCTGCCGTCCGGATTCGCGCCACGGCGGATCTGCATCGGGACGATCCCTGAGCCGGGTGACTTGACGCTGTCCGATCTCGACCTGGCGTCCGACGGGCACCGCCTCAGGCTGTGGTCACGGCGCCTCGATCAAGAGATCGTCCCGGTTCTGTTCTCCCGGATCGGTCCCGCCTATGTCACGCCCGCCGTGCGCGTGCTCCAGGACCTCGCGAACGCCGGTACGCGACCGTGGCATGCGTGGACCTGGGGACAGCTCGTCGACAGCCCGTTCCTGCCGGAGGTCCGGTGGCGGAACACGATCCTGTCGCCGGCCCGGTGGCGCCTGCCCCACCCTCTCGTGGTCGCCGTCGCCGACAGGCACACGTGGGAGTCTGAGCTGTTCCGCTGGCGGACGGCCGCCGTGCCCGCGGTGCCACGCCTTGTGGTCGTGCAGGACACGGATCAACGCCTCCCGCTCGACCTGGACGATCCTCGCGACCGAGAGCTCTTGCGCCGGTACGTCCGACGCGGCGCCGATGCCGTGACCGCTCCGCCTGGCGGCCCTGACGCCGTCCAGGCCGTCGCCGACGGCCCGGACGGACGACATGTCCTTGAGCTCGTCGTCCCGCTACGAGGCTCCGTCCGTCGTCCTGCGACAGACGACGACCGCCCAGTGGTCTCGGCCCCGCCGGTCATTCACCTGCCGGGCGGCCGGTGGCTCTCCCTGACCATCCCGTCGCCAAGCACTCATCACGACGACCTGCTCGCGCAGATCGGCAACCTCGCCCTCACTCTGCGTGACGAGTTCGATCGCTGGTTCTGGCTCCGCTACGACAACCCCGCGCACGGGCCGCACCTGCGAGTCCGATTCACAGGCGAACCCTCAGCCCTGAGCACGGCGGTGCTCCCCGCCTTGTCCGAGGCGTACGCCACTTGGATGGCCCGCGGGCTGGTTGGGCGGCTGGTCATCGAGTCCTACGAACCGGAGGTCGACCGCTATGGCGGCCCCGCGGCGATCGACGCCGCCGAGCGAATCTTCGCCGCCGACAGCGACCTCGCGCTGAGCCTTCTGGCCAACCCCCCTGACGACGACAGACTCATCCTTGCGGCTTCGTCGGCCGTCGAGATCGCTCTCCGGATCAGCGACGATGCCGCTGCAGCCGTCGGGCGGCCGCGGCTGGACCGTGCGCGGCGGCGACGGGTCAACGAACTACGCGCGACAGCGTCATCTCGCCCAGCCACGCTGCTCGACTCCGCCGCCGGGGAACTGTGGGACCGGCGCCGCGCCGCGCTTGCCGTCTACCGTGACGTTCTGCCGGCCGCTCGACGCGCCGACTGCGCCTCGTCGGTGATCCACATGCACGCCAACCGGCTGGGTCTGGACCGCGACCAGGAACATGTCGCCCGTGCACTGGCGGCGGAGCTCCTCGCACGGAAGGGCTGATGAACGCCGCCGAGGCCACATTGGCCATCGCCGAGCGGCTGCTGGACCCGCAACGAGTGATCGAGACCGCACCGTCGTACGGGGTAGCGACGCTCGCCGATGGGCTCCCGGGAACCGCCTTGCTGCATGCCCGCTTGTCAGCCGTCGACTCCGTGTTCGCGACGGCGGCCCGCGCTCACTGGGACGCTGCGGTCGTGCGCGCTGCGACGGGCCCCGCGCAGGGGGCCGGGATCTTCGGGACGTTTGGCGGGCTGACCGCTTCCCTCGTTCTCGGCTCCCCTTACTTATCCGACCCTGACGTGACGGCGGCAGCGACGGCCCGGTCGGTCCGCTGGCTCTCCGCTCACGCCGTCAAGATCGCCGCCTACCACGCGGAGTCGGTCCGCGCGGGTGGATCCGGAACCTCGTGGCACGTCTACGACACGATCTCCGGCCTGTCCGGCATCGGCCGAATCCTGCTCGCCGCTCGGGCCGGGGGTCATGGCTCCGCCGAGCCGGGTCTGGTCGCCGCGCTGACGGCGATGACGACGATGCTGACTGACAACGGAGTAGCGCTGCCCGGGTGGTGGGTTCCGACCGATCAGCACCCGCCCGTTGTCGCTGCTCGCCTCGACCCTGGCGGTGCGGCAGACACGGGGCTTTCCCATGGTGTCGCAGGCCCCCTCGCGTTTCTGGCGCTTGCGCAGTCCGCGGGCTACTCCGTGGCCGGGCAGACGACCGCGATCCGGGACGCCGTCGGCTGGCTCGACCGTTGGCGGATCGACGACCACGGCTGGCCCAACCACGTCACGGGTCAGGAGCTCGCAGCAGGTGCTGTCGCCCAGCGATCTGGGCGACGTGTCGCGTGGTGCTACGGCGTACCCGGGATCGCTCGATCCCTGCTACACGCTGCACATGCGCTCCGCGACGACGACCTTGGCCAGGCAGCCCGCGCGGACCTCGCGCGACTCGGTACGCAGAACGCCAACTGGGACGCGGTGGGTCCGACTCTCTGCCACGGGTACTCGGGAGTCGCGCGCTGCACGGCCGACGTCGACCGTGACGTCGCTGAGTGCGCGGCAGCAGCTGTCATGCAGTCGGTGGATCACGACCGGCCCTTTGTCGTAGCGCATGTTGAGCACGGCGTCAGGCATGACAGCCCCGGCTACCTGACCGGTGCGGCGGGCGTCGCGCTTACCCTCAGCGAGGTAGCCGGACTTCCCTCGCACTCCGCCTCCACGCTCTGGGACGCCCCGCTCCTGATCGCATGATCTGACCATATGCACGGCGAAGAGGACTCTGGCCGCGGTCAGAGTCCTCTTCGCTCCTCACGTCAGCCGGTGCTACGCCTCGGCTGGGGTCGCAGCCCGCACGGTGTGCACGACGAACACGTGGTCCACCTTGTCGACGACCAGCAGGGCCTCGTCTTCACCGGGGCGCGGTGCCGAAGAGGGCGGTCTCGTCTCGATCCGCATCTCGACTCCACCCTCGGTCTGTTCCCGCCAGGCCCGGACTCGGTCGGCGAGCCGACGCGCCAGGGCGTCACCGTCCGGACCGAACCCGCATGCACCGACCTGCAACATGGGCATCTCGTTCGTCCCGCCGACCTGCTGCGCGGTCAGGTAGGCCAGCGATCCGTCCGAGTAGACGCCCCACGCGCCCCATGGATCCTTCGCCCGAGGAATCCTGGCCGCTGCCACCGCGTCCGCGTTGACGAACACCCGGCAGAATCCGGGCAGCGTCGCGAGCCAGAAGTCCTGCTCCGGCGTCCACGCCCATGGCGCCACCACATCCGTCCACACCAGAGTCGGCTCACTGTCCAGTGCGTCCAACAGGTCGCGCTGGACAGGCTGTGCGTCGTCGATCCGCAGCGTCAGGTCCGGCCCAGGGCCAATCGGGACGTTCTTCTCCGGCATCGCGCCGATGCCCTTCATCGGGATGAAGCCGTCCTCTTGCACCGACACACTCCGCAGGCCAGTCCCCTCCCGCTCGAACGCGACCACCCGGGTCAGGCCGCGCAGGCGTAGCGGCAGCACGATCCGCCCGCCAGGTGCGAGCTGCTGGACCCAGGCCGGCGAGACGTCCCACGCCCCAGCCGTCACCAGGATCCGGTCGAACGGAGCGTCCTCTGGGGCACCCAGCGTTCCGTCACCGGTGACGACCCGCACGTCGTTCGCGCCGTACGCGATGAGATGCATTCGCGCGGCGTCCGCGACATCAGCGTCGTACTCGATCGTCGTCACCGAACCCGACGGCCCGACCAGATGGGCCAGGAGCGCCGCGTTGTACCCCGTGCCCGCCCCGACCTCCAGAACCCGCTGACCGGGCCGGACCTGCGCCTGCTCCAGCATCCCCGCCACCGTGCCAGGAGCGGACGCCGAGCTCGTCGGCACACCCTGCGCATCCCTGTGCGTCACCACAGCGCCCAGCCCGTACGCCTCCGACAACGGCGCGTCAGGTACGAACACGTGCCGCGGCACGGTCGTCATGGCGTCCGCCACGTCGTCGGCCAGAGGGCGCCCCCTCATAGCCGCCAATCGGTCCAGCATCCCGGACCGCAACATCGTCTCGTCCTCGTGTGTCTCGTCCACGCGTCGAGGCTATGGCCCGGGATGGCCCAAGTCCTGGCCCGAAGGCGTGCCGCACGCAGGTGCTACCAAGATGCGTCAGCGCCGGTCGGCCTCATCCGAGCGGGACGTCGGCGACCGTCTCCCACTCGTACATCTGATTGTCGCGGTTGAGGCGGATGAGTTGGGCAGAGGTGATCGGGATAGTGACCGGCTCGAAATCACGCAGTGGAGCGACACGCTCCCGGACGGGGCCGGTTGGGACGTCGGAATTGCTGTAGGCGATGGAGACGTGCGGGTGGAACTCGGGGCTCTCGAGCACCTCGTCCCAGACGTCCCCGATGGCATCGCGAATACCGTCCCGGACGCCGGCCACAGCTGTCCAAGGGCGGACGAGCAGGCCGGTCGCTTCGTCGTCGGCCTCGATCGGGCCGAGCGTCAGGTCGAAGGCGGGGACGGTGGCCAGGTGCTTGGTCGCGGCGCGCGTGATGGCGTCCACGTCGACGTCGGTGACCTCGTCGGTGAAGCCGAGCCCCTGCATCGTCAGATGCAGCCACCTTTGCGGGATGAGGTCGAGTCCGTCGACGTCGGCCAACCCATCGTGGAGGCGGTGGACGAGGTCGTGCAGCGGTGCTGCCGTGGGGTCGTCGAACGTGAGGTGCCATGTGTAGAACGAGCGGCCGAGGGACCAGCCAGGACGCCACCACCAGTGGTTGGTCAGCCGTTCCAGTCGGCCAAACTCCTCCCAGCGAGCAGTGAAGCTGTCCAGCTCAGGTGTCGGCATTCGTGCCCTCCTCAGTCGTGTGTCCGGAGACGAGTTCCCGGACCTCGCGGATAGCGGGCAGAGCCTCCCACGACGCCGCGGCAGCGACGAACTCGGTCACACGCTGCTGCACAGGGAACGAGGCGGCCCCGCCGATCTGGAAGGCGTCAGTGACCAGGCTTGCAGCCCGTTCGACGTCACCGGTCGCAGGGTCCAAGAGCGCCGTGGCGACGTCGATTCGTGTCATAGCCTGCGGCCCTGTGAAGCCTTCGGCGTCGAACGTGTCCAGGGCGAGGTTCGCATACTGCTCCACGCGTGCGGTGTCCCCGAGGGCCAGGTACGCGGTGGCAGCGTTGCCTGCGGCGCGGGGCTCGCAGTAGACGGTCGTTGTCAGGCTTGCGGTGAGGGCAGTGTCCGGGTCGGGGTGTTCGGTGCGGACCGTCCAGGCATGCCCGACCGCATGGTCAACGCCAGCTCGGTCACCCATCCTGGCCAGTGCGCGGGCCCGGCCGTTGACGGACAAACGCACCGCGTGTGGTCCTCGGGGAGAGCGCGCAAGGCCGTCGTTGGCCAGGGCAAGTGCATCGGGGTACCGACCCGCGTAGTACTCAACGAGGCTCTGCGTGGCTCGCGCCCAAGCCATGAGGTCCGGGTCTCCCGTAGCTTCAGCAAGCTCGAACGCCTCAGCCGAATGCACGCGAGCCGAGGGAAGGCTGCCCATGTCGAGGCTGAGCGCCGCCTGCACGCCCGACAAGCGGGAAGCGACCGCAAACAGACGCATCGCCGTGCGCGGGCGCTGCGGAGCCTCCAGCAACGGATGCAGGTGGGATCGCAGGCCACGTGCTCTGGCTTGGAGCTCAGCGGCCGGTACGCGTTCGTCCTGATCAATGATCCACTCGACGGCCGGCGCCAGGTAATCGATCTTCGCGGCGCTCACGTCCAGCGAGGCCAGCCAGGACCGCCGCTCAGCCACGTCGAGCAGCTCACCGTCATCGAGCGGGTAGGGAGGCTGCGCCGGGACGGCCTCAGGCGCGGGCACGTGGCTCGGGATGCTGTCCGGCCCATGGTCTGTGGGCGTCAGGAGCGTGGCAAGGTCTTCGAGGGTGACCGAGAGCGCGGCGGCCAGCGCGGGGCGTACCCAGGCCAGCGGTTCCACGTCACCTGCTTCCCAGCGAGTGACCGTCGTGCGCGCGACGCCAAGACGCTCGGCGAGCGCTTCCTGACTCAAGCCCTGCAGTCGGCGGCGCTCGGCCAGCCCAGTCCGTGGAATGCGCACGCGGTTCCCCTCCCGATCGTGCGGCCTGGTGACCTTGGCCACGATCGTACCGGGGCGGGCACACGTCTCGGCAGAGACTCCGAGAACATGGCGCTGGCCGGAACCGTCAGGGGAACGGTCCCGGCCAGCGGTTCCTGCTGGGTGAGAGCAGGCCCACGTCGGGATCGGGGCATCCGGACGCGAGTTCATCGCTGCCAGAGCGGCAGCTCGTAGAAGGCCGGGCCATCGTCAGGCGCGGTCCTCACCCATCGGGCCCGGAGGCCCAGGTCCGTCGTCGGGTAGCCGAGACCGGCCTGATCGGCAGCATCGGTGACCACCAGCATCGTGACGCCGGTTCCCGCGGGGACCGGAGCGTGTCGGAGCCAGGACCGGGCCACCGCCGTGTGGACCTCGGCACCGGCGACTTCCGCGCCCGGCCCGTGCCAGATCCGCAGCTTGGAGACCCCGGGCGCCGCCTCGACTGCGACGGCGAGCTGGGCAGCCAGTGCTGACAGATACGTGGTGTCGATGCTCGGCAGCAGCAAGTCGAGCGCTGTCGCGGCGCCGTGCTCGTCGATCGTGCCCGTGACCTCGTCCGCGATGCTCCGCACGACGGCCGGCGCGTGGCCCATGCTGATCCCACGCCCAGCCCAGGCCAGCGCTTCGAGGTCGTTCTCGGAGTCCCCAACGGCCACCGTCGCCCCGGGCGGAGTGTCGAGCTTCTCGCGGAGGACTTCGAGTGCGCTCGCCTTCGTGACACCCGGGCCGGTCACGTCCAGCCACGACTCACCTGCCCGGGTGATCGTGGCACCGGTCGCTCGCAGCGCATCGAGATGCCTCGCGACACCCGGTGCGGCCACCGCGACACGCGTGGCCGGGCTGGAGCACAGATCGGCGACGGAGGCCGTCTTCTGCTCGCCGTTGATCTTGCCCGGCTCGAATGGCTCGTTCACGCGCCAGCCCCAGCCCGGCTCCTCGACCGCGACTCGCGCAGCGGGCTCCAGCTCCAGGACGCGACGGATCACGGCCGTCGCGTCGAACAGCTCGGTGCGCACGAACCGGTACCCGCCTGGAGCCTCCGGGTCGAGATGGATGGTCATGGCGCCGTTCGAGCACACGGCGTACCCGTCCGTCAGACCGAGACGATCCGCGACCGGCAGCACACCAGCAAGGGACCGCCCAGTCGCGAGCACGATCCGGTGTCCCGCCGCGCGTGCCAGCCCGATCGAACGATGTACAGCGGCAGCGATGGTGCCGTCGGACGACATGATCGTCCCGTCAACATCGAGTGCAACGAGCATCCTGCGGTCGCCGACGCCGATCATGACCGGCTCCCAAGACCAGCCAGGACATGGCCAGAGTGGGTGGCCGGGTGCAGATCGCCCAGCAGAACGCACCGCATCCCGTGCTGCTCCAGCTCGTATGCGAGCCGGGTGTACGCCTCCGCGAGTCGCGCCTCGGCCGGGACCACGACGGCGTCCGCACCGTGCTTGCGGGCTGCGTCGGTGACCTGGCTGATCGTGAGGCCGTCGCGCGTGTCGTCCAGGATCTCCACCAGCGCCAGCCCTTCCGCCGATGCATAGGCGGTGACCTCACGGCGCTGCCGTTCGACCTCCGTCGTGTCCCGCGCGGCGACATATCCGAGCGCCACGGGACGCGTGCCGGTCATCGGACTGCTCCCGCCAGGGAGCGGACGTGGCACTCCAGCCCGGCAACCGTCCCGGACCAGTCCGCCACAGCCGGTGTCGTCAACTGGTGGACGATGCCTTCGGTCAGGCCCAGCTCGCGGGCCATCACCACGCCGTCGGACAACCGGGATGGTTCGATCCGCACCGATCCACGCAAGATCGTCAGGCCGGCGACGCGCTCTTCGCCGAGCGCGTCCAGGATGTCGATCAGGGCGACGAACATGCCGTGCAACTCGCCTGCTGGGGGTCTGCTCTGGGCCTGCATGGCTCACGCTCCGGGTCTGGTCCGAGCCCGCTGGAACACGGACTCTCGTACCGTTCCCATCGAACCCAAGGCACCATCCCGTCAGTAGCGCACGGCGGATGCGGTCACGACGCACCCTTGCCACATCGGTAAACGCCGCGAGTTGGTGTGCGCGGCTGACCTGCACTAATACGTGCGCACACCTTGGTGTGCGGGCATCTTGGTGTGCGCAGAGCGTGCGCTCGTTCGTCATCCTCGACGCATGGATATGTATCCGCGCGCAGGCAGCACGCTGGGGGCCGGCGGCTGGAGTCCGCTGGCCAAGCTGCGGAGTCATGCCTACGAGTTGGGGGACATGCGTTCACCCTGTTCGCTGCCATGTCCCCCATCAGGAACGCACCCGATATGGCCGCATGGGGGACGTCAACGGGTACCTCGACAGGTACAGGCGACGTGCACAATCGCAAGCATGTGGCAGGCAGGTGCAGATGTACGCGGGCTAATTCGGACATGCGCGGTGGTGGCAAGTTGCCACCACCGCGCCACCTGCGGGTTCGCTTTCGCATGCCGCGCGGTCACGGCTGGGCGGCCGCCAGCCTCAGGGCTAATCCGGACATCCGCGGTGGTGCCAATTTGGCACCACCGGCTGGCCTGGGGTTCTACCGAACCACCGATGCGCCACTGGCCCGTTCCGGGCTTGGAGTGTCTCGCCCCGGGTCTGATGGAGGCTCTCATTCCAGGGAAGGATGAGAGTTATGGCTGCACCGAGGAAGTACCCCGAGGAGCTTCGGGAGCGAGCGATCCGGATGGCGGTGGACCTGCGTAAGGACCCAGCCACCAAGCCCGGCGCGTTGCGGCGGGTGGGTGAGCAGCTCGGGATCCACCCGGAGACGCTGCGCAACTGGGTCGCCCAGGCTGAGATTGATGCCGGTGACCGTCCGGGAACGAGCACCGACGATGCCCAGCGGTTGGCGGACCTGGAACGCGAGGTGCGCGAGCTGCGGCGGGCGAACGCGATGGCGGATTCAACCGGTGGTTGCAACGAGTTCTGCGAACTTTTCTGATGGTGTCAGATATCCGAGCGTCTTGCGGGGTCGCCCGTTGAGGGAGTCC
>NZ_JBITFV010000019.1:0-29759 GCF_044456525.1 Promicromonospora sp. NPDC050880
GGCACCACCCGCACCCTGGCCCAGGCCCGCGCCGACGCCCTGGTCGCCATCACCACCGGCCGCATCATCGTCCCACCCCACCCCGAATGCGCCCCAGACCCCGCAGCCGAAGCCGATGCCGGCCCCGGTGCCGGCCCCGGTGCCGATGCCGATGCCGATGCTGACCCCGGTGCCCTGCCACGCACCACCGTGCCCGCCACGGGCTGCACCTGCGGGGGCTGCACCTGCGGCGGCACCACGATCCAGGTCATCCCCGTCAGACCACAGGTCCGCCTGACCCTCCCGGCCACGATGCTCCTGGGCCTGGACGACACCCCCGCACACCTGGACAGCTACGGACCCATCCCCGCCGAGACAGCCGCACACATCGCCACCGACGCCACCTGGCAACGCCTCATCACCGACCCGGCCACCGGCATCCTGACCGACTACTCCACCACCACCTACCAACCCGGCAAGATCCTCCGCCAAGCCGTGACCACCCGCGACCAGACCTGCTGCTTCCCCCACTGCGACCGACCCGCCCGCTGGGCCGACCTCGACCACATCCACCCCTACGACCACGGGCTCGACCCCGAGCACCAGCCGCCGGGAACCCCAGGCCAGACCCGCGCCCACAACCTGCAACCCCTGTGCCGCGCCCACCACCTCGCCAAGACCCACCACGGCTGGACCCCCACCCGCAACCCCACCACCGGCACCACCACCTGGACCGCACCCACCGGCCACACCTACACACGACCCGCCACGCAGGTGGGAACCGTCTGCGAGGACGTCACGAGCCTCGCCGGGGACGCCCGCCGCCGGCTCGGCGCCGAGCATGACGACGGCCGGCAGGAGGTCCGACGGCCAAACCTTCCCGTGCCTGACGATCCACCGTTCTAGGGCAGTACCCGCGAGCGCCTCACGCCATGCCGAGCCCGCGTGCCCGGCGCAGCACGAGGTCCGGTACTGGTTCGGACACGTAGTCCTCGGTGACGGGCGCCGACGCCACACGACGCAGAGGCACCTCCCCGGCCCACCCCGTCAGTTCCAGGTCGCCGGGCTCCAGGCTGGCGCCACCGGCGCGCTGCTTCATCGACGCCTCGGCGAGGGGCAGTGCGATGACGACCGTGGCGGCCAGCTCCTTGCGGGTCGGGGACCGGAGCGTCGCGGACCGTCCGGGGACCATGTGGTCGACGATCAGGTCGAGCGCACGGCGTCGTTCGTCCGTGTCGGTGACCCGTCGAGGTCGCCCGATCACCACGGCGGACCGGTAGTTCATGGAGTGGTGGAACCCGGTCCGGGCCAGCACCAGCCCGTCCAGCTCCGTGACGGTCACGCAGACGTCCTGCTCCAGAGCCGGCGTCAACCAGCCGGCGGCGACGGATCCGTGCAGGTAGAGCGTGCCGCCGTCGTCCGGTCCGGACGGGTCGACGCCGAACGCCGTGGGCAGCACCACCGGGTGCGGGCCGGCGACCACGCCGAGGTGTGCCACGAGCGCGTCCGCCAGGAGTGTCATCAGCCGCTCCCGTTCGGCGACCTGGCGATTCCGGCCGCGCGTCGGGGTTGTCCGCGCCGTCGGCGAGAGGCCATCCGGCTGCGGACGGGACGCCGCCTGCGAGTCGGGCGCCGCCTGCGAGTGGGGCGCCGCCTGTGGGTGGTGCGCACCCTGCAGCAGGAGCGTGGCGGGGGCTGCGAGTTCGTGAGGAGCCGCGGGCTCGAGGGGATCCGTCGTCATGACGCTAGCCTGGTCCGCAGGTGGCCCAGGAGCACGAGCCAGTTCCGGTCGAACTCAACAGGCCACTCCCCCGCAGCACCCTGGCACACAGGCTCACCCAGCCATCCGCGCGCACTATCCCCGCCCGCCACAGCCCAGCCCAGCCCAGCCCAGCCCAGCCCAGCCCAGCCCAGCCCAGCCCAGCCCAGCCCAGCCCAGAGATCCTCCCCATGCTCCCCGTTCACCTGGACCGTTCCCTCCCGACGCCGCTCCCGGCCCAGCTCGCGGCCGCCGTCCGCGCCCTGGTCACCGACGGCACGCTCACCACCGGCGACCGTCTGCCCTCCAGCCGTGCCCTCGCGACCGACCTGGGCGTGGCGCGGGCCGTGGTCGAGCAGGCCTACGACCAGCTCCTCGCGGAGGCCTGGGTCGAGACCCGCCGGGGTGCGGGGACGTTCGTGGCGTCCGGCGAGGCGCTGCCCGCAGCCGCCCCCGTGGCACGACCCGCGACGCATGAACCGCGGTACGTGCAGCTCGACGCCGGGACGCCCTGGATCGACCCGCGCCATCTCGCAGGCTGGCGTCGGGCCTGGCGGGAGGTATCGGCGGCTCGGCCTCCGCGGGGTTATCCGGACCCTCGCGGGGTGCCGGAGCTGCGCGAGGCGCTGGCCGAACGTCTCGGGCGCACCCGTGGGCTGACGGTCGGCCCGGACGAGATCCTGGTGACGGCCGGCACCACGGACGGTCTGCGCCAGCTCCTCGGCGTGCTGGATCCCGGGGCCGTGCTCGTGGAGGACCCCGGCTACCGCGCCGCGGTGGAGACGGTGCGCGCGGCCGGCCGGGTCGTCGTCGACCATCCGGCGAACGCGGCGGTCACGAGCCTGGACGGGTGTGCGGCCGCGTACGTGACGCCGGCCCACCAGCATCCGCTCGGCCGGGTCATGCCCGCCGCGGACCGGCTCGCGCTGCTCGGGGCGGCCCGGGCCGCGGACGCCGTCGTGCTGGAGGACGACTACGACTCCGAGTTCCGCTACGACGTCGCGCCCGTGCCGGCCCTCGCGGCGCTCGACCGGTCCCGGGTCGCCTACCTGGGAACCACCGCGAAGTCGGTCAGCCCGGGTCTGCGGCTGGGCTGGCTCGTGGCGCCGCCGGCCCTGCACGAGCGCCTCGTGCGTCGGCGCACGATCACGCACGACACGCCGCCCTGGCCCACCCAGCGGGCCCTGCTCACGCTGCTGCGCGACGGGTGGGCCGACAAGGTGGTCCGCACGGCCCGCCGGGTCTACGCCGAGCGCGCGCCCCGGGTCGCCGCCGCCCTGTCCCCGCACGCCGAGCTCGCCGGGCCGCTGGCGGGCATGTACTCGACCTGGCTCACGGACGCCTCGGCCGCCACGGCGGCTCGGGCGGCGGCGCGTGCCGCCGGGTTCGACATGCCGCTGCTCGCGCAGTACTGCCGTACCGCCCGGTTGTCGGGGCTGGTGGTCGGCTTCGGCGGCGTGACCGACACCGAGCTCGACCAGGCGCTGCGGGTCGTCGCGGACGCCCTGGCACGGGGCGGGCCGGACGGGGCCTGAGCCGCGCCCCGTGCCGGGGAGCCGGTCAGACCAGGGAGTCCTCCCATGCGGCGTGCAGCCGGGCGTACCGCCCGTCTCCGGCGACGAGCTCGGCGGGCGTGCCGTCCTCGACGACCTCCCCGTGCTCCATCACCAGCACCCGGTCGGCGATCGCGACCGTCGAGAGGCGGTGCGCGATGATGATGGCCGTCCGGTCGGCCAGCAGCGTCTGCAGCCCGCGCTGCACCAGCCGCTCGCCCGGCATGTCGAGCGACGACGTCGCCTCGTCGAGCACGAGCACCGCCGGGTCGGCGAGGAACGCCCGGGCGAACGACAGGAGCTGGCGCTGGCCCGCCGACACGCGCCCGCCGCGCTTGTTCACGTCCGTGTCGTACCCGTCGGGCATGTCGAGCACGAACTCGTGGGCGCCCACGGCCCGCGCCGCCGCCTCGATCTCCGCCTGGGAGGCACCCGGGCGCCCGAGCGCGATGTTCTCGCGCACCGACCCGCTGAACAGGTACGCCTCCTGCGTCACCATGACGACGGCGCGACGCAGGTCCGCCGAGGCCAGGTCACGCACGTCGACGCCGTCCAGCCGCACCGCGCCGGCCGACGCGTCGTAGAACCGCGTGACCAGCTTGGCCACCGTCGACTTGCCCGCACCGGTGGTGCCCACCACGGCCACGGTCTGGCCGGCGGGGATGGTCAGGTCCAGGTCGGGCAGCACCACGGGGCCGTCGCCGTACTGGAAGCGCACGTGGTCCAGGCGCAGCTCGCCCCGGGCCCGCCCGTCGTGCAGGGGCAGCGGCGTGGGGTGCGCCGGCTCGACGACGGTCGGCTCCTCGGCGAGCAGCCCCGAGACCTTCTCCAGCGCCGCGGTCGCGGACTGGAACGCGTTGTAGAACATGCCGAGCTGCTGCACCGGCTGGAAGAACCGCTTGCAGTACAGCAGCACGGCGGCGAGCACGCCCACCTCGAGCCCGCCGTCCAGCACGCGCCAGCCGCCGACGGCGAGCGCCGCCACGACCGTCAGGTTGCCGATGAGGATCAGCCCGGGCTGGAACCGTCCGTTGACGCCGAAGATCTGCAGGTTGGCGTCGCGGTAGTCCTCGCCGAGCGTTCCGTAGTCGGCCTCGGTGGTGCGCTCCCGGCGGAAGGCCTGGACGGCGCGCATGCCGGTCATCGTCTCGACGAACTTGACGATGAGCCGGGCCGAGGCCGTGCGCTGCTCGCGGTAGTACCGCTGCGACATGCGCTGGAACCAGCGGGTGAGCAGCCAGGCCGGGATGAAGGCGACGGCGAGCACGAGCCCGGAGCGCCAGTCGACGTAGAACAGGAACCCGATGGTGAAGACCATCAGCAGCAGCGAGGAGACGACGCCGGTCAGGCCGCCGTCGAGCAGCTCGCGCAGCGCCTCCAGATCGGAGGTCTGCCGGGAGATGATGCGCCCCGAGGTGTACGACTCGTGGAACTCCAGGGAGAGCCGCTGGGTCTGCCGGAACACGCGGCGGCGCAGGTCGAGCAGCACGGCCTGGGCGATCCGGGCGGCGGCGCGCACGTAGGCGCCCGCCGCGATGCCGCCGAGCACCGCGGCGACGAGGTAGCCGGCGCCGGTCAGGACCAGCGGTGTGACGGAGCCGTCGCGCAGTGCCGGGACGGCGTCGTCGATGGCCAGTCCGACGAACAGCGGCCCGGCCACCTGCCCGAGCGTGGAGGCCACGACGAGCACGGCCGCCCACGCCAGCGCCTTCTTGTGGGGGCGCAGCAGGTCCCCGAGCAGGTGCATGGACCGCCGGCGCACGCGGCGGGAGGCCTCCTTGCCGAGGCTGGTGACGTCGTCCGCGGCGGCGTCGGTGGGGCGACGGCGGTCGGTGGGCTGGGTGGTGGCCGTCATGACAGCGCCTCCTGGCTTCGCGGTGCGGACTGGTCGGGTGCGGGCTCGTCCGGCGGGGACTCCTCGCCCGCGTGCGCCGCGTAGTCCTCCTCCAGGCTGGAGATGATGTACCGGTAGTGCGGGTCGGTCGCCAACAGCTCCTGGTGCGTGCCGACGGCGGTGATCCGCCCGCCCTGGAGCACGGCCACCCGGTCGGCCAGCGCCACGGTGGAGGGGCGGTGCGCGATGACCAGGGTGGTGGTGGCCACGAGCACGTCGCGCAGCCGTGCGGTGACGGCCTCCTCGGTGGTGACGTCGAGCGCGGACAGGGGGTCGTCGAGCACGAGCACGCGGGGCCGGGCCGCGATGGCGCGGGCCAGGGCGAGCCGCTGTCGCTGACCGCCGGACAGCGACATGCCCTCCTCGCCGATGCGGGTGTCGGCGCCGCCGGGCAGGTCGGCCACGAAGTGAGCCTGCGCGATCTCCAGGGACTCGGTCATCAGGGCCTCGCGCTCGGCCGCGGGCAGGTCGTCGGGCACCCCGAGCAGCACGTTGTCCCGCACCGAGGCGGAGAACAGGGTCGGGTCCTCGAAGGCGACGGCGACGCGTTCACGGACCTGCTCGCGGGTCATGTCCCGCACGTCCACGCCGTCCACCTCGACGCGGCCCGCGGTGACGTCGAACAGGCGGGGCGCGAGCATCGCGAGGGTCGACTTGCCGGAGCCGGTCAGCCCCACCAGCGCCGTGGTGGTGCCGGGCGGCAGCTCCAGGTCGACGTGGTCGAGCACGGGGCGCTCGGCGTCGTCGAACCGGAAGGTGACGTCACGCAGGGCGACGTGCCCGCCCGTGCTGCCGCCGCGGCCGGGGGTGACCGGGGGCAGGTCGGCGGGGCGCTCCGGGTCCGTCAGCGGGTTGACCGTGTCCATGACCTCGAAGAAGCGGTCGACGGCGGTGCGCGCGTTGAGCGTCATCGACAGGGTCATGCCGAGGTCCACGACGGGGCCGTTGATCACGGCGGTCGTGGTGAAGAAGGCGACCAGGGCGCCCAGCGTCATGTCTCCGGAGGCCACGAGGTAGACGCCGACCACGAGCGCGACCGCCTGCGTCACCTCGGGGATGACGCGCAGCGCGGTGGTCAGGCCCGCGTCGGTGGTGGCCTTGCGGATCTCGGTCTCGCGCAGCTCGGCGGCCTGCTCGGTGAACTGGTCCAGCGCGTCCGGGCCGCGGCCGAACGCCTTGAGCACGCGGATGCCGTGCACGGACTCCTCGACCGTGGTGGCCAGGTCGCCCGACTGGTCCTGCGAGAGGCGGGAGATCTTGCGGTACTTGCGGGAGAACCGGAAGGCCAGGACGGTCACGGGGATCGCACCGCACAGGAAGATGATCCCCAGCCAGCCGCCGGTGGCCACGAGCAGGCCGACGCCGACGACGATGGTCACGATGCTGACCACGAGCTGCAGGATGCCGAACACGAGCCACCGGCGCAGCAGGCCGAGGTCGCCCATGATGCGGGACAGGAGCTGGCCGCCGGGCCACCGGTCGTGGAAGGACACCGGGAGGTCCTGCAGGTGGCGGAACAGGGCCGTGCGCATCGCGGCCTCGACGCGCGTGCCGGGGAACATCACCAGGGTGCGGCGCAGCAGGATCAGGCCGGCCTCCCCGACGCCGAGCGCGGCGACGAGGACGACCGACCAGGCCAGGCCCGCCCAGTCGTGGTCGCGCGCGCCGGAGGCGAGGGGGCCGTCGGTGACCCACTGCAGGACGCGCGGGATGGCGAGCGCCATGAGGCTGGCGCCCAGGGAGGCGAGCAGGCCGCCGGCCAGCCGCGGCAACGCGGTGCGGACGTAAGGGTGCAGGCGGCGGATGGAGGCGACGGTGGAGAGCTCGCTGCGCGGTTCAGAGGAAGGATCGGATCGATTCGAGCGTTCGTCTGTGGGAGGCATCGCCTCCATTATCCGGGCGGGCGCAAGTTGTTAGTTTCGGTAAGCACCTAACATTCTGTGACCTGCGTCACGGCGTGCCCCGGCCTGCCTCCTCCCGCGTCAGGTAGGCCATGCGCGCGGTCTTGGGGCCCTGCGCCGACTCGAAGAAGACCTCCTCGCCCGCCGTGAACCCCAGCGCCGCCATGCGGCGCAGGGCCTTCTCGTTGCGCGCGTCGGGCTCGCCCACCAGGCGCCGGGTCCCCGCCCCGGCGAACAGGAAGTCGCGCAGCGCCGGGCCCAGGACCGCCCACGGGTCCTGCACCGCACCGTGCCGGGCGACCGGGCCGCGGCCGCCCAGGAAGAAGTGCAGGCCGAGGTCGCCGGGGGCGACGTCGTACGCGGCCGCCACGGGGTCGTGCTCGGGGTGGTAGGCCTGCACCAGGGCCACGGGCTCGCCGTCCCACCGCACGAGGTAGGCGTGGTGCGTGGGCAGGGACTCGACGAACGCGTAGGTGGCGGCCACCTCGTCGCGCGTGTGCTCCCCCATCCCCCAGAACGCGGCCCGCGGCTGCGTGAACCAGCGGTGCAGCACGTCGGCGTCGGCCTCCGGGTCCAGCATGTGCGCGGTGACCACGCCGTGCGGGCCGACGTCGCGCCGCCACACCTGCGCACCGCGCGCGCCGTTCAGCAGCCGGCCCGTCGTGTCCACGGCGTACAGGCGGTCGAGGTCGGTGACGACGGGCACCGTGCCCGCGGCCGCCCAGGTGGCGTGCTGGTCGTCGAAGTGCGCCGTGCCCGGCCGGCCGTCGGCGCCGTACGGCACGCCCCAGCGGCTGCCCGCCCGGTCGGCGAGGTCCCAGACGTAGCGCGCGACCGAGCCGCGGTAGGCCGTGGGGGCCATGCCCGGCGAGCCGCCGGTGCAGCGGACGGTCTCGTTGTTGCCCGAGACCGGCGCCGGGCGCACGGCGGCGGTGTACGCGCCCGCGACGCCGGGCACCGGGGCCACGGGCGCCGGCACGTGCACGTCGCCCCACGTCCCGGACGCCTGGTCCGCCGCCTCCGCGAGCGCCGCGCTCGCCTCGGCCGCCGGGTCGATCCGCAGCGGCTGCCCGTCCGGCCCGTCGACGACGAGCCAGTCGGCCGCCAGCAGGTGGGCGAGCCCCGCGCCGACCGCCGTCGGCACGTCGAACACCGCACCGAGCAGCGGTTCCAGTGCCGGGTCCTGCCCGTGCGGTACGTGCAGGGGGGCCAGGACGGGGTGCCGGGCGATCCGGTGGGTGAGCGCGTCGCGCCAGCGCATGTAGAGGGCGGCGTCGGCCGAGCCCGCCTCCACGTGGGCGCCCTCGGCCACCCAGGCGCGCAGGCGGACGGCGGCGGCGGACGCGTCCCCCGCCAGGTGCGCGACGAGGGCTGCCGCGCCGAGGTCTCGGGTGTCGCCGTGTACGCGGGCCTGCGTGCCGGGCGACTCCGGCCGCTCGGCGGCGGCCAGGATCTGGCGGATGCGCTCGGCCCGGTGGGGCACGTAGGACCAGCCGAGGTCGTGCGCCTCGCGGTCCGGGCGCACGTCGCGGGGTCCGTACCCGGGCCGGCCGTCCAGCTCGGCGGGTGCCTGGGTGACGGGCCGCTCGTTCGCGTCCACGGCGACCTGGGTCACCCGGGTGGGCGCGGGGAGCGTCACGTAGCCGTCGGCGGGCTTGGGCGCGGGCAGCGCACGGTCGGTCGCGGCGGGCACCCGGCCCGCGGTGAGGCTCAGCACCTCGCCCGTGCTGTCGGCGGTGAGTACCCGGTTGACCGGGTCGACCCACCCGGCGAAGGCGTCGGCCACGTCGCGGGCCGTCCGGGCGTGCAGCAGGCCGCGCCAGGCCGCGACACCGACGTCGGACAGCTCGCGGGCGGGCCAGCTCAGGCGCCAGGCGCCGGGGTCGGCGCTGTCCGCGCCGTCGGACACGACCTCGACGTGGTGGGCGGCGGCATTGGTGATGCCCCACGCCACCGAGCCCGCCACAGAACCTGCCGCAGCACCCGGCCCCGAGGCGGCATGCGCGAAGTGCGGCACGCCGGGGACGCCGGGGAACGCGAACCCCAGCACGTCGTACGGGGCGGCGGGGTCGGTGCACACCAGCCTGACCTGCTGGTACGGGCCGGGCAGCTCCAGGGTGCGGTGAGGGTCGCCGGCCACCAGGGGGCTGCCGGAGGCCGTGAACGCACCGTGCACGGCCCAGGCGTTGGAGCCGGACCCGGCCTCGGCGGCGAACAGGCCCAGCACGCGCTCCAGGGGCACGCCGGGCACGTGCAGGTGCCGGGCCACGTGGGCCCGCCACAGGATGGCGGGGAACCCGTTGAACAGCACGTGGGTGGCCAGGAACACGCCGATCGGCGTCCACGGCTCCCACGGCCGGTGGGGCACGCCCGCCAGCTCGGGGACGTCCCGGCCGCCGGCGAGCAGGCCGGCGCTCACGCCGTCGGCGTAGGCGGCCAGCCACGCCCGGTCGGCCGGCGCCGCGGCGTCGTGGATCGCGCGAGCGGTGTCGGCCAGCCGCTCCCGCGCGGCGAAGCGGTCCCACGCCGCACCCGCGGCGCCCGCGAGCTCGGCGTACCGCTCCTCGGCGCGCATCCGGTCCGCCTCGATCTGCAGGCCGCGGTCCTGGGCGGTCACCCAGCCCTGGCCGTAGGCCAGCGCGGTCTCGGAGGCGGCCCGCACGTGGGGGATGCCGAGGTCGTCACGAAACAGGTCGAAGTCCACGTCTTCCATCATCTCTGGGGGATCTGCTCGGGGTCATGCTCGGGGTCATGCTCGGGGTCATGCTCGGAGTCGTGCACCGGTCCTGCGCACGGGGTTGTCGATGGTCCCGGCGTAGATCAGCGACTCCGACTGGTTGGCGAGGTCCACCATCTGCAGCGTGTTGCGCAGCTGGAGGCGGTTGAGGCAGGAGTGGGCGAACCGCGCGGCCCGCAGGTCGATGCCGGTGCGCAGGTCCGGGTGCTCGGCGGCGTGCCGGTCGATCGTGGCGGCCACCAGCGCCCAGAACCGGTCCTCGCCGAGCACGCCGTCGCCCGCGAGGATGCCCGCCAGGTGCCGCAGCACGCCGTCGAACACGTCGGTGAAGATCGCGAGCGCCTTCTCCTCGTCGTCGACGACGGCCCGGATGCGCTCGACCCGCTCGGGCAGGGGCCGGTGCCCGAGCATGGCCACCTCCTCCCCGATGTCCTTCATGAGGGCGCGCACCACGACGCCGTCGCGCAGCACGAGGATGAGGTTCTCCCCGTGCGGCATGAACGCGAGCTCGTGGGCCAGCAGGCAGTGCACCAGCGGGTACAGGTAGGCGTCGAGGTAGGCCTGCAGCCACTGCTCGGGCGGCAGGCCCGACTCGCGGGCCAGGGTGGTGGCGAACGCGGTGCCGCCGGCGTCGCGGTGCAGCAGGCTCGCCATGGTGACCAGCCGTTCGCCGGGCGCCAGGCGGGGCACGGGCGACTCGCGCCACAGGGCCGCGAGCATCTTGCGGTGCGGGTTGGGCTGCGGGGTGCGGTGGTAGACGTCGCCCGTGTACCCGGCGGAGGCGACCTCGCGCAGCACGCCGAACCCGTTCGCGCGCAGGGTCTCGTCAGCCGCGACCAGGTCGGCCACCCAGTCGTTGATCGCCGGGGTGACGCGCATGTAGGCGGGCGACAGGCCGCGCAGGAACCCCATGTTCTGGATGGCGAGCGCCACCTTGACGTAGTGCCGCTCGGGGCGGGTGCGGTTGAACATGGTGCGGATCGACTGCTGCGGCTGGTACTCGTCGGACCCGGGGCCGAGCGGCACGAGGTCGCCGCGGGCGACGTCGGCGGCGAACGTGATCGCGACGCGGTGGTCCCACTGCCAGGGGTGCACGGGCAGGTAGAGGTAGTCGGCCGGGTCGTGGCCGCGGGCGGCCACGCGCTCGGCGAAGGCGGTGCGCTCGGCGTCGGACAGCTCGGCGCCGTAGTGGCCGGCCTCGGTGCGGTCGGCGGCCAGGGCCAGGTGGGTGTGCTCGCGGCGGGCCGCGAGCCACAGCATGCGCACGCGCTGCCCGCGTTCGGGGGCGTAGGTGCGGTAGTCGTCCAGGGAGAAGCCGATGCGGCCGTTGTTGGCCACGAAGCTCGGGTGCCCCTCGGACATGGCGGCCTCGACCTGCTGGAACGCCTCGGCGACGTCCCGGGTGCCGGACGCCGTCCGCATCGCGTCCAGCAGGCCGCGCACCGAGGGCGTGGTGCCGTCGAGCTCGCGCTCGCGCTTGGCGGCGGCGCTGGCCAGGGTGGAGGAGAGCTCTTCGAGGTAGGTCGCCAGGAGCGCGTCCGGCACCTGGAGCAGCGGCTGGAGCTCGGCGATCAGCTCCAGCGCGTCCACGGGCAGGTCGACCTCGCCGCGCAGCCCCGCGGCGCCGGTGCGGCGCACGGACGCCGGGTCGATCACCCAGTGCTCCAGGGCGTGGCGGCGGGCGGTGAACCGGTAGGTGACGCCGTCGAGGGCGAGGCGATAGCGGGCGGGTGCGCCGGGGTCGGCGGGTGCGTCGAGCTCCGGCTCGAAGAGGCGCTCGTGGGCGAGCTCCGCGAGCGCCTTGGCGGCCAGGTGACGGTGGGCGTGCTCCATGTGGCCGGGGGTGAGGTGCGACGCGAGCACCGGGCCCTCGCCCAGGGCGGAGGCCGCGAAGTCGGCGCGGGTGGCGACGCTGAGGGCGGCCCGCTTGGCGTGCGCGCCGCGGCCGAGGTCCACCTCGCGCAGCACCCGGAACCCGGCGGCGGCGTTCTTGGCGGCGATCTTGCGGTTGCCGACGTCCGGCTCGACGACGACGCGCGTCGCGCCCCGCCCGGCGCCGTGCGGTCCGCCGTCGGACAGGCAGAACCGCATGACGGCGGTCATGACGGCGTCGGTCAGGCCGTGCCGCGGGGTCTCGGGCGGGGCCACGAGCAGGTGCATGCCCAGGTCGCCGGGCAGCGCGTCGTGCACGCCGGTGAGCAGCACGTGCGCGGGGTCGTACGTCTCGGTGAGGAACACGGGCTCCCCGTCGAGGCGGCCGAGCCAGGCGTCCTCGTGCGGGCCGCCCTGGACGGCGGCGAGGTACTCGCGCACCTCGTCGACGCTCAGGGCGCTCATCTGCCAGTAGGCCGCGGACGGGTGCGCGAGCCAGCCCTGGACCAGCTCGGCGTCCCGCGCGGGGACCACGGGTTCGAGAGTGACGTCACCCAGGCGGGTGCTGGTGCGGAAGACCTGCAGGGTGGTCGGTGCGGTCACGGGGCGACCTCCGTCCGGGTGCGGGAGGTGGGCAGGCCGAACTGCTGGAAGGCGATCCGGCGCTCGATCGGGTAGGGCTCGCGGCCCGTGACGGTAGCGAGGATCACCGAGCTGCGCCAGGGCCCGAAGCCGAGGTCCGGCGCGGTGACGCCGTGCGTGTGCTCCTCGCCGTTCATGACGTGGATGCGCCGGTCGCCGTCCACGGTGTAGTCGCGGGCCACGACGTAGCGGCCCCGGTCGTCGACGTCGACCAGGCCGGGCGCCAGGAAGCGCGGCACCTGGGCGGCGTAGCCGGTGGCGGCGACGACGGCGCGCGTGCGGTGCTCCGCGGTGGTGCCGAGCTGGCCGTGGCGCAGGGTGAGCACGTACTCGCCGGCCCCGCCCGCGCCGTCGGGGTCGAACCGGGCCGCGACCACCTCGGTGTCGGTCAGGAGCGTGGTCGGCACCTCGCGGCCGAGCGCGGACCGCCGGTACAGGGTGTCGTAGATGTCGTCGACGAGGTCGCCGCTGATGCCCTTGTAGAGGGTGCGCTGCTCGCGGCCGAGCTGGTCGCGCAGCGCGGCGGGCAGGGCGGCGTAGTGGTCGGTGTACTCCGGCGAGGTCATCTCCAGGGTGAGCTTGGTGTACTCCATGGGGAAGAACCGCGGCGAGCGGGTCACCCAGTCCAGGCGGTACTCCCCCGGGCCGGTGCCGCAGCCGTCCAGGAGGTCGCGGTACACCTCGGCGGCGGACTGCCCGCTGCCCACCACGGTGACGGACCCGGACGCGGCGAGCGCCTCCCGGTGCGGCAGGTAGTCGGCGGTGTGCACGACGGGACCGGCGTGCGCACCGAGCTCACCCAGGACCGCGGGCAGGCGCGGCTGGGTGCCGGTGCCGAGCACGAGGTGCTTGGCACAGTATTTCTCGGTGCCGTCCGGCGTCTGCGCGGTGACCTCGAACAGGTACCCGCCGTCCGGCGCGGGCACGCGCACCACGCCGGTCACGCGCCGCCCCCACCGCAGCGCCGGGAGCTGCGCGGCCACCCAGCGGCAGTACTCGTCGTACTCGGCACGCAGCGGGTAGAACGACTCGCGGATGTAGAACGGGTACAGCCGCCCCGTCGCCTTGAGCCACGCCAGGAACGAGTACCGCGAGGTGGGGTCGGCCATCGTCACCAGGTCGGCCAGGAACGGGACCTGCAGCGTGGTGCCCTCGATGAGCATCCCGGGGTGCCACGAGAAGCCGTCGGCCTGGTCCAGGAACACCGCGTCCACGTCGTCCAGCGGGTCGGCCAGGGCCGCCAGGCCGAGGCCGAAGGGCCCGATCCCGACGCAGACGAGGTCGTGCACGGGCAGGTCCCGCACGGGCAGGGCGGCGCTCATCGGTCCTCCCCCTCGGCGCGCTCCAGGCGGGGGTGCACGTCGCGGCACGGCGGCTCGTCGGTGTCCGCGAGCGCCTCCCCGGCGAGCAGCCCGTGGGCGGCGGACCGGACCAGCTCCAGCACGCCGCGGATGTCGGCGAGCGTGGCGTCCGGGTTCAGGAGCGTGAGCTTGAGGCACGGGCGACCGTCGATCACGGTCTTGGCCACCAGGGCGCGGCCGGAGTCGAACAGGACGCGCCGCACCTGGGGCACCAGGGCGTCGGCCCGCGCGGGGTCGAGGCCGTCGGGCTGGTAGCGGAACAGCACCGTGGACAGGTCGGTGGTGCCGACCAGCCGGAAGTCGTGGTCCCCGGCGAGGTCCTGGTGCACGGCGGCGGCCAGGTCGCACACGGCGTCGACCATCGCGCCCACGCCGTCGGGGCCGAGGGCGCGCAGCGTCACCCAGAGCTTGAGGGCGTCGAACCGGCGCGTGGTCTGCAGGGACTTGTCGACCTGGTTGGGCTCGGCGTTCTCCTCCGGGTTGAGGTAGTCCGCGTGCCAGGCCACGGGCGCCAGGTCGGCCCGCTCGCGCACGATCAGCGCGCTGGAGGACACCGGCTGGAAGAACGACTTGTGGAAGTCGACGGTGACGCTGCGGGCCCGCTCGATGCCGGCCAGCAGGTGACGGCGCGTGGGGCTGACCAGCAGCCCGCAGCCGTAGGCGGCGTCGACGTGCAGCCAGGTGCCCACGGCGTCGCACAGGTCGGCGACCGGGCCCAGGGGGTCGATGCAGCCGCGGTCGGTGGTGCCGGCGGTCGCGACGACGGCGACCACGACGTCGCCGGTGCGTTCGACGTCCACCAGCGTCCGGGCCAGGGCGTCGGCGCTCATGCGGCCGTCGGCGTCCGTGCCCACGGCGACCACGGCGTCGTCGGGCAGGCCGAGCAGGAGCGCGGACTTGGCGATGCTGAAGTGGCTGACCTCGGTGGCCAGGATCCGCATGGACTCCAGGCGCACACCGGTCCGCCGCGCCTTCTCGCGGGCCAGGAACAGGGCCTGGAAGTTGGACTGGGTGCCGCCGGAGGTGAAGACGCCGTCGGCGCCCGGCCCCTCGCCGCCGTCCACCGGGAAGCCGATGCGGCCCGCGGTCCACTCCACGAGCCGCCGCTCCATCAGGGTGGCCACCGTGGACTGGTCGTAGGTGTCCACGGAGGTGTTGATCGCGGCCAGCATCGTCTCCGCCCCCACCGCGGGCAGCGCGACCGGGCAGTTCAGGTGCGCCGCGTAGGTGGGCGCGTGGAACCAGATCGCGTGCGTCGCGTACAGGTCCGCGGCCTCCCGCAGCGCCTCGCTCGTGCCCGACGGCGGACCGTCCAGGTCCACGGCGGCCACCAGGTCCCGCAGCTCGGCGCGGCTGGCGCCGGAGAACGGCTGCGTGACGGACGCGAGCCGGGCGGCCACGTCGCGGGCGACCTCGTGGACGGTGTCCGCGTAGGCGCTCGCCGTGGCCCCGCGCACCAGCGCGGTCGTGTCGTGCTTCGTCGTCACCGGCTGGGTCGCCGCGGGCAGGCGTGAGGGCATGCGAAAGTCTCCTTCGGAGGGATCGCGGGAAGGGAAGAACCAGAACTTAGGTTTGCCTGACCTAACCTAATCGCTGGCGGGTTCCCGTCAACCCATGGGCGCCACCAGGAAGGTGGCGCCCGTCACTCCCGGGCCCGTCAGCCGGCCCCGTCAGCCGTGCCCGTCAGCCGTGCCCGTCAGCCACCCAGGCCGCGATCCCGCCGGCCACCGACCGGGCCCCGACCCCCGCCTCGGCCAGCCGCCGCGCCACGCGCGCCGACCGGACCCCGGCCTGGCACAGCACGTGCACCGGGCGGCCCGCCGCCCACGCCGCGACCTCGCCCACCGCCGTGCCGGCCCCCGGACCGGTGAACGCCCCCGACGGGACCGCACGGGCGCCGGGCCAGGCCGTGAGCTCCACCTCCCACGGCTCGCGCACGTCCAGCACCAGGGGCTCCCCGCCGCCGTCGCGCAGGGCGGCGAGCTCCCGTACCGAGACGGTGCCGGGACCGTCCGTGCCGTCCACGCCGTCCACGCCGTCCACGCCGTCCGCCGCCGGCAGCCCGCAGAACACGGCGTACGGGTCGGCTCCGTCCGCGGCGCTCAGGAGTGCCGTGACCGGCTCCCGGGCCGGGTCGCGCCGCACCGTGAGCTGCCGCCAGGTCAGGGCCAGCGCGTCGTACACCGCCAGGCGCCCGAGCAGGGTGTCCCCCGCCCCGGTGACGAGCTTGACCGCCTCCGTGGCCATGACCGAGCCCACGGTGCCGCACATCGCGCCGAGCACCCCGGCCGTCGCGCAGTCCGGCGATGCCCCCGGCGGCGGGGGCACGGGGAACACGTCCCGGTAGGTCACGCCCTCCACGCCGGCCGGGGGCGCGCCCCAGAACGTGGCGACCTGCCCCGTGAACCGGTGGATCGCGCCCCAGACGCACGGGACGCCGAGCACCTCGGCGGCGTCCGAGACCAGGTAGCGGGTCGCGAAGGCGTCGGTCCCGTCGAGCACCAGGTCGTACCCGGACAGCACCTCCAGCGCGTTCGCCGTCGTCAGCCGCTCGGGGTGCTCCACGACCTCGACGTGCGGGTTGACCTCGGCGACCGCCTCCCGCGCCGACGCCGTCTTGGGCCGCCCGAGGTCCGAGACCCCGTGCACCACCTGCCGCTGCAGGTTGGACACCTCGACCACGTCGTCGTCCACGACACCCAGCGTGCCCACGCCGGCGGCGGCGAGGTACAGCAGCACGGGACTGCCCAGCCCGCCCGCGCCCACCACGAGCACGCGCGCGTTCGCCAGGCGGCGCTGGCCCTCGGGTCCCACGCCGGGCAGCACCAGGTGCCGCGCGTACCGGGCCAGCTCGTCCCGCCCCAGGTCGCGGCCCGGCTCGACCAGCGGCGGCAGCGCGGTCACAGCGCGAGGTCCAGGTTGCCGCCGACGTCCACCAGCCCGTCCACGGGCGACGAGGCCAGCGCCCGCTCGCGGCGCGGCGGCCGGCCCGCGCGGGCGGCGTCGTACCCCGCCTCGACGGCCAGGCGCATCGCGCGAGCCATGCGCACCGGGTCGGCGGCGCGCGTCACCGCCGTGGCCAGCAGCACGCCGTCGCACCCGAGCTCCATGGCCAGCGCGGCGTCCGACGCCGTGCCGATGCCCGCGTCCAGGATCACCGGGACCGACGCCGCCGCGGCGATCGCCTCGATGTTGCGCGGGTTGGCGATGCCGAGCCCCGAGCCGATCGGCGAGCCCAGGGGCATCACCGCCGCGCAGCCCACGTCCTCCAGCCGGCGCGCCACCACCGGGTCGTCGCTCGTGTACGGCAGCACGGTGAACCCCTCGTCGACCAGGGTCCGCGCGGCCTCCACCAGGCCGATCGGGTCGGGCAGCAGCGTCACGTCGTCGGCGATGACCTCCAGCTTGACCCAGTCCGTCGCGCACGCCTCCCGGGCGAGCCGGGCGGTGAGCACCGCCTCGTGCACGGAGAAGCAGCCTGCCGTGTTGGGCAGCGCGCGGATGCCGAGCCGCGCGAGCAGCCCCCACACCGAGGGGTCACCGGCGCGCGCCGGGTCGTCCGCGGCACGCGGTCGCGACACCCGGCGCATCGCCACGGTGGTCAGCTCCGTGCCGGACGCCACGAGCGCGTCCTCCAGCGCGAGCAGGCTCGCCGCTCCCCCGGTGCCCATGACCAGGCGCGAGGACAGCTCCGTGCCCGCGATGGTCAGCGGCGCGTCCGGCACGACCGGTTCCGTCGGCTCCGTCATGGTCAGCCTCCCTGCACCGCGGTGACGACCTCGACCCGGTCGCCCGGGCGGACGGTCGTGGTGTCCCACGCTCCGCGCGGCACGACGACGTCGTCCAGCGCGACCGCCACGCCCTGCGGGGCGCCGTCCACCACGACGCCGGGCAGCAGGCGCGCCACGAGGTCGGTGACGGGCAGCGGCGCGGGCAGCGGGTACGGGTCGCCGTTGACGAGGGCGGTGCCGGGCGAACCCGTGCGGCCGGGGTGGCTGGTCTGGTCGGGGTGGCTGGTCATGCGGTGCCTCCTTCGATGGTGCTGGACACAGGGGTGCGGCCCGCCGGGGTGCCGCACGCCGGGCCGAACCGGAGCGGGTCGGCGTACCGGGCGGCGGCGGCCACCGCGGCCCCGGCCGCTTCCTCGTCCGCCCAGGCGGACGGGGCCGCACCCAGCGCGTGGTCGAGCGCGGCCGCCGTGAGCGGGGCCAGCAGGATGCCGTTGCGGTGGTGGCCGGTGGCGAGGTGGAGGCCGGGGGCGGCCCGGCCCAGCAGCGGCGCGTTGTCGGGGCTGCCGGGGCGGGACCGGGTGGTCGCCTCCAGCAGCACGGCCTCGTCCAGGCCGGGCAGCAGCACGCGGACGTCGCGCAGCAGGGCGAAGACGTCGCCGGCCCGGGTCAGGTGGTCGTCGGCGCGCTCGTGGGACGTCGCGCCCACGACCACCTCGCGCGTGCCGTCGGGCCGCACGGGGCGGGGTACCGCGTACACGGGGCGGCCCTGCACCACGCCGCGCACCACCACCCGGGGTGCCCGGTCGGCGTCGGCGAGCAGGCGCAGCGTCGTGCCCGGCACGGGGCGCGTCGGGGCGCCCGCGTACAGGGTCCCGCTCGCGTGCCCCGCGGCCAGGACCACGGTGCCGGCCGCGTACGTGGTGCCCGCGGCGTCGACCGCCCCGGTCACGGCGCCGTCCGCCCAGGTGAGGGCTGCCGCCGCACGGCGCACGACCGTGCCGCGGGCCGCGACCACGCCCGCGAGCGCCGCGTGCAGGGCCCGCGGGTCCACGCTGTGGTCCCCCGGCACCCACGCCGCGCCCGCCACGCGGGGCCCCGTCCCCGGTTCGCGCTCGCGCGCCGCGGCGGGTGGCAGCTCGGCCGAGCCGAGGCCCCACTGGCGGTGCAGGGCGAGCAGGCGGCGCAGGGCCACCACGTCGTCGGCGTCGTAGGCGAGGGCGAGGGTGCCCGACGTCGTGTCCAGGCCGACGGCGCCGGGCGGCAGGCCGGCCGCGTGCTCGACCGCCGAGGCGTAGGAGGGCCACAGGGCGAGCGCCGCGGTACCCAGCCGGGCCTGCCCCTCCTCGCCGAAGCCCGCCTCCATGACGGGCGCGAGCATGCCCGCGGCGGCGTGGGTGGCACCGTCGCCGGGCGCGGGGTCCAGGACGACCACGCCGGCTCCGGCGTCCAGCGCGCGCCAGGCCGCGGTCAGCCCGACGACGCCCGCGCCGACCACGAGGACGTCGCACGCACGGCTGCTCATGATGCTGCTCCCTTCGCTGGCATGACCCAGATCAGGTTCGACGGTCGGCGCCCTGCGCCCTCTCAGCCCCGTGCGGGGCTCCCGTGCACGCGACCACCCTAACCCCCGTGCGGGGCGGGCCTACACTCGCGCCGTGGACCACCGCACCGACCCGCGCGCCCGCCTGGCCGACGCCCGCCTGTACCTGTGCACCGACGCCCGCGAGGGCACGGGTGACCTGGAACCGTTCCTGCACGCGGCGCTGGAGGGCGGGGTCGACGTGGTGCAGCTGCGGGACAAGTCGCTGGACGTCGCGCGCGAGATCGAGCTGCAGGCGCTCGTCGCGCGCGTGGCGACCGAGCACGGCGCCCTGTGGGCGGTCAACGACCGGGCCGACGTCGCCCGGCTGACCCGCGCGCCGGTGGTGCACATGGGCCAGGGTGACCTGCCGCCGGACGCGGTGCGCACCCTGCTGGGCGACGACCCGGTGCTGGGCCGGTCCACGCACGCCCTCGACGAGGCGCTGGCGGCGGAGGCCGACCCGCGGGTCGACTACTTCTGCGTCGGTCCGCTGTGGGCCACGCCGACCAAGCCGGGCCGCCCCGCCGTGGGCCTGGACCTGCTGCGGGAGGTGGCCGGCCGGGCCCCGGCCACGCCGTGGTTCGCGATCGGCGGGATCGACGCCGAGCGCCTGGACCAGGTGCTGGAGGCCGGGGCCCGGCGCGTCGTCGTCGTCCGCGCGATCACGCAGGCCGCCGACCCGCGGGCCGCCGCGGCCGCACTGCGCAGGCGGGTCGAGGCAGCCTGAGGCGCGCGTGCGAGCGCGGGCCCCGCGGGCCATGCTGGAGGGGTCGGTGAAGCAGCCCGCCGTCCACGTCCCGAGGGATGGAGAACGACGATGGAGAACGACACGACCCGGCAGACGGTCGCCGATGTGATGACCCCCGCACCCACCACCGTCGACGCGGCCCAGCCGCTGCGCGAGGCCGCCCGGCTGATGGCCGCCGAGAACGTCGGCGCGCTGGTCGTGACCAGCGACAACACCGCCGTCGGCGTGGTGACCGACCGGGACCTGGTGGTGCGCGGCCTGGCCGAGGGCCACGGCGTGGACGCCCCGGTGCAGCAGGTCGCCAGCGAGAAGGTGGTCACGGTCGGCCACACCGACCCGGTCGAGACCGCGGTCGAGGTGATGCGCTCCGCCGCCGTGCGCCGGGTCCCGGTGCTGGACGGCGACGTGCTGGTGGGCATCGTCTCGATCGGCGACCTCGCCGTGGAGCGCGACCCGTCGTCCGCCCTGGCGGACATCTCGGATGCCGAGCCCAACCGCTGAGCGCGCTCACCCACACCAGCGACTCCGACCCCGGCATCCACCGCCGGCGGCGGGGTCGCGGGTTCTCGTACACGGACCACCGGGGCGCCCGCATCACCGACGCCGCGACGCTGGCCCGCCTCCGCGCGCTCGCCGTGCCGCCGGCATGGACCGACGTGTGGATCTGCGCCGACCCCACCGGTCATCTCCAGGCCACCGGGCGCGACGCCAGACACCGCAAGCAGTACCTCTACCACCGGCTGTGGCGCGAGCAGCGGGACACCGCGAAGTTCGACGACCTGGTGGAGTTCGGCAGCGCCCTGGTCACGCTGCGCAAGCAGGTCGACGCCGACCTGCGCTCACCGCGGCTGGGCCCGCAGCG
Source organism: Promicromonospora sp. NPDC050880 (assembly GCF_044456525.1). Classification (NCBI taxonomy): domain Bacteria; kingdom Bacillati; phylum Actinomycetota; class Actinomycetes; order Micrococcales; family Promicromonosporaceae; genus Promicromonospora; species Promicromonospora sp. NPDC050880. The sequence continues at coordinate 20,622 of NZ_JBITFV010000019.1, forward strand.
GGTGGTCGCGACCGTCGTCCGGCTGCTCGACGAGACCCTGATCCGGGTCGGGAACGACGAGTACGTGCGGTCCGGCGCGTCGTTCGGGCTGACGACCCTGCGTTCCCGGCACGCCGAGGTGCAGGGCGCCGAGATCCGGTTCCGCTTCCGCGGCAAGTCGGGCACCCCGCACGACGTCGTCCTGCACGACCGGCGCGTGGCGAACGTGGTGCGCCGGTGCCAGGAGCTGCCGGGCCAGCGCCTGCTGCAGTACGTGGACGGCGACGAGACCCGCACCGTCGGGTCCCGGGACGTCAACGAGTACCTCGGCCGGGTCATGGGTGACGGGTACACCGCCAAGACGTTCCGGACGTGGGGCGCCAGCGCCCTCGTCCTGGGCCACCTGCGCGGGCTGACGCCGCACACCCGGCAGGAGCACGACGCCCAGCGCGCCGAGGCCGTCCGGATCGCCGCGGCCCACCTGCACAACACCCCGGCGGTGTGCCGCAAGAGCTACGTGCACCCCGTGCTGCTGACCGAGGACCGCGCCGAGCTCGACCGCCTCGTCGAGCGCTCCGGCGCCGCCGCCGCGCGCACGTCACGGTGGATGGACGCCGACGAGCGCGCCCTGCTGAAGGTGCTCACGGCCGCCGGCCGCTCAGCCTGACGAACCCGCCGGGCAGACGGCGTCGAGCGCGCGGTCCAGCGTGTCCGGGGTGAGGCCGGCGGTGCCCACCTGGGTCTGCAGGTTCGCGAGCACCTGGTCGGAGGCCGCCCACAGGGGCACACCGGCCTCCCGGGCCACGTCGGTGAGCACGCGCTCGGCGGCGTCCTCGTCGACGCCGCGGACCACGGCGACGACGCTCTTGACCCGCTCGACGGAGACCAGGCCGATGACGACGGCGCGCAGCGCGGGGTCGTCGGGAGAGATGCCGGGTGGGGACATGGGAACCTCCAGATCCAGGAGATCTGGAGCCGCTTCATGACCCCGGGTCCCACCACCGTAGGCCCCCGGCCGCTCACCAGGCAACACCCCGGTCAGCCCGCATGCGCCGGCGCCCGGCCTTTCAGGTGCGAGTGACCACAAACAGGACGAACCTCGGATCAACGGCGGCGCACCCCGCGTCGCCACGACGAAGGAGGTCTCAGATGCCTGCCTGGCTCGTCCTCATCATCATCGGCGTGGTCCTCGTGATCCTGGGGGTCGCGACGGAGATCGGGCAGTTCCTGATCTGGATCGGCGTGGCCGTCCTGGTGGTCAGCCTGATCCTCGGGCTCGCCCGGCGCACCCGGACCTGACCGGTCCCGGATGCGCGTGGCCCGGCGCCGCGTGAGCCTGGCGGTGATGCCCACACCGCCACAGCGCCTCACCACCCTGCTCACCACCCTGCACGCGCACTGGGCGCGCCACCCCCGCTGGGGTCTGGCCGCCAAGGGCGCGCTCGCGGCGTCGCTGGCGTGGGTGGTGGGGGCGCTGGCGCCGGCGCCGTTCTCCGAGCAGCCGTACTACGCGCCGCTCGGGGCGATCATCGCCACCTCGAGCACCGCCGTCCGGTCGGTACGGGACTCCGTGCAGGCGACCGGGGCGGTGCTCGCGGGCGCGGTGCTGGCCCGCGGCGTGGACCTGGCGCTCGGCTCCAGCACGCTGTCGGTGGCCCTCGTGGTGGGGACCGCCCTCCTGTGCTCCGGCTGGCGCGTCTTCGGCGAGATGGGGACGTGGGTGGTGACCTCGGCGTTGTTCGTGCTCATCCTCGGCGGAGCGGAGCAGCTCGAGTACATCACGGTGTTCGCCGGGCTCATCGTCGTGGGCGCGGCGATCGGCACCGGCGTGAACCTGCTGTTCCCGCCCCTGCCGCTCACCCCGTCGGAGGACGCGCTGGACCGCCTGCGCACCGTGCTCGTGGACCAGGTGGAGCTGCTCGCCGACCGGCTCGAACGGGTCGGGCCGCTCGCCGCCGACGAGTGGCAGCAGCGGCGCCGCGACGTCGCACCGACCATCGACCGCTCCCACGACGCCGTGTCCCGGGCCCACGAGGCGATGCGGGTCAACCGGCGAGGTCACCGGTACGGCGGCTGGGCCGCCGCGCAGGCGCGCCGCGCCGAGGCCCTGTGGACCGCCGCCGACGTGGTCGACGACGTGGTGCGGCTCCTGGCCGAGTGGGAACGCGCGGACCGTCAGGACGTCGCACTCGGCCCCGACATGCGCCCCGTCCTGGCCACCACCCTGCGTGCCTACGCGGAGGCCCTGCGCACGCGGCCCGACGACGACCACGACGGCGACGCCGCCGACCGGGCCGCCGGGGCCGTCGCCGCGCTGGCCGGCGCGGTGCGCGCGGCCCGGCAGCCGTCCGGGGACGACCTGTTCGTCGCCGGGGCGCTCGTGGTGACCCTGCGGCGCGGCGTGGTGGCGCTCGGCGAGCGGGCGTGACCCCTGGCGCCGGGGCGTGCGCGCCCGGCAGAATGACGGCACCCCGACGACGGGGACCGAGCGGGAGGCAGACATGACCGAGGCCGTGACCCCCCGGGACGAGGTCTCGGCCCACTGGTGGGACCACCGTCCGGTGTTCTCCGTCACCGACCGGGCATCGCGGCTCACGGGGCTCGCCCCCGGCCGGGCACCCGGGCGGGTGACGGCCCGGCTGCTGGCGCCGGCGCTGCTGACCGGCCTCGTCTGGGCGGCCGAGGCGCTCGTGGCCTCCTGGCTGCTGTGCCGTGCGACGGCCGGCTCCTGCACGGCGGGCCAGAGCGGCGGCTGGCTGGTGGCGGGCGTGCTCGTGCTCGGTTACCTGGCCGTGCTCGGCACGGTCGGCCTCGCCGAGCACGCGCGCGAGACGTTCGGGCAGCGTCGCGCCGCGTCCCTGTGGTCGTGGGCGCCGCTGCTGGCGGGGGTCGCCCTCGGTGCCGGTGGCGGCGCGGTGGCCCGGGTCGCCACGGCGGACGACCCGGCCGCGCGGGTCCGGGAGACGTTGGACGGTGCGCCGGGCACGGAGGGCGTGCTGATACCGGCCGTCGTGGCCGTGCTGGCCGCCGGATGGGGGCTGACGATCGCGGCCCGGCTCCCGGGCGCGCTGCGCCACGCCCGCGGGCGCCAGGAGACCATCGAACGGCTGCGCCGCGACAGCCTGCGGTACACGGGCCGGCTCCGGCTGGGCGAGGTCCGCCTCTGGCTGCACAACGACCCCGAGCTCGACGTGACCGTCGTCTACGACACGCCCGCCGGGCGCCGCGAGGTCACGGCACGGATGCGCACCTCGGCGGACCGCGTGCCGGTGGACGGCAGCGCCGTCGTCGTGCTCGACGACCTCCGGGGCGCGCTGCACGTCGAGCTCGACCCCGACGCCGACCCGGTGTTCGCCCCGGAGCAGCGGTACACGCCGTCGGAGTGAGTCAGCGCGGACCGGCGGCCGAACCGTCGTCCGGCCCGGTCGTGCGGAACCCGTTGACCTTGTGCGTCCCGTCGCACCACGGCGCGATGGCCGTGCCACCGCAGCGGCACAGGGCCACCGTCGCGCGGCGGCGCGGCACGGGCTCGCCGTCGGGTCCCAGGATGGTGGCGGGACCCCGCACCAGCAGCGGGCCGTCGGGGCACGCCGTGACGGTGACGTCGGTCGCGCGGAGGGGGCCCGCGCCGACGGCGGGGTCGGCCGCATCAGCAGGGTCGCCGGTGGGCCGGGTGGTCTCGGTCATGGTCCCGCTCCCGTCGTCGCTCGCGTCGTCCCGCTAGGCCGCGTCCTGCCCCCAACCTAGGAGGACGGGTGCCGCTCGCAACCCGGCACCTGCCTGCGGCGGGGCCGGGACGCGCTTGCGACCGGCGCGGTTCGTGCGCACGATGAGTACGGCGTCGAGCAGGGGCGCGAGCCCCGCGCACGACCAGGAGCCGCAGATGACCGCCACACCGGTACGGGACAGCGCCACCACGACCGACGCCGGTCCGGGACCCCGGCCCGCGGACCGCATGCCGACGCCGCGCCCCCGCGGCCCGGTGAGCGCCGCCCTCCTCGCAGTCCTCACCGCCGGGCCGCCCAGGACCGGGTGCGGCACGGCGTCGGGCCCGACGTCGGGCACGGCGTCGGGCACGGAGGCAACCCGGCCGGCAGCCCTGCGCCGCGCCGTCGCCGACGCCCTCGCGCCGGAGCCCGACGTGCTGGGCGACGCGGACCTGCAGCTCGCGCTCACGGTCCTGTACGAGCTGCACCACCGCGGCGTGGACGGCGTCGACGACGCCTGGGAGTGGGAGCCGGAGCTCCTCGCCGTCCGGCAGTCGCTGGAGGCACCGTTCGAGGCGGCCCTGCGCACGCGTGCGGCGCACCCGCCGTGCGCCGAGACCGACGCCGCCGGTGTGGCCCGGTGGCTGTTCGACCTCACGGCCTCGGACGGCGGCCCCCGGCTGGCGCGCTACGTCGCCCGGCGCGCCGACGCCGCGCAGGCCCGGGAGCTGCTGGTGCTCAGGTCCCTCTACCAGCTGCGGGAGGCCGACCCGCACACGTGGGCCGTCCCGCGTCTCGCCGGTGCGCCCAAGGCGGCGCTGGTGGAGATCCAGGCCGACGAGTACGGCGGCGGCCGCCCTGGCCGCATGCACGCCGAGCTCTTCGCACGGACGATGCGGGGCGCCGGCCTGGACGACGCCTACGGCCGGTACGTCGACGTCGTGCCCACCGAGGTGCTGGTGGCGCTCAACACGATGTCCCTGTTCGGGCTGCACCGGCGGCTGCGGGGCGCGATCGTCGGCCATCTCGCGGCGTTCGAGATGACGTCGTCGATCCCGAGCCGGCTCTACGCCGACGGCTTCCGGCGCCTGGGCCACGACCCGGGCACCACCGAGTACTTCGACGAGCACGTGGAGGCCGACGCCGTGCACGAGCAGATCGCCGGCCGTGACCTCGCGGGCCGGCTCGCCGAGCAGGAACCCGCGCTGCGCGACGACGTGCTGTTCGGGGCCGCGGCCTGCCTGGCGGTGGAGGGTGACGTCGCCGCGCACGCGCTGCGCCGCTGGCGGCAGGGTGACTCCGCGCTGCTGGCCCCGCTCGACGATCCTGCCGACGCGCGTGCCTGAGCACCTGCCTGACCGGCTCGCCGATGCGGTGTACGTGCTGCCGCTGCGCCGTCCCGGCGTCGACCCCGGTGAGCTGGCCGAGCTGGCGGCGTACCTGCGCGGCGTCGCGCGGCGTGTGCCCGTGGTGGTGGCGGACGGGTCGCCGGCCGGGGTGCGGGACCGGCACGCCGCCGCGTGGGGGGCGGGGGTGCGCACCGTCGTCGTGCCCACGGTGCCGCACCGGACCAACGGCAAGGTGGTCGGGGTGCGCGCCGGCCTGGCCGCGACCACCGAGGCGCTCGTCGTGGTGGCGGACGACGACGTAAGGTACGACGACGCCGCGCTCGACCGGGTGCTGGCGGCCCTGGGCGACGCGGACCTGGTCGTCCCGCAGAACGTGTTCGCCCCGCTCCCGTGGCACGCCCGGTGGGACACGGCGCGGTCGCTCGTCAACCGGGCGTTCGGGCACGACTACGCCGGGACGGTCGCGTTCCGGCGCACCGCGCTCGGCGCCGCCGGGTACGACCCGCACGTGCTGTTCGAGAACCTGGAGCTCGAACGGACGGTCCGGTCCCGGGGCGGCCGGGTCCTGGCCGCGCCCGGCCTCGTGGTGCGACGGCGCCCGCCCGACCTCCGCCGGTTCGCCGAGCAGCGGGTCCGGCAGGCGTACGACTCCCTGGCCCAGCCGCCCCGGCTGCTCGCCGAGCTGGCGCTGGCGCCTCTGCTCACGGCGGCCGCCACGCTCGCCGTGCGGGGCTCCGGGCACGGGCGGCAATCGGGCCGCGTGGTCCTGGTCGCCCTGCTGGCCGGCTCCGTGGCGGTCGCGGAAGCCGGTCGCCGGCGGGCCGGCGGCGTCGAGCACTTCCCGGCGACGGCGGCGCTCTGGGCCCCGGCGTGGGTGCTGGAGCGCGCCCTGTGCGCCTGGCTCGCCGCGGGATGGTGGCTGTGCGGCGGGGTGCCGTACGCGGGGACGCGGCTGCGGTGCGCGGCGCACACCCGGCACCGGCTCCGGCGTCAGCCGGTTCCCGGCCGGGCGCCCGGAGCATAGAACCAGCCGTGGAACGCCGCGCGGGCCGGCTGCGGGAGCAGCCAGCCGATGGCGACCATCGCCTTGGCCTGCAGGCCGGGCACCGCCTCCGCCCGGCCCGCCTGGAGCGCGTCGACCGCCCGGCGGGCCACCGTGCGGGCGCGGGCCTTCGGCGCCCGCCCGATGTGCGTGCGCTCCATCCGGGCCGACCGGAAGAACGGCGTGCGGGTCGCCGAGGGCAGCAGGGCGGTCACCGACACGCCGGTTCCGGCGAGCTCTCCGCGCAGCGACCACGCGAACGAGCGCAGGAACGCCTTCGACGCGGCGTACGTGCTGAACAGGGGTGCGGGCATGGTGGCCGCGATCGACGACGTGACCAGGATCCGTCCCGTCCCCGCCGCGACCAGCCGGGGCACCACGAGGTGCGCGAGGTGCACCACGGAGCGGACGTTCAGGTCGACGAGCCGCAGCTCGTCCTCCAGCGGGGTGTGCCGGAAGGGCCCGTGCACGCCGACGCCCGCGTTGAGCACGAAGGTGCGCACCCCGGTCTCCCGCGCCCGGGCGGCCGTCTGCTCCACGCCGTCCGGCCGGGCGAGGTCGACCTGGAGGCCCGTGACCCGGACGTCCGTGTGCTCGCTCAACCGCCGCACCGCCTCGTCCACCCCGCGCTCGGCCACCACCACCACGTCGTGGCCCCGCCGGACGAGCTCGCGGGCGATCTCGAACCCGATACCGCTCGACGCCCCGGTGACCAGGGCGGCGTCGGCGCCGTCCGGCACGGGCCGGGCTGGGGTGGGCTGGTGCTCGGTCATCGGGCGCTCCCGTGCTCGGGTCAGGGCTCCCTGCCTGCAGGTGGCCCCGGGGCGTCCCTCGACACTAGGCACGGCGGCGCCCACTCGCACACGACCCCGGCCCGCCGGTTGCCGGTGACCCGGACCTCGCTACCGTACAGAGCATGGTGACCGTCACGCGGGCCGCCCGCTGCGCCCCGGAGGCCGTGCTCGGGGTGCTGGCCGACGGCTGGGCGTACTCGAGCTGGGTGGTGGGCACGGCCCGCATCCGGGCCGTGGACCGCGCGTGGCCGGAGCCGGGCACCCGCATCCTGCACTCCGTGGGGCTGTGGCCGGCGCTGCTCGACGACGAGACGGTCGTGCGCGCGTGGGACCCGGAGCGCTCCATCGAGCTGCAGGCCCGGGGATGGCCCGCGGGCGAGGCGCGCGTGCTCATCGAGGTGGCGCCGGCCGGCGACGGGTGCCGGGTGCGCATCACGGAGGACGCCGACAAGGGGCCCGGGACGCTGCTGCCGCGACCGGTGCGCGCCGCCGCGATCGGCCCGCGGAACGTCGAGACCCTGCGCCGGCTGGCCCTGCTCGCCGAGCGACGGACACCGGGACAGCTCGCGCACTGACCGGCTCGGCGGCGCTGCCGCACGGCGGGCGGCGCCTCACCCGTCGCGCAGCAGCCGGCCCCACGCGCTGCGGGCGAGCGCCCGCGGGATCCTGCCCCACGGGTTCGCCGCGGCCAGCGCCACCCGCGCGGCGTTCCAGCCGCACGCCCCGTGCACGCCACCGCCCGGGTGGGCGGCCGCGCCGGCGAGGTACAACCGCTCGACCGGGGTCTCGGGCCGGCCGAGGCCCGGCGTCGGCCGGAGGAACAGCTGCTGGTGCACCGCCGACGTGCCGCCGTTGACCGCGCCTCCGGCGAGGTTGGCGTCGGCCGCCTGCAGGTCGGCCGGGCTCTGGACCGATCTGCCCACCACGGCGTCGCGGAACCCGGGCGCGACGCGGTCCAGGGCGTCCTCGACGCGCCGCGCCTGGCGGGCGACCGTCTCGTCGGTCCAGTCCACGCCGTGGGGCACGTGGGTGTAGGCCCACGCGGACTCGGTGCCGCGGGGCGAACGGGTCGGGTCGGACGTCGTCATCTGCCCCAGGACCAGGAACGGCCGCGCCGGGGCCTGCCCCTTCGACAGCGCCGCGGCCACGTCGACGAACCCCCGCCGGTCCACGCCCAGGTGCACCGTCCCGGCGCCCCGGGCCGCCTCGGCCGTCCAGGCCAGCGGCGCCTCCAGCGCCCAGTTGACCTTGAAGGTCGGGTGGTCCCACTGGAACCGGTCGAGGTCGCGCACCAGGCGCCCCGGCAGGTGCTCCAGCCCCACCAGGTCGCGGTAGAGGGCGGGCGCGCCGACGTCGGCCAGCACCGCCTGCCGGGCCCGGACCAGCTCACCGTGCGCGGTCCGGACGCCGACGGCGCGACCGCGCCCGATCAGCACCCGGTCGACACGCGTCCCGGTGACGATCTCTCCCCCGCCTGCCCGCACGCGTGCGGCCAGCGCCCCGGCCAGCGCCCCGGCGCCGCCGACCGGCACGGGGAAGCCGACGTCCTGGCCGAGCATGGCCAGCAGCCAGCCGAACACGCCGCTGCCGGCCGCGTCCGGCGGTACGTCGGCGTGCATCGCGTTGCCCGTGAGCAGGAGAGCGCCGCCCTCGCCCCGGAAGGTCTCGTCCGCGAGCCGGCGCACCGGCAGCACGGCGAGGCGGGCGAGGTCCAGCGCGCCGCCCGTACCGAGCCGGCGCAGCAGCCGCAGCACAGGTCCGACGGCGGGCAGCGGGCTGAACAGCGCGTCGAGCAGCGGGTCGCGCACGCGCTGCCAGCCGGCGAACACCCGCAGCCACGCGTCGCCGTCCCCCGGGGCGAACGTCTCCAGGCCCGCGGCGGTATCCTCGGGGTCGTCGTGCAGCACCGCGGCCCGGCCGTCGTCGAGCACGTGCGCGAGGACGGCCGGCGCACGCGACCAGGCGAGCCCGTGCTGCTCCAGGTGCAGGTCGCGGATCACCGGCGAGCCGGCCGCGAGCGGGTAGAACGCGCTGAACAGGTCGGTGCGGTACCCGGGCGCCGTCACCTCGGCGGTCCGGACCGCGCCGCCCACGGCGTCCTGCTCCTCCAGCACCAGGACCTCCCAGCCGGCGTCCACCAGGGCGTTGGCCGCGACCAGACCGTTGGGTCCGGCGCCCACGACGACGGCGTCCACGGTCCTCACCATGGCGCGGGTCCTGCGGTGCGGTCGGTGTCCACCTGCGCGCTCCCTCGTCGGCTGCGTCCG
>NZ_JBITFV010000019.1:29851-34880 GCF_044456525.1 Promicromonospora sp. NPDC050880
TGCGTCCGTCGGCTGCGTCCGTCGGCTGCGTCCGTCGGCTGCGTCCGTCGGCTGCGTCCGTCGGCTGCGTCCGTCGGCTGCGTCCGTCGGCTGCGTCCGTCGGCTGCGTCCAGCGTGCCCACGAGCGGCGGTACTCGCCAGCGCGGGTCCGGGCCGCCCGGCAGGCCGGAGGAATCAGGACCGCGCCACTCCACTCGTGGTGGTCGACCTAGATCGGGCAGAGCCGTACGTTTCCCCCATGAACGAGCGTTGAGGCGCTGAACTGGTGCGTTGCACCGTCAAGGCTCCCGATGGGGCACCACTGGGGATTCGTCGATCGGTTGCCGGTTCTGTCGGTCATAGCCAACAGGCGTGACGGACACCAGATGAGACGCGTTGGCCGTCTGCAGAGCTGGCGCCCTGCAGGCACGGAATATCCAGGTCCCGGAGGGCCGACATCCTGGGCCGCGCCACTTGACCGGCTCCCAGCGGGTCGACCCGGACCGCGGCGCCGCCGGCTCCAGGCAGCACCGACGGGTCCGACTCGTCGGTCTCGGCGATCGTCCGGGCATGTGCCTGCGCGGCAGCGAAGTCCACGGGAGTCACCGTGTCCCTGGCCGGTCCCGGTCGCTCGCTCCCGGCACCGGACCACGGGTGTACCGGTGCTTGACACCGCGCGAGAAGTACTCGGGGTCGCCGGACCGTCTGAGGTCCACCTGAGGTGTCTGACAGGCCGACGGGACGTAGTGCGCGAACTCGCTGTTGAGCCGCAGGAGCTCCGTCCGGATCGAGTCGGCCACCAGCCGCTCGCGGTCCGCGGAGGGTTCTGCTCCGTCGGCCAGCTCCACCACCACCGTCAACCGGCGGTCACGGTCGGTGTCCTCGACCGTGTCCAGCACGAACCGGCCGGTCGTCCAGTCGCTGACGGGTGCGCGCTCCAGGCCGACGGTCACGTTCTCCGGGTAGATGTTGGCACCGAAGTACGAGACGGTGAACAGGGACCGCCCGAAGACGTACACGAAGGGCAGCTCCGGGCCGGGACCCGGGTCGAACCCCGCGTCCCGGCACCGTCCGAGCAGCTCGTCGTACGGGTAGAGGCCGCCCTCGTCGGCGATGTGGTACCGCACCAGCGGAACGGTCCCGTCCGCGCTGAACACGAGTGTGCCGTCCGGCCCGGCCTCGAACTGGCGCGCGGCCGGGTCGTACTGCAGGAGGGTCGGGAGGCGGGACCGGCCGAAGAGCTCCGACGCGATGTCGGGGCGTTCGGCTGCGAAGCGCCGGATCCGGACACTGAGGGGGGTCTCGTTGGCCAGTACTCCGGCGTCGGCCGTGCCGTACAGGGACGCGATGCCGGTGGCCGGGTCCCGGATGCCTGCCCGGTGGCCAACGAGGTCGCGCCACTGCTCACTGAACACCTCGCCGGCCAGGACCAGCCTGATCCGGTACCTCGACCAGTCGACGCCGCGGGCAGACCCGGCGTCGATCACGTTCTTCACGAACGGCGGGTAGCCCAGCAGGACCGTCTGGTCGTACTGCCCGGCGAGCTGGTCGACGACCCGGAGGATCTCGTCGACGTCGTTGCCCGGCGTCGCGAGGGTGATCGGGTAGCCCTTGGCCGACAGGTGGCGGCCCGCCGCCACGGTGTACATGCCCCCAACCCAGTTGCCCAGCGCGAAGCAGACCACGGCGAGCGTGCTGCGGCGGGCGGCGTCGAAGCCGTCGCGGAATACCTGCTCGAACCGCTCCGCGACGGTGCGCTCGTCGAGGGCCGAGCGCGGCCAGACGGTCGGCGCACCGGACGAACCGGACGAGAGCGCGACGGCGACGGCGTCGGCGAGCCGCCCGTACCGGCAGCGGTCTGCGAGAGGGTAGCGGTGGTGATAGTTCTCCTTCGTCGTCAGGGGGATCTGGGACGGGTCGCGGACCGAGGACGGGTCCAGGCCCAGCTCCCGCAGGAACGCCGGGTAGGCGGGCACGGTCTCGACCGCGTCGTGGAAGAGGGCGAGGACCGGGTCTGTCGTCGTGCGGCTCACGGCAGGTCCACCTCCTGGGCGGTGACGTGGCGGCAGCCGGTGAGCGGCTCGTCCGGCCGGCGTCGGAGGTCGGTGTCCAGGTGACGGGCCCTGGTCGTCGCTCGGGCCATCACCGAGGTGAGGACGGTGTACTGCACGAGGTGTTGCATCTGACGCTCCTGTGACGAGAAGGGTGGCCCAGGCTCGGGACGACACCCAGGACACGGCAGACCGGTCGACACACGGTCGACATCACGTCGATGCGGTCCGACCGTTGCCGGAGGTGCCGACGGCTCGGAGCCGTCGGCACCTCCGGTGTGTCACGCGACGGGCGCGGTGCGTGTCACGCCCAGGGCTGGAACGGGATCCCGGCCGGCTTCATCTGCTCGAGCCAGAACTCGAACTCCCAGTCCTTGATCTTGATCGCGGCCGAACCGAAGTCGGCGTTCACGAGGCGGTCGCGCAGCCAGGTGCTGGGCCAGTGGTTCCAGTCGATGATCGGGGGCTGACGCCAGGTGCGGTAATGGTTCTCCGGCGGGTCGTCGTTGCTGTTGGCCCGGCGGAAGACGTGGGTGGAGACACCGTCCTTGTGGTAGACGATCTTGGGGTGCTCGCCGAGGAAGAGGACCTCCGAGCGGGGCCAGGTCAGGGACGAGTTGTGGTGGGTGACGGACACGTACTCGACCCGGGGGTTGGTGGTGCAGCCCTGCGGCCCGCAGGTGTGCTTGACCCAGACCACGACGTGCTCCCAGTCGTGGCGGTGGCCGGACGCCCCGCCACCGTGCGCGGCCTGGTCCTTCTCGAAGTAGCTGGCGTACATGAACGCGCACCAGCCGTTGTTGCACTTGGCGCGCGAGTAGGTCTGGGTGTTGTCCAGGTCCCACCAGTCGCGGCACTGCCCGTTCATGTCTCCGCCGATCCCGAGACCGGGCGCGATCGTGCCGTCCGGGCCGATGGCCGGTGTGGGGTAGCAGCCGTCGGTGTCGTAGTCGTAGATCGGTGAGAAGGCGGTGTCCCAGTCCCCGGCGCTCTCCGGCAGCGCCTGCGGCGGGTCCGCGTGCGCCGCGGTGGCCGGGAGGACGAGCGCGAGCAGGGTGGTCATCATGATCGCGGTGAACCGCACGCCCGCGGGCCGTTCGGGCCGGTGCGGCCGTGACGCCGCACCCGATCCCGGTGCGGGTCGATAGATCTCTGGCATGGAGTGCCTCTCGAACCGTGGCACGCCCCGTAGGGGCGCGTCCGTCCTGGTCCCGTGACAGCGGGACGGCGCCTGTCCGGCGCCGGGAGCAACACTGGCGCCGCCCGGTCGACGACCTGTCGACAGGTGCACCGACGGGGCGCGCGGACCGTGGGCAGCGTGTCGACACCGTGTCGACCGGACGTCGATACGCGGGGTGGAGGGTCGGGAGCGTCACTTTCGATCGAAGAGGAGTACCCCATGTCCATCAACCGCCTCGATGCCGCGACGCTGCGCGCGGAGCTCGACGGCAGCCTGTTCCTCCCCGGGGAGGACGGCTGGGACGAAGCACGTCAGGCCTGGCAGCTCACCGTCGACCAGCGCCCCGAAGCGGTCGTGGCGGCCGCCTCCGTGCGTGACGTGGTCACGACCGTCGACGCCGCCCGTACCGCGGGCCTGCGGGTGGCCGCCCAGTCGACCGGCCACAACGCCGGCCCCCTCGGGCCACTCGCCGGCACGGTGCTCCTGCGCACCTCCGGGCTGACCGGCATCACCGTGGACCCCGCCGCGCGCACGGCCCGCGTGGAGGCGGGAGTCGTGTGGGGCGACGTGACCGCCGCCGCGGCCCCGTACGGCCTGGCGGGTCTCGCGGGTACGGCACCTGACGTCGGCGTCGTCGGCTACACGCTCGGCGGCGGCATGTCCTGGCTGGGACGCACCCACGGCGTCGCCGCCAACCACGTCGTGTCGGCCGACGTCGTGACCGCCGACGGCGTCCGGCGGCACGTCGACGCCCGGAACGAGCCCGAGCTGTTCTGGGCGCTGCGCGGCGGCGGCGGCAGCTTCGCCGTCGTGACAGCCCTGGAGATCGGCCTGGTGCCGGTGCCCGACCTGCACGGCGGCGCCCTGTTCTTCCCCCTCGACCAGGCAGCCGAGGTGCTGCAGACCTGGCAGCGGTGGACACGGGTCGTCCCGGACGCGATCACCTCGATCGGCCGGCTCCTGCGCTTCCCGCCCCTGCCCGAGATCCCCGAGCCCGTGCGCGGACAGTCCTTCGTCACGATCGAGCTGGTCTCGCTCCTGGGGCGGGAGGCGACCGACGAGGCCCTCGAGCCCCTGCGCATCCTCGGCCCGGTGATGGATACCGTCCACCCGTCGGAGCCTGCCGAGCTGGCCGCCATCCACATGGATCCGCCCACTCCGGTGCCGGGCACGGGGGACGGCTTCCTCCTGACCGACCTGCCCCTCGAGGCCCTGGACGCCTTCCTGGCGGTCACGGGGCCGGGCCAGGACTTCGGGTTGCTCAGCACGGAGATCCGGCACCTCGGCGGGGCCTTCTCCCCCGACACGGCACGTGGCGGCGTGGTGTCCGGGTTCGCCGCCGGGTACGCGATCTTCTCGGCCACGATCACCCCGGACGAGACCGCCGTGAAGGCCACCCACATCGCCCTGGACCGGCTGCGCGACATGCTCCGCCCGTGGACCGCCCCGGTCTCGTACCTGAACTTCGCCGAGCGTCCCGGCGGTGCGCCGTTCGCGCACACGGCGGCGCTGCACCGCCTGCAGAGCATCAAGGCTCTCTACGACCCCGCGGACATGATCCGCGCCAACCACCCGGTCAGCCCCGCCCAGGGCTGAACCGTCCCGACCGCCTCGTCGGTGCCGGGGGCTCTCAGCGGGGTGACCGCACCTGGCGAGGCATGGGCCGGCAGGTAAGGGATGACCTGCCGGCCCGGGGGCGGGCCGGGCGCCCCCCCCCCCCCGCGCCCCCCCCCCGCCCCCCCCCCCCGCCCCCGGGCCGGGCCCCCCCCCCCCGCCCCCGCGCCCCCCCCCGCGCCCCGCCCCCCGGGGGGGGCCCCAC
>NZ_JBITFV010000019.1:34889-91522 GCF_044456525.1 Promicromonospora sp. NPDC050880
GGGGGGGGGGGGGGGGGGGGGGGGGGGCCCCCCCGGGGCGGGGGGGGGGGGCGGCGGCGGGGGGGGGGGCCGGGCGGCCGGGGGGGGGGGGGCCCCCCCCGCCCCCCCCGGCGCCGACGCGCGTCACGAACGGCCGGCGAGCGGCACGTCCGCCGCGAAGAGCTCCTGGAACCGCCGGGCGTCCCGCTCCAGGGTCCGACCCAGCACCCGGGACATCAGCGGGAACAGGAGCCACTGCCCGAAGCCGTGTGAGGAGTACCGCAGCGTGAGGCAGACCACCGACCGACCGCTGGCACCGGTGGTCAGGCGACGAGAGCCCTCCACGTCGAGCCCTTCGACGGCGACCCAGCGGAACATCCGTCCGCTCTCCGCCTCCGTGACGGCAGTGACGGTGGTGACGGTGCGCAGCGTCGAGCCCATGGCGCGCATCGTCTCGTAGGTGAGGACACCCTCGACCACCGTGCCGCGGTTCGACTGCCGCATCTCCATGACGCCGCCTCGCCACCGGGGGTCGTGGGTGCAGTCGGCGAGAACCGCCCAGACCTCCGCGGCCGGGGCGTCGACGGTGGCCTGTGCAGACAGGGTGACGGTGGGCATGGTGTACCTCGGTCTTTCGTCGGGATTGAGACGCCCGATCGTCGCCCACCCGGATCGACAGACCGTCGACGTCCGACGGACGCCCGGGTCGAATTTCGCCCTGTTCTTCCGTCGCTGCGCACCGACGAGCGCTCGTATGCTCGTGCCGGGTCTGCCTCCGGGGCAGCGGCTCGGAGGCAAGAAAGGTTCTCCCCCATGGCCGACGACATGACGTTCGCGCTGCTCGGCCCCGTTCGCATGTGGCGCGCCGGGACCGAGCTGCCGGCAGGCTCACCGCAGCAACGGGCTCTCGCGGCGATGCTCCTGCTGCACCAGGGCCGTGTCGTGAGCATCGACGAGATGGCCACCGCCCTGTGGCGCGACGAGCCACCGCGTGGCGCCTTCGGCACCCTGCGCACCTATGTCTCTCGTCTGCGCCGGCTGCTGGAGGGCACCACCGCCACGATCGACACGGTCGGCGGCGGCTACGCGCTGCGCACACCCGAGGACTCCGTGGACGTCACACGCTTCGAGGCCCTGCTGCGCCGCGGCCGGGAGCTCGGACGGACCACCGACCTCACCGGCGCCGCGACCGTCCTCACCCAGGCCCTCGACCTGTGGCAGGGCGACGGGCTCGACGGTGTTCCCGGCGCGTACGCGGCCCACCAGCGGGTCAGGCTCCAGGAGGAACGGCTGGCCGCCACGTCACTGCGCCTCGCCGCTCTGCTCGACAGCGGCGGCTCGGTGGTACCAGAGCTCGCCACGCTGGTCGAGGCGCACCCGTACCGCGAGGAGCTGCGCGCCCTGCTGATGCGCGCCCTGTACCGCGACGGCCGCCAGGCCGACGCCATCGACGCCTACCACACCGGGGCCCGCCTGCTCGGCGACGAGCTCGGCCTGGACCCCGGGCCGGCGCTGCGCGACATGCATCAGCGCATCCTCGTCTCGGACCCGACCCTCACCGTCACGCCGCGCACCGAGCCCGACACGGCCGTGCCGGACGGCTCGGTCCGGGTCGAGCAGACCCGCGTGCCCCAGCCCGCGCAGCTCCCCGCCGACCAGCGCGGTTTCGTCGGGAGGCTCCGCGAGCTCACGTGGGCCGACGCGCTCCTCGATGCGCGGACCGCACCGGCCACCGCCGTCATCTCCGGCATGGGCGGCGTGGGCAAGAGCACCCTGGCCGTCCACTGGGCACACCACAACGCGACCGCGTTCCCGGACGGCCAGCTCTACGTCGACCTGCGCGGCTTCGACCACGCCCAGCCACCCGTGAACCCGCACGACGCCTTGATCAGGCTCCTCGAGTCATTGGGCATCGCCGGCGAGCACGTCCCGGACAGCCTCGACGCCCGCTCCGCGCTCTACCGCTCCGTGCTCGCGGACCGCCGGATGCTGGTGCTCCTGGACAACGCGCGTGATGCCGACCAGGTGCGACCGTTGCTTCCCGGCACGGGAGACAGTCTCGCCCTGGTCACCAGCCGGCACCGGCTCTCGGCGCTGCGTGTCGCCGGCGCGGCGTCGATACACCTCGATGTCCTGCCCGACGACGACGCCGCGGCGCTGCTCACCCACCTCTCGGGCCCGGACCGGGCGGACGCCGACCCGGAGTCGCTCGAGCGGATCGTCCGCGCGACCGGCAGGCTGCCGCTGGCGCTGGCGGTCGTCGGAGCACGGCTCGCCGACTCCCCGGATACCCCGCTGCGCGTGATCGCCGACGAGCTGAGCAGCGCGCACACCGTCCTGGACTCGCTCGGCGATCCCGACCCGACCGTGGACGTCCGCGCGGTGCTCTCGTGGTCGTGCAGCGCCCTGGACGTGGGCGCCCGGCGTGCACTGCGTCAGCTGGCGGTGCTGCCAGAAGCGTCGTTCGACACACCGGCCGCCCGCTCGGCCGTCGCGGACCGGGACCTGGCATCGCTGGACACGCTGGTACGAGCAAGCCTGCTCGCGCGGACACGCCCCGGCTGGTATGCCTTCCACGACCTGGTGCGGACCTTCGCCGGGGAGCTCGCCGCCAACGAGCCCGAGGCGCGGCGGGAGACGGTCGCGCGGGTCATGGACCACTACCTCGGCTCGGCCCACCTGGCCACGATGGCCCTGGAACCCCGGCGGGTACCCCTCGACCTGCCCGTGCCCGCCACCGGGACGGAGATCGTCCGGCACGCCGACGCGACCGACGCGTTCGGCTGGCTCGCCGGACACCGACGCACGCTGCGCGCAGCCGTCGACGTCGCGATCGCGGAGCGGCTGGACGGTACGGCCTGGCAGCTCGCCTGGTGCCTGGCCGCGTACCTGCACCGCGCCGGGTACTGGTCGGACGCGGTCAGCCTGTGGCAGGTCGCGCTCGGCGCCGCGGAACGTGACGTGAGCGTGGTCGGTCGAGCGCGGACCCACCAGGGCCTGGGCGTTGCTATCGGCATGAGCCAGGGGATGAGCGCCGCGGGGCTCTACCCGTCCTTCACGGCTCCGGACGGGAAACAGGTTGCCGCCCGCGCCCACGTCACCGAGGCGGTCCGGCTGTTCCAGTCGCTCGGCATGCAGACCGCCGCCGCATGGGCGCTGCTGAGCCTGGCGTCCCAGCACGACCTGTCCACCGATCCGGACGCCGTCGCCGACGCCCTGGAACGAGCTCGCCAGCTCTCCGACGAACCGTCCCTGCAGACCGCCACTCTGAACAACCTAGCCGTGCTCCACGCACGACTCGGCGACGGGCCGCGCGCGGTCGCCATGGCGCGCGAGGTGCTCGACCTCGTCGAGGCGCTCGACGACACCTCGACCCGCGCCCACGCGACCGACACACTGGGCATGGCGCAGATGGCCGACGACGACCCCGGCGCCGCTGCCGCCTCGTTCCGCGAGGCCGCCCGCATCTTCGAGGAGACCGGCGACCCGATGAACCAGGGCGTCAGCCTCGCCAACCTGGGCGACGCGTACGCCGCCGCCGGTGACCCCGCCACGGCCCAGGCCGCGCGGGCCGAGGCCCTCACCGTCCTGGACGGCACCGGGCACCCGCTCGTGGACCGGCTGCAGGCACTGGTCGGCCCGAAGGCAGAGCTGGCCGAGCCACACCGCTGAGCCTGCCGACGGCCACGTCCGTCGGCCGCGCCCCGGGCCCGCATCCGCCAGTCACCGCGGAGGTGCCCGCCCGGCGATCAGCCGGACGGTCGCCGAACGACTTCTCATGCAAGGAGAACGCCACTCCACTCGCGGTAGTCGACCTAGATCGGGCAGAGCAGTACGTTTCCCCCATGAGCAGTGACAGCGACGCCCCGGCAACCGAGGGTGGCGAGAAGACCGAGCGGATGGACCGCCTGCGGGCTCTGTTGACCAAGCCCATCAAGATTCCCGAGTCGGCGTCCAACGACACCGACGACGCCGACTACGCCGCCGCCGTGGCAGCCGCCGCACCGCCCGAGAGGGAGCCCCAGGGGGAACGGACTCAGATGACATCGCAGACGCCGAAGGGCGGCAAGGGACCCAAGGCCCCCGTCGAGACCCCGCCGGCCGTCAAGGCCGCCGCCGAGGCGCTCGACCGCCTGACCGACGAGGAGAAGGAGGCCGTGGTCGACGGGGCCTCCGGCCGGCCGAACCGGTCGCGGCGCACGTGGGCGGACGCGTACCTCACCAAGCCGGACAAGCCCCTGACGCCCGAGGAGGTGCGCGCCGAGCTGACGGTCTCCCTCAAGGAGCAGGGCACGGAGCTGCGCGAGCTGATCGTCAAGGAGGTGACGGCCCGCCAGAAGGAGCAGGCGGAGACGCTCACCGCGGCGCAGACCAAGGCTCTGGACGAGACCGCCACGCGGACGCTCGAGCAGGCGCAGGAGCACGCGACGAGCGCCGCCGAGCGGGCTGCGGCCACTGCCGCCGAGGAGGCGACGCGCCTGCGTGAGCGGATCGACGCGCTGACGACGACCGCCGACACGCTGCGGACCGACCTCGACGCCGCGCGCGCCGCGGCGGCCACGGCCCAGAGCGCCGCGGACTCGGCCGCGTCCGCTGCGGCTGCGGCGGGTCAGACCGCGGACGCGGCGACGAAGAAGGCCGCGACAGCCACGACGTTCGCCTGGGTCGGTGTCGCGCTCGCCGTGGTGGCCGCCGTGCTTGCCGTGGTGCTCTGACCCGGTGCGCCCCTCAGCGCGGGTCGTCCAGGTCGGTGCCGGCGCGCAGCACGAAGCGCCGGTGCCGGCGTGCGGCGCGCCGGTGCCCCGAGTGGTACAGCGGCAACTCCCCGACCGGGGCGTAGGTGACGCGGGGGCCGGCGAACAGCTCGTCGAGAAGTGCGCCGAACGCCGCGTCGACGGGTGAGACGGTGCCTTGGCCGGGCTCGTGACCTGCCGATGATTCGCACATGTGTTCGAGTCTAGTCGCCGCCCTCCCTGGAGTCCACCTATGCGCTGGCCTTTCCCGGGCCGCCGTCGTTACCGTCGGCGCATGATCCTCAGCCATGACACCGCGGGCTCCGGGCCCGCGGTCCTGCTCCTGCACGCCGGCGTCGCCGACTCCCGGATGTGGGAGCCGCAGCGGGCCCCGCTCGCCCGGGAGCACCGGGTGATCCGGTGCGACCTGCGCGGTTACGGCGACACCCCGCTGACCAGCGAGCCGTTCGACAACGCGGGTGACGTCCGGGCCCTGCTCGACTCGCTCGGCGTCGACCGCCTGGCGGTCGTCGGCGCCTCCTCCGGCGGCAACGTCGCGCTCCAGGTGGCGTCGGCCTGGCCGGGGCTCGTGTCGGACCTCGTGCTCGTCAACTCCGCCTTCGCCCTGCCGGCCACGCGCTCGCTGCAGCGGTTCGCCCGCCGCGAGGACGCCCTCCTGGAGGCCGGCGACGTCGCCGGCGCCACCGAGCTCAACGTCGCCACCTGGCTGGGGCCCGAGGCGGACGACGACGCCCACGAGCTGCTGCGCACCATGCAGCGGCACGCGTTCGAGGTTCAGCTCGGCGCGGGCGACGACATCCACCAGGACCCCGGCCCCGAGATCGACCTGGGCGCCATCACGGCACGCACGCTGGTCGTGTCGGGCGGCCAGGACCTCGACCACTTCCGCACGGTGGCGAACCACCTGGCCGGGCACATCGAGGGTGCCCGGCACGTGCAGCTCGGCTGGGCCGGTCATCTGCCCAACCTGGAGCGCCCTGACGAGGTGACGACCCTCCTGGCGGACTTCCTGGCCGGCGGGCCGGGCGAGGACGGCGCACCGGAGCGCTAGGCCGTCACGTCGCGCGCGGCACGCAGGTAGCCGCGCGTGACCCGGTCCTGCACCCCGCGCGCGGCCCAGGGCAGGATCCTCGAACCCCAGAAGTCGTGCCGCGCCACCGCGTGGATCTCGAAGACGACGCCGTCGCCGTCGCGCCGCACGCGGAACCTCTCGACCCCCGTCTCGGGGTGGCGCGGCAGCGTCGCGTAGGTGAAGCCGGCCTCGTCAGGCCCGCGCACCACGTCGAGGACCCGGCACGGGGCCGCGAACCACAGCGGGCCCACCCGCACACCCTGCACCAGTGTGGCCCCCGGCTCCGCCCGGCCGGTAGGGGTGATGACGAGGCCCGCACCGCGGTGCACGCGCCAGGTGAACAGCGCGTCGGCGACGGCGGCGAGCTCGGTGCCGGGGCGCACCACCACCCGTTCCCGCAGCACCCGCGCCCGCGGCGGCGGGGCGTCCAGCCAGCCGGCCTCGGCCTTCGGGCGTTCGGTGACGGCGCGCGCGAGGACCCGCGCGAGGTCGGGCCGGGTGAGCTGCACACCGGTACCGTACCGGCCGGGGCCCGGCCGCCCGTAGTCCGGCCCCGTGCTCCAGCCTCGGGCACCGACCCGTGTGCCGACCCGTGTACGTTTCTCCCCCATGGCGACCGAACACGACCCGAGCGCGCCCGACGCCCCGAGCCCGTCCGGCGGAGTTCCCCGGCACGCCTCCGCCAGGGAGCGCAAGGCCCGCGGCATCAAGCCGTTCCTGTCGGACCTCAGGGCCGAGGTGCGCAGCCAGCTCACCCGTGCCGAGACTCCCGCCCCGGACCACCCGCAGGACCGCGCGGCCGACGCCGCCCCGGCCGCGCCGTTCCCCGCCTCGTCCCGGCAGCCCGCTCCCCCGGCCGACGCCGCCGCCCTCGCCGCTGCCGCGCTCGCGACCGCGGACCACGCGGGAGCCACGGCGGCGGCCGCCGGTGCGGAGGCCGCCGCCGCCCGGGACGAGGCCGCCACGGCGCGGGCGGCCGCGGACCGTGCCGAGTCGCACCTGGGGGTGGTGCAGGACGAGGTCGCGGCGGCCCACCGGGAGCTCGCCGCAGAGCTCGGCGCGCTGCGCGCGGGGCACGCGGCGCTGGGTGCGGAGCTCGGGGCGCTGCGGGCCGAGCTCGGCACGGTGCGGGAGCGCGCACGGCGGCACGTCCTGTTCGCCTGGGCGGGCGCGGGGGTCGCGGTCGTCGTCGCGGTGGTCGCGCTGGTCGTCAGGCTCTGACGGCTCCCGAGATCCTCGCGATCACCGCTGACGGGCGGGGCGGTGCTCCTCGAAACGCACCGGGAGCTCCCGGGGCACCGAGGACCACAGCGTCCCCGTCGCGGCCAGCGTCCGGGCCGGCACGGTGAGCGCCACGCCACCCAGGCGGCGCAGCGCCTCTGAGACGGCCACCTGCGCGATCACGGTCGCGGGCCGGCGCGCCGGGCAGGCGTGCGGTCCGGCGCCCCACGTGAGGTAGGAGAGGTTCCCGGTCTCGAGCCAGATGTCGTCACCCGCGGCCCGCGACTCGGCGCTCGCGGCCAGGATGCCCGGCACGACCGCGTCCCCGGCGGCGATCCTGCGTCCGCCGAGCGTCGTGTCCGCCAGCGCGAACCGGGGTCCGGCGTTGGGCGCCGGTGGCGTCGAGCCGAGCACCTGGGTCAGGGTGTCGGACGCCGAGAGCAGCCCGCCCGAGCGTCCGTCGAACCGCCGGTCGGTGAGCCGCAGCCGCAGCGCGTGCGTGATCCACGCGACCTCGTACTGGCTGCCCAGGATGAGCGTCGCCGACACGGCGCTCTGCACGTCCACGTCGGTGGGCGCGCTCGGGTGCCGCAGCATGGCCGAGACCAGGTCGTCCGACGGCGCCGCACGACGGCTCTCGATCAGCTCCACGATGAGCGCCCGCTGCGCGTCCAGAGCCTCGCGGCCGGCCGCGCCCTGCGCCTGGAACACGCGCTGCGCGTGCCCGAGCATCGCGCGCGCCTGGTCGGCGTCCAGCCCGAACATCGTCGACATGACCAGCAGCGGCACGGCCCGCGCGTACTCGCTCACGAGGTCGGCCTCACCCTTGGCGAGCACGCGGTCCAGCGCGCGCCGGCACCACTGCTCGGTGATGCCGGCCAGGTGGTGCTCGTCCACGCTCTCGAACGCGTCGTCCACGAGGCGGCGCAGGTGGCGGTGGCGCACGCCGTCCACGTAGTAGATGCCGTCGCGGGGCGCGAGCACCCCGCCCACGCCGCTGCCCGGGGTGACCGTGCCGTCCTGCAGGAGGCCCCAGTTGCGCGAGTCGCGCGAGAACAGGCCCTCGTTGCGCAGCACCGTCACGAGCTCCCGGTGGCCCAGCACGAGCCACGCCGGCACGCCGGGCTCCAGCAGCACCGGCGCGACGTTGCCCCACCGGGCCCGCAGCCGCTCGTAGACCTGCGCGGGATCAGCGCTCGTGGTGGTCTCGATGAGCGGGGTCAGGTCCGTCAGGTCGACCAGGCGCTCCGACCGGGTGGTCGTCGTGACTGTCATGGCTCCCCGGGTTCCGGGCGCACCACAGGCGCGCACTGCGTTGTTTAGCCGGAATGTACCTCATGTCCGATGCAACGTCATACATCCCCCGGGCGGATGGTCACCCGTTCGCCATGCCACGGTCAATCCACGGCAACGCGCCGGGTGGAGTGTTCGGTCCGGCACGTCGCACGCAGCCATCTCGCACGCAGCCATCTCGCACATCCGGCATCGACATCCGGCATCGACATCCGGCACATCGACGGGACGAGGGACGACATGAACAGACCCGCACGAACAGCAGCACGCACCGCCGCGGCGGGCGTGACGGGCGTGGCGCTCGCGCTCGGCGCGGCGGCGGCGGGCACGGCCGCCGCCGCGACGCCGGGCACGAGTACCGCACCGGCCACGGTGACGGCGAGCGCAGCCGACGTCGCGCAGCGCTGGGCGCCGATCCACTACCAGGACGTGGACCAGACCGGGACCAACGCCCTGGGTGGCCGCTCGGACTACATCGCGGCCTACGACTTCGACGGCGACGTGGACGCGCGCAACAACTGGGAGAACACCGGCAGCCACCCGCTGGCGGCCACCGCGTACTACTCGGTGCTGGAGACGGGCACGCACTGGTTCGTCACCTACATGTTCTTCCACCCGCGGGACTGGTCCGACTCGATCTTCGACACGGAGCACGAGAACGACGCCGAGGGCGTGATGGTCGCGGTCCAGAAGGACGGCTCGGCGTACGGGGTGCTGCGCGGCGCCGTCACCGTGGCACACAGCGACTTCTACTCGTACACGCCGTCAGGCAGCACGTGGGGCGCCGGGGCAGAGACCGTCGACGGCACCCTCCAGATGGCGACCAGCCCGCACGACGGGCTGGCCCACCCGGTCACCGCGCAGGAGGCCAAGGGGCACGGCCTCAAGGCCCGGCCGGGCTACGACATCCGGGGCGACGGGGTCGTCTACTACCCGGCGGGTCGCGCCGAGGTGCCCGAGCACCCGGACGACCGGGACGTGTCCTACCGCCTGGTGGACGTGCACGCGGCGGGCGGGCTGTGGGCTCTGCGCGCCGACAGCCGGCTCTTCGCGAGCCACGGCACGTTCGCGGGCGACGCCTCGGGCAGCTGCGGCGACGGCGGGATCTCGTGCACGCAGAACTCCGCGAACGCGCCCTGGGGCTGGGACGACGGGAACGACGGCCCCGGCCGGGGCGCCCTGGCGACCGATCCGGCCAGCCTGGCGGCGAACTACTTCCGCGTGCCGGAGCCGCTGGACCGTACGTACGTGAGCTACCCGTTCTGACCATCCTCACCTTCATGTTGAGGTTGAAGGTTGGCCGAGGTTCACGCTGAGGTCGAGGGTGAGGGCGCCGCATGCCTACCGGGTGGTAGTTTCTGAACAGCTACCACCCGGTAGGTTTACGCCCGCACCAGCCCGGGCCCGTCCCGGCAGAGGGAGCGCCATGACCGACACACCCACCGTCCCTCCGACCGGCCGCGCGTTCGACGTCGAGCACGTGCTCGCCGAGCTCACGCTCGAGGAGAAGGCGTCGCTCCTGTCGGGCCTGGACTTCTGGACGACGCAGCCCGTCGACCGCCCGGAGGTGGCCGTACCCGGCGTCATGGTCACCGACGGCCCGCACGGGCTGCGCAAGCAGGCGGACTCCCCCGACCACCTCGGGCTCGGCACCTCGGTGCCCGCCACCTGCTTCCCCACCGCCGCGACGCTCGGCTCCACCTGGGACCCGGACCTGCTGCGCCGGATCGGCGTCGCGCTGGGCCGCGAGACGCGCGCGAACGACGTCGCCGTGCTGCTCGGCCCGGGGATCAACATCAAGCGCTCGCCCCTGAACGGGCGCAACTTCGAGTACCTCTCGGAGGACCCGGTGATCTCGGGCGAGCTGGGCGCCGCCCTGGTCGAGGGCGTCCAGTCCCAGGGGGTCGGCACGTCGCTGAAGCACTTCGCCGCCAACAACCAGGAGGCCGACCGCATGCGCGTCTCGGCCGACGTCGACGAGCGCACCCTGCGCGAGATCTACCTGCCCGGGTTCGAGCGCGTCGTCAAGCGGGCGCAGCCGTGGACCGTCATGTGCTCGTACAACAGGATCAACGGCGTCTACGCCTCGCAGAACCACTGGCTGCTGACCGAGGTGCTGCGCGACGAGTGGGGCTTCGAGGGGCTCGTGGTGTCCGACTGGGGTGCGGTGCGCGACCGGGTCGCGGCCGTCGCCGCCGGGCTCGACCTGGAGATGCCCGCCAGCGGCGGGCGCCGGGACGCCGAGGTGGTCGCCGCGGTGCGTGAGGGCCGCCTGGCGCAGGACGTGGTCGACGTCGCCGCACGGCGCGTGCTGCGGATGGTCGCCCAGGCCCTGCCCGCGCTGGACGCCCCGGGCACCTACGACGCGGACGCCCACCACGCCCTGGCCCGCGAGGCCGCCGCGGCAGGGACCGTGCTGCTGAAGAACGACGTCGTGCGCGGCCCGGGCGGCGCCCACGGCGCACCGCTGCTGCCGCTGGCCACGCCCGCCGACGTCGCCGTCGTGGGCGAGCTGGCCCGGACGCCGCGCTACCAGGGCGCCGGTTCCTCGCAGGTCAACCCGACCCGGCTGGACGACGCCCTGTCCGCGCTGCGGGCGGCGACCGGCACGGACGTGCCCTTCGCCGCCGGCTACACGGTCGACGGCGCCGACCTCGGCTCGGGGACCGACGAGGCCGCGCTGCGCGCGCAGGCCGTGGAGGTCGCGCGGGACGCCGGCACGGTGCTGGTGTTCCTCGGCCTGCCCGCGTCGTACGAGTCGGAGGGCTTCGACCGCACGCACCTCGACCTGCCCGCGGGGCAGGTCGCGCTGCTGGAGGCCGTGGCCGCCGTCAACCCGCGGGTCGTGGTGGTGCTCGCGAACGGCTCGGCCGTCGCGATGGCGCCCTGGCAGCACCTCGCGCCGGGGCTGGTCGAGGGCTGGCTCGGCGGCCAGGCGGGCGGCTCCGGCGTCGTCGACGTGCTGCTCGGCGCCGTGAACCCGGCCGGGCGCCTGGCCGAGACGCTGCCGCTGCGTCTGGCGGACACCCCGTCGTACGGCAACTTCCCGGGCGAGCTCGGGCACGTCCGCTACGGCGAGGGCGTCCTGGTGGGCTACCGCTGGTACGACACGCGGCAGGCCGACGTCGCCTACCCGTTCGGGCACGGGCTGTCCTACACGACGTTCGCGTACGACGGCGTGGCGGCCGAGGTGCTGCGGCCCGCCACGGCCGACGCCGACGCCGTCGTCCGCGTGCGGGCGCGGGTCACCAACACCGGCGGGCGCGCAGGGGCCGAGGTCGTGCAGGTGTACGTCGGCGACCCGGCCGCCCAGGTGCTGCGCCCGGAGCGCGAGCTCAAGGCGTTCGCCAAGGTCGACCTCGCCCCGGGCGAGTCCCGCGAGCTGGTCTTCGACCTCTCGGGGCGGGACCTGGCGTACTGGCACCCGGTGCTGCGCCGCTGGGTGGTCGAGGGCGGCGAGTTCGTGGTGTCGGTCGGCGCGTCCTCGCGCGACCTGCGCGGGGCGGTCACGGTGCAGGTCGACGGCGAGGACGTGCGCCTGCCCCTCGGGCCGCTGTCCACGGTGGCCGAGGCGATGACGCACCCCGTCGTCGGGCCGCGCGTCGAGGCGATGGTGCACGGCGGCGGCGTGGCCGAGGACATGCTCGGGATGATCGGCGACATGCCGCTGACCGTCGTGGCCGACTTCGGCATGGGCGGGTTCGACCAGCACGCGCTCGCTGCGCTCCTGGCGGAGGCCGACGGCTGAGCCGTGCTCGGGGCAGGATCCCGGAGCGGCCTCGGGCGCAGGGTCTCAGCGCAGGATCTCAGCGCAGGATCAGGTCCAGGTAGCCGCGCAGGTCGGCGGCCATGTCGACCCGCTCGGCGCCGGGCCGCTCCAGGGACAGCAGCCACTGGACCTGCAGCCCGTCCATGAGCGCCACCACGGTGCGCGCCGCCCGGTCCGGGTCCACCCCGGGAGCGAGGCCGCCGCGCGCGGCCCGCTCCCGCAGGTGCCGCGACTGCTCCTGGAGGACGCGGGCGTACCGCCGCTGGATGTACTCGTGGGCGGGGTGGTCGGGCGAGGTCGCCTCGGTGGCCAGGCCCGCGAACAGCTCGACGAGCGGGCGCCGCAACCGGTTGCGCTCGACCACGTGCAGCAGCGCCTCGAAGTAGTCGGTGCCGCGCTCGACGTCCTGGGCGAACAGCTCCTCGTCGACGGCGTCGCGGTACTCCAGCACCGCCTCCAGCAGCGCGACCTTGGTCGGGAAGTGGTGCAGCAGCCCGGGGTGGGAGATGCCCACGCGGGCCGCGATGTCCCGCAGGGACGCGCCGTGGAACCCGACGTCGGCGAACACGAGGATCGCGGTGCGGATGATCTCCTGCTGCGTGGCCCGGCCGCGGGCGTACCGGCCGCGGGCGGCGCCCGGCCCGCCCCCGGCGGCGTCGGCACTGGTCTGGGCGCTGACGGACATGCCACCAAACTACCCCGGCCGGTGCCGGCCGGGACGTCAGGCCAGGCGGGCCGACAGCGTCAGCTCCTGGCCGACGTCGAGCCGGACGTCCGCGAGGCGGACGCCCTCGGGCAGCTGCGCGCCCAGGTCGATGTCCTTGCTGGTGGCGGCCTCCACCCGGCCCCTCACGGTGCCCAGCAGGGCCGCCACCAGCGGGTTGCCGCTCGCCAGCTGCACGTCCCGTACCGCGAGCACCATGTCGGCGCTCACGCTGACGGACGCCGTCGCCTGCACCCGCGCGGAGAGGAACACGCCCTTCTTGACCGCCGCGTCGATGCGCACCGTCGCCGCGCGCGGCCCGGCCGAGACCAGGTCGACGTCGAGCGCGGTGAGGGTGACGCCCTGCTGCAGGAGCACGACCGCCAGGATGCCCCGGGCCGTGGCGACCAGGCCGTCCTTGTCGACCGAGACGCGGGCGTGCCCGGAGACGGGGTGCGCGCCCGAGGGTTCGACCGGCTGGGCACCGATGCGGCCGTCGGCACCCTCGACCCAGTCGAAGCGCAGCCCCTCGAGCTCCGCGGTGACGTCGACCGGCAGGTCGACCACGACGAGCCGGTGGGCATCCACCCGCACGCGGCGCAGGGTCGCCGGCTCGCGCCGGACCACGTCGGGCTGCCAGCGCGGGGCCCCTGGTCCGGCGGCGCCACCGGCCGCCTGCGGCGCGTCGAGCCGCACGACCACGCCCGTGAGGTCGATGTCCGCCGACGCGACGTCCGCACCGTCGAGCTCCGCCGTGATCGCCGCCCGCTCCAGCCCCACGACACGGCCGCCCAGCTCGGCCGCGAGCGCGGCACGGATGCGGGCAGCCAGGTCGGCACCGTCGGCCGGACGGGGTGCCGGGCCGAGCGGCACCAGGTCCGGCACGGGGACCGGCACAGGGGCTGACGCGGGGTCCGGCACCGGGTCGGGCGTCGTCGGCAGGGCAGAGGAGGGACGGGCGGCGTCGGTCATGGACGCGACACTATCCGCCGCCACCGACAGGCGCCGAGCCGCGCCGCCCGCCGCCCGGGCCCCGGCCTTCGCTCAGACCCTGTCTCCGCTCAGACCCGCCCGGCGTTGAGACGCCGCTGGAGGGCCATGACCGCCCGGGAGTCGCGGGAGATGACGCCGTCGGCCGGGGTGCCCAGGTAGGTCTGCAGAGCGCGGATGGTCTGCGGTCCGATCTTGCCGTCCCGCTGGCCCTCGGGCATGCCGACCCGGGCCTGGAGGGCGGCGATCACGCGGGAGCCCTGCGCGTCGGACACCCACCGCCAGCCGGTGGTCAGGCCCGGGTTCCGGTCCCGCCAGACGATGCTCTGGGAGGAGACGACGCCGTCCGCGGTGGTACCGAGCTCCTGCTGCAGGCGCCGGGTCGTGGCCGAGCCCCAGGCGCCGTCGACGACGAGACCGCCGGGCTCGCCCGGGCTGGGCGGGGTGGAGCCCTCGCCCGCGCGGATGTCGTCGAGGCGGGCGTAGACGTACCGGCCGGGGCAGGCCGTGGCCTTGACGTCGCGGTGCCCGTACAGCGGCGCACCCTGGGTCCACCAGCGGCCCTTGCCCTCGCCGTAGATGGCGGCCGCGGTGGAGATCTGCGCCGCCGTCGGGCGGCTGGTCTCGTAGTTGCCCGCGAGGCAGATGGAGCGTGCGGTGCTGTTCCGCCCGCCGGTGTGGGTGCCGCGGCGGTTCCAGCTCACCCCCTGGTAGGCCCGGCCGGACGGGAAGACGATCACGTTGTACGAGATGCCGGTGCCGAACCGCGACTGGCCCACGCTCTCCAGCGCGCGCATCTGCTCCGCCTCCGCGGCGACGCTCGCGTCCGGGGAGAGCTGGGCCGTGACGGAGTGGTGCACGAACACCTCGACGGCGGGGCCGGTCAGCGTCAGGTCGCCGTCGGGGTACCGGGCGCCCCACGAGGCGCGCGACGCGATGCTCACGGCGGCCAGGGGCGTCGCCGCCGGTTCCGGCCCGGGCGCGGCCTGCGGCGTCGCGGTCGGCTCGACGTCGTCGTCCGTCACGAGAATCTCCCCCGCGGGCTCGTCGTCCGTGCCGAGCACCTCCAGCACGGTCCCGTTGTCGTCCCTGATCTCGTAGAACTCAGACATGGCGCCCCCAAACTCCATATATGTCCTAGATGTCTGCCATCGGCCCATGTCTACCACCGGGTGAAGTGCAAGGCGACCCCCCACTTGTAGGGTTGCGGGCGTGATCCGCATCGACGCAGACTCCCCCGTCCCGCCGTTCGAGCAGGTGCGCACCGCGCTCGCCCAGCAGATGGCGGACCGGACGCTGCCCGTCGGCACCCGCCTGCCCACGGTCCGGGCGCTCGCGGCCGACCTCGGCATCGCGGTCAACACCGTGGCCCGTGCCTACCGGGAGCTGGAGGCGGCCGGGCTCGTCGAGACCCGGGGCCGGGCGGGCACCTTCGTCAGCGCCGCCGGGGACCAGCGGCTCGCCCTCGCCCAGGAGGCGGCCGGCCGGTACGCCGCCACGGTGCGGGCCCTCGGCATCGGCCGGGCGGAGGCGCTGGAGATCGCGTCGGCGGCGCTGGGGCAGCCGGGCTAGGCGAGCACGCGCACCGGGCTGCCCGCCGCCCACGCCGCGACGTCCTCGACGGCCTGCCGGTAGAACGTGGTGTAGGTGTCCTCGGTGACGTAGCCCAGGTGTGGTGTCAGCACCGTGCGCGGCGCGGACCGCAGCGGGTGGTCCGCGGGCAGCGGCTCCGTGTCGTACACGTCCAGGCCGGCGCCGCCGATCCGGCCGGCGTGCAACGCCTCCAGCAGCGCCTCGGTGTCGACCAGGGGGCCGCGCGAGGTGTTCACCAGGATCGCCGTCGGGCGCATGCGCGCGATCTGGGCGCGGCCCACGATCCCCGCGCTGCGCTCGCTGAGCTTGTAGTGCACCGTGACGACGTCGGCGGTGGCGAACAGCTCGTCCTTCGGCACCGCCCGCGCGCCCGCCGCGGCCGCGGCAGCCGGGTCCAGGTGGGCGCTCCAGGCGATCACGTCCATGCCGAACGCCACCCCGATGCGCGCGACCTGTGCCCCGAGCCGCCCCAGGCCGACGACGCCGAGCGTGCGCCCCGCCAGGTCCGTGCCGATCGTGTGCTGCCAGCCGCCCGCACGCAGGCGCGCATCCTCCTGTGGCACGTGGCGCGCGACGGCCAGGATCAGCGCCCAGGTCAGCTCCGGCGTGGCCGACGACGGCGACTCCGTACCGCACACCACCACGCCGCGGTCGCGGGCGGCGGCCAGGTCGATCGACGCGTTCGCCGGGCCCGTCGTGACCAGCAGCCGGAGATCGGGCAGCAGGTCCAGGACCGCGGCCGGGAACGGCGTCCGCTCGCGCATCGCGACGACGACGTCGCACCCGGCCAGGGCCGCCGCGAGCGCCTCCGGGCCGGCCAGGTGCTCGGTGAGGAACCGGACCTCGGCGTCGAGGGAGCCCCAGTCGGCGAGACGGTGTGCGACGTTCTGGTAGTC
The DNA here is from genome assembly GCF_044456525.1 of Promicromonospora sp. NPDC050880. Lineage (NCBI taxonomy): Bacteria > Bacillati > Actinomycetota > Actinomycetes > Micrococcales > Promicromonosporaceae > Promicromonospora > Promicromonospora sp. NPDC050880. The sequence goes on from NZ_JBITFV010000019.1 coordinate 51,160, forward strand.
GTCGAGGACGGCGATGCGCATGCGACTCACCCTACGGCGACGTGTCGATCCGGCCGGGGTCCGCACGTCGTGGTCATGAAGGGCCGATGACTTCCGCGAGCGCGGGCCGTCGGTACCCCAGGAATGCTGTCGAGGCGAAGGAGAGCATCATGAGCACCACCCACGAGGACCACACCCACCACACCGGCGCCGCCCCCGAGTCCGCGGCCGCCGTCCCGCCGGTCGTCGACCGGGCCGCCTGGCAGGCCGCGCGCGACGAGCTGCTGGTCCGCGAGAAGGCGCACACCCGCGAGGGCGACGCGATCGCCGCCGCGCGACGCCGCCTGCCGATGACCGAGGTGGACGGGGGCGCCGTCGTCGTGGGACCGGACGGACCCACGACGCTGCTCGACCTGTTCGCGGGCCGCGAGGAGCTGGTCCTCTACAAGCACATGTGGCACCCGGGCGAGCCGTTCGAGAACCAGTGCGAGGGATGCACGCTCACGTACTGGGCGGTCCAGGACCCGGCCTACCTGACGGCCCGCGGGGTGTCGTTCGCGGTGCTCGCGAAGGCGCCCTGGCCCGAGCTCGCGCCGTTCGTCGAGTTCATGGGCTACCCGAGGCACTGGTACTCGGTGCTCGACACGGACGACGACGTGCTGTCCGGTGGTGATTTCGGCACGTGGCTGTGCTTCCTGCGGCGGGGCGGGCGGACGTTCCTCACCAACAGCGTCACCGGGCGCGGGGCCGAGGCGACGATGCCCGCGCTGGCGCTGCTCGACATGACGGTCCGCGGGCGCAAGGAGGCCTGGCAGGACTACCCCGAGGGGTGGCCGGCCGGGGGTCTGCCGGGCTGGTTCTGGCGCGCCGACGAGAACGGCGCGGGGAACAGCTGGTCCGGGGGGCGCCCGACGATCCAGTGGGGCCGTCCGGGCGCGACGCCGGTCGCGGCGGGCGGGGGGCATGTGCACTGAAGGGGTGCGGGGGGTGTGGGGGTTCGATGCCGGGGGGGCGCCATGGGCCCTTGCCCGGGCTGGTGCGTCGGATTTGGGCCGGTGGTGGGCCGGTGGGCTCGGTCCGGTTCAGCGCTGGGCCGGCGTGCTCGGTCCGGTGGTGGGCCGGCGGCACCGTGTTCGGTCTGCTGCTCAAACGGCACACCCCGGCCGGTCCGTTGCTGGGTCCGCGTGCCCCGGACTCGGTCCTCCGCTGAACCGGCATCCCCGAACTCGGTCCAGAGCTCGACCAGCACACCCCCACTCGGTCCATTGCTGAGCCCACCTACCCCGGATTCGGTCCAGTGCTCGACCGGCACACCCCGGTTCGGTCCCTTGCTTCGAGATCGGTCGATCGTTGGACCGATCTCGAGGCAAGCGACCGAACTTCGGATGCGGGGTACAGCGAACGACCGACCTCGGGACGGTCCGGGTCGGATCCCGCGCCCGAGCCGGTGCCCGCTCCTGCTCCTGCTCCTCCACCTGCACCTGCACCTGTGCCTGTGCCTGTGCCTGTGCCTGTGCCTGTGCCCGCACCTACGCCTGCGCCCGCGCCCGTGCCTGCACGCTGCCAGTCCCCAGCAGAGCGACCCGGCGCCGTATGCGGTCAGCGGATTCTCGCCGCGTGTCGCACCACGACGGTGCCGGTGCGGTCGCCCGCTCGGCATACTTGCGCCGATGACCATCGCGCCGCAGCACCCGGTCCACCACGTGGAGATCCGGCACACCACCGTTCCGCACACGCAGGCACCGCACACGCCGACTCGGCACACACCAGCCCCGCACACACCAGCCCCGCACCCGACCAGCGCCGCACCCGACCAGCGCCGACCCGGGCACCGTCCTGCGCCTGGCCTACCGCGAGGCCGGTGATCCGGCCGCGCCGCCGCTGCTCCTGCTGCATGCCCTCGGCGAGAGCTCGCTGTCGTGGGACCCCCTGCTGGACGACCTTGCGGCACTCGGCCACCGGGTGCTCGCGCCCGACGCACGCGGCCACGGGGACAGCGGCCGGCCCGGGCAGTACTCGTACGAGCTGATGACGGCGGACACGCTCGCGTTCTGCGCCGCACTCGGACTGAACCCCGCGCCCGGTCCGAACCCCGCGCCCAGGCCTGACCTCGCGCGCGGGCCGGACCCCCGCCCGGACTCCGCACCGGGCGGGCTCGCCGTGGTCGGGCACTCGATGGGTGCGGTGACGGCCAGCCTGGTCACCGCCGCCCTGGAACGCGCCACCGGCCCCGCGGCCGGCACGATCCCGGCTCCTTCCGCACCCGCCCGGGTGACGCGTCTCGTGCTGGAGGACGCCACCGTGCCCCGCCCGGGCGGTGCCCGGTTCGAGCCGTTCGACGAGCCCGGTCACCCGGTGCCGTTCGACTGGCCCCTCGTCAACGCGCTGCGTGCCCAGCGCAGCGACCCGGACCCGGCCTGGTGGGCGGACGCGCTGCGGATCCAGGCGCCGGTGCTCGTGGTCGCGGGCGGGCCGGACAGCAGTGTCGACCAGACGGACCTGGTCCGGTTCGCCGAGGAGGTCACCGACGGCCGGCTGGCAGAGATCCGCGTGGGACACATGGTGCACGACGAGGCCCCGGAGGAGTTCCTCGCGGTGGTGGGCGAGTTCCTGCGGCCCTGAGCGGCACCACCGTCGTCACCCCTGGATGCGCCCCAGGCTCGCGCGCACCCCGGGGTGCAGCATGACGGTCACGCCCACCAGCACGGACAGGATGTGCAGGGCGCGCACGGCCGGGAACAGCGGTGACGTGCCGGCGTCGAACACCGTGGACCAGGAGGCGCCGTCGGCCAGGGCGGCGGCCATCGGGACCAGCATCGAGGCCAGGCCCGCCCCACCGAGGCCGAGCAGGAGGGCCCACCACGCCCACCGGCGGCCCCGGGCGAGGTACCAGGCGCAGGTCAGCGCGGTGGCGAAGACGGCGCCGCGCACCGCGACCTGGACGAGGACGCCGCCGCCCAGGCCGGTGGTGCCGGCGATCGAGGTGACGGCCAGGATCGCCTCCGCGATCCCCGCCAGCACGGCGAGCACGAACGCGCCCGCCGCGACCGTGCGGAGCGAGCGGCCTGTGACCACAGCGTGCGACATGGTGGATTCCATGTGTCCATGCTGGTCAGAAGGCCGCCCGCCGACCAGGTGGCTGTCCTCCGTCCCGGCGGTGGGGTTCTCCCGACCCCGTCACGTGGGAGGATGCGAAGGACATGAGTTCCCGCCCCCTGCTCCCCCACCTGCGCCGGATGCTGCACGTGGGACCGTACGGCGGCGAGCTCCCCGTGGCCCTGCGGGCCGCAGCCTCCGTGGCGCTGCCGATGCTGGTGCTGTGGGCCACGGGGCATCTCGACTGGTCGCTGTACGCGACGTTCGGCGCGTTCACCAGCCTGTTCGGCCGCACGGTCCCTCTCCGTCGCCGCCTGGTCATGCAGGTTCAGGCGGCTGCCGTGCTGGTCGCGTCGGTGCTGGCCGGCACCCTGCTCGCGGTGCTCGGCGCGGCCGTGCCGAGCGCTGCCTGGCTGGTGGTGCCGGTCGCCGCGCTCTGGACGGTCGTGGTGGCGGTCCTGTCCCACCGGCTGCGCTGGCACCCACCCGGGCCGCTCTTCCCGATCTTCGCGCTCGGGGCCTGCTCCTCCGTGCCGGCCGAGCCCGGCACGCTGGTCGTGGCCCTGGCGGTCGCGGCCGCCGCCGCGGCCTTCGCGCTCGGGCTGACCGCCGTCTGCGCGCCGTTCGAGCGCGGCGGCGCGACCGCCGCCGCACCGGCGCCCGCAGCACCCTCCGCGCCCGCAGCACCCTCCGCGCCCACAGCGCCCACGGCCCCGCCCGGGTCGACGACGCCGCCTCCCGGACCGGCGTGGACCCTGCCGCACTACGTGGTGCGGTACGGCGTCGGTGTGGCCGTCGCCGGCGGGATCGCGACCGCCGTCGGGCACCCGTACTGGGCCATGGTGGCCGCCGTGGTGCCGATGGCCGCGCCCGACGCCGCCGGACGGCTGGTGCGCGCGGCCCAGCGGCTGGCGGGAACGCTGGTCGGGGTGCTGATCGCCTGGGCGTTGCTGGCGGCCGGACCGCCGCCGCTCGTGGTCATCGCCGTGGCCGCGCTGCTCCAGGCGGGCGCCGAGCTCTGGGTGGGCCGCAACTACGCCGTCGCGATGCTGTTCATCACGCCGCTGGCGCTGTCCATGACGCACCTGGCCCACCCCGTGCCGGTGGGTGGTCTCGTCGGCGAGCGCGCGCTGGACACGCTGATCGGCGTGGTGGTGGCCGTGGCGATCACCCTGCTCACCCACGAGCGCCGGCAGGACGCGGCGGACTGAGCGGGTCGGCGGCCGCCGGGTGCGAGACTTGCCCGCATGCGTGACGACGAGTGGGCCGGGCGCCGGGCCGAGGCGGTCCGGGTGCAGGCCGAGCGCCTCCAGGCCCGGCAGGACGCGGAGCACGAGCGGGCCGAGGCCATGCTGCGGCAGTTCACGGCCGCGGCACGGACCGCCGGGCTGCCGGCCGAGGCGCTGCTGGTGCGGGGGTACGGCGGCCGCGGCACGGCGCGCACGCCGCTGCGCGGCTGGTACCTGCGCGTGGACCGCAGCGCCGGCGTGAGCACCGACGGGGACTTCTATGTGCTCACCGCGCCCCTCGGCCTGCTCGACCGGGTGCGCGGCATGCGCCCCGCGCCGAGCCGTCCGCCGCTGACGCTCGGCGCGGGCGGCAAGGACGGCGAGTCCGTGCCGCTGGCCGACGCCCTGGAGCGGCTGCTGCCGGGGTGGCAGACGGCCTGAGCCCCCCCCCGGCCTCGGCCCGCCCAGTCTCGCCCAGGACGGACGCCGGTCGGCTGTTGGTCAGCATCTCTTCCCGTCGCCTGCCGAGCTCGGCCAGCCGCGCGCGCAGGCCGGCCGTTTGCCGACCGATGCTCAGGTCCGCACGCTCGACGGCGTCCAGCGCCTGGTGCACCCGTTCGGTCGCCCCGTCGATCCGGTCCATGAAGACCGCGCTGCTGTGATTCGTGTCGAACAGGAAGTCGAACGTCCCGACGAGCTCCTCGGCCAGCAGACCGTCGGCATCGAGCCCTCGGTCGTCGACCACCCGCGTGAGCACGCGGAGCGCCGCAGCCGCTCTCCGCATCAACCCGACGGCCTGGGCGAGCAGGTCGGCCTTGGGTCCCTCGGACAGGATGAGCGGTCTCCTCGTCGGCCACGACCGGGCCCTGCGTTCGTCCAGAGCCAGCTCCCTCGCCTCGTCGAGGTGCCGGAGCGCGGCCGACAGCGCCGCGCGGGCATGATGAGCGGCGTCGGCCGGCTCCCGCAGCCCGGCCAGCTCGCGGCGCAGCACCTCCGACTGCTTCGACAACCCCCGTAGGTCACCGGCGACGACCGCACCCACCTGGATCAACCAGGTCTCCTTCGCTGCCAGTGCGGCGGCGTACCAGGCGTCGACGTCGCCGAGACCATCGAGGCTCGCCTGCACCGCCGCGAGCTCGCGTTCGGCGCTGTCGACCGCGGCGTGCGCTGCCGTCACCCGATCTCCGGCGGCACGTTGCGCCGCCCGTCCGGCCGCGAGCCGCTCGGCGCGCTCGCCTTTCAGGATCGCCACGGCCAGCGCCGGTCCCGGGCGCACCAGGTTCTGGACCTCGACGGTCTGGTCGGCGAGCGATTCCGTCGCGCGTGCCAGCTCCGCCCGAGCCGCCGCGGCAACCGACCCCACGACGCCGAGCCGTTCATCGAGTCGCCGATGCTCGACGACCGCCGCCTGGGCAGCCGCCAGCTCGACGTGGAACTGCCGACCGTCGTCCGTCACGGGGACCAGCGTACGACCCGGCACCGGGCGGTCAGTCCCCGGACCGCCCCAGCCCTTCCCACCGCCGCCACCCGGCCAGACGCTCCTCGGTGAGCGGCAGCACGGCGTCGGCCGCGAGGTCGCCCACCAGGATCCGCAGCGGTGGCTCGTCGGCGTCCACGACGGCGAGCACCACGCGCGCGACCTCCTCCGGCGTCGACGAACCGGGCGGGTGCCAGGCCGCGGCGCGCAGCGCGTCGTAGGCGGGCAGGGGCGTGGCACGCACCGCGGACTCGTCGCGCCACGCGGTGTCCACGGGGCCCGGCTCGACGAGCGTCACGTGCACCCCGAACCCCTCGACCTCCTGGGCCAGCGACTCGGACAGCCCCTCCAGCGCCCACTTGGAGGCGCTGTATCCGCCGAGCCCGGGCCAGGCGGCCACGCCGCTGGAGCTCGACACCTGCACCACGTGGCCCGAGGCCTGCGCCCGCAGCACCGGCAGCGCGGCCTGGGTCACGTGCAGCACGCCGAGCAGGTTCACCTCGAGCTGGTCGCGCAGCTGCGCGGGCGTGATCTCCTCGACGTACCCGAACAGCCCGTAGCCGGCATTGTTCACCACCACGTCGAGGCGCCCGAACCGGTCCGTCGCGGCGCCCACCGCCGCGGCGGCCTGGTCGGCGTCGGTCACGTCCAGCCGCAGCGGCGCGACGGCGTCGCCGTGCTCCGCCACCAGGTCGTCCAGCACGCGCGGGTCCCGCGCCGCGGCCGCGACCCGGTCACCCCGGGCGAGGGCCGCCCTCGTGATCGCGCGGCCGAGCCCCCGTCCGGCTCCCGTCACGAACCAGACCCGCCGCGTCATGGGACGAGGACCACCTTGCCGCCCGCATGACCGTCGTCGACCAGCTCCTGCCCGCGGGCCGCCTCGGCCAGCGGCAGGACGGCGGCCACCGGGACGGACACCTGGCCGCGGGCCACGAGCCCCACCAGCTCCGCCAGGTCGGCGGACGACGGCTCGGACCGTTCGGAGAACTCGACGCCCAGCCCGTGCGCCGCGGGGTCCGTCAGCGTGAGCACCCGGTCGGTGCCGCCGCGCAGCTCGATGCTGTCCGGGAGCACGCCGGCGCCGGAGGTGTCCAGCACCGCGTCCACGACCGGCACGAGGGCCCGCACCCGGTCCACCAGGCCCGGCCCGTAGGTCGTGGGCGTCGCGCCGTAGGCCGCGACGCGCTCCTGGTTCGCCGCCGACGCCGTGCCCACCACCCGCACGCCCGCCGCCACGGCGAGCTGCGTCGCGAGCCCGCCGACGCCGCCGCTCGCGCCGTGCACCAGCAGCGTCTCGCCGGACCTCACACCGAGGATGCGCAGCGCGCGCCGGGCCGTCTCGCCGACCACCGGCAGGGCCGAGGCCTGGACCGGGTCGACGCCGTCGGGCACGGCCGCCCACCGGTCCAGGACGGCGAGCTCCGCGGCACCCCGGCTGGTCCACCCCGTGACCCGGTCGCCGACGGCGATCCCGGCGGCGCCGTCGCCCACCTGGTCGACCACCCCGGCCACCTCCAGGCCCGGCACGCCCGGGAGCGCCGTGGTGAACACGGACTCCATGGCGCCCGAGCGGACCTTGCCGTCGAACGCGTTCAGGGGCACGGCTTCGACCCGCACCCGCACCTGGCCCGGTCCGGCCGCAGGCTCCGGGACCTCGCCGACGTGCAGCATCTCGGGGCCGCCGAACCGGTCGAAGACCACTGCTCGCATGGGGTGTTCCTCTCGTCGCGCTCGTGCTGTCCGAGGCAGGCAACCTGCGGGTGCCCGCCCGTGTCCCCGTCCGGCGCCGCTACGTGGTCCGCGGTGCCCCGGTCGCCCACGCCTCGGACACCGGTGCCATGAGGTCCGGGTCGGACGGCTCGGCCGGCGGCGGCCCGTCGGGCGCGGGCCCGGGCACGGTGAGCGTCGCGATCGCCGTCGTGACCGGGATGGCCAGCACGAGGCCGATCGAGCCGACCAGGGTGCGCACCACCTCCTCGGCGATCTCGCCCGAGCTCAGCGCGGTGGCGGGTGACTGGTCCACCAGCCAGACCATCATGAGCAGCGGCAGCGCGGCGCCCACGTAGGCGAACGCGATCGTGTAGACGGTCGAGGCGATGTGGTCGCGCCCGATCCGCATGGCGCTGGCGAACAGCTCGGCCCGCGACGCGCCGGGCGCGACGGCCCGCAGCTCCCACACGGCGGAGGCCTGTGTGATGGTGACGTCGTTGAGCACGCCCATCCCGGCCAGCACGATGCCGCACAGCGCGATGCCGCGCAGGTCCGCGGCCGGCGCGCTGGACGGCAGGAACGAGGACGCCTCGTCGGTGGTGCCCGTGATCTGCGCGGCGCCAGACGCCCACGCCGCGATCCCCGCGGTCAGCGCGAGGCCCACCAGCGTGCCGAGCAGCGCGGTCGAGGTGCGCGCCGACAGCCCGTGGGCCAGGTACAGGGTGACGAACATGACCAGCGCGGAGGTCACCAGCGCCACGCCGAACGCGTTCTGCCCGGCCAGCAGCGCGGGCATCGTGAAGCCCAGCAGCACCACGAACGCGAGCCCGAGGCCCGCCATCGCGGCGAGCCCGCGCCAGCGGGCGACGAGCAGCACCACCAGCGCGTAGGCGATCGCGAGCAGCGCGATCGGCAGCTCCCGCTGGAAGTCGAGGAACACCAGGGGGTCGACGCCGGGCTGGGCCACCCCGGAGATGTCGACGGCGGTGATCCGGTCGCCCTCGGCGAGGGGAACGGACGGGCCCGGCGACTGGAGGTGCGAGTCCGAGCCGTCCGCCAGCTCGACGGGGATGCTCCCGGTGACCGGGTCCGCCGGACCGGACACCGTCACGTCCACGAACGAGGTGCCCTCGGCCTTGGCCGGCACCCGGTCGGGCACGTCGGCCGCGTCGGGCCAGAGCAGCCACAGGCCCGCCAGCGTCGCGAGCAGGGCTGAGACCAGGATCATGACCAGGAAGAACGTGGTCCGGGGCGTGGCAGGACCGGGCGTACCGTGCGAGGGAGCGTGCGCCATGCGGACATCCTGACCCAGGTCCGCGCCGGGGGCGCGGCGAGCCGCCGGGCGCCGTGCCCGGCGTCACGCCCCGGGACCGTCAGCGAACGTCACCTCCACCAGACGACAGCGGCGCACCCAGTCCTCCAGGTCCACGGGCTGGTCCAGATGGCCCGGGTTGGCGGGCTGGTTGAGGTCGGCGACGATGTGGGCCAGCACCCTCCGGCGCTCCGCCTCCTCGGTGACCGGCCGGGCCGTGGCGGGCAGGTCCGCCCGCACGCCGTGCTTGAGGTGGAACGTGAGGGCCGGTTCGGCGACCAGGTTCACGTACCAGCTCGGCCGGTCGACCGTGCCGCTGCACAGGTAGGTGCGCCCGGCCACGTGGTAGAAGAAGATCTCGATCCGCCGGGGCAGGCCGGTACGGCGCCCGGTGGTCGTGACGTCGACGATCCGCTGCCGGGTCGTGGCCGCGGGCGTGATCTCGATGGCGCGCCGCACCGCCTCGTCCATCAGGCCGCCTCCTCGTCGGGCGCGGGCGCGTACTTCAGGGCCGGGCCGAGCAGCAGGCCGCCGTCGACCACGAACTCCGAGCCGGTGGCGTACGCCGCGTCGTCCGACGCCACGAACAGCGTCAGCCGCGTGACGTCGCCGGGCTCGCCCACGCGCGGCACGGCGAACGGCTCGGGCGTGTAGGCGTCGGCGATCGGCGCCGCCCCGGGCGCAGCGGGCTCCGTGATGAACGCCGTGGCCACGGCGCCGGGGTGCACGGAGTTGACCCGGATGCCGTCGCGGCCCAGCTCCAGGGCCGCGGTGCGGGTCAGGCCGCGCAGCGCCCACTTGCTCGCCGTGTAGGCGGCGAAGTACGGCGTGGCGGTGTTGCCCATCGTCGAGGCGATGTTCACGATGGCGCCTCCGCCGCCCCGCCGCATCGACGGCGTCACGGCGCGGATGCCGAGGTACTGCCCCGTCAGGTTGACGTCCAGCAGGCGCCGCCAGTCGGCCGGCTCCGTGTGCTCGACCGTGGCGGCGGCCTGCGCCACGCCGGCGTTGTTGACGAGCACCGACACCGGGCCGAAGCGCTCCTCGGCGGCCGCCACGGCCGCGGCCCACTGCTCCTCGTCGCGCACGTCCAGCGTGACCGACAGGGCCCGCTCCCCCAGCTCCGCGGCCAGCCGCGCGCCCCGCTCGGGGTTCCGGTCGCCGATGACGACGGCGGCCCCCTCCCCGTGGAAGGCGCGCACGTGACTCACGCCCATGCCGCCACCCGCACCGGTGACCAGCACCGTCCTGTTCTCGAACCGCCGCACGGCACGTCCTCTCGTCAGGTTCCGAGTCGTTCGACTCGTAACTCGCTCGACGCTACGCCGGCGGGCGGTTGTGAGTCAAGCGACTCACCTCACCGCTTCGGGCATGATGGGTGCATGGCGACAGGGACGGGCGCGTACCACCAGCAGCTCGCGGAGCAGAAGCACGCCGCGATCATCGACGCCGCGACCCGCCTGTTCATGGCCCACGGCTACGCGGGGGCATCGCTGGCGCGGGTGGCGCAGGACGCGGACGTGTCCCGGGCCACCCTGTTCAAGCAGTTCCCCACCAAGGCCAGCCTGTTCGAGGCGGTCGTGACCCGGCAGTGGGGCGTGGCGGACCAGGACCGCGCCGCACCCGGGACCGGCGACCTCGCCCGCGGCCTGCGCGTGTACGGCCTGCGGTACGCCGCACTCATGTCGCAGCCCGAGATGGTGGGCCTCTACCGCATGGTGATCGCGGAGATGCCGCGCTTCCCGCAGATCGCGGACACCCAGTTCGAGACCGGCAAGATGCCGTTCTTCCGCCAGGTGCAGGACTACCTCCGGGCCGAGCACGACGCGGGCACCGCCCACGTGGACGACACGCTCCTGGCCGCGGCGAACTTCCTGGGCATGATCGGCAACTACGTGTTCTGGCCGCGCCTCCTGGTGACCGGCTGGAACCCGAGCCGGGCCCAGGTCGAGCACGCGGTGGAGGAGGCCGTGACGACGACGGCCGCCCGCTACGGCGTCCCCGCGGCGGGTCGCTAGGCGCTCAGCGCCGCAGGAGCACCTCGTGCAGCGCGGCCACCGCGCCGTCCTCCTCGACCGTGCCCACCACCCGGTCGGCCGCGGCCCGCACGGTCTCGGGCGCCTGCCCCATGGCGATGGACGTGCCCGCCCATGCGAGCATCTCCAGGTCGTTCTCGCCGTCGCCGACCGCGAAGGTCCGGCCCGGGGCCACCCCGAGCGCCTCGCGCACCTGCTCCAGCGCGGTGGCCTTGCTCACGTCCGGCGCCGTGACGTCCACCCAGTCGACACGGACGGGATGGGCCGTGACCCCGGCCGCCCGCAGCGCGGGCACCAGCCGCTGCGCCCACTGCCCGTGCACGACCAGCCGGGGCGTGGGCCGCGCCCACAGCCCCACGGGGTCGTCGACGACCTCCTCGTACCCGGCGAGCTGCCGGGCCGGGAACCGGTCGGTGACCCGGTACCCGGTGCCTACCACCTCGGCGGCGATCCGCAGGTCCGGGCGGGTCCGGGCCACCAGCCGGCACACGGCCTCCGCGTCCAGCGTCACGACCTCCGCCACGGTGAAGCCGTCCGGGTGCAGCCGGGCCCGGACCGCGCCGTTCGCCGCGACCACCCACCCGTCGCGGACGCCGAGCTGCCGGGCCACCTGTACCGCCCCGACCAGCGAGCGGCCCGTCGCGACCACCACGTGATGACCCGCCGCGCGCACCGCGGCGACCGCGTCGAGCACGGCCGCCCGGGGCGGCCGGCCCGGTCTGGCCAGCGTCCCGGTGACGTCGCAGGCGACGAGCGCGGGCATGGAGCCCGGCTCGCGGGACACTGCTGCAGTGGCCCCGGAGGCGGTCGCGGTCACGATATTCCCCTGGTGATAGGCGATATGCCCTATCTTTACCGATACTGGGACATTTTGGAACTTGCGTCCCAGGGCGCGGACCGGTGGCTACAGGTTGAACCCGCCCGACACCTCGATGTCCTGCGCAGTGACCCAGCGCGCGGCGTCGGAGAGGAGGAACGCGATGACGGCACCGACGTCGTCCGGCTCGCCCAGACGACCCAGCGCCGTGCGCTCCACGAGCGGCGGGATCACCTCCGGGTACTTCTCGAACGCGTCCCCGCCGAGCCGGGTGCGTGTCGGCCCGGGTGACACGGAGTTCACCCGGATGCCGCGACCGCTGAGCTCCTTGGCGAGGTACCGGCTCAGGACCACCACGGCGCCCTTCATCGACCCGTAGGCCGAGTACCCCTCCGAGAGCCCCGCCGTGCCCGCGGAGCTGCTCGCGGTGTTCACGATCGCGCCGCCGTCGGCGATCAACGGCAGCAAGGTCTGCGTCAGCAGGTAGGGCCCCTTGAACAGCACGCGGTAGGTGCGGTCGAGCAGTTCCTCGGACAGCTGCGCGAACGGGGTGCCGCCGCCGAATCCGGCATTGTTCACGAGGCCCGTGACCTGCCGCTCGCCCCAGGTGGCGGCCACGGCCTCCACGACGGCGGTGCGGAACGCGCCGAACGTCGCACTGTCCCCCACGTCCAGCGGGAGCGCCACGGCGGTACCGCCGGCCTCCTCGACGAGCCGCACGGTCTCCCGGGCGCCCTCCGCGTTCGAGTTGTAGGTGACGACGACGCCCGCACCGCCCTGCGCGGCACGGACCGCGGTCGCTCGCCCGATGCCGGAGCTGGCCCCGACGACGATGGTGATCTGCATGTGCTGCCCTCTCACGAGTTGTCCGATGCTGCCGGCCGAGGCCGGCTCCGAGCCCTCGGGGCGTCGCCCCGGCTCGTCCACCAGTCAAGGCGATCCCGGGGCCCGACGGCGACGGCGTTCCTCGCGCATCCTTGCCTGATCCTGCTCGACCCTCGGCTGCCCTCGGTTGGCCCTCGACTGGCTAGGATCCCGGTGTGCTCCACCCCGCGACCCCGGACGACATCGACGACCTCGCCGCTTTCCTGCGCGCCGCCGACCTCACCGTCGCGGCCCTCGCCGAGCCGGCCGTGCGGCTCTGGCTCGACCGCGACGACGCCGGGGCGGTGTGCGCCAGCACGGGCTTCGAGCTGGGCACGGACGGCGAGCACGCACTGGTACGCAGCGTCGCCGTCCGCCCCGACCTGCGCGGCACCGGCAGCGGGCTGCGCCTGGCCCGCTTCGCCCTGGACCGGGCCGCCGACGCCGGCGCCCGCCAGGCCTGGTTGTTCTCCCGCCGCTCGGGCGGCTTCTGGCAGCGGCTCGGCTTCGAGCGCACCACCACGGACGCCCTCGCGGCCGCCCTGCCCGACGCCCACCAGGTGCTCCTGTTCCGCAGCACGGGACAGCTCGACCGCGAGACCGCCTGGCACCGCCCGTTGCCCGTGCGTGCTAGGTTCGCCGCATGAGGTCTCCCGAAGCGTCCAGGTCAGGGCTGCCGGTACTCCGGTAGCCCGAGACGCCCCAGCAGAGACCGGCGAGGCCAGCCCTCGCCGCACCGCTCCTTCTTCCCGAGCGGACTCGCGCGCGCCCGAAGGGCCCGTAGTGCCGACCAGGCCTACCCGTTTCCTCATCCTTCGGAGTCTTCGTGCCATCACTGCTGTACGTGCTCGCTGTCGCGGTCTTCGCGCAGGGCACCTCGGAGTTCGTCCTCGCCGGGCTGGTCCCCGGCATCAGCGCCGACCTCGGCGTCCCCGTCGCCCAGGCCGGATACCTCACCTCGGGGTTCGCCGTCGGCATGGTCGTCGGCGCCCCGCTCACGGCCGCCGTCGGGCGCCGCCTGCCGCCCCGGTGGACCCTGACCGCCTGCCTGCTCGTCTTCGTCGGCGCCCACGTCGCGGGCGCCCTGACCGAGAGCTTCGGCGTGCTGCTCGCCACCCGGTGCGTCGCCGCCGTGGCCAACGCCGGGTTCCTCGCCGTGGCGCTGTCGACCGTGCCCCGCGTCGTCCCGGCCGAGCGGCAGGCCAGGGCCCTGTCGGTGATCCTCGGCGGCACGACGCTCGCCCTGGTCGCCGGCGTCCCCGCGGGCGCGCTGCTCGGCGAGGTGTGGGGCTGGCGCTCGGCGCTGTGGGCCATCGCGGGGGTGTCGGCGGCGGCCCTGGTACCCGTCGCCGCCCGGACGCCGGGCCGGAGCGACCGCACGCCGCACGCCCGGCCGGACCTGCGGGCCGAGCTCCGTGCGCTGCGCTCCCCCGGTCTGCTCCGGGTCCTCGCGCTCGGCGTGCTGGTCAACGGCGCGACCTTCTGCGCCTTCACCTACCTCGCGGTGGTCGTCACGGACGGCGCCGGACTCGCCTCCGCGCTGGTACCCGCCGTGCTCGCCCTCTTCGGCCTCGGCGCCTTCGCCGGGATCGGGGTCGCCGGCCGGTTCGCCGGCACGCACGGCAGGCTGCTGCTCGGCGTGGCCGGACCCGCCCTGCTCGCGGGGTGGGTCACGTGGACGGCGCTCGCCGCGTCCCCGGTCGCGGCGTGGGTGCTCGCGCCGGTCCAGGGGGCGCTGTCCTTCGCCGTCGGCGGCACGCTCATCGCCCGCGGCATGGCGGCGGCCCACGACGCCCCCACGATGGGCGGCGCGTACTCGACGGTCGCGCTGAACCTCGGGGCGCTCGTCGGCCCCGTGCTGGGCGGCGCCGCCATCGCACCGCTGGGCCTCGTGGGACCCCTGGCGGTGAGCGCGGCCCTGGCCGCCTGTGCGGTCGCGCTCGGCTCGGCGAAGCTCGGCTCCGCAACGCCCAGGGCCGCAGCCCAGCCCTCCGCCACCCCGGGACCCACCACCCTGAGCCCCGCCAGAGACCGCAACCACCCGCAGCCCTGACCACGACGCCCTCGCGGACCGACCATGCGTCTGCTGCCAGGATTCGCCCCGTCCTGGCAGCAGACGCATGGTCGGTCCGCTCTACAGGGAGGTCCACCGTCCCGCCGCCTCGCCCAGCCGGTCCACGACCGCGGCGCGGGCCGGGTCGGGCGGCGCGTCCCGCGCCACGGCCAGGTACAGCGTGTTCAGCGGCGCCGCCTGGGGTTCGTGCAGCAGCACCACGCGTCCCGCCTCCAGGGCCGGCGCGGCCAGGTAGCGCGGCAGCACCGAGACCCCCGCCCCGGCGGCCACCGCGGCGAGCACGGCCCGCAGGTCGGGCACGACGAGCGACGTCGCGTTCGGTGGCCGGCGACCGAACTCGCTGCGCCAGTACCGCCGCACGATCGGGAGGTCCTCCGCATAGACGACCAGCGGCAGGTGAGCCAGGGCCGGCACCGGGTCCGCGGCGAGCCGCACCTGGTCCACGGTGTGGGCGAGCGACGCCGGCCCGACGAGCAGGAACTCCTCGTCCACCAGCGGCGTCGCCCGGACCGCCGCGCCCCGGGGCCGCACCGATGAGACGACCACGTCCAGACGCCCCTCGGCCAGAGCGGCCAGCAGGTCGTCGCCCAGGCCGAGCGTCGCCCGGACCTGGAGCCCCCGGGCCACGAGCGGCGCGAGGGCAGGGAGCACCCGCTCGGACATCAGCTCGGCCGCCCCGCCGATCCGGACGAGACCGCCGACGCCCGGCCCCTGGTCGCCGGTACCGAGCGCGGACCGCAGCCCGTCCACGTGCACGCCCACCCGGGCGGCGAGCGCCACGGCCCGCTCGGTGGGCCGGGCACCGCGGCCGGAGCGCACGAAGAGGGGGCCGCCGAGCCGTTCCTCCAGCCGGGCGACCTGGCCGGAGACGGCGGGCTGGCTCACGCCCAGCCGCTCGGCCGCCGCCGACAGCGAGCCGGTGCGGTAGACCTCCAGGAAGGTGGCCAGCAGGTCGAGTCCCGGCATCCGCACCACCTCCGCCGCTGACGTCGTCCGGCGTACGCCGGACGGGACCGGTCCCGTCTCGACCACAGGCTAGCCGCGGGTCAGCGTTCCGCGAGGGCGGCGAGGACCGCCTCGGCCGTGGCGGCGCTGGACTGTGGGTTCTGGCCGGTCACAAGGTTGCCGTCGCGCACGACGGTGCTCGACCAGGGCGCCCCGGTCCGCACCAGCGCGCCACGCTCGCGCAGGCGGGACTGCACGAGGTAGGGCGCACCGTCGCCGAGGCCGCCCTGCCGCTCCTCCTCGTCGGTGAACGCGGTGAGCTCCCGCCCGGCCCACGCGAAGGTGCCGTCCGGGGTCTGCGCGCTGAGCAGCGCGGCGACGCCGTGGCACAGCGCGGCGACGACCGCGCCGCGCTGGTCCGCGGTGCGCAGCAGGTGCCCGAGGCCGGCGTCGTAGGCCAGGTCGGCCATGGGGGCGTGGCCGCCGGGGACGTAGATCGCGTCGTAGTCGGCGGCGTGCACGTCCGCGAGCACGAGCGGGTGCGCGAGCCGGTCGGCGACGGCGTCGAGGTAGGCGCGGTGCCGGGCGGCGTCGGACGGGCCGACGCCGCCGCGCTCGTCGAGGCTGATCGCGTCGACGGTGGGCCGGACGCCACCGGGCGTGGCGATGTCGACGTGTGCGCCGGCGGCCGTCAGCACGCGGTGCGACGCCGCGACCTCCTCGGCCCAGTAGCCCGTGGGGTGGGTGGTGCCGTCGGCCAGACGCAGGGTGCTCGCGGCGGACAGGACCATCAGGATCTTCGGCATGGGTGGGTGACCTTCTGTGCGGGTGCGCCGGTGGTGGTGCCGGCGTACGGACGAGAACGTCAGCGTCCGCCGCGGGCTGCCCGTCCGGCACATCGTCGCCATCAGGTTCCTGATGGCGGCCGGCTTGCCGGGATCGCCGCCGTGCGCTAGACGGCCGCGACGCGATGACCAGCGCGAACGCCGCCGTCTTGAAGCGTGGACGGTTTTCCGACCACATCCCGGTCATGCTTACGATCCAGGTCAATCATCCAGAGCGGTCGAGAGTCCTGGCTCCACGACACCGCAGCAACCTACCTCCGAGGCGCCCATCTCGGGGCAAGGTGCTAACGCCAGGTCCGATGGAGCTGATACGCATGGCAGTCAAGAACCCGCACTTCCCGAACGCCACCGTCCTGGGCTACCCGCGCATCGGCCGACGCCGCGAGCTCAAGCGCGCGGTCGAGTCCTTCTGGGCCGGCCGCACCACCGCGGACGACCTGGAGGCCACCACGCACGACCTGCGGCTGGCCACCGTGCGGCACCTCGCCGACCTGGGCCTGGGCGCCGACGGCGCCGCCGTCCCCGGCTCGTTCTCGTCCTACGACCAGGTGCTCGACGCCGTCGCCCTGCTGGGCGCGGTACCCGAGCGGTTCGCGGGGCTCACCACGCCCGAGGGCCGCCTCCCGCTGGACGCCTACTTCACGGTGGCCCGCGGCGCGGGTGACGCGGCGCCGCTCGAGATGACCAAGTGGTTCGACACGAACTACCACTACCTGGTGCCCGAGATCGGCCCGGACACCCCGATCGGGTTCGTCGACGACCGCGTGGTGCGCGAGTTCACCGAGGCGGCGCACCCGGCAGACGGCGGTCCCGCGGTCGTCACCCGGCCCGTGCTCGTAGGGCCGGTGACGTTCCTCCTGCTCAGCAAGCCGGCTGACGGCGCCCCCGAGGGCTTCCGCCCGCTGGACCGGCTGGACGACGTCGTGGCCGCCTACGCCGGTGTGCTGCGCGCGCTGGCCGCGGCGGGGGCGCCCTGGGTGCAGCTCGACGAGCCGGCCCTGGTCACCGACCTGCTGGGCGTGCCCTTCGACGAGGTGGCCGACGCCGTGCGCCGCGCCTACACCCGCCTGGCCACGGACCTCTCCCCCGCGCCGGCGGCGGACGGCGCCACCGAGCGGCCCGCGATCCTGGTCACGGCGCCGTACGGCGACCTGCGTTCCGAGGCGGGCGACGGTCTGGCGCTGCTGGCCGGCACCGACGTCGAGGCCGTCGCGATCGACCTGGTCCGCGGCGCGGTGCCCACGGGCCCGGTGCCCGGGCTGGAGACGAAGACCCTGGTCGCGGGCGTGATCGACGGGCACAACATCTGGCGTGCCGACCTCGGCGCCCGCCTGGCCGTCCTGGAGGGCCTGAGGGCGCCGGGTACGGGTCCGGGCGCGGGTGCCCTGGCCGTGGGCACCTCCACGTCGCTGCTGCACGTGCCGCACGACGTCGCGGACGAGCCCCGCCTGGACGCCGGGCTGGCGTCGTGGCTCGCGTTCGCCGACCAGAAGGTCGCCGAGGTCGCGACCCTGGCGACGGCACTGACCGACGGACGCGCGGCCGTGGCCGACCAGTTCGCCGCCTCCACCGCCGCGGTGCGCACCCGCGCGGCGGCGCCCGGCGTCGTCGTCCCCGCGGTGCGGGCGCGGGCCGCCGCGCTGAGCGCGGCCGACGTCGAGCGCGCACCGTACGCGGAGCGCGCAGAGGCCCAGCAGGCCGCCCTCGGCCTGCCGCCGCTGCCGACCACCACCATCGGCTCGTTCCCGCAGACGGCCGAGATCCGCACCACGCGCGCCGCGTGGGTGCGCGGCGAGCTGTCCGACGCCGACTACACGGCCGCGATGCGCGCCGAGATCGCGAGCACGGTCGCGCTCCAGGAGGAGCTGGGACTGGACGTGCTGGTGCACGGTGAGCCCGAGCGCAACGACATGGTGCAGTACTTCGCCGAGCAGCTCGACGGCTTCGCGACCACGGTGCACGGCTGGGTGCAGTCCTACGGTTCGCGCTGCGTGCGGCCGCCGATCCTGTGGGGCGACGTGTCCCGGCCCGCGCCGCTGACGGTCGAGTGGACGGCGTACGCGGCCTCGCTCACCGACAAGCCGGTCAAGGGCATGCTCACGGGACCGGTCACGATCCTCGCCTGGTCCTTCGTGCGCGACGACCTGCCGCTGGGCGACACCGCCGACCAGGTCGCCCTCGCCCTGCGCGACGAGGTGACCGACCTGGAGGCGGCGGGCATCGGCGTCGTGCAGGTGGACGAGCCCGCGCTGCGCGAGCTGCTGCCGCTGCGCACGGCCGCACATCCTGCGTATCTCGACTGGTCGGTGCGCTCGTTCCGGCTGGCGACCGCCGGGGCCGCGCCCGCCACGCAGGTGCACACGCACCTGTGCTACTCGGAGTTCGGGCAGGTGATCGGGGCGATCGACGGCCTCGACGCCGACGTCACGTCCGTGGAGGCCGCCCGGTCCCGCATGGAGATCGTGCCGGAGCTGGCGGACGCCGGCTACGCGCGCGGCATCGGCCCGGGCGTGTACGACATCCACAGCCCGCGCGTGCCGTCGGTGCAGGAGGTGACCGACCTGGTGGAGCTCGCCGCCAAGTCGATCGACCCGCGCCTGGTGTGGGTCAACCCGGACTGCGGCCTCAAGACCCGCGCCTGGCCGGAGACGAAGCAGTCCCTCGCGAACCTGGTCACGGCCGCGAACACGGTCCGCGCCACCCTCTGAGGCCCGAGGTAGACCCCTGGCGAGACAGGACGGCCGCCACCTTCGCGCTGCTGCCGTTCTGTCTCGCCCGGGGTCTCCACCGCTACCGTTCTGTCTCGGCGACGTGGGGTCAGCCCACGCGCCACTTCTGGGCCGCCGTGCCGTTGCAGGTCCAGATCTGGAGCGGGGTACCGTCCGCACTGTTGCTGTTCGGTACGTCCACGCACTTGTTCGCCAGGATCGAGACCAGGTCCCCGGCACCGCTCAGCGTGAACTGCTGGGCCGGGTTGCCGCTGCAGTTGGCGAGCTGAACGGCCGTGCCGTCGGCCGTGTTGCCCCAGGCCACGTCCATGCACAGCCCGCCGGCGCGCAGCGTGCCGTCCGCGTGGAACGTCCACCGCTGCGCCGCCGTGCCGTTGCAGGTCCACAGCTGGAGCCGCTTGCCATCGGTGAACTCGGAGTTCGGCACGTCGATGCACTTGCCCGCCAGCCCCACCAGCGGCCGGCCCCCGCCACCGCCCGTGGTGGTGAGCTGCAGGCCGTAGTTGCTCAGGATCGGGTTGAGCGGCTGGTAGATGAACCGGCCGTTCGTGGAGCAGTCCCCGATGCGGCCCGAGGTGACGCCCTGCGCCTGGTTGCCCGAGATCACCGAGCCGCCGGAGTCCCCGCCCTCGGCGCACGCGGAACCCGTGGCCATGCCCGGGATGTCGCCGTCACCGTAGTTGATGGTGACGTTCTTCTCCTGGATGACGCCGCAGCGCCAGCCCGTCGTCCGGCCGGACCGGCACACCGACGCGCCGATCCCCTGCTCGGCCGAGCCCGCCACGGCGACCGTGCCGCCCGCGTAGTTGTTCACCGCGGCCGTCGGCGTCCAGCCGCTGGTGGTGCCCACCCACGCCCAGTCGTGCCCCGGGAAGGTCGAGCCACGGTAGGTGCCGAGCGCCGTGCCGTCGGGGGCGGTGACGGCGTTGCCGGTCTGCCCGCAGTGCCCCGCGGTCACGAACCCGCCCGACACCGCGAACCCGATCGAGCACAGCGTGACCCAGCCGTCCCCCGTCGGCCGGTGGAACTCGTCGCCGCCCCGGATGTCGCGGGCCGTGCGCGGCGCCACCGTGGACTTCTCGACCCGCACCACCTCGGCCGGGACGCCCGCCTGGTCGATCATCTCCCGCGCGGCCGCGGCGTCGGCCGCCTCGACCACCACCTCGTTGGTCGTGGGGTCGGCGTACCAGGAGTGCACGGAGATGGGCGCACCCACCTCGTCCAGGGCCTCCTTCCACGCGGTGAGCGCGTCCAGGCCGTGCTCGACGACGACGGCGTCCGCGCCGGCGCGCTCGGCCACCCTCGCCGCCGCCGCGCTCGTGACGGCGACCCGCGGCGCGTCGGCGCCCCGGGGCAGCCAGGTGCCCGCGTAGTCCTCGCCGAGCGTCGCCGCCAGGTGCGCCTCGACGATCGCCGCCTCGGCATCCAGCGCCAGGCGGGCCGGGATCTCGGCCCTGGTCAGACCCAGGTCGCGCTCCATCGCGCGGACCTGGGCGTCGGGGAGATCGGCGACGTCGAGGCCGGCAACGTCTCGGACGGCGGTGCCGGGGGCGGTGCTGCGGGTGCTGGTGGTGCCAGGAACGGTGCTGCGGGCACCGGTGGCGCTGGTGCTGGCGGTGCTGATGTCGGCGGTGCTGGTGCTGGCGGTGCTGATGTCGGCGGTGCTGGTGCTGGCGGTGCTGACGTCGGTGGTGCTGGCGGTGCTGGTGGTGCTGGTGGTGCTGGTGGTGCTGGTCGTGCTGGTGCTGGTGGTGCTGCTGGTGCCGGCGCCGGTCGCGGTGGGCGACGCCGCCCCCGCCGTGGACGCGCCGGTGAGTGCCGTGCCGACCACGAGCGCGACGGCCGACAGCGCTATCAGGGACCGGGACGTTCTCAGGGTTCGTGACATGGTGTGCTCCTCGTCAGGCCTGGGAAACCTCGTGTGCCTGGGAGCGTATTGACGCGGCACCACGGCCAGAACTGCTGGACCACCACCGTGTGGAAAACACCTAAACCTGCGCGTACTACCCCTTATCTCACAGACGCCCGTCCACGCTTTTCACCCGGTCCCCGGGGGCGGGGGGCGGGGGCGGGGGGGCGGGGGGCGCTGGTCCCGCGGGCTCGGTCCCTTGCACACCGCCACGAGACGAGTTCGGTCCCTTGCCTCGAGATCGGCCCGATGATGGACCGATCTCGAGGCAAGGGACCGAACTCGCCGAGGCGGGGCAGGCAAGAGACCGAACTCATGGCAGCAGGAGACCGAACCCACGGCAGCACGAGACCCAACCCCACAGCAGCCCGGCACACAACGGACCGAACCCACGGCAGCACGAGACCCAACCCCACAGCAGCCCGGCACACAACGGACCGAACTCACGGCAGCACGAGACCCAACCCCACAGCAGCCCGGCACACAACGGACCGAACTCACGGCAGCACGAGACCCAACCCACAGCAGCCCAGCACACAACGGACCGAACTCACGGCAGCACGAGACCCAACCCACAGCAGCCCAGCACACAACGGACCGAACTCACGGCAACGGACCGAACTTGCCAGGGCAGAGCACGCAAAGGACCGACTCAAGACAGCACGAAACCGGACCTGTGACCGCCGCACACGTCGGGGACCAAACCCGCGGCAGCCCGGCACGCAAAAGAACCGATCTCAAGGCAACGGACCGAACTCGCCGGGGCAGAGCACGGACCGAACTCCCCCACCACCCCGACCCGCCCGGCAGCCCCGGTCAGCGCGCCCGGCGCTCCCCGCTCCCCCGCGCGACCACCCGCGTGGGCAGCACCACCAGCTCGACCGGCCGCCCAGGATCCGCGGAGCGTGCCACCGCGAGCTCGGCGGCGCGCCGGCCCATCTCGACGGCGTCGTACGCCACGACGGTGATGCCCAGCAGGTCGGCCAGCTCGAAGTCGTCGAAGCCCACCACCGCGATCTCGTCGCCGCCCGCGCGCCCGCCCACCTCGTGCAGGGCCTGGAGCGTGCCCACCGTCGCGCGGTTGTTCGCCGCGAGGATGGCGGTGGGCGGCTCGGGGTCGGCCAGCAGCTCCGCCGCGAGGTCCCGGGCGGCCGACGCCGAGTGCGCGCCCGACCGCAGCCAGCGCTCGGCGTCGGGCACCCCGGCGTCCGCCATGACGGCGAGGAACTCGGCGCTGCGCTCCTGGTAGGTCCACAGGTGGGGCTCGTCGCCCACGAAACCGATACGGCGGTGGCCGTGGTCCAGCAGGTGCCGGGTGGCCGCGCGCACGCCGCCCCGGTTGTCGATCACCACGGTGTCCACGTCCATCCCGGCGGCCGGCCGGTCCACCACGACCACCGTGAGCCCGGCGGCGATCTCGCCGCGCAGGGCCGAGTGGTCGGCGCCTGCGGGCGTGACGATGAGGGCACCGACGCGCCGCTCCAGCAGCTCACCGGTCAGCGAGCTCTCGCGGGACGGGTCCTCGTCGGACGACGCCGTCAGGAGCTGCAGCCCGTGCTCGCGCAGCTCGCGCTCGATGCCGCTGGCCAGCGCGGAGTAGAACTCGTTGGCCAGGTCGCCGGTGATGAAGCCGACCAGCCGGGAGAAGCCGCCGCGGGCGAGGTCGGCGGCCACGGCGTTGCGCCGGAAGCCGAGCGACGTGGCGGCGTCACGCACCCGTTCGCGGGTCGCCGCGGCCACGTTGGGCTCCCCGTTGAGCACGCGCGAGGCGGTCTTCAGGCTCACCCCGGCGGCCTCGGCCACCATCGCCAGCGTCGGACGACGGATCATGTCAGGCCTCCCGGCGCTTGCGCACCAGCATGTCGATGATGATGGCCAGCAGCAGCACCGCGCCGGTCACCATGTACCGGGCCGCCTGGTCCACGTTCATCAGGGTGAGGCCGTTGGCGATGGACTGGATGACGAGCACGCCCAGCACCGCGGACCACGCGCTGCCCCGGCCGCCGAACAGGCTCGTGCCGCCGATCACCGCGGCGGCGATGGCCACCAGGTAGGTGTCCGCCCCGCCGGTGCCCTGGTTGGCGGCGCCGAGCCGCCCCGCCGCGAGCACGCCGCCGAGCGCGGCGAGCGTGGAGCAGGCCACGAAGCACAGCACCACGGTGCGCTGCACGGGCACCCCGGCCAGCGTGGCGGCCCGCCGGTCGCCACCGACCGCGCGCACCGACCGGCCCCAGCGGGTGCGGCGCAGCAGCACGTCCGTCACCACGACCAGGGCCGCGAACAGCACCACCGAGAAGCCGACGCCGCGCGCCGCGCCCAGGTAGGCCACGATCGCCGACAGCACCACGGCGAGCACCCCGGTGCGCACCGCGACCTGTCCGACGCTCGCCGCCGGCAGCTCCGCGCGCCGTCGCCGCGCCCGCGCGGCCACCTGCACGGCCGCGTACGCGACGACGACCACGACCACGAGTGCCCAGGCCACGCCCGTGGGCAGGAAGCCCTGCTGCACCGACCGCACGAACCAGGACTCGAAGGGCAGGTTGATCGAGCCCAGCGGGCCGAGCACCCGCAGCTGCACCCCGGCCAGGAACAGCAGCCCGGCCAGCGTGAACACGAAGCTCGGCAGCCCGAGCCGCGCCGAGAGCATGCCGTAGCCGAGGCCGACCACCACGCCGCAGGCCAGCGCGGCCAGGATCGCGAGCGCGACCGGCCAGCCCAGGGTCACGGAGCCGACGGCGACCACGGCCGCGGCGAGCCCGCTGAGCGACCCGACGGACAGGTCGATCTGGCCCACCAGGAGCACCAGGACCACGCCGAGCGCGATGACCCCGACCGGGGCGCTCTGCAGGGTCAGGTTGACGACGTTCTCGGGGGCGAGGAACGCGGGGTTGACGGCGCCGAGCACGAGCCAGATGGCAGCCAGCGCCACCACGATCGGGAGCAGGCTGGTGCCACCACGGACCCGCTGCCAGACCGCGCCCGGCAGGCCCGCGCCCGGCGCGTCGGCGCTCATCGGCGCACCGCCCGTCCGGCGTCGGTGCGACCCGCGCCGCCCGCGTGCTTGGTGCCGGGCCGGACCGCCCCGGTCATCGCGGCGAGCAGGTCCTCGTAGGAGGCGTCGCCGTCGAACACGTCGTGCACGCGGCCCAGGCGCAGCACCACGATGCGGTCGGCGACGGCCTGCAGGTCCCCCGCCTGGTGACTCACCAGGACGACGGCGTGCCCGCGCTCGCGCAGCCGCACGATGAGGTTGAGCACCTCGGCAGTCTGACGGACGCCGAGCGACGCCGTCGGCTCGTCGAGCACGACCACCCGGGGCGAGCCGAGCAGGGCGCGGGCCACGGCCACGACCTGGCGCTGACCGCCCGACAGGGTGCGCACCGGGTCGCGCACCGACGGCACGCTGGCGGCGAGCTGGTCGAGCAGCCGCCAGGCCTCGCGCTCCATGGCGACCTCGTCCAGGAGCGGGCCGCGCACGGTCTCGTGCCCCAGGAACAGGTTCTCGACCACGTCGAGGTCGTCCACGAGCGCGAGCTCCTGGAACACCGCGGCGATCCCGAGGGTGCGGGCGACGGCCGGCGTGTCCAGCACCACCGGGCGGCCGTCCAGCAGCACGTCGCCGGCGTCCGGCCGGTGCGCGCCCGCGAGCACGCCCGCAAGGGTGGACTTGCCGGCCCCGTTGTCGCCGACGACGGCGAGCACCTCGTGCTCGCGCACGTCGACGTCGACGTCGACCAGGGCGCGCACGCCGCCGAACCGCTTGGAGACGCCGCGCAGGGACAGCACCGGATCGCTCATCGGGCACCCACCCCCGCGAGGGCCCCGGCGGCGTCGCCGGACCCGAGCAGGCCCGCGCGCTCGCACGCGGCCTCGTAGGCCGGGACGCAGATCTGGTCGACCGTGTAGACGTGCCCGTCCACGATGACGTGCTCGACGTCGGCCGCGCCCACCGCGCGGGGCGCGAGGAGCACGGTGGGCACGTCGTCGGTCACGGCCGTGGTGCGCGGGTCCTGGCCGCGCAGCACGCGCACGGCGAGCTCGGCGGCCGTGGCGGCCTGCTGGTCGGTGGCCTTGTAGACGGTCATGAACTGGTCCCCGGCGACGATCCGCTGCACCGCGGCGAGCTCGCCGTCCTGCCCGGTGGTGACGGGGACCGGGTCGAGGCCGGCCGCCTTGGCGGCGGCGATGGCGCCACCGGCGATGGCGTCGTTGGCGGCGAGGATGCCGTCGACCCGGCCGGGGTACTGGGTCAGCATCGCCTCGGTCCACTCCGTGGCCTTGTCGGGGCTCCAGTCGGGCGTGTAGTGCTCAGCGAGCACGTCGATGTCCTCTCCCTCGAGGGCGCGGCGGGCACCCGCGGCGAGCGCGAGCGCGTTGGGGTCGGTGGCCGAGCCGTGCGCGAGCAGCACCCCGGGCCGTCCGTCGTCGTCCTGACCGCCCTCCTGCCCGGCGTCCTGGTCGTCGTCGGCCCGGGCGGCGCGCTCGGTGACCGTGCCGGCCAGTGCCGAGCCCAGCAGGAAGCCGATGAACTCGTAGTCGTACGACACGTAGTAGTCCGCGCCGTCCACGAACCGATCGTAGGCGATCACCTGGGCACCCAGCCGCTTGGCCTGGGTGACGATCCCGACCGCGGCGACGGTGTCGACCGCGTCGAGCACGAGCACGTCGGCGCCCTGGGCGAGCATGGACTCGGCCTGCTCGAGCTGCGCGGCGGCGTCCTGCGCGGCGTTCGCGTACAGCACGGTGCAGCCCGGGCAGCGCCGGCCGGTGACGGAGACGAAGGTGGGGCGGTCGGACGCCTCGTACCGGGCGGTCTGGGCCTCGGGCAGCAGCAGCCCGATGGTCCCCTCGTGCTCGACGCCGGGCGCGGTGCCGGTGTCGCCCACCGCGCACCCGGCGCCGCCGGCTGCCACGACGAGCCCGACGGCGCCGGCCAGGACACGCCTGGCCCAGCCTCTCCGCCTGCCGGGGGTGGGTCGGGTCATGTCGTCACTCCTAGGGAGCCCTGGGCCCGGGCTCGGTCGAGGGCCGCGGCCAGCGCACCGCGGACGCCCGCGTCCGCGCCGAGGGCCGAGGGGATCACCTCGGCCGGGCCGCGCGAGGTGGCGACCACGCGCTGGCCGAGCGCGGTGCGCAGCGGTTCGAGCAGCACCTCGCCCGCCTCGGCGAGCTGGCCGCCGATGACCACGACGTCGGGGTCCACGAGGTTGCACAGGTTCGCCAGGGCGACGCCGAGGTGGCGCCCGGCGTCGAAGACCACGCGGTGGCAGCCGGGGTCGCCGGCGCGGGCGCGGGCCACGAGGTCCGCCAGCGTGAGGTGGCCCGCCTCGGGCGGCAGCAGGGACAGCAGGCGGGTGGCGCCCACCAGCATCTCGAGGCAGCCGCGGTTGCCGCACCGGCACACGGGGCCGTTCTCGTCGACGGACACGTGCCCGATCTCGCCGGCCACGCCCGACCGGCCGTGCACGGCCCGGCCGCCCAGCACCAGGCCGCCGCCCACGCCGTGCGACGCGCGGACGTAGGCGACGGAGTCGTAGCCGGCGCCCGCGCCGAACCGCGCCTCCGCGATGGCGGCCAGCGTCGAGTCGTTGTCGGTCGTGACCGGCACGCCGAGCTCGGCGCCGAGCATCTCGTCCACGCGGACGCCGTCCCAGCCGCGCATCATGCCGACGGTCACGACCTCGCCGGTGCGGATGTCGACCGGCGCGGGCACCCCCACGCCCACGGCGAGCAGCTCGGACGGGTCGGCGTCCACCGCCTGGAGCATCTCGCGGACGAGCATCGCCGTGCGCTGGATCCCGGCGTCGGCCCGGTGGTCGGGGGCGAGCGGCATGCGCTGCTCGGCCAGGACGCGCATCGAGGCGTCGGCCAGCGCGACGCTGAGGGACCGCTGCCCGAACCGGATGCCCACCACGAGGCCGAGGTTGCGGGCGAGCGTGACCTGGAGCGCGCGCCGTCCGTTGCGCACGGACTGCGCGGTGTGCAGCACGCCCGCGGCGGACAGCTCCTTGACGATGTTCGAGATGGTGGCCGGGGACAGCCCTGTGACGCCGGCCAGCTCGATCTGCGTGAGGGAGCCACGCTGCTGGACGGCGCTCACGATACGGGCTCGGTTGGCCTCACGCAGTGAGGTCTGCGAACCCGGGGTCACCCGATCCGCGCGCACAGCGCCCAGGGTAACCGCCTTCCGGTGAGAAATGACGGGTTTGGATACACGAACTGAACGTTCAGGTCACGATCGAGCGACGCTTGCGTTCATTTCTTGACACCAACGGCGCCCGGTCGTTCGATAGACGCGGGTTCACGGGCGTACAGGCGCGCCCGGCCGGCCCCAGGTACGACGTCGTCCCCCAGCGCACCGAGCCCACCGCGGCACATCGCGCCGGTGCCGCGGCGACGGGTCCCGGGTCGGTGCTCCAGCGACCGAGGAAGGTTGAGGGACCCCAGATGCGAGTGAACCGGAGGATGACCGCGACGGTGGCGACAGCCGCTGTCCTCGGTCTCACGCTGGCCGCGTGCGGCGGCGGCGACAGCTCGGGTGACGGCGGCGGCGGCGAAGGCGGCGGCGACCAGGTCGAGGTGTTCACCTGGTGGGCGGCCGGCTCGGAGAAGGCCGGCCTCGACGCCCTGGTCGGCGTCTTCGAGGAGCAGCACCCCGACATCGAGTTCGTCAACGGCGCGGTCGCCGGCGGCGCGGGCTCGGCGGCGAAGGACCTGCTGCAGACCCGCCTGCAGGCGCAGGACCCGCCGGACACGTTCCAGGCGCACGCCGGTGCCGAGCTGCAGGACTACATCGATGCCGCGCAGATCGAGGACGTCTCCGACCTGTACGACGAGTTCGGCCTGACCGACGCGTTCCCGGCCGACCTGGTCGACCGGCTCTCCTCGGAGGACGGCGCGATCTACTCGATCCCGTCGAACATCCACCGGGCGAACGTGCTCTGGGCCAACCCGACGGTGCTCGAGGAGAACGGCATCGACCCCGAGGCCACCTACGACGACCTCGACGCGTGGATCGCCGACCTCGACAAGCTCGACAAGGCAGGCGTCACGGCGCTGTCGGTCGGCACCACGTGGACGCAGGTCAACCTGCTGGAGACCGTGCTGCTCGCCGACCTGGGCCCCGAGGGCTACAGCGGCCTGTGGGACGGCACGACCGACTGGGCGGGCTCCGACGTCACCGCGGCACTCGAGGACTTCGAGACGCTCATGAGCTACACCAACGACGACCGGGACGGCCTCGACTGGCCCGAGGCGACCCAGATGGTGATCGACGGCAGCGCCGCGTTCAACGTCATGGGCGACTGGGCGGTCGCCGCGTTCGAGGAGCAGGACAAGGCCCTCGGCACGGACTTCACCGCGGCCCCGGTGCCGGGCACCGACGGCGTGTTCGACTTCCTCGCCGACTCGTTCACCCTGCCCGTGGGCGCCCCGCACCCCGACGGCGCCAAGGCGTGGCTGGAGACGGTGGGCTCCCTGGACGGCCAGGTCGCGTTCAACAAGGCCAAGGGGTCCATCCCGGCCCGGACCGACGCCGACCCGGCCGACTTCTCCGAGTACCAGCAGACCGCCATCGAGTCGTTCGCCAACGACACGATCGTCTCCTCGCTGGCGCACGGCGCCGCGGCCCCGGTCGCGACGCTCAACGCGATCTCGGACGCCACCAGCAAGTTCACCACGGGCGCGTCCGACCTCGCCGGCTACCAGTCCGAGCTGGCCGGCGCAGTCCAGGGCTGACCCGCCCGGGGAGCATGCTCCCGGCCGGACCACCCACCGCGCGCCGTCGGGTCCGTCCCGACGGCGCGCGGCCGCGCCCGCCCACCACAGCCACCCACCAGCCGCCGGCCACCAGCCATGGCACCCGAGGTACCCACATGCTCAAGAAACTGCGGCGAGTCGGACCACCGCTCCTCCTGCTCGCCCCGTCCCTGATCCTCGTCGGCGTGTTCGTCTACGGGCTGATCGTCGCCAACTTCTCCACGTCCTTCACGGACAGCCACACGGCCGCGCAGGCCACCGGGCAGGAGCCCGCCGCCTTCGTCTGGTTCACGAACTACCTCGACCTGCTCGCCAGCGAGGACTTCCAGCACTCGCTGATGAACCTCCTGCTGTACACGGCGGTGTTCCTCGCGGGGACCATGGTCATGGGCTTCCTGTGGGCCTGGATGCTCGAGAAGCCGGTCAAGGGCGAGGGTTTGTTCCGCTCGGTGTACCTCTTCCCGATGGCGGTCTCGTTCGTCGCCTCCGGTGTGGTGTGGCGCTGGCTGCTCAACTCCAACCAGGACGAGCAGGCCTCCGGCCTGAACCGCCTGTTCCAGATGGTCGGCCTCGACCTCCTGCAGAACAACTGGTGGAACAACGTCACGTTCGGCATCGTCGCCATCGCCATCCCGGCGATCTGGCAGCTCTCGGGCTACGTGATGGCCCTGTTCCTGGCCGGGTTCCGCGGCATCCCGGACGAGCTGCGCGAGGCCGCCCGCGTGGACGGCGCCAGCGAGTGGAAGCTGTACCGCTACGTGCTGTTCCCGCAGCTCTCGCCGGTGGCGCTGTCCGCGCTGATCATCATCGGCCACATGTCGCTCAAGGCCTTCGACCTCATCATGTCGATCTCCAAGCCGGCCAACTACCAGACCAAGGTCCCGGCCGTGGACATGTTCGTGTTCAAGTCGAGCTTCGACTACGCGAACGCGGCCGCCGTGGGCTCGATCCTGCTGATCATCGTGGCGCTCGTCATCGTGCCGTACCTGATCCGCACGAACCGCGAGGAGAAGCGATGACCGCCGCCGCCGAACAGCTCACGGCGCACCCGCGGGCCGTGGGCGGCCCCGGCCCCCGCACGAGCCGGAGCCGGTACTCGCTCGCCCGCACGCTGCGCTACGCCGCGCTGATCTTCTTCCTGGTCGTCGTGCTCATCCCGGTGTACGTGCTGCTGGTGACCAGCTTCAAGGGCACCGGCGACGCCGACCCGAGCCGCGCCTGGGCCCTGCCGCAGGCCTGGACGCTCGACAACTGGGCCACGGCCTGGACCACGCTGTCCCCCGCGATCGTGCGGACGGTGAGCATGGTGGTGCCCAGCGCCATCATCTCGGCGTTCCTCGGGTCGCTGAACGGGTTCGTGCTGGCGCGGTGGACCTTCCGCGGCGCCGACATCGTCTTCACCGTGATCCTGTTCGGGATGTTCATCCCGTACCAGGCCGTGATGATCCCGCTGAACCAGCTCGTCCTGGACCTCGGCCTGCCGAGCGGCGTGCCCACGCTGATCCTGCTGCACGTGATCTACGGCATCCCGATCACCACGCTGATCTTCCGCAACTACTACGCCACGGTGCCGCACGAGCTCATCGAGGCCGGCCGGGTCGACGGCGCGGGCATGCTGCGCACCTACTGGTCCATCGTGCTGCCCCTCTCGATCCCCAGCTTCGTGGTGGTGCTGATCTGGCAGTTCACCTCGGCGTGGAACGACTTCCTGTTCGCGGTGTTCTTCTCGTCCTCGCAGAACGGCCCCGTGACCGTGGCGCTGAACAACCTCGCCAACGGCGCCCTGCTGCAGAACTACGGCGTCTCCATGGCGGGTGCCCTGTTCGCGTCGCTGCCGACCCTGCTGGTCTACATCGTGCTGGGCAAGTACTTCGTGGGCGGCCTGATGTCGGGTTCGGTCAAGGGCTGACGCGCCGACGCCGACCGCGCCCGGACAGGTGGTGCCCACCCGTCCGGGCGCGGTCGGCTACGCCCCGGAGGCCGGGTCCGTCAGCTGGCGGCCGAGCCAGGCCGTGCGCGTCGCGCGCGCCGTACGGGACACCCGGGCGTCCGGCACGAGGGAGTCGAAGCCGTGGAAGCCGCCCGCCCACACGTGCAGCTCCGCCTCGCCGCCCGCGGCCCAGATGCGTGCCGCGTAGGCCACGTCCTCGTCCCGGAAGACCTCCGCGGAGCCGACGTCGACGTACGTGGGCGGCAGACCCGACAGGTCCGCGGCCAGCGCCGGAGAGATGTACGGCGACACCCCCGCCGGGTGCTCGCCCAGCACCGCGGACCAGCCGAACGCGTTCTGCGCCCCCGTCCAGGTGGCAGGCCCCTCGGCGAACTGCCGGCCGGAGCCGGTGCCGCCCCGGTGGTCGAGCATGGGGCACACCAGCACCTGCGCCGCGACGGCCGGCGCGCCCCGGTCGCGGGCCAGCAGCGTGACGCCGGCCGCCAGTCCCCCGCCCGCGCTCGTCCCGGCGACCACCAGCTGCTCCGGGTCCACGCCGAGCTCGGCCGCGTGCTCGGCGACCCAGACCAGTCCCCGGTAGCAGTCCTCGACCGGCACCGTGCCGCCGTGCTCGGGAGCGAGCCGGTAGTCCACGGTCACCACCACGGCACCGAACCGGTCCAGCCAGTCCAGCGGGACGTCGATCTGGGAGAACCGGTCCCCCAGCACCATGCCGCCGCCGTGCATCCAGTACACGACGGGCGCCGGCACCGCCCGGTCCCGCTCGGCCGGGCTCAGGACGGTCAGCGGCACCGGGTCGCCGTGCGGCGAGGTGGCCACCACGTCGCGGCGCTCGACGCCTCGGCCCGCCAGGAGCGCAACGAGCGCCTCGGGCGGGGTCGCGGCGGCCGCCCGCACGGCGGGCAGCGTCGCGGCGGTCAGGGGGACGGCGGGCAGGACGTCGAGCAGCGGGCGCAGCTCCGGGTCGGCCTCCGGTCGGGGGGCGGGTTCGACGGTCATGGGGTTCCTCTCGGACAGTGCTCGGACAGTGCTCGGACAGTGCTGGGGCGGCGCCAGGACCGGTACGTCAGAACGCCGCCTTGCCGCCCACCGGCAGCTCGTCGGTGTACACCGACTCCCCCGCGAGCAGCGGCCCGAGCGCCGCGACCAGTGCCTGTGCCTCCGCGGTCGCGAAGAACGCGCTGTGCGCGCCCGCGCTGGTCCAGCCCTCGGTGACGTGCACCGTGTCGGCGTCGGTGGCGGACCGCCCGACCAGGAAGACGACGCAGTCCGGGTGGGTCAGCGACGGTGCGTGCAGCAGCAGGTCGACGACCGCGTCGCCCTGGCCGGGGTGGGCGGTCATGGTGGCGTGGAAGCCGTGTCCGACGTTCATACGATTCTCCTCGGTGTGCTGTCCCGGGTCGCTCGACGATCCCCGGGTCGACGGTGGGCCGGGTACGTTCCGGCCCAGCCATCACACCGCATGCGCCCGCTGGGACGACAGCAAGATCGTCGCCCGCTCTTGCCTGATCCTCCTGCTACCGGTCCGATCGTGAACGTGGCAGGATCGCCCCATGAGCCTTGGCGAGCTCCGCGAGCTGATCCTGCGCCACGCGCGCCCCGACACCACCGCGACGGCGCTGGAGGACGTGCAGCTCTCGGCCGTGCACCGCGCCGAGCCGCCCGCGCCGTCGATGTCGGGCGTCGTGCTGGCGCTGATCGCCCAGGGCGCCAAGCGCATCGCCGTCGGCGACCGGGTGCTGGAGTACCGGGCCGGGCAGTACCTCGTGGCCTCCGTGGACCTGCCGGTCACGGGCACGTTCACGAAGGCCGACCCGGACGAGCCCGCGCTCGGCTTCGGTCTGGTGCTGCGTCCGGCCCTCATCGCCGAGCTGCTCCTGCAGGCGCCGCCGGGCGTGCTCCCGCCCGTGGGCGGCGCCGCCCCCGGCATGGTCGTCAGCGACGCCCCTGACGAGCTGGTCGACGCCGCCGTCCGCCTGGTCCGTCTCCTCGACCGCCCGCGGGACGCCGCGGTGCTGGCCCCGCTCCTGAAGCGGGAGATCCTGTGGCGGCTGGTCACCGGGGAGCAGGGCGCCACCGTGCGCCAGCTCGGCCTCGCGGACAGCGGTCTGGCGCACGTGGCCCGGTCGGTGCGCTGGATCCGGGAGCACTACGCGGAGCCGTTCCGGGTCGAGGACGTGGCCGCGCTGTCCGGCATGAGCGTCTCGGCGTTCCACCGCAACTTCCAGGCGGTCACGGCGATGAGCCCCATCCAGTTCCAGAAGCAGATCCGGCTCCAGGAGGCGCGCCTGCTGCTGGCCACCCGCCCGCGCGACGTGACCGGCGTCGGGCAGCGGGTGGGCTACGAGAGCCCCTCGCAGTTCAGCCGCGAGTACCGGCGCCGGTTCGGCCTGCCGCCCAGCCAGGACGCCGTCCGCCTGCGCGAGGCCGCGGCCGAACGGTCCGGGAGGCCCGCCTGAGCCGGAGCCGTCAGCCGCCCAAGGCCGGGGAGCCGGCCGGCGCCGTGCTCTCCAGCGCCCGGATCAGGGACTGCGCGTCGTACGGCCCGGTGTGCCGGCGCCCGTTGACGAAGAACGTGGGTACGGCGGTGACCTCCATGGCCTCGGCGTCCAGCACGTCGTCGCGCACGCGGCCGGCCACCTCGGGCGAGACCAGGTCCCGCTCGAACCGGTCGACGTCGAGCCCCAGCTCCGCCGCGCGCCGCACGATGTCGGAGGGGAGCTGGTTCTCCTGGTCCAGGAGCAGGCTGCGCTCCATCTCGAAGAACTTGCCCTGCATCGCGGCCGCCTCCGCCGCCTCGGCGGCCGCGACGGCGTTGGGGTGGTACCGGTCCAGCGGCGCGTGCCGCCAGACGTACCGCAGGCGGTCGCCCAGCTCGCGGTGCACCTCCTGGATGGCGCCCGACGCCTTGGAGCAGAAGCCGCACTGGAAGTCCCCGTACTCGACCAGCGTGTAGGGCGCGTCGGCCGGGCCGTACACGTGGTCGCGGGCCGGGTCGACGGGCCGCAGCAGGACGGCACCGGCCTCCTTGGCGGGGTGCACCCGGTCGGCCACCTTGAAGATCACCGCGGCGATCAGGAAGGCCAGCACCGACGCCGAGAGCACGCCCACGCGGGCCTCGTTCTGCACGGCGGGGTCGTCGATGGCGAGGTCCACGATGAACAGCGAGATGGTGAACCCGATGCCGCACAGCGCCCCGCCCCCGGCGAGCCGGTCGAGCGCGAGGCCCGGCCCGAGGTCGCCGACCCGGAGCACCCGCATCACCGCGCCGGAGCCCAGCACGCCCACGAACTTGCCCACCACCAGGCCCACCACGATGCCCCAGGTCACGGCAGAGCCCGCGGCGGCGGCCAGGATCTCGCCGTCGATCCGCACGCCCGCGTTCGCCAGCGCGAACAGGGGCAGGATCACGTACGCCACGTACGGCGCGTAGGCGGACTGGAGCCGCTCGTTGATCGAGATCGACTCCCGCAGGCTGTTCGCCGCCGCCCGCGCGTAGTCGCTGTTCGGCGACTGCCGGAAGGTGCGCGCCAGGGTCAGGGCGTGCTCCACGTCGCGCCGGCTGGGCCGGTACACCGGCACCAGGAGCGCGATGGCGACGCCGGCCAGCGTCGGGTGCACGCCCGAGGCGAGGAACGCGCCCCAGACGATGATCGACAGCGTGGCGTAGATGGGCCCGCGGCCGCTCGGCACGTACCGCGTGAGGTAGACGCCGACCAGGCCCACCGCGGCGATCACCAGCGGGAGCGGGTCGAAGCTCTCGGTGTAGACCAGCGCGATGATGCTCAGGGCGCCGATGTCGTCGACCACCGCGAGCGCCAGCAGGAACACCCGCAGGCGGCCGGGCGCCCGGGGGCCGATGAGTGCCAGGGCGCCCACGACGAACGCGGTGTCCGTGGAGATGACGACGCCCCAGGCACCCTCCCAGCCGCTCCCGCGGCTGATCAGCACGTAGAGGACGGCGGGCACGACCAGGCCGGCGACGGCGGCGACCACGGGCACCACGGCCCGGGACCAGCTCGTGAGCTCGCCGATCGCGAACTCGCGCCGCACCTCCAGCCCGACGGTGAAGAAGAACAGCGCCATGAGGGCGTCGTTGACCAGGGCGTGCAGCGTGAACTCGAGCTGGAGGTCGCCGACGCCGACGTTGAGGTGCGTGTCCCAGAACTCGCTGTAGGACCCGTGGGAGACGTTGGCCCACAGGATCGCGGCGAGCGTGCCGACCAGGAGGAGGAGGGCACCCAGGCGGCTCTGGCCCAGCGCCCGGACCCACGTGGCGATCGACGGCCAGTGCGGGCCCGGCTCGTGCGTCTCGGGGTCGGGGGACCGTTCGATGATGGTCAGGTTCGCCATGGCCTCTCCTGTCGCTCCCGGTCGGCGTGACCGGCCGGCATGAGACGTAGTGTGGACCACGCCGGCGCGCGCATCACGACGGTCCGGCAGACTTCACCCGCACTACGCTGGCGCGCATGGTGGCGGAGGCTGAGCTCGACCCGTACGGCGACTTCGGGGCCGTCGGGATCGACGAGGACACCCGGCTGGTGTACCGGTACGTGCTCGCCCAGGGCACGGTCCGGGAGACGGACGTGGCCCGGGACGTGCCGTTGCAGGGCGCCGACCCCGCGGAGCTGCTGGCGCGGCTGCGGGCCGCGGGCCTGATCAACCGCACGAGCGGCACGGAGGGCTCGTACACGGCGGTCGACCCGCGGGTGGCGCTGCGCGCGCTCACCGACCGGACCGCGGCGCAGCTCGACCGGGTCCGGTCGACCATCCCGGACCTGGCCGGCCTCTTCGAGCAGACGGCGGACGCCGCGGGTGCGGGTGCGGGGGTGCACGTGATCGACGACCCGGCGCTGATCGGTGCCTGGTACACGCGCCTGCAGCACGAGGTCACCGGCGAGTTCATGGCGTTCGACCGTCCGCCGTACCTGCTGGCGGACGAGAACCCGGTGGAGCCACTCGCCCTGGCGCGGGGCGTGTCGTGGCGGGCCGTCTATGCCGCCGAGGTGCTGGACCTGCCCGGCGCGTGGGCGCAGCTGCGGTTCGCGGCGGCGGCGGGCGAGCAGGCCCGGATCGCGCGGACCCTGCCCACCAAGCTGGCTATCGCCGACCGGCGCACGGCGCTGGTCAGCTCGAACCTGGACGCGTTGCGGCCGGCGGCGGTCGTCGTCGAGGGCGGGCCGCTGGTGGACCTGCTGTGCGCCGCGTTCGAGGCGGCGTGGGCCGACGCGGTGGAGATCCCGGCGTCGGACAGCCTCGAGGGTACCGCTCCCCCGGAGCGCGGGCCGGGCCGGGACGACCGGGCGCTGCTGGCGCTGCTGGCCTCGGGCGCGAAGGACGAGGCGATCGCGCGCGAGCTGGGGCTGTCGGAGCGTACGCTGCGGCGACGCAGCGCGGACCTGCTGCGCCGGCTGGGTGCGGCGAACCGGTTCCAGGCGGGGGTGCAGGCGGTCCGTCGCGGGTGGCTGTGAGGCTCGCGCACCGCGGTCCGGCACGGCGGGTGGAGCGGGTGAAAGTGGCCTCCTGCGTGACGGCTGTGTAAAACATGGGCGGCCGGTACCGGCCAGTGGCCGATTCCGGTCACCGAGGCCATTGCCCACGGAGCGCGGCGCGGGCTAGACAGCCCTCATGCAACCTCTGTCCTCCGGCCGCCGCCGGGGTGCTCTCCTTACGGGCACTCTCGTCTCGGCCTCCCTGGTCCTGTCCCCCGGAGCCGCCGTCGCGGCCCCGGACCCCGCACCGGACACCGAGCCGGTCCGGGTCATCATCGAGCTCGAGACCCCGACGGCGGCCGACGTCGTCGGCCAGGACGAGGTCGCCGCCGCGCGGACCGCCGGTGGCCCGGCCTCGGCGCGGGCGCGCAGCGCCTTCGCCGCCGACTACCGCGCTGCGGTCGACGAGGTCACGCAGGCGCAGGAGGGCGTCACCGCCTGGATCGAGCGGCAGGGCGTCGACTTGGGCGACGCCGAGTCGGTCACCGGGCTGCTGTCCGCCGTCGTGGCCACCGTGGACCCCGCCGACCTGGCCGAGCTGCGCTCCGCCCCCGGCGTTGCACGGGTCACCCAGGACGCGCCCGTGCGGATCCTGGGCCAGGAGGCCAACATCCCCGCCACCGGCGCCCCGCAGGTCTGGGACCGCGAGGACGCCGACGGCGTGCCCGTCACCGGCGAGGGCCGCACCGTGGCGATCATCGACACCGGCATCGACTACACGCTGCCCGACCTCGGGGCCGGGTTCGGCCCCGGCCACCGCGTGGCCGACGGGTACGACTTCGTCAACGACGACGCCGACCCCATGGACGACCACATGCACGGCACCCACGTGGCCGGCATCGTCGGCGCCGGCGGGGACAACCTGACCGGCATGGCACCCGACGTCACGCTCACGGCCTGGAAGGCCATGGACGCAGGCGGCGGCGGCACCACCGAGGACCTGCTGCTCGCCCTGGAGGCCGCGACCGACCCGCTGGGCGACTACCCGGCCGACGTCGTGAACATGAGCCTGGGCACCCCCGGCGACGGCACCGACCCGCTCGGCCGCGCCTCCACCGCCGCCGTGCGGCAGGGCGTCGTGGTCGTGGCCGCGGCCGGCAACGCCGGACCCGGCGACCAGACGGTCAGCTCGCCGGCGGCCGCCGAGGGCGTCATCGCCGTCGGCGCGAGCGTCACCGGCGTCGCCGACCCCACGCTCACGCTGGCCGGCGCCCGGCGGGGTGACCCGCCCCGTCCGCTGGACGTCACGCGCTTCCCGATGTCGGCCAACCCGCCCGCGGGCGGCATCACGGCCCGCCTGGTCGACGTCGGCGACGGCTTCGAGGAGGAGGACTACGAGCAGGCCGGCGACGTGCGCGGCGCGATCGTCGTCATGCAGAGCGCCACCACCTCCCTCGGCCAGGTCCTGGGCCCGCACCTGCTGCAGGCCCAGCTCGCCGAGGAGCACGGCGCCGTGGGCGCCCTGCTGTACACGCCGAGCCCGACCGACCCGGCCGGGGACGACGGCGGCGCGGGCCCGCAGGGCTCCGCGAACATCCTGGCGGGCGGCGGCTTCGACCTGCGCCGCGAGTCGCTGGTGATGATGAACATCGCCTCGGCCCAGTACCAGACCTTCAAGGCGGAGGTCGCGGCCGGCACCGCGCGCGCCACCATCGGCTCCGTGGACCGGACCGGCACGATGGCGAGCTTCAGCTCCCGCGGCCCGAGCGACGCCATGACGCTCAAGCCCGAGATCGTGGCCCCCGGCTACGAGATCATGTCCGACATCCCGGCCGAGTTCGGCGTGGACGGCAACCAGTACCGGATGTCCGGCACCTCGATGGCCGCACCGCACGTCGCCGGCGCCGCCGCCCTCCTGGCCCAGGCCCGCCCCGAGCAGACCGCGCAGCAGCTGCGCGCGACCCTCATCGGCAGCGCGCAGGCCATGGACCCCGTCACGGAGCCCGCCGACGCCGACGCGTCACCGTCCGCCCAGGGCGCCGGCACGCTCGACGTCGCCGCCGCCGTCGACCAGCGGGTCACCGCGTCCCCCGACGCCATCTCTTTGGGGCTGGCCGACATGGGGCCGAACCCGACCCGGACCAGCACCGTGGTGCTGCGCAACTCCGGCGCCAAGGCCGTGACCGTCAGGCTCTCCGCCGAGCCGTCGAAGAGCAGCACGGGCGAGGCGAAGCTCTCCGCGCGCCAGGTGCGCATCCCGGCCGGGCGCAGCGCGTCGGTCGACCTCACCGTCACCCCGGACACCACGAGCCCCGCCGCGGGGTCGGTCGAGGGCGAGACCTCCGGCGTGGTGGTGGGCACCGTCTCGGACGGCAGCACCGTGCGCGTCCCGTACGCCGCGTACGTGCGGCCCCTGCAGGTCCAGTCCTCGCCGTCGCTGGCGACAGGGTCCACCGACGTCTTCGTCCACACGCCGACGGCACCCGAGACGGCGCCGACCGTGCGGGCCACGGCCCCGTCCGGCGAGCAGTACACCGCGGCGCTGACCGCCGTCGGCAACAGCCCGGGCTGGTACCGCGGCACCGTGCCGCTCGACGAGCCCGGTACGTACACGCTCGACGCCCGGGCGACCGTCACCGGACGCACCCTGACCGGTACGGGCGGCGTGCAGTCCGAGGGTGCCGACCAGCCCGGCGCGTGGGAGCAGGTCGGCCTGTCGGGTGCGGCCCGTGAGCTCGCCACGTCCCCCACCGCCCCGGGCACCGGCCTGGCGATGGCCGGCACCGGTGTGCACCCGTTCGTCACCACCGACCACGGCCAGACCTGGCAGCGGGTGCGCAGCATGCCCGTGGCCGACGGCTGGGGCATCCCCGTGGCCGACACGGCCACGCCCGGGGGGTTCTACGTGGCCCTGAACGGCGCCGCCGGCAAGGTCACGCTCGACCCGAGCTACAACGGCCGCATCGTGCACACGGCCGACGCGGGCCGGACCTGGACCGTGCTGCCGTTCCCGGACGTCGCGGTCAACGAGCTCGTCGCCCACGGCGACGCGCTCGCCGCGGTCACCGGCGACGGTCTCTACCTGAGCAAGGACGGCGGCCAGCGCTGGCGGCGCGTCGCCCCGCAGTGGGACGACCTCGTCTCGGGCGCCGCGTTCGCGGGCGACGACCTGCTCGTCACCACCTACGACGGCGTCTACCGCATCGCGGACGTCCTCGACGGCGGCAGCGAGGTCACACAGCCGTACGTGACCACCGAGTACCGCGACCGCCCGCAGGGCGTCGTGGCCGACGGGTCCACGGCCGTGCTGATCCGCGGGGACGGCGTCGCACTCACCTCGACGGACTCCGGCGCGACCTGGACGGAGGGCGGCGACACCGAGCAGTCCTACGTCACCGTCACCACGCTGACCGACGGCACCGTGTACGCATCGGGCCTGTCGTCGTACAGCACGAGCACCGACCTCGGCAAGACGTGGCAGACCCACCCGCTGCCCGTGCACGGCCCGCTCGCCACCGACGTCGACCACTGGCCCGGCACCCCGGCCACCCAGATCGTCATGTCGATGGAGAACGCCGGGATCTTCACCACCGACGACGGCCAGGAGTGGACCAAGACCGGGGTCTCCGGCAGCGACGTCTCGGGCGTCCACGCGGGCGTCGACGGCGACGGCGAGCCCGTGCTGCGCGCCGTCGACTTCGAGGGCCTGCACCAGCGGTCCGTCGCCGACCTCGCCCCGGACGAGCAGAACTGGGGCTCGATCGGCCACGAGGGTGTCATCGGCCGCCAGGTCTCCGAGGTGACGCAGTCGCCGCTCGGCGACCGCACCGTCTGGGCGATCGGCGCCGACGCGTTCGGCGGGGGCCGCATCCTGACGGCGCCTGCGGGCGGGTCCGACGCCGACCTGACGCGGGTGGGCCCGACCGGCGGTTTCAGCGCGACGGCGCTGGCCCTGTCCCCGCACGACGAGGGCACCGTGGCCGTGGGCTACACCTCGCTCGTGGACACCGGCCTCATGGTCTCGACCGACGGGTTCGAGACGTGGACCAGCTACGCGCACGAGGTGCTGGTGCAGCAGGTCGTGGTCGACCCGGTCGACGAGAACCGGCTGTGGCTGGCGACGGTGTCCGGTCTGTACCGGTCGGACGACCTGGGCAGGACGATCACGCGCCTGACGCAGGACGAGGCGCGGTCGGTGTG
>NZ_JBITFV010000020.1:0-80462 GCF_044456525.1 Promicromonospora sp. NPDC050880
TAGGTCCGTTCGATCCAGGTCACGATCGCGATGCGCAGCTGTTCGCGGGTGGTCCAGCGGCGCCGGTCCAGGACGTTCTTCTGTAGCAGTGCGAAGAAGGACTCCATCGCGGCGTTGTCGCCGGCCGAGGCGACCTGTCCCATCGATCCGACCAGGTCATGACGTCGCAGCTCGGCCAGGAACTTCCGGGACCTGAACTGCGATCCGCGGTCGGAATGGACCACGCACCCAGCCACGCGTGCGCCACTAATACCGCGGCGAGCGACCGCGGAACGCAACGCGGTCACGGCCAGGGACGACTTCATGCGGTCGCTGATGGAGTAGCCCACGATCCGGTTCGAGTACACGTCCTTGATCGCGCACAGGTAGAGCTTGCCTTCACCCGTGTGGTGCTCGGTGATGTCGGTGAGCCACAACCGGTTCGGTGCGGTGGCGGTGAAGTTCCGCTGGACCAGGTCGTCGTGCGCGGGCGGGCCGGGCTGCTTGCCGTTCTTGCCACGTTTCATGCCGAACACCGACCACCAGCGCCCGTCACGACACAGCCGCCACATCGTGCGGTCACACGCAGTCAGGCCGGCCTGGCGGGCCTCGTCACCCAGGAGCCGGTACCCGAACTCCGGATCATCACGATGCGCGTCGAACAACACGTTGGCCAGGTAGGCCTGCTCGAGTTCTCGGCGGGTGACGGGCGCGGCGAGCCACCGGTAGTAAGGCTGTCTGGCGAGCTTCAGGACCCGACACGCCACCGTCACGGGGATCCCCGCGCCGGCGAGCTCTCTCACGAGCGGGTACATCATTTTCCCGGCAGCTGCGCCTGAGACAGATACGCCGCCGCACGACGCAGCACCTCGTTCTCCTGCTCCAGCAACCGGATCTTACGGCGGGCCTCACGCAGCTCGGCGGACTCGCTCGAGGTCACACCGGGCTTGGTGCCTTCTTCGACGTCGGCGGCATGCAGCCAGTTGCGCAGGCAGGACTCGCTGATCCCGAAGTCCTTCGCGATCTGCCTGATCGGAGCCTGACCACGCCGGGCGACGGCCACGACGTCGTCGCGGAACTCCTTGGGGTGGGGTGCGGGCACGGTGAACATCCTTCCAGCAGTGCCTGTCGGCACCACAAGTCAGTTGTCACCTATCCGTGCAGCACAGTCCCCACGCTGACCGTAGCCCGAAGGCTCGCGGCTAGCAGATGATCTCGACGTACAGGCATAGGAGACGCAGGATTCACCCGGGCGGGACGGTGGTTCGTGAAGCTAGTCCGTATCTGAGAGGCTTCAATCGCATACCATGGGTCCCTCCGACCCTAGGGAGTCTCTCTTGCCCGATCTGGACAACGTTCGAGAACTGTTACACAGGCCGGACACACTCGTGTTTGTCGGATCAGGCGCCTCTCGCTGGTCGGGGCTTCCGAGTTGGGAACAACTCCTTGAGGGCCTATGCAATGAACTCGACCGCCTCGGCCGGGATAGCGATTTGGCTCGAAGCCAACTGAGGAGCGGAGATCT
Organism: Promicromonospora sp. NPDC050880; assembly: GCF_044456525.1. Taxonomy (NCBI): domain Bacteria; kingdom Bacillati; phylum Actinomycetota; class Actinomycetes; order Micrococcales; family Promicromonosporaceae; genus Promicromonospora; species Promicromonospora sp. NPDC050880. The sequence goes on from NZ_JBITFV010000020.1 coordinate 1,505, forward strand.
CCTCCTCGCGGCGAGTTACGCATCCGACCAGTTGACGCTCGAAGAACGCCGCGTGTACATGCGATCAAAATTCATAGGCGCGGATTCGGGGCCGTCGGAGCTGCATCTGGCTATAAGTCAGCTTGGACCTACTTGCTTTTTAACGACCAACTATGACTCGCTTCTTGAACGCGCCCTCGCAGACGAGCGGCCAGGAGAGCACTTTGACGTCGTGACCCCTGTGCACAGATTGGAAATACCCTCGATAATCCAAGCTCGAGCAAACCACTTCATATTTAAACCACATGGCGATATTGGAAACAGCGATACCGTGGTGCTCACGCGTGAAGACTATCGAATCTTTCAAGATCATCGACGAAACGTATTCGAAGCCACCAAGACCCTATTGGCCAGCCGACCCGTAATATTCATTGGATTCGGGCTGCGTGATCCAGATTTCCTTCTAATGCGGGATCAGTTGCTGGGTACGTACACCTCAAGCCCCGCGGACCATGTGGCAATCATGCCGGACGTTCACGAGCTCGAAATGCAGTATTGGCGACGTAGTTACGGGATAGAATTGCTCTCCTATAAGACCGACCGCAAAGCCAGAAATCCCCACAGTCCGATACTTGACCTTATCCAGAATCTCAAGGATGAACCGCGCGGTACCTTGGTCGACGCCGCTTCGACCGCGCCTCGATCCGATCCTAGTACAATCCTAAGCCTCGCACGATTCGCACGCGGATTTGGCGAGAGCTTGTCTCAGAGTAGCGACGGATTCCCGCTGCAGCTGTCACGTGCACGGGCAAAGGAATCGAACGAGACGTGGTCGCAGTCATCTTGGCGATTAACGACCGCAGACGCGCTAGGTGCTCTGACCGCATATCGCGGAAAACTCTTGATCGAAGGTGCGCCAGGCTCAGGGAAGTCCTTCCTTGTAACGCGAGTTGCGGGGCGCCTGGCGCGCCAGCTGGAAGCGGCATGCCTCGACAGCGGTGATGTCTCTTTCACAACGCCCGTTCCTGTCCTCATTCAGCTCCGCGACTACCGGGGCGACTTGTCTGCCATGCTTGAGAAGGTCTTGCCAGTCGATCTGTCATTTGCTGGGATGCTAGATAGTGGCATGACTTATCTAATCCTCGACGGGGCAAATGAGATTGAGCCGAAGTACGAAGAATCCTTTGCCCGAGACCTATCGCAGCTTGTTGCTGCGCCAAATGCGACAATAATTGTGACGACGAGATTCGCGTCGGCAATTGACATGGCGGCGGACTTCACCACCGTGCTGCTTGATGCGGTCGACTCTCAATATGTAGATAACGCGCTAAGAACTCTTTCCATATGTCCCGAGGGAGTTAATCCCGAGACGCGTGAGTTGCTCCGCCGCCCGCTCTTCTTTGCAGCCTGGAAACGCGGCGATATTGATCTTCGTTTGACCGGCACCGTCCATGACGTCTATTCACAACTGGCTTCACGGCATCAAGATGCCATATGTGCGCGGTTTGACATCGATGTTTCACTGCATGCACTCCTCGGTCGAATAGCTCACGGGATGGTCGATGACGGGGAGCTCTCAGCCTCCCTGACAGACGTTCTTGTTGGCTTGAGAAGAGCTCTTCCAAGCGACGTTCGTGAGGGGGACGTGCTGGATTACCTGATCGAGACCGGCCTCCTGATAGCCACCCCCCTTAAGCGGTTGGCCTTTTACCATCACTCCGTCACAGAGTATCTTGCTGCCAGTCATCTCGCGCGCCTTGTCGAGGGCGACCTTGGCACCGTAATAGGATGCCTCGGCCGAGTCGATTGGGATCAGTCACTTTTGCTCACTCTGGGCTTTCTGAGCGATGATCTGGCGGCAAGAGTTCAGGGCGAGGTCATGCGCGTGGATACGTTGATGGGGCTTCGTGCGCTCCATTTCTTGGAGCATCGAAGGGATGAGTGGATCGCAAAGGCGCTGGCCCATATCCCGGAAGAACTAGGGATGCAGGAGGACCTCAACATCGCGAGAGCTCTCGAACTCATATCTTTCAAGGATGTGCACACGGAAGTACTAAGTGACTTGTCGGAGCGACCAAATTCCGTTGGCGGCACCGCCGCGGCGAAGTTATGCGACATCCAGCCGGAGCAGGTTGGTCAAATCCTGGACGACATCGTCTATGGTCGGCGGGATTACAACTACTTGAACGCTGCGGCTGCACTGATCAAGGGCCGCATCGACGAGGCTACTGCAGTTGGATGCCTCGAGGCCTTGGAGCGACGGGAACGCGAGCAGAAATTGACCGTCGTCAAGATGCTTGGAGGGCGAGAGCCGTTTGTTGCCGAGATATCTGCGGTCGCGGAGGTAATCCAAGAGTCGGCATCGGTCGCGGTATGCGTCAGAAGAGCTCGATCCAGTGATTCTGAACTAGTCAAATTGGTTGTCGAGAGGCGGGTTGATAGGTCATTTGATCCCGAGGGGATGGTTTATTTAAGAGAGCGTATCGCTGCTGGCTCTGACCAGGCGATATTTGGGCACTATCTACAATTGGCGCGTCTGGACGAAGTGGACGATGTCGAAGTTTTAGAGCCTTCGCCTGAACTTGTGAGTGCGCTAGTCGCTAAACTGCGTGTGCCTGATGTGGGCAGGTGGTCATTGGGCCTGCTCCGGATCTTAGTGGTGTGGGCACCGGGGACAGCGGATATCATCACACGTTATCGCGAGAAGGGGCTTGTTGGTGCACTCCTCAAATACGCGTGCGGCAACGTCGTCGCATTTGAGGAGGAACTTCGTCTCCTGGTGCGTAGTGGAATTGACTGGGACCAGGAGCCGACGTTCGCACTTGAGGACGTGGAGGGCATGTCACCGGACACGGTTCGTACGCTGATCTCGACTCGCCATGATGGATTGGCTGGTGCGATATTGGACGCGTTGTATGGCTCAAGTTCGGCTGTTGACTCTCTGGGCTTGAATTTGTCGGGCGAGATTGACTCGTATTTGGAGTGGTTGGACCGGCTCTCAAGGATCGATCCTATCTCATTCCCTGCCGACCGGCTGTCGGATTTCTTGTGCAGACACACGAGCGACGAAACCCGCGATGCGTTGTTGTCGAAGTTCAATTCGGAGCCGGCTGTGCGGCCTCTCATGAATGCATGGATACTTCCGCGCATTCGCGGAATTAGTGCAGACGATCTGTCCGCAGAAGCGACTGAGTGGATTCTCTCTCGTGCGGGAGACAAGCCTGATGCTTTCCATCGGTTGGGTACACTTGAGCTGATTGCGACAGAGGAGATGGTGATGGGGGTCCTCATGCCCAGGTACTTGACCGAAACTGACGACACGACGCGCGCTCGACTTGCCGCCTCCCTGCGTTTGATCGGGCGTCGCCACAATAGACGCTATGTCGGTGACGACGATCAGGTAGTCGGTCTAGCGAACGAAGCGAATGGTCGTTGATTTTCGTCGGTTCATGCTCGCATGAGCTGGGTCGGGCTGCGGTCCTGGAGGCAGGGGTGAGGCCAGTCTTTGTGTTCCGCGGCGATGCGGTTTCGGTCTTCTTGGGAGTGATGTCGCGGGTCGGTTCCCTTGGACAGGTACTACCGTGGGAGCCTGTTGGTGTTCGCGTTGCTGGGCCGTTGCACGGGTGAGTGGGGATCGGCGAGCGGAGCGTGCGGCCCTTGCGTGATCACGCTCGCAGATCTGACGGCACAGGTACGGCTCGGAGATGCGGTTGCAGCAAGTGTCGAACCCGCTGTGTCGCGGGCACTCAACGTCAACGGAGGCCGGCAGTAGTAGATGTCCGGGCAGCCGCAATCCCAGACCACACGGCCCCAGGCCGTTTCGATGTCTTCCCGGGTCGCAGTCACGGGCAAACGGTATCTGAACCGCCCCGTGATGAATTTCCTTACTGTCTCCGCCGTGCCGGCAGCGACGCGCCTGGCGACTAGTCGGGTGACGGTGCTTGCCGGGCAGTCGTGACCCGGCAGGTGCCGCACCTGCGCATGTGCCGGCTGCCGGAGTCGCCCCGGCTCGCCAGGTCTACTCGTCGACCCCTTCGCTCGCGAGCGCTCAACCGTTGGCTGGCCCGGTGAAGGACACGAGGCGCGGATTCTCGAAGCCGTCCCAGCCGTTGTAGGCGAAGGCTTCACGTAGCGCCGCATTGTTCATGCGGCGATACACCGCGGCGAGTTGAGCGTCGGTGCCATCGAAGAGCGCGGCACGCGCGACGGCATTGTCGAGCAGGGTGAGGAAGGCGGGCTCGGCCCTCGCTGAGTAGTAGAGGGCGAAGTTGGTGTAGGCGCCGAGCTTGTCGTCCTCGTCTTTGCCAGCGTTCGCGATGCCTCGGTAGACGTCGAACTCGACGAGGAGATTGGTGAGATCCTGTGGTCGACTATCGCCGAGGAGGTCGAACAGATGAGCCGCCACGGGCTTTGCGGCCTCGATGACGCCGCTTCGTGCACCTTCCTCGTCCTTCAGCAGCTCGGCTCGGGCGACCATGACTTCGGCCTTACGGAGCAGGGACTTCCAGTAGCCATTGTGCGTAGCGATCGGGGTGAGGCGGACCAGGACCGCCAGGTCCTCCCACTGTCTTTCGTGCACGAGTACGGCGCCGACGGCGTAGAGATGCATCAGCACCTCCTTGTGGCCGAGCGGGAACCGGCGCGGATCGTTGACGAAGTCTTCATCGACTGCTTCGTAGACGTCTCGGTAGCCCTCCGTCACTCGGGAGAAGGTCGCACCCGCTGAGTAGCGCGCGGAGAGCACGGCGATGATATCGAGGCGGTTGAGTTGGTCGCTCAGTTCTGACGCGACAGCTCTAGCATCCTTCTCTGTGGCGGTATCGACGACAGCGATTGCGCTGCTAATCGTCTTCCGTAGGAGAAGATCGAGGCCGACCTCGTCGCCGCGTCGAATGAGCTCGGTGACTGCCGCGCCGAACGACTCAGCTGGCATCTCGACGTTCACGTTCACGAACCCATTTGGCTCGAAGGCTGGGGTCGCGACGCGGACCGTCTCGAAGATGTCTCGCCGCCACTCCTCCTTGCGGGCCGCGATGACCCGCTCGATGATGCCGCGCGCTTCGTGCTGATTCCAGCGAACGCTAGAGGTTCCACGACGCACGAAAACGTCGCCAGCGCGCCAGACGGTCTTGTTCTCGTACTCGCCGTCCTTCGACATGATCCGCATGCCATCGCGGTTCGAGCCGACGCCGATCAGGAGGAAGTCGTTGGACTCGATGCGGTGGAGTGCGGTGCTCAGGTCAATGGGTTCACCGAGAACAGCGGCAACTTTGGATCGGATCTTCTGCTCATCGAAGTCGCGAGCAGCCTCCGGTGCGAACATGTCGCTCGGTACCCCATGATCGTCAGCACCCACGACGATGTAGCCACCGGTCGAGAGGGACTCCATCGCGGCGATGTCCTTGCACAGTTCGATGAGGTCGGACTTCTGCCGAGGATCCCACGTCGCCTTGAAGTCGAGATCATCCGACTCTGCGCCGCGCGCGAGCAGCGCACGTAGGCGATCCAGATCGACACCCATCGACATAGCTGGAGAGAGTACAACGGCGAGGGCAAGGCGGAGTTGGCCACGAGGCCAGAGGTCGGGACCACGACTCACCCCCAACGCACCAACTAGGCCGTGAGCGATGCGGGTCCGAGCGGAGGCCCCGTCGTCGCCTCCGACGACTGCCCCGGGACGCCCCGGTGTTCGGCGGGTAGCCTGTGGCGTGAACGGGCATGCAGCCCTGTTCTTGAATCACGACAGACCCGTCAAGGTCCCGAGTCGTTCCCCGCGAGCGGGGAGCAGCACACCAGGCCCGATTCCCCCACAGTTCCCCCAAGGCGCCCAGCCAACCGGCGAACCACGGGGTCAGGCCCACATGACACGCTTCAACGTCTGAGCATCACCCCGGTTGCGACTTGGTCCTTCGACCAGGCCGGATACCGGTTGAACTGCGGTAACGCTTCTGAGCCCTCGGGACAGGGCTGGACAGGAATGGCCTCGGGGGGCCGTCCATGTGCTCATGGTCGTGTTGATCTCGGGCAGGGTGTTGAGCCCGTGGTCGAGGGTGACGGGGTTGCCGTCGAGGTCGACGCCGACGATCGCGATCACCGGTCTCCTCAGAGACCGTGAGGTGCGTGTACCCGTGCAGGGCGTGTACCGCTAGCTCGCTGGTGTCCAGCGGGTCGACCAGAACGCACAGTCGGGGTCGGGATCATCCCCGATGACCTGCGGGTCGTCCTCCTCCGAGGCGTAGATGAACGACGGGATCACCTCTTTGAGGAGTTCTTTGTATCGCTGGTGCATCCACAGGTCGTAGTCGGACAGGAAGTCGTCCGCGTGGCGCAGGTTCTCGTTCCGCACGGTGTCCGGTGAGCGCAGCCTGAACGAGCCGGGGGCGTATGTCGCTCATCGTGGTCTTGACGAGTCCGGCGATGGTCTCGGCCAGCTCCGCTGTGGGTGTCTCGCTGCTCATGCAGGGCGTCTCCAGTCCGCTATCGCAACTCAAGTGGGGGCTCGATGCCCGGCGGGCTCATGGTCGCAGCAATGAATACGGCCTCGAAGTCCGCGGCCGCATGGTCTTGGCACCCGTCAGGTCATCGAAGCTGCCAACGGCCAGCTCTCGGTCCTTGGTCATCGCTCCGAACACCGCGAAATGCAGCTCGGTCCCGGGTTACCTCTCGCGCACCTGCCGTGCATGTAGCTGATCACGTCAGCGTGCTTGACCTCGAAGTCGCAGATCACGATGGTCGGGGCGTCTCTGACGTCGGGGAAGAACGACGCGTCGTCGAGCGCTACGCCGTCGCTCACCCTGTTGCACCGCAGGTATCCGATAGGGCATCGGGAGAACTGGTCCGAAGCGAGGAACGTCGCCAGGGGTGAATTTGTACGCCGGTGGTAAGGATGACGAGAATCTTACGGTGGCGCGGATGGTTTCGATGCATTGGCATATTCACCGTGGGTGAACTCTGCTCTTGGGCGGGTGAGATCGGGTCATATACGTGACCCAAACTGATCTCCCCTGAGACAATTTTGCTAGGGCGAACAGGGTGTCGACGCTGACGCGACGTGCGTGCGTTCGGCCGCGATGTTTGCTCCGAAGACAATAATCACCCGGGCGAACTCGTCGCGAGGATGGCAGTGGCTCTGACCGTCTGCCGTGGCCTTATGGCACCATTCACCCAGACCGAGAAGGCTCCGTGCGCATGCCTACACCTCTTTTCGTACTCCTGCTCATCGCAGCGGTCATCATCGTCCCGGCAAGCACCAGCAGCTTCTGGCTTACAGTGCTGGTGGTTAGCGTTATTCTCATTGCCAACCCCGTAGTTCGCGTGATCCGGAAGAACCGCTACTTCGCGTCTGACCACTTCCGGGCACTGAAGGGGGAGATCGCCTCAGTGGTTGCGGAGCACAACGATGTGGTCGGCTATGTCGAGGAGATCCGCGCCCGGGGTTCGTTTGAACTCGGGTCATCGTCCTCCGGCCAGTACGCGCACCTCGCGTCATTCGATAACACCTCGGCGTGGAACAACCGGCGCGACCGCAATGTCGCCGAGCATGCCCCACACGTGCACAACGCCTCACTGCAAATCGTGCGTAACGCTAGCACCGACCCGATCAAGTACCTGATGAAGTACTTTTCCGTGAAGGCTGATCAGGGCACACTTGCTGATGTCCAGCGTGTCGCCGATGACATCGCCCGGCTGGAAGAGGCGGTCGCTAACGTCAAGGGGCGTGAAGCGGACATCACCGCGAAAATTAGCCCTCCCGCGTTCATTCTCAAGCATTATCGCCAGGAATTTTGGGACCAGGTCGGCGTACATCTTTCGCCTATCGAGGTGCCCTACCCGCAGTACAAGTTCCAGTACACGTCTGCCGGTGGAAACAGCGGCCAGACAGCGACCATCAAGCTCAACACGCCGACGCTTGAGGCGCTGTCCGCGACGCTGGTCGAGAAGATTCGCTGGGCCAAATCCGCTGCTGGCCAGCGCGCGCTCATGACGACGAGGTTGCGTGGCCAGATCAAGGAACGCGACAATCACACATGCCTGAACTGCCGGGTCTCGCTGGCAGCTGAGCCGCACCTACTGCTTGAGGTCGACCACATCATGCCCGTGTCCAAGGGCGGGCTCAGCGTGCCCGAGAACCTTCAGACGCTGTGTTGGAAGTGCAACCGCTCCAAGGGTGCCAAAGTCGTCGCCTAGTACTACAACCGGAGACGGGCCTTGGCCTGCAGATGCTGGACATTTGGCGTCAGGGAGCGGTCGGGCCTGTGCCTCCGCTCGAATCGGGCGACGAAAACCAAACCCACCTAATTAGTTTGGAAGCCTTGCCGGATGGCGAACGGATGATGCTGGCCAATCGGCCGAAGATAGCTCCTGGCCTGGTCTTATTGTAATGCTGGAGTGAGCCCGTCCGGGGTCGGGACTGGTCCTTAGGGCCAGATTGACGGAGTTAGGGCCAGTAAGGGCCAGTCCCGCTGGGCCTCCGCTGGTGCGAGAGCTGGTAGCGCGGCCTCGCGCACCGACCTCGGCCAAAGCCTCCAGCACGGGCCACCGATCGATGGCTGGGGCTGGCATCATCAACGCCGTGAGCCCCATCGCCGACCTCGCCATCAGGATCCTGCGCCGATCGCGGCTCGACCTTGGCCCGGGGCTGACCAGCGACCAGATCGCCGACATCCAAGCCACCTTCGGCTTCACGTTCAACCGCGACCACATAGACGTCCTGCGGCACGTTACCCCCGAGGGCTGGATCGACTGGACCGGCGACGAGCAGACCATCCGCGACAGCCTGGCATGGCCGATCGAAGGCGTCCTGTACGACGTCGAGCGCGCCTTCTGGATGCCGGCCTGGGGCGAACGACCGGCGGCCAAGGCCGCTGCGATCGAGGTCGCCCGGCACCACCTGACCACGGCGCCGCAACTCGTGCCGGTCTTCGGCCACCGTTACATCCCAGCAGCACCGGAGCCCAGTGGTGCGCCGGTGTTCTCCGCCTACCAGACCGACGTCATCTACTACGGAACAGATCTCGCCGACTACTGTGCCCACGAGTTTCTCGGTGCGGCGACGGGCCGCACCCACCACCGCCGAATTGCGTTCTGGTCTGACCTCGTCGACGGGGTGGGCGGCATCGAGTTCTGGTGATCGTGGGGCAATCCCAGTCCGCTGTAGGCGGGAGTGGACCGCGGGGGAGAGCCCGGCCATGAACGGGGCCACCGCGTCGGACGTTCCAGAGCTTGCCTCCCGAGATCGGCGCATGGCTCCAGAGCGATGCCGTCATCCCCTGGGGAGGGGGAGGGGCTCCGGTCCGAGGAAGCCTCAGCCGAGGCTGCCGGCAATGCCTTCGTCGAAGTAGCCGACCCAGATGCGCCCGTCTAGGTCGACCTGCAGGTGCGCGATGCCCTCGCCGAGCGCGCCTTACGGCACGACCGGTCTGGTCGACTACGGCGGCGTTCGTTTCCGGACCTTGCGGCGCCCATGCGCAGCGGGAACGGGCAACGAGATACCCGCCATCGGGCACTGGCTGGACGAATGCCGGCTTGACGGGCAGAGGCGCGAGCACGACGACGTGCGCTGGGTGGAGATCCGAGACCGTGTAAGACGCCAGAGCAACGGTGCGGCCGGGCTTTCCAAGGTCGCGCCGTCCTCCCGACCCGCCTTCTCGGGCACCATCCACTGGGCCCTTCGGACCCATGCCCGCGGAGACAAGAGTCTCGAACCCGCTCGGTGGTATCAGCGCACCGACCCGTCGCAACCTGTATTTCGTGCCCCTGGGCCGCTTCTTCGTCACGTGGTCGGAGCGTAGCCCTGCCCGGCGGCTCAACCTTGGCCTGATCGCTGGCAAGATGCGCTCGTGAGCGACGCTCTGGAACGAGATGATGTAGCTGGGCGAGAGTGGGACTTCCTCGCGATCGACCGGGATGGATCTGTCGCACTCATCTCCAGTGCCGGATACGGCCCGATTCCCGACGCTGTTCTGAGTCAGGGAGTGTCAGTCGAAACCGTCGTTGCAGGTCTGCGGACGGAATTGCCTGTGATCGGCGAATCGCTCGATCGCAGGGAACAAGACCGTCTTGGTGACTACTCAGACTGGTTTGAAGCAAGTAAGCGCGGCCTGTACACCTATGACTGGCATGTCCACGGCGGCCCTTACGAACAGGTCTCGGCGCCATCGGCGGTGTTGCGAGCCGAAGGTCTCACCCCAGAGGTGAGCCATGTCGCGGCTCTGCTGCGGCTCCCTGTCCTGTTCGCCGAGACAGCGCAGCTCTCGCTCGACGAGCACGGAACCGAGCCGTTCAGGAAGGGAGCGCCGACATGATCGAGATCGACATCTTCACCGATCTGGTCGAGGTTGATGCCAACGGAATCGGACGGGTTCAGGCGAACCGGAGTCTGCTGCACGTCGAGGCGGGAGCTTTGTTCGCCGCCGGTCGACCGGACGGCTGGTCTTGGGTGAGAGTTCTGGAGGTCGGCAAGCACTTCGAGACGTTCTTGCTCGTCTCTGAGGAAGAGGCAGCGAAGGGGGCTCGCGTTGCGCCGCGATCCACCGTGAGCGCGAGCCCATGTACCTGATCGTCGCTTCCGACGACCAACCTCTCACCGCCTGCGAGACCCCGGTGGGCCAGAAGCGAAAAGGTAGCCTCAATGCGGAGCAGACACGAGTCCTGCTCGACGAGAATCACGACAGCCCGTCGCAGTTCCCAGCTACTGCCCTCGTGGTAGCGGCACACCCGGCCCGATTCCCCACAGTTCCCAATCGGCGAACCACAAGGTCAGGGCCACATGACACGCTTCAACGTCTGACCCACACGACTGACCGCCGTCGCGGCGCACCGACGCTCACCGCAGCAGCGGAGCCGTGAGCGCTTCCATCACCGCGATACCAAGAAGCAACGCGATGATCGCCGGATAGAGGCGCACGTTGTCCTTGACGCCCGCGAGGTACCCGTCCCAGGCCGACGACAGGTTGCGTCGCCGGTACCCGAAGGTCGAACGCCAGAGGATGACGGAGCCCAGCATCGCCAGGACGTAGGCCTGGAACTCGATCAGCAGCACCGGCGAGGCGACGAGGACCACTACCAGCTCTTCGAGTGTTGTCGGGGCATACGGCATGCCGATGAACGCTGCGCGCCCGAGTGTCGCGAGCACACCGAAGAAGGGGATGGTGAGCGAGGGCAACGTCGTCGTCGCCAGTGCGGCGAACAGGAGGTTACCGAGAAAGGTCAGCAGCGATGCCTTCACGACGCTGCCGCTGGCATAGGCCTCGACGATCACGGATGACCCGGGCGAGCTCAGGAAGGCTTCGGTATTCGTCATGCCCCATTCGCGGAGCCCGGGAAGATAGACGGTGACGATCATCGCCATGACGAGAGTGCCGTAGACCACGAGGTTGGAAATCAGGTAGGCATTCCAGTTGTCACGCAGCACTGTTCGGAAGTTGTCGAAGAGGCGCATGGATACTCCTTGTCGTCGTGGCGGGCAGGTGATCGGGAGAGCCGCGCTCAGTCGTGGAGCGACGGCCTGGGACGCAGGCCTCGTAGAAAGCTCTTCTGTCGGTCGTTCAGCTGGTGCTCGGCCAGGTCGAGGAGGACCTGAAACTGCTCTTCGGTCAGTGGCGGCATCCCGTCGGGAGCCTCGGCGAACTGTGCCCCCGCCTGGGCCATGAGCTGATCGAGCTCGCCATCGGTCGTGCTCTCGTCGATGGCCTCGAAGCGCTCCTGCAAGGACGCCAGGACCGACCGCTTCTGCGGGTCGTGGAGCGCCTCGACGAGAACATCGCTCTGCGGATGCTCCCGGTAGAGGTGGGCGACGACGATGGCGACCGGGGCGTCGGCGGGTGTCAGGCTCAGCGCGGCTGCCGCCGTCGAGAGCCCCACGTGGTGTCCGGCACGTGCCCGGGCCAGCCGTTCGCGTTGTTCGGTCAGGGCCGTGATCTTCGCCCCCAGGGCGCGGTCCGCGTCGTCCAGCACCTCGTCGGCGGAGGAGCCAGAGCTGACGGCCACGACTCCGGCCTGCGCCAGCGACAGGCCGGAGTCGGTCAGCTGGTTGATCCTCAGCACTGCCACCAGGTGGTCCGCGGTGTAGTCCCGGTACCCGTTGGGCCGACGCGGAGGCTCCGGCAGCACGCCTGCCTGGTGGTAGTAGCGGATGGTTCGGACCGTTACCCCGGCGAGTTGAGCCAGCTCTGAGATGCGCATCAGGGTGACACCTGGCCCAGCCGGCGGATGCCGGGACCTGGCAGGGGCAGAGCGGCCGCGTTGATCCGCAGGAGGGTGAGAGCCGACGTGGCCGAGTGCGGGGTGCCGGTGTCGAGGCCGATCCGTGTCATGCGACAACTTCAAACGATGACGTCGCGTCAGGGTCAAGCCGGAGTCGGTCAGCCGGCCTCGGCGGACACGCTACGACGGCGGATGCACCCCTGCCCCCACGACCTAGATCCGCCTGGTCGGCGGGTTGCCGCTGGTCTACTGTCGGTGCTCGTGATCGCCGACGCCATCGATTCCCGTCTGGCCAACGCTCTCTTCGATGTCCGTGCGACCGGAGCAGGCGTGCTCGCGCAACCCGCGGTGGCGCTGACGCGCGCCATCCACAAGGGGCTGTGGGTCGGGGGACGAGTAACGCTGACCCCGACTGAGTATCACTTCCACCCGAACGCCATGAACCGTTCGATGCACGACGGCCCGATCGACTTCGTCGTCCCGTTGGTCGACATCACCGACATCACCACCAAGTGGGGGATGGTGACCAGCCTTGTCGTCGTGCGCGCCGGAGGACACAGGTTCACGATCCGGTGCTACGGCGCCCGGACGTTCGCGGGCCGCCTTCGTGGCGCAGTTGCTGCTGCGCGAGGGGAGTCGCCCGACCCACGGTGATGAGCGGCTCCTGTGCGGTGGGGAGCAGGCACAGGTTGGCCTCTTGTCGCAGCGTGAGCGGGTCGCAGGCGGAGCGCCGCACATCCCCAGCAGCTCGTCGTCCCAGGCCGCCTACGGTCGGGCGTGCGCGGGAACCACCCGGTCGAGCCGGCCCGCGGCTGACGGGTCGCTCCGGTGCCGGGCTCGTGGCCCGGCACCGCAGACCTACAGCGAGATCAGCTTGTCGGGCGTGATGGGCACGTTGCGCACCCGCACACCGGTCGCGTTGTAGACGGCGTTGCCGATCGCGGCCGCCGAGCCCACGGTGCCGATCTCGCCCAGACCCCGGGCGCCCAGGCTCCGGGTCCCGACCTCCTCGCTGCCGTCGCCGAGCGGTCCGGTGAGGACGGGGTCGGGCCGGTCGAGCATGACCACGTCGATGTCGGGCACGTCGGCGTTCACGGGCACCAGGTAGTCGGCCAGGGTGCTGTTCGTCAGGCGTCCGGTGGTGAGCTCCAGGTGGTTCTCCTCCAGGAGGGCGTGGCCGATGCCGAAGATGACGCCGCCGACGAGCTGGCTCCGGGCGGCCTTGGCGTTGATCACGCGGCCGACGTCGGCCACCGTCGTGAACCGGGAGACGCGGGTCTCGCCGGTGAAGCGGTTGACCCGGACCTCGCAGAAGTGGGCGCCGAAGCTGTGGTGCACGTACCCCGGGTCGGCGTCGCCGGCCGACTCGGCGAGCGTGGTGATGGCCGGGGAGCCCACGACCCTGAGCAGGCGACCGAAGGTCATCGAGCGGCCGAGGCCGTGCACGATCCCACGCTCGTAGCGCAGGTCGTCCGCGCTCGCGCCGTACCAGGGCGATGCCTCGTCGGTGACGGCGAGCCGCTTGAGCTCGGTGATCGCGTCGCGGGCGGCGTTCACGACCAGGGGCACGGTGGCGTGCGTGGCGCTGGAGCCGACGGCGGGCGCGCCCTGAGGCAGCAGGGAGTCGCCGATCTCGGGCGTCACGCGGTCCAGGGGCAACCCCAGGGCGTCGGCGCCGGAGACCGCGACCATGGTCTGCCCGCCCGTGCCGAAGTCCGAGATCCCGGTCGAGACCACGGCGGTGTCGTCGTCGAGCAGCCGGACCCGCACGCTCGCGGGACGGCGGTGCGCCGGATAGATGGCTGCGGCCATGCCCGTGCCGTACAGCCACTGACCGTCGACGCGTGAACGGGGCGTGGCGCTGCGGGCGGACCAGCCGAAGCGTTCCGCCCCGACGCGGTAGCACTCCTCGAGGTGCTTGCTGGACCAGGGCAGACCGGAGACCGGGTGCGCGGTGGCGTGGTTGCGCAGCCGCAGCTCGACCGGGTCGACGCCGGTGGCGACGGCCAGCTCGTCCATGGCCGTCTCCAGGGCGAAGGACCCGGGAGCCTCGTTGGGCCCGCGCATCGCGCGGCTCCCGGGGATGTCCAGGACGGCCAGCTCCGCGTGGACGTGCAGGTTGGGCGTCCGGTACAGCGCGTCCGTGGTGTTGTGGGCAGGCGTCATGGGAAAGGCGACGGTGGTCGGGCGCTCGGAGACGCTCCGATGGCTGACGGCGTTCAGGACGCCGTCGCGGGAGGCGCCCAGCCGGACGGTCTGCGTGAGCTCGGGACGGTGACCGGTGAGCGTGAACATCTGCTCGCGCGTCAGGACGAGCCGGACGGGGCGGCCGAGCTCGCGGGCCGCGGCGGCGGGGAGCGGGGTGTCGCTCCACAGGATGACGCGGGCGCCGAACGCACCGCCCACGTACTTGCTGATCAGCTGGACGTTCTGGGGCAGCACCCCGAGCCGCTGGGACATCCCGAGCGCGAACGCCGCGGGGATCTGCGCGCCGGCGTGGATCGTGACCCGGTCGCCGTCCCAGACCGCGAGGATGGCGTGGGGCTCCATGGCCACGTGGTGCTGGATGTTCTGGTGGAACTCGGCCTCGACGACGACGTCGCTGGCGGCGAGCGCGTCGTCGATCGACCCGACGCCGGGAGCCAGCACCTCGACGCTGCTCGGCGACCCGCTGAGGGTGGGGCCGGCCGGCACGTGGGGCTCGTCCGCGAGGGAGGTGCGCGGTGGGCGGGTGTCGTAGGTCGTGGTGATCAGCGCTGCGGCGTCGCGTGCCTGCTCGGGGGTCTCGGCGACGACCATCGCGACGGCCTGTCCGTGGAACCGGACCTCCGTGTCCTTCAGGGGGAGGTAGTTCTCCACGAAGCCGGCGAGCGGGCCGGTGATCGGGTACAGGTTGAGGCGAGGCTCCGGTGCGGCGTACACGCGCAGGACACCGGGCGCCGCGAGCGCGGCGGCCGTGTCGATCCCGGTGATGGTGCCTCGTGCGACGGTGCTGGTCACGAGGTGGGCGTGGGCGAGGTCGGTGGCGCGGTAGTCACCGGAGTACTCGGCCGCGCCGGTGACCTTCAGTCTGCCGTCGACGCGGTCGGTCTCGCGTCCGACTGGGGTACGGGGCATCGTGACTCCTTCAGCTGCTGAGGGCGAGTGCGCCGGCCGGCGGGGCACTGCGGTGGATGGGGACGCCGGTGCTCAGGGGTGCCCCTGTACCGCCGTGCCGGTGGGCGACGATCTCCGCGGCGATCGACAGCGCGGTCTCCTGTGGGGTACGGGCCCCGAGGTCGAGGCCGATGGGGGAGTGCAGGCGGTCGAGCTCGCCGCTGGTCAGGCCGGCGTCGCGGAGCCGGGCGAGGCGTTCCTCGTGGGTGCGGTGCGAGCCCATGGCGCCGACGTAGGCCACCGGCATGCGCAGGGCGGCGGTCAGGAGCGGGAGGTCGAACCTGGGGTCGTGGGTCAGCACGCAGACGACGGTGCGGGCGTCGAGGAGCCCGACGTCGGCCTGGGCCTCGAGGTAGCGGTGGGGCCAGTCCACGACCACCTCGGCGTCCGGGAACCGTTCCGGGGTGGTGAACGTGGCCCGGGCGTCGCAGACGGTCGTCCGGTAGCCCAGGAAGGTGCCGAGCCGGGCGAGGGCTGCGGCGTGGTCGATGGCGCCGAAGACGAGCATCCGCGGGGGCGGGGCGCTGGACTCCACCAGCAGGGTCATGGGTTCACGGCAGTAGCTGTCGGCCACCCCGACCTCGACGGTGCCGGTCCGCCCGGCGTGCAGCAGGTCGGTGGCCCGGGCCTCGGCCACCCGGTCGAGCAGCTCGTCGCCCAGGGAGCCCTGCGGCGGCCGGCCCGGTCGCACGACGATGGTCCGCCCGAGGTGGGCGTCCGGGCCGTGCACGACCGTGGCCACGGCCACCGCCCGGCCGTCCGCGGCGTCGGCGAGGGCTGGTCCGAGCTCCGGCTCCACGGCGGGTCCGGCGGCCGGGTCGTGGTGGCGCAGGAGCAGCTCGATGGTGCCGCCGCAGGTCAGGCCGACGCCGATCGCGTCGGCGTCGGAGTACCCGAACCGCAGGGCCTGCGGGGCGTGGTCCCCGGCCAGCATCTCCTGGCACGCCTCGTGGACGGCGGCGTCGACGCACCCGCCGGACACGTTGCCCAGCACGGCGCCGTCCGCGTCCACGACGAGCGACGAGCCGGGCTGCCGGGGTGCGCTACCGGCCACGCCGGTCACGGTGGCCGTCACGAACGGGGTGCCGCGCCGGACCCGTCCGAGCAGCTCATGGGCGAGCTCAAGCATGGCCGTCACCTGCCCTCGCGCCGTGGGGCCGGCCGCTCATCGGCTCTCCACGAGCTCGGTCAGGGCCCGGACCAGGGTGCGGCGCAGCAGCGCGGGCTTGAACGCGTTGTGCTCGCGCGGCCGGGCGCCGTCCGCGGCACGCCGGACGGCTGCCTCGAACGTGGCGGACGTCGCGGGCCGGCCGGCCAGGGCGTGCTCCACCGCCGGCAGCCGCCACGGCCGGGTGCCCACGCCGCCGGCCGCGATCCGGGCCTGGACGATGGTGCTGCCGCGCAGCTGGAGCGCGACGGCGGCGGAGGTGAGCGCGAACTCGTAGGACTGCCGGTCACGGACCTTCACGTACAGGGAGCGCGCGGCCCAGGGGGAGCGGGGCACCGTGATTCCGGTGACGAGCTCGTTCGGCCGCAGCACGTTCTCGACGTCGGGCGTGCTGCCGGGCAGGGCGTAGAAGGCGTCCAGCGGCACGCTGCGGGTGCCGCGCGGGGAGGCGAGGTGCACCGTCGTGCCCAGCGCCACCAGCGGCACGGCGAGGTCGCTGGGGTGGGTGGCGATGCAGGCGTCGCTGGTGCCCAGGACGGCGTGGCCGCGGTTGATGCCCTCCAGCGCCGAGCAGCCGGAGCCCGGTTCGCGCTTGTTGCACGGGGTGGACACGTCCCGGAAGTACCCGCAGCGGGTGCGCTGCAGCAGGTTGCCGCCGATGGTGGCCATGTTGCGCAGCTGACCCGACGCGCTGAGCTCCAGCGCCTGGGCGATGACCGGGTAGTGCTCACGGACCACGGGGTGGGCGGCGACGTCGCTCATCCGCTCCAGCGCGCCGACGTGCAGGCCCTTGCCGTTCAGCGTGATGCCGTCCAGCGGGAGCTGGTTGATGTCCACCACGTGCTCGGGCGTCATCACCTCGAGCTTCATCAGGTCCACCAGCGTGGTGCCACCGGCCAGGAACGCGGTGTCCGGCCCGGCGTCGCGCAGGGCCTGGCGCACCGAGCGCGGCTGGGCGTAGGTGTAGGGCCGCATCAGCGCATCACCTGCTGCGCGTCCCGGATCGCGTCGACGATGCGCGGGTAGGCCGAGCACCGGCAGATGTTGCCCGACATGCGCTCCCGGATCTCCTCGTCCGAGTCGGCGCCGCCCTCGTCCTCGACCAGGGCGACCGCCGACATGATCTGGCCCGGGGTGCAGAAGCCGCACTGCAGGCCGTCGTGCTCGACGAAGGCCTCCTGCATCGGGTGCAGACGGTCGCCGTCGGCCAGGCCCTCGATGGTGGTCACCTCGTGCCCGGTGACCGTGGCGGCCAGGGTGAGGCAGGACAGCACGCGCCGCCCGTCCACGTGCACGGTGCAGGCACCGCACTGGCCCCGGTCGCAGCCCTTCTTGGTGCCCTTGAGGTCCAGCCGCTCCCGCAGCGTGTCCAGCAGGGTGGCCCGCGGGTCCACCCGCACCGTGACGGGGCTGCCGTTGACGGCGGCGCGCACGGTCACCTGGTGGACGCCGTCCGCGGTGGTCACCGAGGCGGCTTCGGCCACCTCCGCCTGGCCGGTCAGCAGCGGCGTCACGGCGGCGGCCACGAGGCCGCCGCCCAGGAAGCTTCTCCGGGACACGCCTGAACGGCCGTGTCCCGCATCGTTGTCTGATGTCATCGTGTCTCTCCTGAGGGGCGGCGAGGCAGGGTGGTGGCGCAGCGCCCCCACCGTCCGGGTGGGCTGTCCGGCTCGGGCGCTGCACCCAGACTGGGCGGCGGGACCGGAGACATCCAGGACCTGCCGATCCCAGGCTGCGACCGCGTCAGCGGCTCTCCTCGCGGTCGACCTGCGCGGCGTAGGCGGACAGGTCGTCGGCCATGCGCTGCATGACACCCGGCAGGATGAACGGCATCAGCCAGCCGACGCCCGGCCGGGCGCGCCAGCTGCCGCGCCAGCTGATGGTCGTGCCGCCGTCGGCGTTCGGCTCGAGCTGGATCTCGGCGCGGTAGTCCCTCAGCGCAGGATTGACGACGTCCTCGTACGTCATCCTCCGGTTCTCCACCAGCTCGACGAGCCGTTCGGCCGCGACGGTGCGCCCCGTGCGGAAGGCGCGCACCGCCCCGACGCCGTCCCGGCCCTCCGGGTCGAGCCCGCTGGACCGGGTCTCCACGAGCTCGTCCAGCCCCGATGACCACCGGGGCCAGGAGCGGCCGTCGATCAGCAGGCGCCACACGGTCCCGGGTGCGGCGGAGGTGGTGGTCCCGACGTGATAGCTGGGCATGACAGATGCCTTTCGGTCGTCCGGCGACGGGCAGGCGACGCGCACGTCGTCGCCCTGCCGCGATCCTTGTCGGACGCCGGAGGCCCATCCAGGGCCTGGCGATCACAGGCTGACGAGGCCGGACCTAGTCCTCCCGCAGCAGCTTGTCGAGGGTGATGGGGAGGTCGCGCACCCGTCTGCCGGTGGCGTTGAAGACGGCGTTGCCGACCGCGGCGGCCGATGCGACGGTCCCGATCTCGCCGAGCCCCTTGACGCCGAGCTCGCTGAGCACGGGGTCGGGCCGGTCCAGCCAGTGCACGTCGATGTCGGGGATGTCGGCGTTGACGGGGACCATGTAGTCGGCGAGGTTGCCGGCGGCCAGCCGGCCGGTGGCCGGCTCGACCGGGTCGTGCTCCAGCAGGGCGTGCCCGATGCCCATGATGACGCCACCGACGAGCTGGCTCCGGGCGGCCTTCGCGTTCACGACGCGGCCGGCGTCGACCACGGTGGTGAACCGGCTGACACGCGGTTCGCCGGTGAAGCGGTGGACCCGCACCTCGCAGAAGTGCGCACCGAAGCTGTGGACCGCGTACCGGGTGGCCTCGTCGCCCGGCTGCTGGGTCCCCTCGCCCCCGGCCGCCGGGACACCGGCGGCGGTGAGCAGCTGGCCGAAGGTCATCGCCCGGTCCGCCGAGCGCAGGCGACCGTGCTCGTAGGTCAGCGCGGCGGGGTCGGCACCGTGCCACGGCGAGCCCGGGCTGGTCACGGCGATCCGCTTCAGCTCGTCGACGGCGGCCCGGGCGGCGGCCTGGACCGCCGGAGCGGTGCTCGCGGTGGCTCCGGACCCCACCGACGAACCGCCCTGCGGCAGCGTCGAGTCCCCGTACTCCAGCTCGATCCGGCGCATCGGGATCCCCAGGGCGTGGGCGCCGACGGTCGAGACCATGGTGGCCGCGCCGGTGCCCGGGTCGACCGTCGCCGTGGACACCACGGCGGTGTTGTCGGCCCGCAGGCGGACCCGGACGGTGGCCGGCTGCCGGTCCGTCGGGTAGACGGCCGACGCCATCCCCATGCCGACCAGCCAGTCCCCGTCGACGCGGGAGCGGGGCGTGGCGGACCGCGCCGACCAGCCGAAGCGGCGGGCGCCCACGCGGTAGCACTCGTCGAGGTGCTTGCTCGTCCAGGGGCGGTCGGTGCCGGGCACGACGGTGGTGTAGTTGCGCAGCCGCAGCTCGACCGGGTCGACGCCGGTGGCCACGGCGAGCTCGTCCATCGCGGTCTCCAGCGCGAACGACCCCGGGGCCTCGTCGGGTGCCCGCATCGCCCAGGTCGGCGACATGTCGAGGGTCACCTGCCGGTCCTCGACATGCAGGTTCGGTGTCCGGTAGGCGAGCGCCGTGGAGGACTCCGCCGCGGTCATCTGCCATCCGCCGACGGCGGGCATCTCGGCGTCGGTCACGTGGCTGACCGCGGTCAGCACACCGTCCCGCCGGGCGCCCAGCCTGACCGTCTGGTTGATCCGGCCCCGCCGGCCGATGACCTGGAAGACCTGCTCCCGGGTCAGGACGAGCCGGACAGGGCGGTCCAGCACCTCGGCCGCGGACGCGGCGAGGGAGGTGTCGTACCAGGACAGGACCCTGCTGCCGAAACCGCCTCCCACGTACCTGCTCATGACCCGCACGCGGTCGGTCGCGATGCCGAGCCGGGCGGCGATCAGCATGACGGCGAAGAGGGGCACCTGCGTGCCGCTGTGCACGGTGAGGATGCCGTCCTGCCACCGGGCGAGGGTGGTGTGGGGTTCCATCGCGACGTGGTGCTGCGAGTCCTGGTGGAAGTCCGCCTGCACGACGACGTCGCTCGCGGCCAGTGCCGCATCGATCGAGGCGACGCCGTCGGCGAGGGTCGTGGACCGGGCCGGGCGCCTGCCGGCCGGCGCGTCGGGCAGCGTGCCGGGCTCGTCGTCGAGCGAGGTGCGGGGCGGCTCGGCGTCGTAGGTCGTGGTGACCATCGCCGCGGCGTCGCGGGCCTGCTCGAAGCTCTCGGCGACGACCATGGCGATGATCTGCCCGTGGAACCGTACGTCCACGTCCTGGAGGGGCGCGTAGCTCTCGCCCAGACCGGGCAGCACGTACTGCCGCAGAGGATGGAACGGGCTGTACACGTCCAGGACACCCGGGGCGGCCAGCGCGGCGGCGGTGTCCATGGCGCGGATGCGGCCGCGCCCGACGGTGCTGGTGATCAGGTAGGCGTGCGCGAGATCGGGGGCCGGGTGGTCACCGGAGTACTCGGCGGCACCGGTGACCTTGCGCCTGCCGTCGATGCGGTCGATCTCGCGTCCCACTGGTGTGAAGGCCATCGTGGCTCCTTGGTCGGTCGCTGGTCACGTGCTCGGGTCCAGGCTGACCACGCCTGCGGACGGCAACCAGGGGGTCGGCGATCCCAGGCTGGGGTGCCAGGCCCGGGTCCCGGGCTCCGGTCCAGGTCGCCGCTACGGGGGTATCGACGATCCGTGGTAAAGCCCTGTGCGCGACTGCTAGAAACGAGAGATGACAGTCGATCGGGCCGGGCTGGCCGACTTCCTGCGCCGTCGGCGGGAGTCGCTCCAGCCGGAGGACGTCGGCCTGCCCCGGGGGCGGCGGCGACGGGCCGCAGGGCTCCGCCGGGAGGAGGTCGCCCTCCTGTGCCACATGTCGACCGACTACTACATGCAGCTCGAACGGGAGCGTGGGCCCCGTCCGTCCGAGCAGATGCTGGCGTCGATCGCGCAAGGGCTCCACCTCTCCCTCGACGAGCGTGACCACCTGTTCCGCCTGGCGGGGCACAACCCACCGCCGCGCGGCCCGGCCGGCGAGCACATCAGTCCCGGCCTGCTGCGCGTCTTCGACCGCTTGACCGACACGTTCGCGGAGATCGTCACGGAGCTGGGCGAGACGCTCCGGCAGACGCCGCTGGGCGTGGCCCTCACCGGTGACCTGACCGCCCACAGCGGCCCGGCCCGGAGCCTCGGCTACCGCTGGTTCACCGACCCCGCCGCACGACGGCTCTACGCCCCCGAGGAGCACTCCCTCCTCAGCCGCATGATCGCCGCCGACCTGCGCCGGCTCGCGACGCTCCGTGGCCCCGGATCCCGGGCCGCGCAGCTCGCCGGCCGGCTCCTGGAGCGGAGCGAGGAGTTCCGCGCGGTGTGGGACGACCAGGAGATCGGCGTCCACGCCCACGACGTCAAGCACCTCGTGCATCCCGAGGTCGGCGCCCTGGAGCTGCACTGCCAGTCCCTGGTCGACCCCGATCAGGCTCACTACCTGTTCGTCTACACCGCCGTGCCGGGCAGCGAGAGCTACCGGAAGCTGCAGCGGCTGTCCGTCGCCGCGCGGGCGCGCTTCGCCGACGCGGTCGAATGAGCCGTGGGACGGCCGGGGACCGGGAGGTCCTGGCAGACCGCTGGCGCACGATGCCTCGCGCGTCGACGGGATCAAGGCGGAGCCCGCTGACCCCAGGGCCTGGTGCTTACAACGTCGGAATGGCACTGCGTGCCAGCACACACCTGTGTTCCCGCTGCTCAGCGCGGTTCTGGGCCATCTTCCGGGTGATCCTGGCGAGATCCGTTTACAACGTCGGAATCGATCGCTAACCTGGGCTGGCGAGCCGCCGTGCAGGCGTGCTCGTCCGCCGTTCAAGGAGGAACAGCGATGCCACGTCGTGCACCGGCCCTGTCGTCGACCGCGACCCGGACGCCACCAGCGGGCGGTTCGTCGCCGACGTCCCGCACCACCGGGCGAACCGACGTGCTGGGGCTCCCGCGGCGGACCCGACCCCGGGGCGGACCTCGCCCCTGACCCAACCACCGTGACACCGGTGCCCGCCCGGGTGCCGGCCGTGCGCGAGCTCGGCCTGGGCCGTCCCTCGCGTCGTCGATAACGTTTTCCAAACGAGAGGCAGGTCAATGACGATTGAATCTCAGGCAAGACCCCCTCGTCGCGTCCGGCGGGGCCGACAGGCGCTCGCGGCGGCCGCCGCGAGCGCCGTGGTGGCGGGCGGCCTGCTCGTCGCGCCGTCCGCTGCCGCGCAAGCGGTGAGCTCCGACCCCTGGGTGGGTGAGGTGCCGAACAACCCGATCTCGGACGTCTACCGCTTCACGGTGCCCCGCGCGGCCGTGACCGAGGCGACCGGGATCGCCGACGGTCCCGTCGCCGTGCAGGGGAACTTCGGCCCCGGCAAGGCGTGGACCGACCTCAACATGGGGGCCAGCGGGGCGAACCTGACCGCGACCCTCGGCCCCCTCGAACCCGGCCTCTACTACTACCAGTACGCCGCGCGCCCCGCCGCGGACCAGGACGCGGTCGCGTTCCGTAACCCGGGCGCGCCGCAGGAGGTGACGTCGAAGCCCACCTACAGCACCCTGTTCGTCCCCGGACCGGGCGCGGAGTGGCTCGACGACGTGGCCGACGGCGGCCGGCTCACGACCCTCGAGTACGGCAAGGGACCGAAGCGCGACAAGGAAGCGCTCGTCTGGACGCCGTCCGGCTACGACGCGGACCGCGCCGAGCAGTACCCGGTGCTGTACCTGCTGCAGGGCGAGGGGCAGAGCTACCGCGAGTGGGTGGAGCTGGGCCGGCTCGGCCAGATCATGGACAACCTCACGCTCGACGGCGACGCCGAGCCGATGGTCGTCGTCATGGGTGACGCGAGCGTGCCGGGCCCGGCCGGTGTGACGAAGGAGCTGCTGCCCGCCGTCGAGCGTGCGTTCAACGTCTCCGACAAGGGCTCCGGCCGCGCGATCGCCGGCATCGGCCGTGGTGCGGAGCTGGCCGTGGACGCCGTGGTCGCCAAGCCGCGCGAGTTCGCCGGCGTCGGCTCGTTCTCGGGCGGTTACGACAAGCCGATCTCCCGGGGCAAGGCCAAGCAGATCAACGACGCGACGGACATCGTCCGGCTGTACGCGGGCAACGTGACCGACGCCGCGTACGACGACACGGTCGCGCTGGCCGAACGGCTGACGACGGCGGGCGTCGAGTTCCAGTCCGACGGGTCGGACCCGGAGACGGGCGGCACGTGGGACACGTGGCAGAAGAACCTGCACGACTTCGCGGGGCGCGTCTTCCAGGACGTCGACGACGAGGGCCCGAGCGAGGGGCACCTGCCGTTCGTCGAGCACCGGCTCCCGCCGGCGGGGACGACCCCGACGCCGTGGATCGACGAGAACGGCGTGGTCACCTTCGAGCTCGGCCCCGAGTACGCCGACGCGAACAACGTGACCGTCTGGGGCAACTTCGGCCCGGCCGGAAGCTGGCCGCGCACCCACATGGTCAAGCAGGCCGACGGGTCGTGGCGGCTCTCGCTGGCCGTCGAGGGCGGGTCGTACTACTACAAGTTCGTGGTCGACGGCGTCGACCGCAAGGACGCGAACAACCCCACGACGGTGTTCTCGGAGCCGACGTGGAGCACCTTCACCGTCGAGGGCGACACGCTCCGCGGCCAGTACACGGCCCAGGTGCCCGCCGACGCGCGCGGCGAGGTCAGCGTCATGAGCTACCAGAGCACCGCGGGCGGCGGCACACAGCGCTCGGCGTACGTGTGGACGCCCCCGGACTACGACCCGGACCGTGCCGAGGAGTACCCGGTCTTCTACCTGCAGCACGGTGGCGGGCAGACGTGGACCGACTGGGTCGAGGTGGGGTATGTCCAGCGCATCCTCGACAACCACTACCTGCGCGGCAACATCGTGCCGATGGTGGTGGTCATGGCCAACGGCAACGGCGTGGACTTCCCCACGGAGATCACGACGCGGATCGTGCCGGCCGCCGAGGAGCAGTTCAACATCAGCTCCGAGAGCGACCAGCGCGCGCTGGCGGGCCTGTCCATGGGGTCGGGCCACACGCTCAGCACGCTCTGGGCGCACCCGGGCGAGTTCGGCTACATCGGCGCCATGTCGGCGTTCGGTGCACCGCCGGCCAACGCCGACGTCGAGGCCATCAACGAGGGCACGAAGCTGCTGCGCGTCTACTCCGGTGACGTGCAGGACTTCACCTACGGTGCGACGTTGCAGCTCATCGCGGCCATGGAGAGCCGTGGGGTGAACCACGAGTTCGCGCCCATCGTCCCCGGGCCGCACAGCTGGGACGTCTGGCAGAAGTCGCTCATCGACTTCCTGCCCCGGCTGTTCACCGAGGGTTCCGGCGCCTGACGGCGCACGGCACCGCAGGCGGTGCGGTCGACGGGTTCCTCCCGTCGGCCGCACCGCCGTTCCGGTTGAGGAGGGTCCTCCTCCGGGCCGACGCCGCGGCGGCCGGTCCTGAGGTTCAGGCCGGCGTCTTGCGCAGCAGGACGTGCGCCTGCGGGAAGCCGCGTGCCGGGTCCTCGCTCGCGGCGATCGTGAGCCGGGCGACCTCGTGGACCCCGGCCCGCCCGAGCAGGCCGGTGACGTGGCCCGGTGCGTACCGCCAGGCGGGGGAGACCTTGTGGTCGAAGGCCTCGGCCGTCCCCTCGGCGTCCGGCAGGGCCTGGAAGGCGACCAGCAGGTGGCCGCCGGGCGCGAGCACGCGGCCGAGCTCGCCGAGCACCGTGGGCAGCCGGTCCGGGGGCGTGTGGATGATCGAGTAGTTCGCCAGCACGCCGGCGAGGCTGCCGGTGGCGACGTCGAGCGCCCCCATGTCGCCGACGTCGAACCGGACACCCGGGTTGGTCTCGCGGGCCGTCGCGACGAGCCGGGGCGAGAGGTCGATGCCGAAGGCGTCCACGCCCCGGTCGCGCAGGTACGCGGTCACGTGCCCGGGCCCGCAGCCGACGTCGGCCACGGCGCCGCCGCCTGCCTGCCGGACCAGGTCCGCGAAGGTCTGGACGAGCGCGTGGTTCAGCGGGCTGCCGGTGAACGCGTCACCGATGAACGCGGTGTAGGCCTCCGCCATGGCGTCGTAGTCGGTACGGGCGGTCGCGAGGTGCTCGGAGGACGTCACGCCGGGCAGCGTAGGGCAGGGCCGGCCGGGGGGCGCCGCGACACGGAGGAGCGGCCCGCCGTCGGCCTCACATCCACGGGTCGTTGACCAGCACCCGGACGTCCTCCGGGAACGAGACGTGCTCCCGCCGGGACAGACGCCGGCCCCACGCCAGCACCTGGTCGAGCTCCGGCAGGCCCGGATCGCCACCCACACCTCCGCCGTCAGGCGTCCACACACCTCGCCACGTGCCAGCAAGCATGAGGACGATGCCGCTCATCGCCTCGACGACGGCCTCGTCGAGGCCCCGGACCAGGTCGTCCGAGCCGTGGTCGCACGCATCGCAGCCGCAGTCGGGGACGAGCTCGAGCTCCGTGTCCGGATCGGCCATGCCGATGCGGACCAGCGGGACGTCGCTGTCCGGTGTCGGACCGCGCTCCAGGAAGAAGAGGGGGAGGGTGCCGGGGCGGCGGGACGTCAGGCGTACCCCGCCGTCGAGGTCGGGTCCGAGCGCCTCGGGGGCCACGGGCTCGACGTCGATGTCCGGCACCGTGCCGAGCACCCGGGACCATGCCCGTGCACGGAGCGCGACGACCCGGTACCTGCCCGGGTCGGTCACCCGCGAGTACTCCTCCTCGGTCGCCTCGCGGTCCTCGTGAGGATTCGGCCACCACGGCGGATCGAGGCGCGCGAACTCGGCATCCACGCGTGCGATCAGCCGGGTTGTCTCCACCCGGCGATCCTACTGAGGCCCCGGCCCACCTCATCAAGGGGGTGTGGGGCACCAGCAGGCGGCGCAAGGGCGGTCTGTGGTGAGTTCCTGAACCGGCCGGACGGTGCGCCGCGAGACCAGGCACCATGAGACGGTTCACCGTCCGTCCGGCCACACCACGCGGGAGCGAACCACATGCCAGACCGCACCATCCAGTTCTTCCTGGACCTCGAGTCCCAGGTCTGGGACGCCCTCGCCCGCGGCGACGGCGACGCCGACCGCGAGCTGCTCGCCGAGGACTTCGTCGGGGTCTACCCCTCGGGGTTCGCCACGCGGGCGGAGCACGTGGGCGAGCTCGCGGACGGCCCGACCGTCACGTCGTACGCCCTCAGCGAGGCCCGGCTGATCGACGTCGCCCCGGACTCGGTGCTGCTCTGCTACCGCGCCGACTACCAGCCCTCGACCGGGCCGGAGAAGGAGGCGATGTACATCAGCTCGCTGTGGGTCGAGCGCGACGGGCGCTGGTGGAACACCTTCAGCCAGGACTCGATGGCGAGCGCCTGAGACCGGAGCGCGGTCGGCGCTGACCTGCTCGTGCGGATCCCCGGGTTTGCTGGTCAGGGGCGCCCGCGATCCACGACCATGGCACCCATGACCGACGAGACCACGGGCACGGGCTCCCGGCTGACCCGTGCCCACAACTCCGCCGCCCCGATCACCGCGGGCCTGGCCGGGCTGATCCTGGGGG
The DNA here is from genome assembly GCF_044456525.1 of Promicromonospora sp. NPDC050880. NCBI lineage: Bacteria > Bacillati > Actinomycetota > Actinomycetes > Micrococcales > Promicromonosporaceae > Promicromonospora > Promicromonospora sp. NPDC050880. The sequence continues at coordinate 28,585 of NZ_JBITFV010000020.1, forward strand.
CCGCGCTCTTCGTGATCGGTACCACCAGTTTCATGACGATCGCCACCCTCGTCGGGATCGCGGCCTTCCTCGCCGGGCTCGTCGTGCTCCTGAGCGGTGTGTACAAGCTGCTCCAGAACCTCGACGGCGCCACCCAGGCGCTCCTCGACGGCGCCGAGCAGCCCGGCCGCGCCGTACCCTGACGGCCGGCCGGGCCCTCGCCACGTGCCTCACGCCACCCGGCGGGTGAGCAGCGGGTCGTGCACCCGCGACTTCCGTTCCGGGGCGACGTCAGCCAGGATCCGGCGGACGTGCTTCGCCGCGGGTGCGCCGAGGCCGGTGCCGGACAGGCCGGCGAGCAGGTGTGCCGCCGTCGTGCGCAGGTCGGTCCCGGCGGCGCTCGCCCGCTCCGTGAGCATGGTCAGCGCCTCCTCCTCGGCCACGCCGTGCACGGCCATCAGGATGCCGCGTGCCTGCTCGATCGTGGCCGCCGAGGCCATCGCGCTGTCCACGGAGCGCCGGGCCTCCCGTGACACCGCCTCCCGCTGCAGGGGCGTCACGTCGGCCACCTGGCCCACCAGGTCCGGCCCTCGCTCGGACCGCACGGCCTGACCGGTCACCAGCAGGGTCCGGATCCGGCCGTGCGCGTCGACGATGCGGTGGGCGCAGGTGAAGGGACGGCCGGCACGGAGCGAGCGGACCGCCTCGTGGACCACCCGGTCCGGGTCGTCCGGGTGCCGGTGGCTGCGCAGCGCCGCCAGACCCGGCTGGACGTCGTCGGGCTGGTACCCGTACATCCGGTAGACCTCGTCGGACCACCACCAGGTTCCGGTCGTCAGGTCGACCCGGTACTGCCCGGCCAGCACGGGCGTGCCGACTGCCAGGTGCTTGACCAGGTCACCGATCTGGTCGGGAGGTGTGGTGAAGGTCGTCTGTGCCATCGGGGGCCTCCGTCTGTGCGGTGCGGCGCCGTGGCTTGACTCCACCCCACACCGTAGCCCCGTCCCGCCCGGCCGGCCAGTGCGGCCCTCCCCGGGCGACCTGCGAGTGCCCGGCCCGCGTGCCAGCCTGAGACGGTCGACAGGCCGCACACCTGGCACGAGGAGGCACCGTGAGCGACAGCACCCGCGAGACCACCGGCGCACCGGCGGACACCACGGCCCCCGCCGAACCTCCGCGCGGACCGCTGCACGCCGACGTGGTCGTGGTCGGCGCCGGGCTCACCGGCGTCGTCACCGCGCACCTGCTGGCCGACGGCGGCGCCGACGTCGTCGTCCTCGACGCCGGCACCGCGCCCACGACGACCACGACGGCCCGGTCCACCGGCAAGCTCTCGGTGCTCCAGGGGACCCGGCTCACGGAGGTCGCCCGCCACGGTGACGACACGCTGCACCACTACCTGGCGGCCGGCAAGGCCGGCCTCGCGTGGCTGCGCCGCACCCTCGGCGACCTCGGCGTCCCCGTGGAGGACCGCGACGACCTGACCGTCGCCACCACGCCCGAACAGGCGGCCGTGCTCGACGACGTGCTCGCGGCCGGTCTGCGCGGCGGGCTGCCCGTGCACTGGGAGGACCGGCCGCCCTACCCCGGACCGGCCCACGGCGCCGTGCGCCTGCCCGACCAGGGGCAGGTGGACCCCCTGCGGGCGCTCGCGGCACTGCGCGCCCGCCTGCGCTCCCGCGGGGTGCGGCTGCACGACGGCGTCCGGGTACGGCAGGTGCGCAGGACGACGTCCGGCGTGGCGCTGCGCACCACCCGTGGCACGGTCGTCGCGGACCGGGTGGTGCTGGCCACGGGGACGCCGCCCGGCCGGCTGGGCGGCCTGTTCCTGCGGCTGCACGCGGGCCGGAGCCTGCTCACGACGTGGGACGTGGCGCGGCCCGAGGACCTGCCGCCGGGGTTCGGGGCCACCATGTCCATCACGGCCGGCTCCCCGGTCCGCTCGCTGCGCACCGCCGGCGGGCTGCTCATGGTGGGCGGGGAGGGCTACACGGTCGGCCGGGAGCCGGACCCCGCCGCCCGGCTGGCAGCCCTGGACGCGTGGACGCGGGAGCATCTGCCGGTGGGCGGCGCGCGGCACGCGTGGGCCGCCCAGGACTACGGCACCGACACCGGTGTCCCGTTCGTCGGACCGGTCACGCCCGGCGACGACCGCGTGCTCGTGGCCACCGGCTACGCCAAGTGGGGCCTGACGACGGCGGCGGCGGCCGGGCTCGCGCTCGCCGGCCGCCTGCTCGGCGAGCCGGAGGACTGGGGACCGGCCCTCGAACCGTGGGCCCGGCCGGCGCGGCCCACCACCGCGGCGGCGGCCACGTTCGCCGAGCAGAGCAAGGGCTGGGCGTGCGCCGTGACCCGGCCCGCGGGCGAGCACGCCGGGGCTCGGCGCGTGTCCCGCGTGTGCCCGCACCTGGGCGGGGTGGTGCGGTGGAACGACCAGGAGCAGTCGTGGGACTGCCCCGTGCACGGCTCCCGGTTCGCCGCCGACGGCACCCTGCTCGAAGGGCCCGCGACCGAGGCGCTCGCACCCCGGTGACCCGGGTCCCCGGTGCGCAGGGTCGCTGCGCCGGCGTGCGAGCGACCGCGCTCCGGAGCACCATCGAGGTCATGACGGTGACGGGGTGGCGGATGGTGGCGCGGGTCGTCGTCGTCGTGGCCGTGCTCGCCGGGACCACCGCATGCACCGTCGCCAGTCATCAGCAGCCCGGGCAGGCGAGCGCCGCCGTCGCCGACGCCCTGTCCGAGGCGAGCTCGGCGGCCGAGACCACGCGGATCACCGTCGAGCTCCTGTCCGAGGGGCGCCTGACCGGGCCCGTGGCCGACACCGCCCTGCTCGACCAGCTCCGGGCGCTGGACGACGCGGAGATGGCACTGACCACGCTGGTCCCGCCCGACGCGGCCTCGAGCGACCAGCGGGCCACGGGCCTGACCGCGGTGGGTGACGTGACGGACGTCGTCGTGCACGCGCGCGAGTGGGGTGCGGCCCGGTCCGGGGGCGGCCTCGACGGGGCGTCGGCCGTGCCGGCCACCGCCGAGGAGCTGCTCGCGGACCTGGCGACCGCGATCGAGGGCGTCGACGAGGCCCTGGCCGAGGCGGGTGGGCCGTGAAGAAGGTGCTCGGCGCCGCGCTCGGCGTCCTCACGGCCATCGGTGGCTTCGTCGACATCGGTGACCTGGTGACCAACGCCGTCGTCGGGTCCCGGTTCGGGCTCTCGCTCGTCTGGGTCGTGGCGCTCGGCGTGGTCGGCATCTGCCTGTTCGCCAGCATGGCCGGCCGGGTGGCCGCCGTGAGCGGCCGCGCGACGTTCGAGATCATCCGGGAGCGGCTCGGGCCGAGGGCGGCCGGCGCCAACCTCCTCGCGTCCTTCGCCATCAACCTCCTCACGCTGACGGCCGAGATCGGCGGCATCGCGCTCGCGCTCCACCTCGCCAGCAGCGTCGAGCCGCGGCTGTGGATCCCCGTGGCGGGCCTCGCGGTCTGGCTCGTGCTGTGGCGCGTGAAGTTCCAGGTGATGGAGAACGTGGCCGGGCTGATGGGGCTCCTGCTGGTGGGGTTCGCCGTCGCGCTGTTCCTGCTCGGCCCGGACTGGGGTGAGCTGATGCGGCAGGCGGTGCCGCCGTCGCCACCGTCCACGGAGCCCGCGCCGGCCTACTGGTACTACGCCGTCGCGCTGTTCGGCGCCGCGATGACGCCCTACGAGGTGTTCTTCTTCTCCTCGGGTGCCGTCGAGGAGCGCTGGACGGCCAAGGACCTGGCGACCAACCGGGCCAACGTGCTGATCGGCTTCCCGCTCGGCGGGCTCCTGTCGGTGACGATCGCCGCGTGCGCGGCCGTCGTGCTGCTCCCGGCGGGGATCGAGGTGTCGTCGCTGTCCCAGATCGTGCTCCCGGTGGCCCAGGCCGGCGGGGTGATGCTCCTGGCCGTGGTCATCGTCGGCATCGTCGCCGCCTCGTTCGGGGCCGCGCTGGAGACCGCGCTGTCCAGCGGGTACTCCCTGGCCCAGTACCTGGGCTGGTCGTGGGGCAAGTTCCGCAGGCCGGCCCGCGCGGCCCGGTTCCACGTGACGATGATCGTGGCGATCCTGCTGGGCGTGGGCATCCTGATGACCAGCGTGGACCCCGTCGCGGTGACCGAGATGTCGGTCGTGTTCTCCGCCGTCGCGCTGCCGCTCACGTACGTGCCCATCCTGGTGGTGGCCAACGACCCGCAGTACATGGGCCGGCACGTCAACGGGCGCGTGGTCAACGCGCTGGGCACGGTGTACCTGGTGATCGTGGTCGTGGCGGCCGTGGCCGCCATCCCCCTGATGATCGCGACGGGAGCGGGCTCATGACGCGCGAACGGATCGTCGACGCCCGGCTGCACCTGCTCAGCCGGCAGGTGCTGGACGCCGACGGCGAGCCGGTGCGCGCCGTCGACGACCTGGAGCTGACGGGGCCCGACGGGCAGGAGGCCCGGGCCGGTGCCGAGGCCTCCGTGGGCGCCATCCTCGTGGGTCCGGTGCTGCTCGTGCGGCTCTTCGGCGGCCGGGTCCCGGACTCGCGGCTGCCCCGCATCGACTGGTCGGACGTCGGGCACGTCGGCACGGCCATCGAGCTCACGGTGCCGTCCGACCGGCTCGACGCCGACTGGGTGGAACGCTGGCTCCGCGAGCACCTCGTGGGCCGGATCCCTGGCGGACGCCACGACCCGGAGGCGGACGGATGAACGTGGGCGACCTGCTCGACGCGCGGGTCCTGGACGCCGACGGCACGGCCCTCGGCGTCGTCGTGGACGCGCGGTTCGCGCTGGAGATCCTCGACGAGCACGACGACGAGGAGGAGCACGAGCAGGACCGGGAGGACCCGGAGCGCCCGCTGAGCGCGCACACCGCGAGCCGGGGCTCGGTCGGTGCCGCCCGCCTGCTCGGGCTGCTGGTGAGCCCGCGCGGCGGGGGGTCGTTCCTCGGGTACGAGCGCACGGAGGTGCGCTCGCCCTGGCCCGTCCCGCAGCTCGTCCGCCGTCGGATGCGCGGCACGTTCCTCGTGGACTGGGACGACGTGGCCGACGTGCGGACGGACGAGGAGCCCGTCACGGTGCGGCTCCGGGCGGGGTGGACCAAGGAGTCGCCCGACCTGTAGGCGTCGCGTGTGCCCGTGCCCGTGTCCTGGCCCCGGCTCGGCCTGGCTCAGGCTCGCTCAGTCCTGCTGCGGGGGCACCGGGTGCGCGGCCAGGGCCGACGCGACCGCGTGGAGGTTGTGCGCCATGAGCCGCCCCGTGCTGTGGGACCACTCGTGGCCGTGCTCGGTGTCGGGATAGTCGGGACCGGGCCCGGGACCCTGGTTCCAGTAGGTCCAGGACTGGCCGGGAACGGTGTACCCGATGTCGCCCAGCGCCCCGCTGATCTCGGAGATCACGTGGTGCGCGCCGTCCTCGTTGCCGGTCACCACCACGCCCGCGACCCGGTTGTACGCCACGGGGGTGCCCGCCGGGGAGGTCTCGGAGAGCATCGCGTCCATGCGTTCCAGCATGCGCTGGGCCACGGACGACGGCCGGCCGAGCCAGGTGGGCGTCACGACGACGAGGATCTGCGCGTCGAGCAGACGGTCGTGGACGGACGGCCAGTCGTCGCCGTCCCCGAGGTCGGTCACCACCCCGGGCGGGACGTTCAGGTCGGCCAGCCGGAGCTGGTCCACGGCCACGCCGTGCTCCTGCAGGGCCGACACCACGACGGCGGCCAGCGCCTCCGTGTTCGACGGTGCGGGGGAGGACTTCAGGGTGCAGCTCAGGAACAGGGCCTTCATGGGGCACCTCGCCAGGACGTCGCGTCGGCCGCTTCTGGACCTCTGCCAACGTAGCCCGGGGTGTGCCCGTTCACACCCGGTACGCCGGCCCGGGTGCCCGGCGGCTCAGCCCACGGCGTCCGACGTGGGCTCCGGGCGGACGACGACGTCGGCCGTGCCGGGAGGTACGGGTGCGGCGAGGAAGTCCGTGATGTCCTCCGCGCGGGGCGCCTCGGCCCACGACGGGTCGGACAGCCAGTCGACCAGCCACGTGGCCAGTTCCCGCACGGGCACGTTGAGCTGGTTGGAGGCCGTGCGCAGACGGTCGAACGCCTCGTCGTCGGTGATGCCGAAGGCGACCATGATGGCGCCCTTGGCCTGCTCGATGGAGGCCCGGTGCTCGGCGGCCGCCCGGATCGAGGCGGTCGCCTCGCGCTGGGCGTCCTCGCGGCTGGCCTCCGTGACGTCGATGAAGTAGCCGTACAGCTCCGTCACCGCGCCCGACGTCGGGTCACGCCGGGCCTGGCCCGTCACCGCGAGGGTGCGGCTGGCGCCGTGGGCGTCGACGATGCGGTGCACGGAGCTGAAGGGGCGGCCCGTGGCCGCCGCCGCCCGCAGCACGTGGTCCACCCGGTCCCGGTCGTCGGGGTGCTTGTGGGAGAGGATCAGCTCGGTGGTCGGCACGATCTCGCCGGGGCTGAAGCCGTGCATCACGAAGACCTCGTCCGACCAGGACCAGCGCCCGCTGGCCACGTCGAGCCGGTACCGGCCGACCGGGGCGTGATGACCCGGTGCGAGCGCCGCCTCGAGGGCCTGCTCCGTGGGTCGCGAACCGTTCACGTCTCGTCCCGTCGTTCGTGCTGGGTGGGCCGGCGTGCCGTACCGGTGCCCGGGTGGGCGGGGTTGCCGGACGTCACCCCTTCACTCTGCACCGAGAACCGGAGAAAGGCGAGAGGCGGGCGCGAGGAAGCGTTCCCGGGTCCGCCGCTGCGAGTGAACCGGCTCGGGTGCACGGTGGATCGTGTGGTCGAGACCAGGCTGCCGGGTCCGGCGAGAGGACGACCGATGGGCAGCCAAGGCGTGCGCGAGAACCCCCGGGAACACGTGACGAGAGCCGTCGTCACCGGCGGTGCCGGGTTCGTGGGCAGCAGGCTCTGCGAGGTGCTGCTGGACTCCGGCGCGGAGGTGGTGTGCCTGGACAGCCTGCTGACGGGACGGACCGAGAACCTCGCGGCCGTACGGACGCACGAGCGGTTCCGGTTCGAGCAGTGCGACATCGCCGAGGGCCTCTCCTCCCGCGGCGTCCGGGCCGCGGTGCGGCCCGGGGTGGACCTGGTGCTGCACCTGGCGTCCCCCGCCTCGCCCGTCGACTACCTCGAGCACCCGCTCGAGACGCTGGACGCCGGGTCCCGGGGCACGCGTGCCGCCCTCGACCTGGCCCAGGACCAGGGCGCGCGCTTCGTGCTCGCCTCGACGTCCGAGGTGTACGGCGACCCGCAGGTCCATCCGCAGGACGAGGGGTACTGGGGTAACGTGAGCAGCGTGGGGCCGCGCAGCGTGTACGACGAGTCCAAGCGGTTCGGCGAGGCGCTCACGGCGGGTTACCGGCGTGCCCTCGGCACCGACACCGGCATCGTGCGGATCTTCAACACCTACGGGCCCCGCATGCGCGAGCGCGACGGCCGGGTGGTGCCCACGTTCATCCGGCAGGCGCTGGCCGGCGAACCGCTGACGGTCGCCGGGGACGGCAGCCAGACCAGGTCGCTGTGCTACGTCGACGACCTCGTGGCCGCGCTGCTGGCGTTCGCGCGCAGCGGCCACCCGGGCTCGATGAACCTCGGCAACCCGCACGAGCTGTCGGTCCGCCGGATCGCCGACGACGTGCTCGCCGCCACCGGGTCGGCGTCGCGCATCGAGCACGTCGAGCGGCCGACGGACGACCCGGGCATGCGCTGCCCCGACATCGGCCTGGCGCGGGCGGAGCTGGGCTGGGAGCCGCAGGTCAGCTGGCAGGACGGGCTGGCACGGACGGTGGAGTGGTTCCGCTCCCGTTCGCGCGACGCGGCCTGAGCGCCGCCTCGCACCCGGCGACGACGTCGGCGGCCGTCACGCGGGCGAGCGCCGGGTCGAGGCGGTCGGCGTTCGCGTCGCGCGGCGCGGTGCCGGGCTCGTCGAGCCAGAGGACGACGTGCCGGTCCCGGTCGATCAGCGGCCCCCAGAGGGCCGGCGGCGTGGGGCCGAACAGCGTCACGGACGGCGTGCCGTACGCCGTGGCCAGGTGGGCCACACCGGTGTCGGTGCTGACCAGCAGGTGTGCCGTGGCGACCAGGTCCGCCAGGGCGGGCAGCGCGAGACCCCCGGAGAGGTCGCGGACCGGTGCGTCCGCCGCGGCCGCCACGCGCCGGCAGAGCAGCCGCTCCTGCGGCGAGCCGGTCAGCACGACGTCGTGCCCGCGCGCGGCGAGCGCGGCGACGACCTCGGCCCAGCGCGCCGCCGGCCAGCGCCGGGCCCCGGCGGCCGCGCCCGGGTGCACCACCACGGGGGCGCCGCGCCCGCCCGGCAGGTGACGCTGCGGGTGGGGCCGGCGCAGGCGCAGGTCGTCCGGACCGCAGGACCCGCCGACGCTCCGGACCAGCCGGCACCAGCGCAGCACCTCGTGCTCGTCGTCGTCCCAGTCGGGGCCGATGTGCCCAGCCTCGGCGTTGTCGAACGCGATGAGCGCGTCCGGCCGCGTCGCCTGCAGGACGCGGTGGCTCTCCGGCCCGCGGCCGTGCAGGTCGACGGCGAGGCAGCCGGGCGCGTCCTGGGCACCGCCCGGCCCGGCCCACGGCCAGGGCAGCCGAGCCAGGCCGTGGGTCGGCAGCACCGCGTCGATCACGCCGAGGCCGCTCAGCCAGTCGCCGATGCCCTGACCGGTCGCGAGCACCACCCGGTGTCCCGGCCAGGCCCGCCGTACCCCGCGGAGCGCGGCCACGCCGGTCAGGGCGTCGCCCAGCCCGAGCGCGCGCAGCACCAGGACGGTCATGCCGTGCTCCCGGTGACCGGTCCGCTCACGGCCAGGACGCCTCACCCGACGCCATGACGAGCATCTCCCGGATCTCGCTCCCGGGCGGCTGGGTGAGGGCGGTGAGGGCGGCTCCGGCCGTGGCCGCGGGGTCGTTCAGGTCGGCGTCCGGACCGGGCTTGTACTGCTCGGTCCGGCCGTCGAAGAACGGTGTGCGCATGCCGCCCGGGATCAGGCAGGTCACCCCGACCCGGCCCGCGTACTCGGCCGCCAGCGCCTGGCTGAACCCGCGGATGCCCCACTTCGACGCGCAGTAGGCCGTCGCGTCGCCGGCACCCCGCAGCGCGAGGGTGGAGGCCACGGTGACGACCGTGCCGTGCCGTTCCTCCAGGTACGGCAGGGTGGCCCGGACCACCGCCACGGTACCCAGGAGGTTGACGCGGATCACGCGCTCCCAGTCGCCGGGATCGATCTCCAGCAGGGGTCCGCACGCGTCGATCCCGGCGGCGGTCACCACGGCGTCGGGCGGGCCGACCTGGTCGACCAGTGCGTCGACGGCGCGCTGCGCGGCCCCCGGGTCGGCGAGGTCGGCCGCGGCGTACGGTACGTCGGCCCGGGGTTCGGCCACGTCGAGGACGGCGGGCGTGCCGCCCGCGGCGGCCACCGCGTCGACCAGGGCCGCGCCGAGACCGGACGAGCCGCCCGTGACGAGCACGGTGCCGACGGACCGGGGCGCGAGCGGGGCCGTGGCAGGGGCAGGCGCGGACCCGGTGGTGGGGCGGGTGGCAGGGCTGGTGCTGGTTCTGGTGCCGGTGCTGGTGGTGGTGGGCACGGTCATGATGACCTCCTCATGGTCGGTGGGATGGTGGCGTTCGCGGGGTCGCTCGCCCGGACCTGGCTGACGAGCCCCGTGGTCGAGCGGCCGTCGAGCCGGGGCAGGGTCACGACCTGCCCGCCGTAGGCGTGCACGACGGCCGCCTCGGGCAGGCCCGACCGGGTGTAGTCGCCGCCCTTGGCCCAGATGTCGGGCCGCAGGTCGGCCACCGCGGCCGAGGGCTCGTCGTCGTCCAGCACGACGACGTGGTCGACGCACTCCAGGCCCTCCAGGACGCGCCTGCGGTCGGCCAGGGGTACGACCGGCCGCTCGGGGCCCTTGAGGCGGCGCACGGAGCGGTCGGAGTTGAGCAGCACGACGAGGTGGTCGCCCAGCCGCCGGGCGGCCGTCAGCATGCTGACGTGGCCCGCGTGGAGCAGGTCGAAGCAGCCGCTGGTCGCGACGAGCACGCCGCCCGTCGCGCGCAGCCGGGCCCCCAGCTCCGCACGTGTCACCGGGCGGTCCGGTTCGGCGACGACGGCGCGGGGGCCGGCGTCGCGCGCCCGGCGGAAACCGTCCGCGCCCCCGGAGGCGACCCAGGCGCTCGCCGCGGCGACGGCCTCGCGGACGGCGTCCGCCGGGGTGTCGCCGCGGGCGAGCCGGTCCACAGCCGTGGCGGCGAAGCGGTCGCCGGCGCCGCAGGGGTCCGCGCCGCGCACGGGCCGGGCGGGCAGGTGCCGGACCACGGCGGGTGCCCCGTCGTCGTCGCCGTCCGGCCGGGTGACGACGAAGGCGCCCCGTTCGCCGGCGGTGACGCCGACGGACCGCGCGGCCCAGGCCCGGCGCAGCGCGTCGGCCACGGCGGGCACGTGCCCGTCCTGGCCCGCCGGGGGGTCCGGGAGGTTGCCGGCGGCGCGCTCGGCCTCGGCCGCGTTGGGGGTGACCAGCGCCGCCGCGGGCACGGGCGGCCCGCCCCGGGGGTGCGGGTCCCAGACGAGCGGGACCCGGCCGGCCGTCTCGGCGAGCAGCTCCCGCAGGAGCGGGTCGCGCGTGACGCCGCCGCCGTAGTCCGCCACGAGCACGGCGTCACAGCGGGCGAGGGCCTCCCGCACCGGTTCCGCCGTCTCGGGCGTGACCCCCGCCGGCGTGCCGGGCCCGCCCTCGTCCACGCGGACCAGGCTCTGCCCGGAGCTGCGCACCCGCGTCTTGCGGCGCGTCGGGCCCTCGTGCCCCAGGGGGACGAGCGTGACGTCCGCGAGCTGGCGGCGCAGCTCCTCGCCGTCCGCGTCGTCGGCCAGCGGGGCGACCAGCACCACGTCGGCGCGCGGGGCGCACAGCAGCGCCGCGAGGCCCGCACCGCCGGGGCTCTGCCGCACCTGCGCCACGTCCACGACGGGCACCGGGGCGTCGGGCGCGAGCCGCGTGACGGTGCCGTCCACGTCCCGGTCGAGCAGCACGTCACCGACCACGACGACGAGGGGCCGGGCCGGCACAGCGTCCGGCACTGCGTCCGGCACTGCGTCCGGCACGGTATGCGGCACGGGCGTGAGCCGTGCGGGCGGGACGGCACCTGCGGCGGGGCCCGGGCGGCTCATGCGCGCACCTCCGCTGCCCTGGCCGGGCGCCTGCGGGCCGCCTGCTCACGCCGGGCCACCTCGGCGTCGAGCGCCGCGCAGACGGCGTGCACCACGACCAGGTGGGCCTCCTGGACGGCCGCACCGGAGACGGACGGGACGGCGAGCATGTCGTCGCACAGCGCGGCGAGCGGGTTGGGCGCCTGTCCCGTCAGGGCCCAGGTACTGAGCCCGAGCTCGCGGGCCCGGCGCGCGGCGACCAGCACGTTGGCGCTCGCGCCCGACGTGGACAGGCACAGCAGCACGTCGCCGGGGCGGCCGTGTGCGGCGACCTGGCGGGCGAACATCTCGTCCTGGCCGTAGTCGTTGACGATCGCGCTGAGGCTGGAGGTCTCCGCGTGCAGCGCGATGGCGGCGAGCGGCACGCGCTCGCCCTCGAACCTCCCCACGAGCTCCGCGGTCAGGTGCTGGGCCTCGGCGGCGCTGCCGCCGTTGCCCGCCACGAGGAGACGGTGGCCGGACAGGAGCCGTCCGGCGAGGTCCACCCCCCACCGCTCGATCTGGTGGTGCACCGCGGTCAGGTGGTCGAGGCCGGCCAGCAGGTCGGCGCGGTGCTGCCGCAGCCAGCCCTGCCCGCTGTGGTCGTCGGGGGACCAGCCTGCCGGGTTGCCGGGTCGTTCGCTCATCGGATGCCTCCCGTGGGGGTCAGGGACGTGCGGGCCGCGGCCCGTCGCGCGCCGTCCCGGGCGCGGACGGGCGGGAACTCGGCGACCTCGGCGTAGGCGTCGGCCGTCTGCCGGGCCACGGAGACCCAGCCGTACCGGCGCTCGGCGCGCACGCGCGCGGCCGCGCCGAGGCGGTGCCGGAACCGGTGGTCGGTGAGGCGGGCCAGCGCGTCGGCCACCGCCTCGGGGTCGCGCGGCGGCACCAGGAGCCCGGTGCGCTCGTGCACCACGGTGTCGAGCATGCCGCCCACCGCGGAGGCGACGACCGGACGCCCGCACGCCGCCGCCTCCAGCGGCACGATCCCGAACGGCTCGTACCAGGGCGTGCAGGCCACGACGTCGACGTCGCGCAGGAGGCCGGGCACCTCCTCGTGCGCCACGGCACCGAGGAACCGCACCCGGTCGCCCACCCCGGCCCGCGCGGCGAGGTCGCGCAGGCGGCGCACCTCGGGGTCACGGTCGATCTCGTCGGCCGGCGGGCCGCCCGCGACGAGCAGCTCGACCGGGGCGGGCCCCCGTCCGGCGAGCACGGCGAGCGCCTCGACGAGGGTCGCGACGCCCTTGCGCTCCACGAGCCGGCCGACGGAGAGCACCCGCAGGGGCGAACCCTCGCCGGGCCGCCGGGGACCGTTCGGTCCCGGCGTGAACACCCCGAGGTCGACGCCGCAGGGGACCACGCGGACGCGGTCGTCCGTGCCGCCCATCTCGTGCAGCTCCCGCACCTCGTCCCGGCAGGTCGCGACCACCAGGTCCACGTCCCGGCACAGGGCCGTCTCCAGGCCGATGCGGGCGGCGGGACTGGTGTCGGCCGCGCCCTGGTAGCGCCGCTTGACGGTGCCGAGGGCGTGGAACGTCTGGACCACGGGGATCTCCGGCACTCCGGGGTGGGCGGACCAGCGGGTGGCGCGCAGCGCGGCGAGCCCCGACATCCAGAAGTGGGCGTGCAGCACGTCGGGCCGGCTCTCCGGGTCGGTGAAGCGAGCCGCGAGGTCGTCCCCGAAGGGGTCCATCCAGGGCAGCAGCTCGTCCTTCGGCAACGGCTCGGCCGGCCCGGCGTCGACGTGCACCACGTCCACGCCGTCCGCGAACGGCACGCGCCCGGGCAGGGCCGGGTCGTCGCGGCGCGTGTAGACGTCGACGTGGTGGCCGTCCGCCGCGAGCCGTGCGGCCAGGGCGGCGACGTGGACGTTCTGCCCGCCCGCGTCGGCCTCGCCCAGCGTGGCGAGGGGGCTGGCGTGCTCGGAGATCATGGCGATCTTCATGCGGACACCTCCTGGTTCAGCAGCGTGGTCCACCGGTCGAGGAAGACGTCGAGGGAGTAGTGGGTCAGGACGTGCTCGCGGGCCGCCTTGCCGTACGTGGCCGCCTCCGCGGGGTCGGCCAGCCACCGGCGGGCCACCGCGACGAGCTCGTCCGGGTCGGCGCTGAGCACGCCGGCCTGCGGCGGTACCGCGGCGTAGGCCGCGGTGACGGGCAGGGCCAGGACGGGCAGGCCCAGGGCCATGGCCTCCAGCAGCGCGAGGCCGAGGCTGGTCCACCGGTAGGGGTGCAGGTAGAGGCGGGCGCCGGCGAGCCGGTCGTGCAGCTCCGCCTGCGGCAGGTCCGCCAGCCGCCCGGCCGCCGCGGCCGCCGTCGGGCCCCGGGCGGTCAGGTGCTCCGCGAGGAGCGGTGTGCCCATGCCGTACACCTCGGCCGGGACCTGGCTCGCGACGTGCAGCAGCACGTCGGTGCCGGCGGCCCGCCACCGGCGCACGGGCTCGTTCACGACGGCGGCCACGTGCTCCCGCTCGCCGGTGTACCGGGGCCCGGGGTCGGGTACGCCGTGGTCGATCACCGTGGTGCGGGCCTGCCCGGTGTCCCACATCAGGGCGTTGAACCCGGTCACGTGCACCAGGGGGAGACGGCCGCGGGCCACGACGTCGACGTCGGCCAGGGGATGCCGGGTGGCCGCGGCGGGGCCGCCGGGGGCGTCGTGCTCCAGGTACACGGCGGGCACGTCGTACCCGGCGCGGCGGCCGGTCCACTCCCGCAGGAGCCGGGCCTCGTGGGGCCGCTGGAGCAGCACCACGTCGACGCCGCCGGCGTCGAAGGCGCGGCGCAGCTCCTCGGGGCCCACCTCGCGGACAGCGGGCGGCCAGTCCCAGGTGCGGGCCCGGCCGCGGCCGTCGGCGGGACGTCCGGGCAGCACGGGCACCAGGTACTCGTGCCCGCCCTGGACGAAGGCGGTGGTCCACGACCCGTGCACGTGCCAGAGCAGGATCCTCATGAGCGCCACCGCCCTGCGCCGGCCGTGGCCGGGGCGGGCCGCCGGGCCAGCCGGGCCACGGCCTGGGACACCTGCCCCGGCGTGACCGAGGAGAGGCAGGGGTGGCCCGGGACCGGGCACGTCCGGGCCCGGGTGGCGCGGCAGTCCGCGCCCTGGTCGCCGAGCACGAGCCGGGGCACGCCGTAGGGCAGCCACCGCTCGGCCGGGACCACCGGGGCGAAGAGGCTGGCCACCGGGGTACCGACGGCCGCCGCCAGGTGCGCGGGCCCGGTGTTGCCCACCACGGCGCACACGGCCGTGTCCAGGACGGCGGCGAGCTCGGCGAGGCTGGTGCGCCCGCCCAGGTCGGTGGCGTGGCCGTCCGCGACGTACGCGGTGAGCCCCCGCTCGGCCGCGGACCCGGTGACGAGCACGTCCCATCCGTCGTCGCTGAGCTGCCGCGCGATGGCCCGGGCCTGCTCCGGCAGCGGGGCCCGTGCCGGCACGGACGCGCCCGGGTGCAGCACGACGGCGTTCCACGCCGGCGTGCCGTCCTGGCCCGGCGGTCGTGCGGCCGCGGGGACCGGCGGCAGCGGGCGGCGCACGGCGAGGAGCCCGTCGTCGTCCGCGGGCAGCGCGGCCCCCGCGCGGGCGGCGAGGTCCAGCGCCGCCTCGACCTCGTGCAGCCCCGGGCCGCGCCGGTGCCGCACGTCCAGCAGCGATCCGGGGTAGTCCTCGCTGGTGGCCACGACCCGGCGGACACCCGCGAGCCGGGCCAGCAGCGCCATCGGCAGCGGTGACTGGTGGAAGGACGTGAAGATCACCGCGAGCCGGTAGCGGCGCGCCACGAGCCGGGCCACCAGGTCGAGCACCGCCTCGGCGGACACGGGCGGGGGCGCGGTGCCCGACCACGGCGCCTCGAAGCGGAGCGTCTCGGTGACGCCGGGCAGCAGGGCGGCGGCCTGGGCGCCCGCGCCGGAGACCAGCAGGTCCACCTGCTCGTGGGTCGCGGCCAGCGCGCGGACGGCGGGGCCGGTCAGGAGCACGTCGCCGTCGCTGTCGAGCCGCACGGCCAGCACGCGGTCCGGGGGTGCGTGCACGGTGGTCGTCACAGCAGCGTCACCACCTCGTCGAGCGTGGCGGCCACCGCCGGCGCCCGGGTCAGCTCCTCGCCGCGGGTCACCTCGGTGGGCACCAGGACGCCGCGCGCGCCGGCGGCGACCGCCGCGCCCACGTCGCTGCCGATGTCGCCCACCACCACGCACTCCGCCGGCAGCACGCCCAGGTCGGCGGCCGCCCGGAGCACCAGGCCGGGCTCCGGCTTGCGGCACGTGCACCCCTCCTCGGGGGTGTGCGGGCAGCGCTGCCAGGTGTCGAACCGGCCCAGCAGCCGGCGCACCCGCCGGTCCACGGCGTCCACCTGCGCGGTGGTCACCAGCCCGCGGCCGATGCCGGACTGGTTGGACACCACGCCGACGAACACGCCGTCGCCCCGGAGCTCGTCCAGCACACGCCGCGCACCGGGCAGCGGCTCGACGGCGTCCGGGTCCGGGTTGTAGGGCACGTCACGGACCAGGGTGCCGTCCCGGTCGAACAGCACGGCCCGGACCGGCAGCGGCCAGGCCGGGACGGAGCGCCCCAGGCCCTGCCGCCACCGCCACGCCCCGCGCACCCGGTGCGCGACGGCGGCGAACGGGATCAGCGCGCTCGTCACGAGCATCCGGGCCAGCTCGGCGCCGTGCCCCTCGTCGCCGGGCCGGGGGCCCGGCGCGATCCGCTCGGCGGAGACCTTCGCGGTCAGCCCCGCCCAGACGGCGCCCGCGAGGACGGCGACGGCGCGGGTCGTCTGCGGGTCCCGTCCGCCGAGCGCGGCCGCGGTCACGCCGGCACCGAGCGCCGTCAGCCCGGCGGTGACCGTGGCGGCGTGCCAGGGCAGGCGGCCCGGACCCGCCTCGGTCCGGGCGCGCCAGGAGCGGCCGTACAGGGCCCGCAGCAGGGCGTCGTCGGCGTTGCCCGCCTGGGCGCGCACGCTCGCGAGGTGCCCGGCGGGCCGCACCGGGTGGTCGACGGACCGCACGCCCCGCGCGAGCCGCCAGCCCGCGGTCCGCAGGCGCAGGGCCAGGTCGGCGTCCTCGCGGTAGGCACGCCGGAAGCGTTCGTCGAACCCGTGCACCTCCTGCAGGGCGGCCCGGCGGACGGCCATGTCGGCCGTGGCCCAGCGTGCCCGCTCCAGGCCGGCGGTGTTGCGCTCCAGGTCGGTCGGGGGCCGGTGGCCCGGCAGGGGTACGTGGATGCGTCCCTGCACGCCGGCGACGTCCGGGTCGGCGGCCGCCAGGTCCTGCGCCAGCGCGTCGGCCCAGAGCGGGGGCACCACGACGTCGTCGTCCAGGAAGGCGACCCACTCCGTGCGCGCGGTGCGCCAGCCGACGTTGCGGGCGGCCGCCGGGCCGCGCCCGCCGCTGCGCAGCACGCGCACGCCGGGCACCGGGTCGGGGCCGAGGTCGAGCGGCGGGTTGGTCCCGTGGGCCGGGAACGGGCGGTCGTCGACCACCAGCACCTCCAGCGGGGCCGGGCCCACCGCGGCCGTGGCGCGGACGGAGGAGAGCAGGGCACCGAGCTGCGGGCGGCCCACGGTCGGGACCACGATCGAGTACGACGGCCTCATCGCGCACCTCCGGCGGGGGCGAAGGCGTCGGCGCGCCGGACCAGGTGCGGCCCCAGCACCAGCACGTCCACCGGCGTGGAGCCGAACAGCTCCAGCACGTCGCGCGGGCTGTCGACCATGGGCCGGCCCGCGGTGTTGAGGCTCGTGTTGACCACGACCGGCAGGCCCGTGCGGTCGCGGAACGCGCGGAGGGTCGCCTGCAGCCGCGGCTGCGAGTCGTCGACGGTCTGGACGCGGGCCGTGCCGTCCACGTGGACGGCCGCCGGGATCCGGTCGCGCCACCCGGGGGCGACCTCGTGCACGAACAGCATGTACGGGCTCGGGACCGGGCCGCCCGAGAAGATCTCGGGGGCGTCCTCCAGCAGCACCATCGGTGCCACCGGGCGGAACTGCTCGCGGCCCTTGACGTCGTTGAGCCGCTCCGTGTTGGCCCGGTGACCCGGGTGCGCCAGCAGCGACCGCTGGCCCAGCGCTCGCGGCCCGAACTCCGAGCGGCCGTCGAACCAGGCCACCATGGCGTCGTCGGCCAGCGCGGCCGCCACCTGCCCGGGCAGGTCGGGCGGCGTGGTGAACGGCACCCGCGCCGTGCGCAGCGCCCGGGCCAGCTCGTCGTCCGACCAGGACCGCCCGAGCGCGGCCGACGTCATGGGCCGGGGCACCACGCCCGCCTCCGCCGTGAGCTGCAGGGCGGCGCCCAGGGCGGTGCCCGCGTCACCGGCGGCGGGCTGCACCCACACGTGCTCGAACGGCGTCTCGCGCCACAGCCGCGAGTTGGCCACGCAGTTCAGCGCGGTGCCGCCCGCGAGCGTCAGCGCGTCGTCGCCCGTGTGCGCGTGCAGTGCCGTGGCCAGCTCGACGAGCAGCTCCTCCAGGCGCGCCTGGACCGACGCCGCGAGGTCGGCCCGGTCGCGCGCGGGCCCGCCGGCACCCGGTTCGTCGGCAGCCCCCGGCACCGCCGGCTCCGCCCATCGCGACCAGTCGGGCGCCTCGGCCTCGAAGCCGCCGTCCGGCGTGGTGCGCAACAGCTCCCGCAGCTCCGGGAGGAACCGCGGCCGGCCGTAGGACGCGAACGCCATCACCTTGTACTCGTCGCTCGACCGCAGGAACCCGAGGTGCTCGGTCAGCGACTCGTACACGAGGCCGAGGGAGTGGGGCAGGTCCTGGCTCGCCAGCGTCTCCAGCTTGCCGTCCGCGTACCGCCCCGCCAGGAACGACGACCGTTCGCCGCGACCGTCGAGCGACATCACGCTGCACGCC
This sequence comes from Promicromonospora sp. NPDC050880, assembly GCF_044456525.1. Taxonomy (NCBI): domain Bacteria; kingdom Bacillati; phylum Actinomycetota; class Actinomycetes; order Micrococcales; family Promicromonosporaceae; genus Promicromonospora; species Promicromonospora sp. NPDC050880. Next base: position 46,608 of record NZ_JBITFV010000020.1, read on the forward strand.
TCGAAGGGCGAGGCCAGCGCCGCCGACGCGGCGTGCGCCACCTCGTGCGGCACGAACCGCACGGCGTCCGGGCTCAGCCCGGGCAGCGCCGTCGCGAGGAACCACGGCGCCCGCTCGGCGTACCGCAACCGCAGCCAGTCCCACGGGTCGGGCAGGCCCATCTCCTCGGACGGCCTGGCCAGCGCCGGGTCGAACGAGTAGGCCACGGCGTCCAGGTCGCCGGGCTCCAGCCCGCCCACCTCCAGGCACCACCGCGCGGCCTGCTCCGGCAGCTCCCAGGCCGCGAACGGGACCGGGCGCTTGCCGTGCTTGCGCCGGGTGAAGCGTTCCTCCTCGGCCGCCGCGAGGATCTGACCGTCCACCACGAGCGCCGCCGAGGGGTCGTGGAAGAGAGCGTTCACTCCGAGAACTCGCACAGGTGACCTCCACCGAAGGGTCGTCACCGGGCTTCTTCCGGTTCCACCACCGTCGAGCGCCCCGGAACCACTCGCATCTCGAACCGCTTCCCGCCACGTCCGTGCCGGATCCTGTGCCGAGATCCGTGCCGGATCCCGTGCTGATGCGGGTGACCGCGCCCGGGGTGAGGCTGGCAGGACGAGGCCGACGCAGACGACACGGATCGGACGGCGAACATGCGAGCACTCACCTGGCAGGGCAACGAGCGGGTCAGCGTCGAGGACGTGCCGGACCCGACGATCCAGGAACCGCAGGACGCGGTCGTGCGGGTCACCTCGACGGCGATCTGCGGGTCCGACCTGCACCTGTACGGGGTGCTGGGCGCTTTCCTCGACGCCGGCGACGTGCTGGGGCACGAGGCGATGGGGGTGGTCGAGGAGGTCGGGCCCGAGGCCGGTGACCTGAAGCCCGGCGACCGGGTCGTGGTCCCGTTCGGCATCGCCTGCGGCGGGTGCTGGATGTGCCGCCACGGGCTGCAGTCCCAGTGCGAGACCACGCAGGTGACCGACCAGGGCAGCGGGGCCGCCCTGTTCGGGTACACGAAGCTGTACGGGCAGGTGCCGGGCGGGCAGGCCGAGTACCTGCGGGTGCCCCAGGCGCACTACGGCCCGGTCGTGGTGCCCGACGACGGCGAGCCCGACGAGCGCTACCTCTACCTCTCGGACGTGCTGCCCACGGCGTGGCAGGCGGTCGAATACGCCCAGGTGCCCGAGGGCGGGTCGGTCGTGGTGCTGGGCCTGGGCCCGATCGGCCAGATGGCGGCCCGCGTCGCCGCGCACCGCGGCGCCGGGCTCGTGGTCGGCGTCGACCTGGTGCCCGAACGGCTGGCGATGGCGGCCCGCCACGGTGCCACGGTGATCGACCAGAACCGGACCGACGTCGTCGGCGCCGTGCGCGACCTGACCGAGGGCCGCGGTCCGGACGCGGTGATCGACGCGGTCGGCATGGAGGCGCACGGGTCGCCGCTCGCCGAGACGATGCAGAAGGCCTCCGGCCTGCTGCCCGACGTGCTGGCCAAGCCGCTCACCGAGCACGCCGGGACCGACCGGCTGGCCGCCCTCCTGACCGGCATCGAGCTCGTGCGCCGGGGCGGCGTGCTCTCGCTCGCGGGCGTCTACGGCGGCGCCAAGGACCCGCTGCCCATGCTGCGGCTCTTCGACAAGCAGGTGACGATACGGCAGGGGCAGGCCAACGTCCGCCGCTGGACGGACGACCTGCTGCCGCTGGTGGGCGACCCCACCGACCCCCTCGGCGTGCTCGACCTGCGCACCCACCGCTGGCCGCTCGAACGGGCGCCCGAGGCCTACGCGATGTTCCAGAGGAAGGACGACGGATGCGTCAAGGTAGTGCTCGACCCGGCCGCCTGAGGTTCCGCCCGTGCACCGTGCGGGGGCACCGGTCGTGACCGGCGACCGGGCCGGCTCCTCGCCGCCGCCCGGCGTGCCCCGGCTCGGGTCGCTCGCCGAGGCGGCCGAGCTCGCCCAGCTCCTGGCCCCGTTGTACGTCCGCTTCAGCGCGGGCCCCGAGGCCGACCGGTCCACGGTCAGCCGGGACCACGAGAGCGGCTGCCTGATGCCGGGGCTCAGCGCCAACCCGATGACGCCGGAGCCGTGGTGGACCCGCCCCGTGGAGCACTGGGTGGCGCGCCAGCTCAGCCAGTACGCCCACCTCATGGTGGACGACCGCTTCCCGTGGCTGCTGACGGGCACGGTCTCCGCCCGCGGCCCGGACTGTGAGCCGCTGCTCGTCGAGATCACACCGGTGGCCTACCTCGCCCGGCCCGTCGTGGACGAGGCCGTCGCGCTCTACCGGCAGGTCTTCGCGCCGGGTGCCGACGGCACCTGACCCACCCCACCCACGAGCGCACGGCACACCCGAAGGCGAGGCTCCATGACGTCCACACCGGTAGACCTGAACCCCGCGGAGGCCACCCGCGTCCTGGCGGGCGTGCTCGCACCCCTGGTCGCCCAGGGCGCGATCGTCCGCCGTCCCCGGGCCACCGCCTGGGCCGAGCGCCACCAGACCGACCGCGCCGCCCGCGCCGTCCTGACCGGGCTGCGCGCCCGGCACGACGGCGCCCCGCTCGTCCTGCGGCTCGGCCCGCGCCGCATGGTCGTGGTCACCGAGCCCGGTCACGTGCGCCGGCTGCTCGAGGAGTCACCCGAGCCCTTCACGCCCGCGTCGAAGGAGAAGGTCGGCGCCCTGCGCCACTTCCAGCCCGACGGCGTGCTCATCTCGTCCACCGCCGACCGGCGCTACCGCCGCCCCTTCAACGAGACCGCCCTGCGCACGGAGCTGCCCGTGCACGACGACGGCGCCGCCTTCACCGACGCCGTCCGGCACGGAGCGGCGGAGCTGGCCCGTCGCCTGCGCGGCTCCGGCGGGCTCGACGCCGCGACGTTCACGGACGTGTGGTGGGGCATCGTGCTCCAGGTGGTGCTCGGCGCCGGCGCACGCGCCGACCGGGAGCTCGTGGACCTGCTCGACGCCCTGCGCCGGGACGCGAACTGGTCGTGGTTCCACCCGCGGGACGAGCGCCGCCGCACCGAGCTCGCGAGCCGTATCGAGTCCTACCTGGCCGCCCCGGAGCCGGGCACCCTGGCCGCTGCGGCGCACGCCGCGGGCGCCGCCATGGCGCCGGGCCAGGTACCGCACTGGCTGTTCGCGTTCGACGCCGCCGGGGCGGCGACGCTGCGGGCGCTCGCCGTCGTGTCCGCCCGGCCCGAGGTGCGCGCACGGCTGCTGGCCGAGGTGGCCGCGCCGGGGCCCGGCACCGCCCTCCTCCCCTACGCGCGCGCCTGCGTGCTGGAGTCGCTGCGCCTGTGGCCGACGACGCTCGTGGTGCTGCGGGACTCCACCGCTCCCACCGTGTGGGGTGAGCGCACCCTGCCCGCCGGCACGGGGTTCGCCGTGGTCAGCGCGTTCTTCCACCGCGACCCGGCACGGCTCGGCCACGCCGACGCGTTCGTGCCCGAGGCGTGGCTGGACGGCCGCAACGCCGACGACTGGGGGCTGGTGCCGTTCAGCGGGGGACCGGTGTCGTGCCCGGGCCGGAACGTCGTGCTGCTGGTGACCTCGCACCTGCTGGCGCACCTGGCCGCCCACGACCTCCGGGTGGCCCGCGGCCGCTACCTCGCGGAGGATCCGCTCCCGGCCACCATGGACCACCTGGGTCTGCGGTTCGGTCTCGGCGAGGGTGCCGCCGACCGGACCTGAGGGGCCGGGCCGCTACAGGTTGCGCAGCCGCTCGACCAGCGGCCCGGCGGCCTCGGCCAGGAACCGGTCCTGGTGGTGCTCGCCCACCTGCACGATCGCCAGGTCGGTGAACCCGGCCTCCAGGAAGGGGCGCGCGCTCTCGGCGAGCCTGTCCAGGTCCGGGCCGCACGCGATCGACGACGCGACGTCCTCGGGCCGCACGAACTGCGAGGCCGCGGTGAACCCGGCCGGCGTGGGCAGGTCCGCGTTGACGGACCAGCCGCCGCCGAACCAGCGGAACTCCGCGTGCGCCCGCTCGACCGCTGCCTGCTCGTCCGGGTCCCAGCAGATCGGCACCTGCCCGAACACGCGCGACCCGCCGGGGTGCGCGGCCTGCCACTGCCGCACCACGTCGCCGTCGGGCATCGCCTGGACCACGTGGTCGGCCAGGGGCGCGAAGCGCTCGACGCCGCGCTCGCCGGAGACCGCGACCCCGATCTCGACGCCCGTTCCCGGTGTGTCCCAGAGCCGCCCCGAGTCGACGCGGAAGTGCTTGCCCTCCCACGTCACGAGATCGCCGGTGAGCAGCTCGCGGATGACGTGGACCGCCTCCTCGAGCATGTCGTGGCGCACCTCGATGCTGGGCCAGCCCCGGCCCACCACGTGCTCGTTCAGGTTCTCGCCCGCACCGAGCCCCAGGGTGAACCGGCCGTCGGCCAGGATCTGCAGCGTCGCCGCCTGCTGGGCCACCACGGCCGGGTGGTAGCGCATCGTCGGGCAGGTCACGAAGGTCATCAGCTCGGCCCGGCTCGTGGCCTGGGCCACGGCCCCCAGCAGCACCCACGCGTTCGGCGCGTGGCCCTGCTCCGGGAGCCAGGGGGAGTAGTGGTCGCTCGAGAGCTCGAAGTCGAAGCCGGCCTCCTCGGCCGCCGTCGCGTGCCGGACCAGCTCGCGCGGCCCGCTCTGCTCGGTCATGAGGGTGTACCCGATGCGCATGGAGTGCTCCTTCGCCGTCTGGTCCCCTCCGACGCTGGACCCGTTCGCGCCCACTCGCACGTTCGCGTGCGCGCCCGGTCGCCCGGCGGGCGAGTGACCGGGCACGGCCCGAGGGTGGAAGGACCCGAGAGAAGAGGAGACGCTCATGACGAGCATCACGAAGTCCGTCGACGTCGACGTCCCGGTGCGCACGGCGTACAACCAGTGGACGCAGTTCGAGGAGTTCCCTCGGTTCATGCAGGGCGTGCAGGAGATCCGTCAGCTGGGCCCGACCCGCACGCACTGGACGACGAAGGTGGGCGGGGTCGAGCGCGAGTTCGACGCCGAGATCACCGAGCAGCACCCGGACGAGCGCGTGGCGTGGAAGAGCGTGTCCGGTCCCGAACAGGCCGGGGTGGTCACCTTCCACCGCCTGAACGACGCGCAGTCCCGGGTCACCGTGCAGCTCGACTGGACGCCCGAGGACGCCACGGAGAAGATCGGCAGCGCCCTGAACGCCGACGACCGCCGGGTCCAGGGCGACCTCGACCGGTTCAAGGAGTACATCGAGGCTCGCGGCACCGAGACCGGAGCCTGGCGCGGCGACGTGGACTGACCGCCTGAGCACGCGGGCCCCGCAGCGTCCGGCGCTGCGGGGCCCGCGTGCTCAGCGCACCATGCTGTTGTCGTGCACCGCCGTGAGCCGCGACTTCACGCTCAGCAGGGTCTCGATGATGAGGTCCTCGCGCCCGCCGCCGAGCCGGCTGATCGGCACGGCGACGCTCATGGCGTCCACGGCCCGGTGGCCGAACGGGAGCGCGACGCCGAAGCAGCGCACCCCGAGGCAGGACTCCTCGCTCTCGGTGGCGTAGCCCTGGTCGGCCGCGCGGTCGATGATCTCGAGCACGGCCTCCTTGTCGGTGGTCGTGTGCGACGTGATCGCGGCGATCGACTCCGGCACCAGGTCGCGCCGAGCCTCGGCCGGCAGCTCCGCGAGCAGCGCGCGGCCCAGCGAGGTGGCGTAGGCCGGGAGGCGCCGCCCGACGGCGGAGTGCATGCGCAGCGGGTGCACCGACTCGCGCTTGGCCGTGTAGATGACGTCGGCGCCGTCGAGGCGGCCGAGGTGGACCGTCTCCTCGGTGACGGCCGCGACCTCGTCGAGCACCGACGTGGCCCGGGCCAGGACCGGGTCGCCGTCGAGGTAGGCGGAGCTCACGACGAGGGAGTGGATGCCGAGCTGGTAGACGCTCCCGGTGGGGTCGGTCTGCAGCCAGCCGCGGTCGGTCATGGTCCGCAGCAGCGCGTGCAGGCTGCTCTTGGGGATACCCAGGCGGGTCGAGAGCTGGAGCTGGGTGCCGGGGCCGCGCGCCGCGATGTCGTCCAGCAGGTCCAGGGCGCGCGCGGCGGACTTGACCGGCCCGGCGTCGCCCGCACCGGCCGACTCCCTGCGCAGTTCCTTCTGTAGCGGCATCGATGTTCTCCCCTGGCCCTTCCACGGTGCACCGGGGAGCCCCCCGGGTGATTCCGACCCTACCCCGAGTTCGCATACATGGACAGGTTTCCGCCCCTTGACCCGTGAGCCAGGTCACGTCTATGGTCGAGCAAGTTCACATAGACGAACGCAGTTCACAAACCGAGAGGCGACCTCGTGATCCAGGTTCGATACTCGACATCTCCGTCCGGCGCGGAGACGGCCACCACCGCGGACCTGCGCGAGAGCTTCCTCGTCGCAGACCTCTTCGTGAGCGGAGAGGTCCGGGGCACGTACACCCACGACGACCGGATGGTGGTGGGCGGGGCGCTCCCCGGCGCGGAGGAGCTCGCCCTGCCGTCCTGGACCGAGGTGCTGGGCACCGAGACCCACCTGGAACGCCGCGAGCTCGGCGTCATCAACGTCGGTTCCGCCGGTCATGTGGTCGTGGACGACGAGAAGTTCGAGCTCGACCACCTCGACGGCCTGTTCGTGGGGCGCGGCAGCGAGGTGTCCTTCGGTGGCGCCGACGCCGCCTTCTACTTCGTGTCCGCCCCGGCCCACACGACCTACCCGACCCAGGCGCTGCGCCACGGCGAGGTGGAGCCGGTGCCGCTGGGCTCGGCAGAGGCCGCCAACGAGCGCAACCTCTTCCGGTACGCGTGGGGTCAGGAGCTGAAGACCTCGGTGCTCCAGTTCGGCGTCACCGTGATCGCCAGCGGCTCGGTCTGGAACACGTTCCCGCCGCACCTGCACGACCGGCGCACCGAGATCTACTGCTACGTCGACCTCGACGAGGACGACCGCGTCTTCCACTTCCTGGGCAAGCCCGGCGCCACGCGGCACCTCGTGCTGCGCAACCGCGAGGCCGTCATCTCCCCGCCGTGGTCCATCCACGCCGGGGCCGGCACCGGGTCGTACGCCTTCATCTGGGCCATGGCCGGCGAGAACAACCACTACACCGACCTGAGCCCGGTCGCGCTGGAGGACCTGTGACGACCGACCCCGGCGGCCCGGCGCGCTCGCCCTTCGACCTGCACGGCCGGTGCGCCGCGGTGACCGGCGCGGGACGCGGCCTCGGTCGTGCCGTCGCGCTCGGCCTCGCCCGCGCGGGCGCGGACGTCGTGCTGCTGGGCCGGCCGGGCCGCCAGGAGGAGACCCGCGACCAGGTCGTCGCGCTCGGTGCGCAGGCCGACGTCGTCGACCTCGACGTGAGCGACCTCGACGCGGTCGAGCGGGTCGGTGCCGAGCTGACCGCCGCGCGCCGGATCGACGTGCTGGTCAACAACGCGGGCATCATCGACCGCGAGGACTCCGTGGCCGTGCGCCGGGACGCCTGGCAGCACGTGCTCGACGTCAACCTCAACGGCCTCTTCGCCCTCACCCAGCAGCTCGGCCGCCCGATGGTCGAGCGCGGCCACGGCAAGATCGTCAGCATCGCCAGCCTGCTGTCCTTCCAGGGCGGCCTGCGGGTGGTGTCGTACGCCGCGAGCAAGCACGGCGTCGCCGGGGTCACCAAGGCCCTGGCCAACGAGTGGGGACCGCACGGCGTCCAGGTCAACGCCATCGCCCCCGGCTACATGGTCACCGACAACACCACGGCGCTCCGCGAGGACGCGGACCGCTCGCGCTCCATCCTCGAACGCATCCCGGCCGGCCGCTGGGGTACCGCCGAGGACATCGCCGGAGCGGCCGTCTTCCTCAGCTCCTCCGCCGCCGACTACGTCAACGGCCACGTCCTGGCAGTCGACGGCGGATGGATGGCCCGCTGACCCGTCCCCCCGCCACACCCCCACCGCCGGACACCGGCACCGAACGAAAACGAGGAACGACAATGAAGTTCACCTCTCGACGCTCCGCGGCCCGGCACACGGCCGCCGCCCTCGGCGTCGCCCTCGCGGCCGTCACGCTCACCGCCTGCACCGAGACGGCCGCCGGCGAGGGCGGCGAGGCCGCCTCCGGCGCCTGCGACCCCGCCGACGTGACCCTGGTGGGCCAGGTCCGCAACGAGTCCAACCCCTACGAGGCCTCGTGGCTCGACGGCGGCGACGCCTTCGCCGAGCAGGTCGGCCTCACCCAGGAGCGGCTCACCTACGACGGCGACTCGACCCGCCAGCAGGAGCAGATCAGCCAGCTCCTCGCGGGCGACACCGAGTGCCTGGTCATGAACGTGCTGCCCAACGGCGACTCCGACACCCCGCCGATCGTCGAGGGCGCCCAGGACGCGGGCGCCTACCTCGTCACCCAGTGGAACAAGCCGGCCGACCTGGACGTCACCGACTACGACCACTGGCTGTCCCACATCACCTACGACGGCGTCGAGTCCGGCCGGCAGATCGGCGACGCGCTGGCCGAGGCCATCGGCGGCTCGGGCGGCATCGTCGCCCTCCAGGGCATCCTCGACACCGGCGCGGCCAAGGACCGGTTCGCCGGGCTGGAGGAGTCCCTGGCGGCCAACCCCGACGTCGAGCTGCTCGACGACCAGACCGCCAACTTCTCCCGGGCCGAGGCCCTGGAGGTCACCAAGACCCTGCTCACCAAGCACGGCGACGACGTCAAGGGCATCTGGGCCGCCAACGACGACATGGCGCTCGGCGCGCTGGAGGCCCTGGAGCAGGCCGGCCGGGACGACGTCGCGGTGGTCGGTATCGACGCCGTGCCGGACGCGCTCACGGCGATCCAGGACGGCACCATGACGGCCACCGTCTCCAGCGACGGCCCGTGGCAGGGCGGTATCGGCCTGGCCATCGGCTACTGCGTGGCCACCGGGGAGCTCGCCGTCGAGGACATCGCCGACGAGGACCGTGCCTGGTACGCCGAGCAGTTCCTCATCCAGCAGGACAACGTGGCCGACTTCGTCTCGCCGGCCACCAGCGAGGCCGACTTCGCCTGCGACAACCTCTTCAGCCGCTCGCAGGGCGCGATCTCGTGACCATGGCACCCCCCACCGACACCGGAGCCGGCACAGGGGCCGGCTCCGGGGCCCGCACCGGCGTCGTGCCCGCGTCCCGCCCCCGGCCTCGGCGGGGGGTGTCGCTGCGGGACGCCGGTCCGCCGATCGCCCTGGTCGTCGTGTCCGGGATCTTCGCGGTCCTCAGCCCCGACTTCCGCACGCTGTCCAACGTGCAGAACGTCCTCGACGCCGCGGCGGTCCTCGCCGTGGTGACCTGCGGCATCAGCTTCGTGCTGATGATGGGGTCGATCGACCTGTCCGCCCCCGGCATCATGGGCGCGTCCGCGATCACGGTCGCGCTCCTGGTCGCCAACAACCGCAACGACAACGACCTGGGGCTGCTCGGCGTCGGCGTCGCCGTGCTGCTCGCGGCCGCGCTCGGCTGTCTCAGCGGGCTCGCGCTGGTGCTGCTCAAGGTGCCGTCGTTCATGGCCACCCTCGGCGTCTCCGCCGTCGGCCTGGGTGTGGCCACCCTCCTGTTCGCGGGCGTGCAGCCCAACATCACCGACGCCACGGTGGGCGGCTGGGCCGTGGAGCGGTTCGCCGGGCTGGCGCTCCTGACGTGGATCGCCCTGGCCTGCGTGCTGGTGGCCTGGCTCGTGCAGCGCTACACGCGGCTGGGCCGGTACGCCTTCGCGATCGGCGGTGCCGAGGAGGTGCTGGCGCTCTCCGGCGTCCGGGTGGCGCCCTACAAGGTCGGGGTCTTCACGATGGCGGGCGCGTTCTACGGGCTCGCGGGCGTGCTGGTCACCAGCCAGCTCAGCGCGGGCCTGGTCCAGGCGGGCCGGGGCTACGACTTCTCCGCCATCACGGCGGCCGTCGTGGGCGGCACCCTGCTCACCGGCGGGCGCGGCGGCATCCTCCAGTCCACGGTCGGGGTGCTGCTGGTGACCGTGCTGACCAACGGGCTCGTCCAGGTCGGGGTGAGCCCCTACTGGCAGGGCGGTGTCCAGGGCCTCATCGTCGTCGCGGCCGTCGCGGCCGCCGTCATCCCGCAGCGTCGTAGGAACCAGGTGACCAAGTGACCGCCACCCCGCACACCGCCACCCCGTACAGCGCAGTCCCGCACGCCCTGGAGGTACGCGGCCTGGTCAAGCACTACCCGGGCGTCAAGGCCCTCGACGGCGTCGACCTGGTCGTCCGCCCGGGCGAGGTGCTGGGCCTGGCCGGCGAGAACGGCGCCGGCAAGTCCACGCTGCTCAAGGCGCTCGTCGGGCTGGTGCGGCCCGACGCCGGCGAGATCTGGGTACGCGGCGAGAAGGTGCGCCTGAGGAGCGTGGTCGACGCCGCCGACCACGGCATCGGCATGGTCTTCCAGGAGCAGTCGCTGGTGCCCAACCTCACCGCGGCCGAGAACATCGTGCTGGGCAGCGAGGGCCCGGGCGTGCGCCGCGGCATCTACCGCTGGAGCACGATGCGCCGGCTCGCACAGGAGCAGCTCGACAAGATCGGGTCGCACATCGACCCGCTCGCGCGCACCGACACCCTGTCGTTCGCGGACCGCCAGATGGTCGAGATCGCCAAGGTGCTGCGCATCGAGGAGCGCACCTCGCACCCGCCCGTCATCATCCTCGACGAGCCCACCTCCGTGCTGGAGGCCAAGGAGATCGAGACCCTGTTCACGCAGGTGCGCCGGCTGCGCGAGTTCGCGTCCGTCGTCTTCGTCTCGCACCGGCTCGACGAGGTGCTCGACGTCTGCGACCGGGTCGCCGTGCTGCGCGGCGGCCGCTCGGTGGGCGAGCTGCCGGCCGCGGACGCGGCCCCCGCGGAGCTGCACCGGATGATGATCGGGGCCACCGGCTCGGACGACCACTACCACGGGGCGTCCGCCGCGACGTCCGACGAACCCCGTCGCCCACGCCTCGTGGTGCGCGGGCTGACCGGCCGGACCTTCCGGGACGTCGACCTCGACGTCCACGCAGGGGAGATCGTCGGGATCGTCGGCGTGCACGGCTCCGGGCGCGAGGACGTGTGCCGCGCGCTGTTCGGCGCCGAGCCGGTCACGGCCGGCGAGGTGGTGCTCGACGGCGAGCGGCTCGACCTGTCCGGCACCCGCGCGGCGTGCGCGGCCGGCATCGGCTACGTGCCCGCCGAACGCAAGACCGAGGGGATGGTCGGCCCCATGTCGGTGGCCGACAACATGACGCTCACCAAGCAGCACGCCCGCTGCGCCGGGCCCGTGGTGCGGCCGCGCAAGCAGGCGACGCTGGTCGACGGCTGGATCGAGCGGCTCTCGATCCGCACCCCGCACCGGGGCACCGCGATCCAGCGGCTGTCGGGCGGCAACCAGCAGAAGGTGGTGCTGGCCCGCTGGCTCGTGGCCGGCGACGTCCGCCTGCTGCTGCTCGACCACCCGACGCGCGGCCTCGACGTGGGGGCGCGCTCGGAGGTGTACCGCCTGATGCGCGAGCTCGCGGGCACCGGCGTGGCCACGGTGCTGCTCGCCGACAGCCTCGAGGAGGCCATCGGCATGTCCGACCGGATCGTCGTGATGAGCGACGGCCGCGCGACCACGGAGGTCGCCGCCCCCGCGGGCGGCAAGCCGACCCCGCTCGACCTCGTGAAGGAGATGGTCTGAGCATGTCCACGCCCGTCCTCACCCCGCAGGCCCCCGACGCCGCCGTCGCGGCGCGCCCCACCACGGGCCAGCGGCTCACGTCGTTCATGCCGGTCATCGCGCTCGTCGTGCTGCTCGCGGCACTCACGATCGCCGACCCGGGGTTCTTCTCCCTGAGCAGCCTCACGGCCGCGGTCCGCACGTCGGCGCCGCTCGTCGTGCTCGCGGCCGGCGCGACCGTGGTGGTCCTGTGCGGCGGCATCGACCTGTCGATCGCCGCCCTCTGCTCGCTGGCGACGGTGCTCTTCGCGCTGTGGCTGCCCGGCCTCGGCGGGCTCACCACCGTCGCGGTCGTCGCGGTCACCGGCGCGATCGGGGCGTTGCAGGGCACCGCCCACGTGCTGCTGCGCATCCCCTCGTTCATCGTCACGCTCGGCGGCATGAGCATCTTCACCGCGGTCGCCCTGGTGATCTCGGACGCCGGACCCGTCCGGGTGACCGACCGCGACGCCACCCACTGGCTCACCCTCTACGTGGCCGGCGTGGTGCCGATGGCCTTCGTCGTCGCGCTGCTCGTGGTCGTGGCGGTGTCCCTGGTGCTGCGGTTCACGCCGCTCGACAGCTGGGTCCGGGCCACCGGCTACTCCGAGGCGGCGGCCCGGCTGGGCGGCGCGCCGGTCGACCTGGTCAAGGTCGGGGCGTTCACGCTCTCCGGGGCGTGCGCCGGCCTGGCCGCCGTCATGCTCGTCTCCCGGAACTTCAGCGGCAGCCCGACCATGGCGGACAACCTCCTGCTGCCCGCGGTGGCCGCCATCGTGGTGGGCGGTACCGCCATCACCGGCGGGCACGGCTCGCTGTGGCGCAGCCTCGCGGGGGCGCTGGTCGTGACCCTGCTGCGCGTCGGGCTGCCCATCGTCGGCGTCCCGTCCGCCTACGAGCAGATCCTGTACGGCGCGATCATCGTCGCCGCCGTCGCCCTCACCCTCGACCGGTCGAAGGTGCTGGTCATCAAGTAGCCCGTTCTCCCCGAGAACCCCGATCCCACGGAAGGCCCCCATGTCCGAGAATCCCCAGCTCCTGCCCGCCGTCTCCGCATTCCTCTCCTCGCCCAGGCAGCTCCTGATCGACGGCGAGTGGGTGGACGCCAAGGACGGCCAGACCTTCGCCACCGTGAATCCCGCGACCGAGGAGACGCTCGTCCAGGTGGCGCAGGCCTCCGCCGTCGACGCCGACCGCGCGGTCACCGCCGCCCGCAACGCCTTCGAGCACGGTTCGCCGTGGTCGCGGATGTCGCCGCGCGACCGGTCGCACCTCCTGTGGCGCATCGGCGACATGATCGAGGAGCGCACCGAGGAGTTCGCGCAGCTCGAGTCGCTCGACAACGGAAAGAGCCTCGCGTCCGCCCGCGGTGACGTCGGCGTGGCCGCCGAGCTGTTCCGCTACTTCGCGGGCTGGGCCACCAAGATGGAGGGCACGACCATCCCGATGTCGGTGCCCGGCCGCGACTTCCACGCCTACACCCGGCGTGAGGCCATCGGCGTGGTCGCCGGCATCGTGCCGTGGAACTTCCCGCTCACGATGGCGGCCTTCAAGGTGATCCCGTCGATCACCGCGGGCAACACCGTCGTGCTCAAGCCGGCCGAGCAGACGCCGCTCACCGCGCTCCGGCTCGGCGAGCTGCTGCTGGAGGCCGGCGTCCCGGCCGGCGTGGTCAACGTGCTGCCCGGGTTCGGGGACGCGGGCGCCGCGCTGGTCGACCACCCCGGCGTCGACAAGGTCGCCTTCACCGGCAGCACCGAGGTGGGCAAGAAGATCGCCGCCGGCGCCTCGAAGAACCTCAAGAAGGTGTCGCTGGAGCTCGGCGGCAAGGCGCCCAACATCATCTTCGCCGACGCCGACCTGGACGCCGCCATCGCCGGGGCAGCGCTCGCGGGCTACTTCAACGAGGGCCAGTGCTGCGTCAACGGCTCGCGCCTGTACGTGCAGCGTGACGTGTACGACCAGGTCATCGAGGGTGTGGCCGCGGCGGCCCGGGCCATCCGGGTGGGCGACGCGTTCGACCCGGCCACGACGATGGGCCCCCTGGTCTCGCAGGAGCAGCACGAGAAGGTCATGGGCTACGTCCGCGGCGCCGTGGCCGACGGCGCCACGCTCGCGGCGGGCAGCGCCGGACCGGCCGCCGACCGCGGCTACTTCTTCTCGCCCACCCTGATCACCGACGTGACCGAGGACATGGCCGTCCAGACCGACGAGATCTTCGGACCCGTGGTCACGGCCATCCCGTTCGACAGCGAGGACGAGGTGGTCGCCGCGGCCAACAACACCGTCTACGGCCTGGCCGCGGGCGTCTGGTCGCGCGACCTGAGCACGGCCCACCGGGTCGGCAACAGGCTGCGGGCCGGCACGGTCTGGCTCAACACCTGGCACGCGGACGACGTCACCCTCCCGCGGGGCGGCTTCAAGCAGTCCGGCTGGGGGCGGGAGCTCGGCTCGTTCGGCCTGGACGACTACACGGAGCTGAAGACGGTCATCGCCGAGCTCCGCTGACCCCGTACCCACCACCGAGAGAGCACCCGAAGAAGACAGGCAGTACCCAGCGACACGTCTGGGCGGCCGGCCCCGGGCGGGGGCCGGCCGTCCGGGCTGCCTCATGTCCATGAAACATGTCCATGAAGACTGTGCGAAAAGGGATCAACGATGAACCTGCTACGCAGACCTGACCGGCGACACCGTGGTCGCCGACCCCGCCGGACGCCCGTACGTCTGGCGGCCGCACTGACCGCCCTGCTGGTGGCCGTCCCCCTCGGGGCCGGCGCCGCCCAGGCCGCGCCGTCGGGCACCGCGCCCGCGCAGGCCGCTTCCGGCTCCGTCGACGACGGCGTGCTGCGCGTCCTGCTCTTCTACAAGTCGAACTTCCACGCCTCGCACGTCCAGGCCCGCCAGGCGATCCGCGATCTCGTGACCGACCTGGGCGTCGAGTACGACCAGCCGGTCGAGATCCAGGAGACCGACGACCCCGCGGCGTTCACCACGGCGAACCTCGCGACCAAGGACACGATCGCGTTCGCCCAGACCGGCGGCGTGCTGTTCAACGTGGAACAGCGCGCCGCGCTGGAGGCCTACATCCGCGGTGGCGGCGGCTACCTCGGCCTGCACTACGCCGGCTGGTCGGTGGGCCAGAGCGAGCACGACGTCAACCCGTTCTACGCCCGGCTCGTGGGCGCGGCGTCCGAGGGCCACCCGGAGAACCCCGCGGTGCGTCCGGGCCGCGTGGTGGTCAAGGACACCTCGCACCCGCTGACCCAGGGCCTGCCGGCCGAGTTCACCCGCAGCGACGAGTGGTACGACTGGCTGGTCAACCCGGCGCCCCACGTGCGTACGCTGCTGAACGCGGACGAGTCGTCGTACGGCGGGGGCAACAACGGCACCAACCACCCGATCACGTGGTGCCAGGAGATCGACTCCGGCCGGTCGTGGTACTCGGGGATGGGGCACGAGGGCACGGCGTACGCCGAGGCCCCGATCCGCACCCAGATCAAGAACGGCCTGGCCTACACCGCCGGCCTGCTCCCGGCCGACTGCTCGCCGCCGTCCAAGGCGGAGAACGGTGCCTGGAGCGGCGTCACGCCGTGGCCGCTGGTGCCGATCAACGCGGCGCTGACGTCCGACGGCAAGGTCCAGTCGTTCGGCAGCGTGTCCTCGGGCTGCACGGACACCACGCCGTACGACTTCTACGGCAACTCGTGCGTGGTGCAGGGCGGCCAGATGGAGATCGACGTCTGGGACCCGGCCGAGGAGCGCACGGCCGCCAACGTGAGCTCGGGCCTCGTCGCGAACTCGACGTACACCGACCTGTTCTGCTCGATGCAGGTCCAGATGCCGCACCGGCGGGCCACCCTGACGGTCGGCGGTGACGACGGCCTGGGCGGCAACGCGCCCAACGACGCCGCGATCGGCGTCACCAGCTACACGACCAACCAGGGCCTGCGCACGGAGGCCCCGATGAACTACCCGCGCTGGTACCCCACGGGCACCACCCTGCCCGACGGCTCCGTCGTGGTGCAGGGCGGCAGCCTCAAGGGCGGCCCGGGCGGCCCCGGCGTGCTCACGCCGGAGATCTACACGCCGGACGAGGGCAGCTCCTGGAAGCTCCTGGAGGGCGCCACGAGCGCGGCAGCGTACGGCGACGGCGGGAACGGCAACGGGCCCGACGAGAACCGCTGGTGGTACCCGCGCGCGTTCGTCGCGCCGGGCAACGGCAACGTCTTCAACATCACCGGCACGCAGATGTACGAGCTCGACCCCTCGGGTGACGGCGAGGTGATCCTGCGCGGCACCCTGCCTGCGGACGTCGCCGACCAGGGCGGCCTCGGCAACCCGGTCGGCGCCACGTCGACGGCCACCATGTACCGCCCCGGCAAGATCCTGCAGGTGGGCGGCGGCTGGTGGGCCAACGGCGGCGGCCCCGACGGCGCCCGCGCGGGCTTCACCGTCGACATCACGGGCGGCACCGACGCACCCGTGGTCGAGGCGACGCAGCCGATGCGCTACCAGCGGCACTGGGCCACCTCGACCGTGCTGCCCGACGGCAACGTCATCGTCACCGGTGGTTCGCGCGACAACAACGGCAACGGCGGCTACGTCACCACCGCCGAGATCTGGAACCCCGACACCGGCGAGTGGACGGTCGTGGACGTGCCCTACGAGCACGCCCGGCTCTACCACTCCACGGCCCTGCTCCTGCCCGACGGCCGCCTGATGGTGGGCGGCGGCGGCACCCCGGGCCCGCGCAACTACACCGACGTCGAGTTCTACTCCCCGGCGTACCTCTTCGACGGCGACGAGCCGGCGGTCCGGCCCGAGGTCACGGGTGTGCCCAAGAAGGTCGGTTACGACGGCACGTTCGACGTGCAGGCCGACGGCGCGGTCTCCCGCGTCACCCTGGTCCGCAACGGCTCCGTGACGCACGGGTTCAACAACGACCAGAACTTCCAGGACCTCGCGTTCGCGCAGGACGGCGGCACGCTGACGATCGAGACCCCGGTCGACGGCACCTACGCCCCGCCCGGCGCCTACATGCTGTTCGTCTTCGACGAGGACGGCACGCCGTCGGTGGCCGACATCGTGCAGATCGACCCCACGGTCGAGATGGACGCCCGGTCCCCGCACCTGGTGGACCAGCTCGAGTACCCGCGCATCCCCGCGGAGTGGCGCTCGGCCAACCCGCCCGCCGTGGTGGACGTCGAGCCCGGCAACGGGCGCATGTCCCCGTGGGAGGTGGACGGCAAGGTGCAGCTCGTCCGCGCGGCGGCGGCCGGCCAGGGCGGCCTCGGCCTGACGGGATATCACCTCGCTGTGGGCAGCGGGGGCGACCTGACGCGCACGGTCAAGAGCCTCGACCCGGGCCGCGAGTACCGCCTCTCGCTGCGGTACGCGCGCGACAGCCGGTCCACGGGCACCGCGCCCGGCACGGTGGACCTCACGGTCGGTGACCTGTCGGCCACGCTGACGGCAGGGAGCGACCTGTCGTCGCAGACCCGGTTCGGCACCTACGTCGGGACCTTCGTCGCGGGGGCACGGTCGCAGGACCTGACCATCAGCGCCGGGGACTCCGGCGCGGGCGTCATGATCGACGACCTGGTGATCGTGGGCTCCGACCCCGGCGCCTCCGACGTCCCCGTGCACTACGAGTTCGAGGAGGGCACAGGGACCCGGGCCGCCAACAGCGGGACCGACCTGGCCGTGGGAGCGGCCACGCTCACCGGCGGGACCGGGTGGAGCGAGAACGGCGTCTTCGGCGACGCCCTCGACCTCACGGGCGGCAGCAACGCCAACGCCGTGGACCTGCCCGACAACCTGCTCCAGGGCGAGGAGAGCTTCACCACCGCGTTCTGGGTGCGGCCGGACACCAAGGCCAGCTGGACCGGTCTGTTCCACATCGGGGACGGGCTCGCGGACGCGGGCAGCTTCTTCCAGATCCAGATGCAGACCAACGCCGCCGGGGCCACCGGGCTCGCGGCGACGTTCAAGGCCAAGGGCGCGGCCCTGCAGGAACGGGTCTACGCCACACCGACCCGGGACGTCGTGGCGGGGGAGTGGAACCACGTCGCGTTCACCCGCCAGGGTGCGACCGGCACGCTCTACCTGAACGGTGAGCCGATCGCGTCGCGGTCGGACCTGACGATCGACATGACCGACGTGGGCCCGACGGCGAACAACTGGCTGGGCCGCAACGGGTTCCCGGACCCGGCCTACGACGGTCTGATGGACGACGTCCGGGTCTACACCTCGGCGCTCGGGGACGCCGACGTCGCGGCCCTGTACGCCGACGGCACGGCGCTGGCCACGACCACCACGGTCACGGTCGAGCCGGGCTCCCCGTCGCCGTTCGGCGAGCCGGTCGACGTCTCGGGCGCTGTCGCGGCCGAGAGCGGCGGGGCCCCTGCGGGCGTCGCCGAGCTCTGGGTCGACGGGGCCCGCGTGGGCGGGCAGGTCGACGTCGCCGACGGCGCGGTGCGGTTCACGGACGTGGCGCTCTCGCCGGGCGACCACGAGGTGCAGGTCCGCTTCCTCGCCGACGACGGGTGGCGCGACTCCGCCCAGACCGTGGAGCACACGGTCGAGCGGCCGCCGCCCGGCGAGGGCACGCCGATCCACTACACCTTCGACGAGGGACAGGGGTCGACGGCGGCCAACACCGGCCTGGACAGCTCGGTCGGGGCGGCCACCCTGACAGGGACGACGGGCTGGAGCACGGCCGGACGGTTCGGCGGGGCGGTCAACCTGCCCGGCGGCGGCTCCGGCACCGGCAACCAGGTCGAGCTGCCCGACGACGTCGAGGCCGGCATGGAGGACCAGTTCAGCGTCTCGATCTGGGCCCGGCCCGACGCCCTGCCCACCTGGGTGCCGCTGCTGCAGATCGGCAGCAGCACCGACACGTTCTTCCTGCTCCAGTCCAACACCCAGGTCAGCGGGGCCACCGGCTTCGCGGCCACGTTCAAGGCGCCCGGCACCCCGGGCAGCGCCCAGGAACGTCTGGTGCTGGGCCAGGGCAACGACCTGCCGCTGAACGAGTGGACGCACGTCGTGTTCACCCAGAGCGGCTCGGTCGGGAAGATCTACTTCGACGGCGAGCTCCAGGCCACGCGCGACGACTTCACCGTCACCATCGGTGACGTCGGGGTGGACGGCCGGACGACGACGAACCTCGTGGGCGGCACGAGCTGGCCGGACGCACGCTGGGACGGCCTGGTCGACGACTTCCGGATGTTCGGGTACGAGCTGACCGCCGAGCAGGTGGCCGACCTGCACGCCGGGACGGCGTCGAACACGGCGCCCGTGGGTGCCGCCGACGCCTACGGCACCGTCGAGGACGAGCCGCTGGAGGTGGCGGCGCCGGGGCTCCTGGCCAACGACACCGACATCGACGGCGACGACCTGACGGCCACCGGGCTCACCCAGCCGGCGCACGGCGACGTCGTGCTCCGGGCGGACGGGTCGTTCACCTACACGCCGGACAGCGGGTACTCCGGGACGGACACGTTCACCTACAAGGCCTCCGACGGCACGGCGACGTCCGCGGCGACCACGGTGACCGTCACGGTGGAGGAGGGCGAGCAGCCGCCCGTCAACACCGCACCGGTGGCGGCCAACGACGCCTATGCGGCGGTGGGCGGCCAGCCCCTGACGCTCCCGGCGCCGGGCGTCCTGGCCAACGACACCGACGAGGACGGCAACGTGCTCACCGCCACCGCTGTGACGCAGCCGGCCAACGGCCGGGTCACCCTGGAGGCGGACGGTTCGTTCACCTACGTCTCCGACGACGGGTTCTCCGGCAAGGACGTCTTCACCTACCGGGCCGACGACGGGGAGGACCTCTCCGCCGTCGCCACGGTGACCGTCACGGTGAAGTCGCCCGCGGTGACGGCGGTGGCCGGCGTGGCCCTGCCCGTCACCTACGGCACGGCGGGCACGGTCTCGGTGGCGGTGTCGCCGGACACCGCCACGGGCACGGTCGAGCTGAGCGACGGCACCACACCGCTGGCGAGCGGCACGGTCGCGGACGGACGGGCGACCCTGGTCCTGGCGGCCAGGTCGCTCCAGCCGGGGGTGTACGACCTGACCCTCCGGTACGGGGGCGACGCCGACCACCGGGCGTCGTCGTCCAGGGTGCGGGTCGTGGTGGAGAAGGTGGTGCCCACGATGGAGATCGCGGCGACGCGGGCCGCCGGGAACAAGGCCGCCGTCACCGTGTCCCTCACCGCGGCGCACGAGGTGGCGGTGACGGGGCAGGTGCGGGTCGCCGTCAAGGACGGTCCCACGCTGCTGGGCACGGTCCAGGACGGCCGCGTGCGGTTCGAGGTGCCCCGGCCGAAGAAGGGGGACCTGGCACTGACGGTCTCCTATCTCGGCAGCGACCTGGCCCTGCCGGCCGAGACCAGGGTGACGGTCCGGGTGCAGTAGCGCGGGGGTGAGACAGGTGCGGGCCCGGAGGACGGATCCTCCGGGCCCACACCTGCACCGCTGTCGCGGTGCTGTCCGGTCTGCTGTCCGGTGCCTGCAGGCTCAGTCGTCGGCCAGAGTGGCGACCACGCCGGCGCGGCTCTCGTCCTCGCTGGCCAGCACGCCGCCGTTGGCGACGATGTCCGGGGTGATCTCCTGGAAGACCATACGGACGTCCTGGCGGCGGGCGCCCAGGATCTCGACGGCGCTGTCGGCCACGGCCTGGGCGAACTGGCGACGCTGCTCGATCGTGCGGCCGCGCAGCAGCTCGACGGTGATGTTGGGCATGTCGTCCCTCCGGTGGCGGCCGCCCCCGCACCGACGGTGGTTCACGGGTGCGACCTGGATTCAGTGATGTGAACCACGGTACGCGGCGAGAAGGGGTGAGTCCATGGTTTCCGGCGATCAGTTCACACTCTTGACAACAGTTCCGCAGGCTGATGTGGTGTGCGAGCCGCCCGCAGAGTCGCGGGCCACCTCCAGAGCCGGGGAGCCAGCATGAACCGCACGACCGCCGTCCGCCGCGTGGCCCTGTCCGGGCTCGCCGCCACCGGCCTCGTGGCCCTCGGGGCGACGTCGGCCGCGGCCCACGTGACCGTCACGCCGTCCACCACGGCTGCCGGTGCCACGGCCGTCCTCGCGGTCGAGATCCCGCACGGCTGCGAGGGGTCGGCCACGACCGCGCTCTCCCTGCGGATGCCCGACGAGGTCACGGAGGTGACCGCCACCGACACCGACCGCTGGACGGTCGACCAGGATGCCGACGGCCTGACCTACACGGCGGCGGCGCCGCTCCCCGACGGCGCCCACGACGAGGTGGAGTTCTCGGTGCGCCTCCCGGACGACGCCGGTGCCACGCTCGTCTTCCCGGTGGTCCAGCGGTGCGAGCAGGGGGAGGCGGCGTGGACCGAGGTCGCCGGGCACGGGGAGGACCACGACGCGCTCGACCGGCCCGCACCGGTCGTGGTCGTGACCGCCGGTGAGGGAGGGGCAGCGAGCCCCGGAGCCGATCCGGACGGTGACCCCGAGGAGGCGAGCACGGCCGTGGCCGGCGGCGATCCGGGCGGTCCTGACCCCCTGGTCACCTTCGGCGGGGGCGCCGTCCTGCTCGCCGGTGTCGTGGCGGGCGCGGTGGCCCTGCTGCGCCACCGCCGACGCCCATGACACGCCGCGGCTCGGGCACCCGCCCCGGAGCAGGCACCCGCACCGGCGGCTGGCTGCTCCTGCTCGCTCTCGTCTGCGCGCTCGTGCTCGGCCCGGCCGGCAGCGCCGCGGCCCACGCGACCCTCCTGAGCACCGACCCCGCGGAGGGCGCCGTGCTCGACACCGCACCCGAGCGGGTCACGTTCACGTTCGACGAGTCCGTGATCGGCGTGCCCGCGGGGATCCGGGTGTTCGACGCCACCGGGGCGGAGCTCGACTCCACCGCCACGGTCCGCGGGTCGCGGCTCCTCGTCGACCTCGACGCGGAGGTCCCGGACGGCACCCTCGTCGTCCTGTGGCGGCTCGTCTCGGCGGACGGGCACCCCATCGGCGGTTCGCTCAGCTTCTCCGTCGGCGCCCCGAGCGACGTGGTGGACGTCCCGGCCACCGGGGCGGACGCCGGCACCGAGGCGCCCGTCGTGCTGGGCCTCGTCCGGGGTGCGGGCTATGTGGGCCTCCTCGTGGCCGCGGGCGTGGCGGCCTTCTCCGTCCTGTTCCTGCCCCGGGACCGCATCGCCGACCCAGCGCGCGCCCGGCTCCGGGCGGTCGCCCGGGCGGCCGCCGCCCTGGCCGCCGCCGGGTGGTGGGCGGCGGTGCCGCTGGTGGCGCTCTACCAGCTCGGCCTGCCCGCCTCCGCGCTCACCGAGGGCTCGACCTGGTCGGCGCTCGCGACGGCGGAGTACGCCGTCCCCGCCGGGGTGGTCGCCGGGCTCGCGCTGGCGACCGGGTCGCTCCCCGGCGCGGCCCCCGGTCGCATGCGGACCGTCCTGGTGACGGCCGGCTGCCTCGAGGCGGTCGCCGCCCCCGCGTTCACCGGTCACACCCGCGCCGCGACGCCCGAGGCGCTCGTGGTCGCCGTGGACGTGCTGCACCTGGCCGCCGGAGCCCTCTGGCTCGGCGGTCTGGTCGCGATCGCCCTGGTGCTCGGCGACCTCGCGCGGAGCGACGCCGGCGCCGTCGTGCTCGGTCGCTTCTCGACCTGGGCCGCCGTCCTGCTCGCGGTGCTCGTGGTCGCCGGGACGATCCTGGCCTGGCGGGTCGCCGGGAGCTGGGGCGCCCTGACCGGGTCGGGCTACGGCACCCTGCTCCTGGTCAAGGTGCAGGTCGCGGTGGTGGCGATCGGCATCGCCACGTGGAACCGGTTCGCGCTGCTCCCGCGCTTCCGGACGACGCCCCGCCGCCGCGGCCGCGGGCCCACGCCCGTGCCGCTGATCCGCACGGCGCTGGCGGAGGCGGCCGTCCTGGTGGCGGTCCTGGGCGTCACCGGGTTCCTGGTGGACCGGAGCCCCGAGAACCCGGCCACCGTGTCGAGCGAGGCGCGGGGCGTCACGGAGTCCGTGCGGCTGGGCGGCATCACGGCGCGGATCACCCTGGACCCGCCGGAGGTGGGCCCCGCCACCCTCACCATCACGATGACGGACGCGGCCGGCGACCCCGCGGAGGGCTACGAGGCCCCGCGGCTCAGCCTGACGTCCGGCGACGTGGAGCTGGGGGAGGTCGCGGTCAGCTCGCTCGGACCCGGCGTCTACGCCGGCGACGTCGTGCTGCCGACGTCGGGCGACTGGGACGCACAGGTGTCGCTGCGCACCACGGAGTTCGACAACCCGGTGGAGACGGTGACGTTCCGGGTGCCGTGAGACCCGGACCTGCCGTGCGCTCGCTGCGGGGTACGGAAGGTGCGCTTCTACCCAGCGATCTGGACCAGATCTCGTGGGGGTTCTGGTCCAGATCGCTGGGTAGAAGCGCACTTCACGGCGGAGGTCGGACGGGTGCGGCGGCGGGCCGTCCGCTGCGCTCGCCCGTCCGGGCCGTCGTCAGCCGCCGCTGACCGCGGGGCTCGTCTCGTGTCTCCGCGCCGCCCGGACCTGGTCGCCGTTGAGCAGCAGGTTGAGCAGAATGGCGCTGATGGCCCCGGCGCTGATGCCGGAGTCGAAGATCAGGCGGAACCACTCCGGCAGGTTCGCGTAGATCTCGGGCCGGACCGTCGGCAGCAGCGCGACGCCGAGCGACAGGGCCACGACGAGGATGTTCCTGCTGGTGAACGTGACCTTCGCGAGCGACCGGATGCCCGACGCCGCGACCATCCCGAACAGCGCGATCCCGGCGCCGCCGAGCACGGCGCTCGGCACCCCGCCCACGACGGCGCCCACCTTGGGCACCAGACCGAGCACGACGAGGATGGCGCCCGCCGCCGTCGCGACGAACCGTGAGCTCACGCCGGTCAGGCTGACCAGTCCCACGTTCTGCGCGAACGCGGTGTACGGGAAGGTGTTGAACAGGCCGCCCAGCGCGGTCGAGAGCCCGTCGGCCCGCAGACCGTCGGCGAGCCGCCGCGGCGTGACCGGGCGACCGGTGATCTCCCCGACGGCGATCATGTCGCCCGTGGTCTCGGTCATGATCACGAGGCCCACGACGAGCATCGACAGCACCGCGGCGACGGGGAACGTCGGGATGCCGAAGTGCAGCGGGGTGATCAGGGCGAACCAGCCGGCCTCACCCACTCCCGAGAAGTCGGCCTTGCCCATCGGTAGGGCCACGAGCGTGCCCGCGACCAGGCCCAGGAGCACCGAGACGCGCGCGACCGCGGGCGGCGCGAACCGCTCGACGAGGACGATGAACAGCAGCGTGCCCGCGGCCAGCGCGAGGTCCGAGGGCGCG
This sequence comes from Promicromonospora sp. NPDC050880, assembly GCF_044456525.1. NCBI lineage: Bacteria > Bacillati > Actinomycetota > Actinomycetes > Micrococcales > Promicromonosporaceae > Promicromonospora > Promicromonospora sp. NPDC050880. Next base: position 70,578 of record NZ_JBITFV010000020.1, read on the forward strand.
GCGCTCGGGCCGTTGTTCGTGATCCACCCGGCCGCGACGTCCATCAGCGAGACGCCGATGACCAGGATCACCGTGCCGGTGACGATCGGCGGGAAGAACCGCAGCAGCACCGAGAAGAACGGCGCCACCAGCAGCATGAACAGCCCGCAGGCGATGGTCGCGCCGAAGACGGCGGTGATGTCGTACGTGGTGCCGATCGAGATCATCGGACCGAGGGCGGCGAACGTGACGCCCTGCATGATGGGCAGCCGGACGCCGAACCGCCAGAACCCGACCGACTGGATGATCGAGGCGATGCCCGCGACGAACAGGTCCGCGCTGATGAGGAACGCCAGGTCGGCCGCCGAGTAGCCCAGCGCCCCGCCGACGATCAGCGGGACGGCGACCGCGCCCGCGTACATCGCCAGGACGTGCTGCAGGCCGAGCGGGAACAGCCGCGTGAACCGCGGGACCTCGTCGACCGGGTGGACCGCGGGGGTGCTGGGTGGTGCGTCGGACATCGCCGTTCCCTCCGTCCCTGCGCCGGACCCGCCGGCGCGACTGCCGGTCAGGGTAGGGAGCGCGGGTTTCCCCGGCGATGAAGGCGTGTTTCTGTGCGATGACGTGGGCCGGGACCGTCAGGCCACGAGCCCCTCGCGGAGCACGGCCTCGGCCTGCCGGCGCAACGGGACCGCGACGTCGGGGTGCCGGCTGAGGCGGACCAGGCTCAGGTACTTGTCCGCCGCGGCGAGCCGGGCCACCGCCCCGGAGTACGTGGGCGGTACGGGCAGCTCCGCCCGGACCCGGGCCGCGACGTCGGGCCGCAGGACGGCGGAGCAGGCGAGGACGGCGGCGTCGTACCCGGCCGGTGCCCAGCCCCAGGTCTCCCAGTCCAGGATCGTCAGGCCGGGGGCGGTGAGGTTGCCGAAGTGCAGGTCTCCGTGGGCCACCTCCCAGTCGAGGCGGCTCAGGTCGATCTCGACGCCGAACGACGCCAGCAGCGAGGACCGGAGCGCGTCGGGACGCAGCACGGCGCGCCGGGTCCCGGTCGCGCGCCGCAGCGGGGCCAGTCCGGCCCGGAGCGCGTCCCACCAGGCGCCGGGCAGGTCGGCGTCGCGCCGGAGCACGAGCCCGCTGCCCACGGCGCGCCGGTCGACGTACGTGACGAGATCGGCGCGCACCACGTAGCCGCCGTCCGCCCACTGGGTGGTGGCCAGGTGCCGGGGCATCGGGATCTCGTCGAAGGGGGAGCCCGTCGCGGAGGCGATACCGTCCCAGAACTCCTCGGTGGTCCACTCGGGGCGCTGCGCGGTCACCCGCAGCCACGCCGGGCCCGAGGTCCGCACGGCGAGGGTGCGGTCGAAGTCCCCGCGCACGAGGTCGCCCTCGGGGCGCACCCCGAACCGTTCGGCGGCGTGGGCGAGGTGCTCGGCGAGCCGGTCCCGGCGTCCTGCGCACATGTGCTCCCCGTTCTGCCGCGGAAGGTCTCGATCCTGGCCGGGCCGGATGGCGCGGGCAAGTCGTGCCGGGTGGAGCGTGCCGGTCCGGGCCGCGGGCCGTGCCCGCCGGATCCCGGGCCTGGTGCGGGGAAGGTGCGTCTCCCGCAGCTCGGTTGCTCTGCGTAGACGATGTCTACGCAGAGCAACCGAGCTGACCGGCGGGGTCGGGGTCGGCGTTGGCCGCGGCGGGCGATGGAGCCGGGTCGGCGTCAGCCGCGGCGGGCGATGGAGCCGGGTCGGCGTCAGCCGCGGTAGGCGTGGGCCGCCGGGCCGGAGGGGTCCGGGCGGAGAGGGAGCGCCACCGCCCACCTGCGTACACCGTGCCCGTGGCCGACCACGCGGCGGTTCAGCAGGCCGCCAGCTCCTCCGGGGTCGGGGTGAAGCGGATCCAGTCGAACTGCGCCGTCAGCTCCGGGGTGGTCGCCGGGCCGCGGTAGGCGAACGGGCCGACGTCGGTCGCGGCGAGCTGGTCCGCCGGGGCGGCGCGGCCCAGGTTCACGAAGGTGATGCCGTCGATGCTGTACGACGCCGTCAGCCACTCGCCGTGGTGCGTGATCCGCAGCCACACGGTGTCGCCGGTCTCCGGCGGCGCCAGCGCCGAGTCCTCCGCCGTCCACGCGTTGTTCCGGTCGACGCCGTTGCTGCGCCAGACGAAGTCGAACCGCTTGCCGGCGTCGACGTGAGAGATGTCGATCCGCAGCGAGTTGGCGTCGTCGCGCCGCACGATCAGGCCGGCCTGCTGGAAGTTGACCTGCGGGTCCAGCGTGACCTGCGTGGTCACCTGCCAGGGCGCGTCCGGCACGGGCTGCAGCAGCAGCGGGGCCGACGTCGAGTTCCCGGCGTACGTGGGGATGTGCCACGCGCCGTCGGCCACGACGGAGCGGTCCAGGTCGCCGCGCACCGCCGTCGACCAGAGCGACCGGTCCAGCGCGGCGCCGTCGAGCTCGTCCGAGCCCGCGCCCGTGCACTGCGCGTACAGCGGGTCCTCGGGGTGGGTGTTGAGCGGGTCGCGGACACCGTCCGGGTCGAGCACCGCGTGCCCGATGGTGGTGTGCGACCGCTCGCCGTACTCGTAGATCAGGTGGGTGCGCCCGCGCTCGGTGACGATCTGCGGCGACGTCGCCCGCCCGGCCTCCGGGGGCGCCGGCTGCGGGACGAACAGCGGCTCGGGGTCGCCGACGTCGGTGAGGGTGCGGTCCACCGGCCGCGCGAAGATCGTGCCGACGGTGGCCCCGTAGACGATGTAGTCCTGCCCCTTCCACCGCCACAGGTCGGCGGCCGCCACGTTGGTGCCCTCGACCGGGCCCGGCGTGACGATCGGCTCCGGCTCCACCTCCCAGTCCCTGCCGTCGGGGGAGTAGGCCAGGTTGATGTGCCGCACGTTCGTGTCGTAGTTCGTCATGAACAGCATCGCCCAGCGCTGCGGCGACGACCGGTCGGGGTTGCGGAACACCCGCGCGTACGACGTCTCGGTGGCGTGCCGGCCCGGCTGGGCGGCGTCGACCATCTCGGTGGTGACGGCCTCGTCGCCGTAGTCGAAGGTGATCCCGTCGGTCGAGGTCGCGTAGCGGGTCACCGTGTTGTCGCCGTGGAAGTAGAGGTACATCTTCCGTTCGGCGGCGTTCCACACGGCGTCAGGGGAGGACACGTGGGGCACGTCGTAGATGCCCTCCCACTGGTTCGACACCACGGGGCTGCCCTCGTACTGGGTCCACGGACCGTCGAGGGAGTCCGCGTACATGAGGTTGATGCCGCCCGGGTCGTCGTGCGGCGCGTAGTAGACGTACCACTCGCCGAGCGGGTCGGACAGGTGCGCCCCGGCGTGGAACACCGACGGGAAGATGAACTCCTGGTTCGGGTTGTGGGGGAGCGTGTCGTCGAGCGGGTCGACGATCGCGCCGGTCGAGGTGAAGACCGGCAGCTCGGACCCGGGTGCCCCGGGGGCGGGCCCGGTCGCCGCCTGGGTCACGCCGGGGACCAGCGCGGCCGCCAGGGCGAGCGTGGCGCCGGCCAGTGCCCGGCGCGCGGTGCGGACAGCCATGGTGCGTACTCCTTCGTCGCGGTGAGACGTCACGTCGTCATGACGGCGTCAGCCTTCGGGCGGACCGGGACGGCGGTCAAGGGAGGTAATGAGACCCACCAACGAGCCCGGTGATAATGCGCCACATCGGGGCCCGGGTGCTGGCCGCGGCCCGCGTCGTGGCCGGGGGAGGCGCCCGGTGGACAGCTGCTAATAATGCGCATCATCAGATTGACCGCGCGCTCGGCCCCCGGTGAGACTCCCGGTGTCAACGATGACCCGACCGGGCGTTCGAGGAGGAGCCGTGCCACGTCGTCGCATCACCCAGACCGACGTCGCCGCGATGGCCGGCGTCAGCCAGGCGACCGTCTCGTTCGTGCTGAACGGCAGCACCCCGGCGGGCGTGCGCATCAGCGAGGAGACGCGCCAGCGCGTGCTCGACGCGATCCGCATCACGGGCTACACGGCCAACCCGGCGGCACAGCGCCTGGCGGGCGGGCTCGCCCAGATCCTCGGCGTGTTCACGTACGAGGCCACGTTCCCGCGCGCCAGCCGCGACTTCTACGGCCCGTTCCTGACGGGTATCGAGCACGCCGCCGAACGGCTGGGCGTCGACATCCTGCTGTTCACGAGCGCGCCCGTCGAGGACGGCCGTCGCAGGCTCACCCGGGAGGGCTGGCAGCGGCTCGGCGTGGCCGACGGCTGCCTGCTGCTGGGCCAGCACGAGCACCGGGGCGAGCTGCAGCACCTGCTCGACACCAACTACCCGTTCGTCTTCATCGGCAAGCGCGGCAGCGACGGCGGCCGGCTGCCCTACGTGGGTGCCGACTACGTGGGCGGCACCGTGCGGCAGATCGACCGGCTGGTGGCCCAGGGCCACCAGCGCATCGGCTACGTGGGCACGCGCGGCACCGACCAGCCCACGCTGGACCGCGTGGAGGGCTACCGCACCGCCATGAAGGCGCACGGCCTGACCACCCGGTTCGTCGAGCTCGACGACGTCGCCGCCACCGCCGCCGAGATCGCCGACCAGCGGTTCACCGCCGTCGTCGTGGCCCCGGAGAACTACCCCGAGGAGCTCGCCGACGAGCTCGAGCGGCGCGGCATGCGCGTGCCCGACGACGTGTCCGTGCTGCTGCTCGGCCAGCCCCACCACCCGCGGCGCGGCGGCCGGCAGTGGTCCGGCTTCTCCGTGCCCCGCGAGGAGATGGGCGCCCGGGCGCTGTACCTCCTCTCCCGGCTCGTCTCCGACGACGGCCCGCGGCGTGAGCGGGACGCACGGCGCCCGGCCGCCGTGACCGAGGCCGAGCTGCACCAGGTCCTCGTGTGCCCCGACGTCGAGGGCGCCACGGTGGCCCCTGCGCCCGGAGTCTCCCCGTGACCCGGCGCCCCGCGACCTACCCCCGAACCGACACCCACGACAGGACGGACCCCCGCGTGACCCCTCAAGACCTGCAGACCGACGTGCTCGTGGTGGGCGCCGGGCTCGGCGGCATCGCCGCCGCGCTGGCCGCCGCCGACCGGGGCGCCCGCGTCGTCCTCACCGAGGAGCACCCGTGGATCGGGGGCCAGCTCACGTCGCAGGCCGTGCCGCCGGACGAGCACCCCTGGGTGGAGCGGTTCGGCGTGACCGCCCGGTACCGCGCGCTGCGCGACGGCATCCGCGACGTCTACCGCCGCCGCTACCCGCTGACCGACGGCGCACGGGACCGGGCGGAGCTGAACCCGGGCGCCGGCTGGGTGTCCAAGCTGTGCCACGAGCCGCGGGTCGCCGTCGGCGTGCTGGAGGAGATGCTCGCCCCGTACCGCTCCTCGGGCCGCATCCGGCTGCTGGAGCGGGTGCGCCCCGTGGCGGCCACCACCGACGGCGACCAGGTCACCTCGGTGACGCTCCGCTCCGTCGTCAGCGGCGCGGACGTGACCGTCGCCGCGGCCTACACGGTCGACGCGACCGAGACCGGCGAGCTCCTGCCGCTGACCGGCACCGAGTACGTGACCGGGTTCGAGTCGCGGCACGAGACGGGGGAGCCCAGCGCCCCGGACGTGGCCCAGCCGGACAACGTGCAGGCCCTGAGCGTGTGCTTCGTCGTCGAGCACACGGACGGCGACCACACGATCGACAAGCCCGAGCGCTACGACTTCTGGCGCACCTACGCACCGGCCGCGTGGGGCGGCGAGCAGCTCCTGTCGTGGACGGCGCCCAACCCGCGCACCCTCGCGCTGGAGAAGCGCTCGTTCACCCCCAACCCGGGTGACGACCCGCTGGCCGTGGACGCCGACCAGTCCAAGAACGCCGGCGACGGCAACCTCTGGCTGTTCCGCCGCATCGCCGCGCGCGACCTGTACGAGCCCGGGTTCTACGAGAGCGACCTGTGCCTCGTGAACTGGCCGAGCATCGACTACTTCCTGGGTCACGTGCTGGACGTCTCCCGCGAGGAGGAGGAGGCCCGGATCGCCGACGCCCGGCAGCTCAGCCTCTCGATGCTCTACTGGATGCAGACCGAGGCGCCGCGGCCCGACGGCGGCACCGGGTTCCCCGGCCTGCGACTGCGGCCCGACGTCATGGGCAGCGCGGACGGGCTGGCCCAGGCCGTCTACCACCGCGAGTCCCGCCGCATCAAGGCGGTCACGACGATCACCGAGAACGACGTGTCCTACGCCGTGCGCGGCGACCGGGGCGCCACCCGGTACGCGGACTCCGTGGGCGTGGGCATGTACCGCATCGACCTGCACCCCTCCACGGGCGGCGACACGTACATCGACGTGCCGTCCACCCCGTTCGAGATCCCGCTGGGCGCCCTGCTGCCGCGGCGCACCACCAACCTGCTGGCGGGCAACAAGAACATCGGCACCACGCACATCACCAACGGGTGCTACCGGCTGCACCCGGTCGAGTGGAACGTCGGCGAGGCCGCAGGGCACCTGGCCGCGCACTGCCTCGCCACCGGCCGCACCCCGCACTCCGTCCAGTCCCAGCCGGACCAGCTCGCCGACTACCAGGCCGAGCTCGTCGCCACCGGCGTCGAGCTGCGCTGGCCGGACGAGGCCCACCCCTACTGACGCGGACGGCCTCCGCACGCACCGGCACACGCCGGCGACGCCCGTCGCCGGATCAGTCCAAAGGAGAACTGATGTCTGTACACCACACCCGGAACCGCAGGACGGCGGGTACCGCCGCCGTCCTCGGGACGGCCCTGGCCCTGTCCGCGTGCGCGGGCGGGAGCGACGCACCGGTCGGCGAGCCCGAGACGCCGTCCGAACCGGTCGACCTGCGCATGACCGTCTGGACGGCGGACGAGGCGCAGCTCGACCTCTTCCAGTCCATCGCCGACGCCTACGTGGCCGAGAACCCGGAGCTGGTCTCGAGCGTGACGTTCGAGACCATCCCGTTCGAGGACTACACCACCGCGCTGACCACCCAGCTCGCGGGCGGCAACGCCCCGGACCTGGCCTGGATCTTCGAGAGCAACGCCCCGGAGTTCGTCTCCAGCGGCGCGCTCGTGGACCTGCGCCCGGTGCTGGAGGGCACCGAGGGCTACGCGTTCGACGACCTCGTACCGAGCGCGCTCACCCTCTGGGAGGAGGGCGACGGCCTCTACGCCTACCCCTTCTCGAACAGCCCGTTCGCGATGTTCGTCAACACCGACCAGATCGCCGCGGCGGACCAGCCGAACCCGGCCGACCTGGTCGCCGACGGCGGGTGGACCTTCGACGCCGCCCGTGACATCGCCGCGGCCACTGCGGAGAAGTCCGGCAAGCAGGGTCTGGTGGTGCGCGACTTCGACTACCAGACGTGGGAGAACCTGGCCACGGTGTGGTCCGGGTGGAAGGCCGCCCCGTGGAGCACGGACGGCACTCAGTGCACCTTCACGGACCCGGCGATGGTCGAGGCCATGACCTGGTTCCACGACGCGGTGTTCACCGACGGCGCCATGCCGGCCCCGGGCACCACCGCCGACTTCTTCGCCGGTGACGCCGCGATGACGATCACCCAGATCAGCCGCGCCTCGTCCCTCGACGACTCCTTCGGCTGGGACGTCGTGCCGCTGCCCGCAGGACCCGAGGGCAAGCAGAACGTCGTGGGCCAGGCCGGGGTCGGGGTCTTCGTCGCGGGGGAGCACCCCGACGTCGCCGCCGACTTCCTCGCGTACTTCACGAACGCGGAGAACGCCGAGCAGCTCGCCGCGTACTTCCCGCCGCCTCGCCAGTCGCTGCTCAACGGCGACAGCCTCGCGGCCGCCAACCCCCGGCTGACGGCCGAGCAGCTGGAGGCCGTCGTGGTCGACGGCGTCGAGGACGCGGTGACCAAGCCGGCGCACAAGAACTTCGCCAAGCTGTCCGAGACCGTGCGTGCCGAGCTCGACTCCCTGTGGGTCGAGGACGCCGACGTCGAGGCCGTGCTGACCGACACCTGCGCGGCGATCACGCCGCTGCTGGAGGACTGATCGTGGCAACAGCGTCAGCGGCGGTGCGCCGCGACTGGCTCGTCGGGTACACCATGGTCGCCCCGGTGGTCCTGGGGTCGCTCGCCTTCGTCGTCCTGCCGCTCGGCATGGTGGTCTGGTACTCCCTGCACGAGTGGAACGTCCTGGCGAACACGTTCACGTTCGTCGGCGCGGAGAACTACCAGCGGATGGCGTCCGACCCGGGCCTGGGCGACGCCCTCGCGGCGACCGTCTGGTTCTCGATCGGGCTCGTCGTGGTGAACATCGCGCTGGCGCTGTTGCTCGCCGTCCTGCTCAACCAGAAGCTGCCCGGCACCACCACGTTCCGGACCTTCTTCTTCTCGCCCGTCGTCGTCTCGCTGGTCGCGTGGACCATCGTCTGGAGCTTCCTGCTCCAGGCCGACGGCGGCATCAACGGGTTCCTGTCGGTGCTCGGCATCGAGGGGCCGAACTGGCTGCGGCACCCCACCACCGCCATGATCGCGGTGATCATCGTGCAGGTCTTCAAGAACGTGGGCCTGAACATGATCCTGTTCCTGGCCGCGCTGCAGGGCGTGCCCGAGGAGCTGCAGGAGGCGGCCCGGCTGGACGGCGCCGGCGCGTGGCGCCGGTTCCGCTCCATCACGCTGCCGCTGATCAGCCCCACCATCCTGCTGGTCTCGATCATCACGATCGTGGGCTCGCTGGAGGTGTTCGCGCAGATCGACGTGCTCACCGGCGGCGGCCCCGGCACCTCGACCACGGTGCTCGTCTACTACCTGTACCAGCAGGCGTTCCGGTTCAACGAGTTCGGCTATGCCAGCGCCCTGGCGGTGCTCCTGTTCCTCATCGTCCTCGTCCTGACGCTGCTCCAGTGGCAGTCGCGCAAGAGGTGGGTCTTCCATGAAGTCTGACGTGATGCCCGTGACGACGCCGGGCCGTGCGCGGCCCGGCACCCGGGCCGTGCCGCCGGGCGCGACCCCGGCCGGGACCATGCCGGCACCCCGCCGGCTCGGCGTCCGGGCCCGCCGTGCCTGGACCCGCTGGCTGCTCGTGCTGGTCCTCGCCGTCCTGAGCGTGCCGTTCGTCTTCCCCACCTGGTGGATGGCGACCTCCAGCCTCAAGCCGATGAGCGAGATCCTGCGCCGCGTGCCGACCGTCTGGCCGCAGGACCCGTCGCTGGAGGCGTACGGCCGGGTGTTCACCCTGCAGCCGTTCGCGCAGCAGTACTGGAACTCGCTCTACATCGCGGTGCTGGTCACCCTCGGCACCATGCTCGTGGCGGCGATGGCGGGCTACGCGTTCGCGCGGATCCGCTTCCCCGGGGCCAACGCGCTGTTCGTCCTGGTGCTCGTGGGCCTCCTGGTGCCGTCGGAGGTGACGATCGTCCCGCTGTTCCGCATCGTCAACAGCCTCGGGCTCATCGACACCCACTGGCCGCTCATCGTGATCCCCGTGCTCGGGGCGCCCGCCGTGCTCGCCGTGTTCATCATGCGGCAGTTCTTCCTCGGGCTCCCCGTCGAGCTGGAGGAGGCCGGCCGGATCGACGGGCTCGGCCGCTGGGGCGTCTTCTGGCGCATCGCCGTGCCGCTGTCCCGCTCCGCGCTCGGCGCCGTGGCGATCTTCACGTTCCTCAAGTCCTGGAACCTCTACCTCGAACCCATCGTGTACCTCTCCAGCAAGGAGAACTTCACGCTCCCGCAGGCGCTCACGCAGTACGTCGACGCCTACGGCGGACCCATGTGGAACGTCCAGCTCGCTGCGACGACGCTCACCGTGCTGCCCGTCCTGGCCGTGTTCCTCGTGGCGCAGAAGCAGTTCGTGCAGGGCCTGGCGCACAGCGGTCTCAAGGGCTGACCAGCAGGCCGCTGTGTTGGGGGGGGGGGGGGGGGGCCCGGGGGGGGGGGGGGGCCGCCGGGGGGCAAAAACAGGTGGTTTTTTTGGGGGGGGGGGGGTTGCAGAC
>NZ_JBITFV010000020.1:80472-91290 GCF_044456525.1 Promicromonospora sp. NPDC050880
GGGCCGCCCGGGGGGCCCCCCCCGCCGGGGGGGGGGGGGGGGCCCCCCCCCCCCGGGCCCGCCCCCCCCCCCCCCCCCCCCCACCCGACCGAACACGTCAGCCGGGCGTGCTCCTCCGCGTGGCGGGATCATCCTGCCGGGTGAAAAATAGGTGTGGTGTTACGGTGAAGCGTTGGTTAGCAGACCGCTTCACCCGTAAAGGAGTCCTGGCCCTCCCGTGTGACCGCCCGGCAGACCCGGGGCGGAGAGGAGGGCCGTTGTCATGAGTACCTCAGAATCCACCAAGACCCTGCTGGGGCGTATCCAGCGCGGCGCCCGCCGCGTCGAGCGGGCCGCACTCGGACCGCAGGACCAGCGTGTCGGCACCGACCGCGTCGTCTTCGGCGTCGCCGGCATCATCGCCCTCGCGTTCATCGTGTGGGGCTTCGTCAGCTCCGACACCCTCGGCTCCGTCGCGGACAGCGCGCTCGCCGGCGTCCTGCAGAACTTCGGCTGGCTGTTCGTCATCGCGGCCACCATCTTCACGATCTTCGTGCTCGTCGTGGCCCTCGGCCGGTTCGGCAAGATCCCGCTGGGTCAGGACGGCGAGAAGCCGCAGTACTCGACGCCCTCCTGGATCGCGATGATGTTCGCGACCGGTATGGGCATCGGCCTCATGTTCTACGGCGTCGGCGAGCCCCTGTACTTCTACATGGCGCCGCCGCCCGGTACGGTCGACGGGTCCACGCCCGAGGCCGCCGCGACCGCCATGGGGCAGACGCTCTTCCACTGGACCCTGTATCCCTGGGCCATGTACGCCATCGTCGGCCTGGGCATGGCCTACGGCACCTACCGCCTGGGCCGCTCGCAGCTCTTCAGCTCGATGTTCACCTCGCTGTTCGGCCGCAAGGCCGTCAACGGCACCGGCGGCCGGGTCATCAACATCCTGGCGATCCTCGCGACCCTGTTCGGCTCGGCCTGCTCCCTGGGCCTGGGCGCCCTGCAGATCGGGGGCGGCATCCAGCACTCCGGTGTCATGGAGTCCGTGGGCACCGTGACGCTGGTCATCATCATCGCGGTCCTCACCTGCCTGTTCGTGCTCTCCGCCGTCTCGGGCATCGAGCGCGGCATCCAGTGGCTGTCCAACGCCAACATGTGGCTCGCGCTCGTGCTCGCCGTCATCGTCTTCATCGGCGGACCCACGCTCTTCATCCTCAACGTGCTGCCCGCCTCCCTGGGCGCCTTCGTGGGTGACCTGCCGGAGATGGCCTCGCGGACAGCGGCCTCCGGCGACCAGTCCCTGTCCGACTGGATGGGCACCTGGACCATCTTCTACTGGGCCTGGTGGGTCTCCTGGACGCCGTTCGTGGGCCCCTTCATCGCGCGCATCTCGCGTGGCCGCACGGTGCGCCAGTTCGTCACCGGCGTGCTGCTCGTGCCCTCGATCGTCTCCACCGTCTGGTTCGCGATCTTCGGTGGCGGAGCCATCGGCCTGCAGGAGCGTGCCGAGCAGGCGCAGGACACCGGGGCCGCGCTCGCCGCGATCGGGGAGGGCGGGGCCGACATCAACTTCGACCTCATCTTCTTCCAGACCCTCGGCGCACTGCCGGTGCCCGGCTGGGTCGGGATCGGTCTGATGGTCCTCGCCGTCGTGCTGGTCGCGATCTTCTTCGTCACCGGGGCGGACTCCGCGTCCATCATCATGGGTGGGCTGTCCGAGAACGGCGCCGAGCACCCCAGCCGCAAGTCCGTGGTGTTCTGGGGCGTCAGCACGGGTGCCGTCGCGGCCGCCATGCTGCTGGCCGGCGGCGACGATCCGGCGAGCGCGCTCAACGGCCTGAAGAACATCACCATCGTCTCGGCGCTGCCGTTCGTCGTGGTGATGCTGGTGCTGTGTGCCGCTCTCTGGAAGGACCTCTCCAGCGACCCGCTGGTGCTCAAGCGGGAGCTGGCGGTCCAGGTGCTCGCGGAGACGGTGGACACGGGCGTCGAGAAGCACGACGGCGAGCCGTTCGAGCTCTCCACGTCGGCTGCCACGCCCGCGGACCCGGACGACACCCCGACCACCCCCGAGAACGGGGTGCCGGTGGTCGCCGACGGCACGGCGGCCGCGAAGGACTGACCGATATTCCGTTGCCGGGCCCCGGCCCGGCAACGGAACGTTGGCCCATGACAGACACCTCCCGCCTGCTCCGGGCGTACGACGAGCAGCTCCGCACCGACGCCGAGACCCCCAGCGCGGTCTCGGTCACCCGCCTCGGACCCCTGCGGCTGGTGACCTTCCTGGGCCGGCGCGGGTTCGTCACCTACCAGGACCTCGGCGGCGCCGACGAGGCGGGCGTGCGAGCACTCGTCGACGGCGCCGTCGCCCACTTCCGGTCCGACGGCGGCATCACGAACGTCGAGTGGAAGACCCGCGGCCACGACCACGCACCGGGCCTGCACGAGGCCCTGGTCGAGCGGGCGTTCGTCCCGGAGGAGCCGGAGTCGATCATGATCGGCGAGGCGGCGGCCCTCGCCGTCGACGTGCCGCTGCCCGACGGCGTGACGCTGCGCCAGGTCACGCAGGAGAGCGACGTCCGCGCGATGTGCGCCATGCAGGACGAGGTCTTCGGGTCCACGCCGTCGGACGCGTCGGCGAACGCGATCCTGCGCCGGCAGGCGCTGGACGACGGCATGGAGCTCTGGGTGGCCGAGGCCGGGGGCCGGATCGTCACCGCAGGGCGCCTCGAACCCGTGCCGGGCACGGACTTCGCGGGCATCTGGGGCGGCAGCACGCGTACCGAGTGGCGGGGGCGGGGCATCTACCGGGCGCTCACGGCCGCGCGTGCCCGGTCGGCGCTGGCCCGGGGCAAGACGCTGATCAACAGCGACTCGACCGAGTACTCGCGCCCCATCCTGGAGCGCTACGGGTTCCACCGGGTGTCGACGACGACGCCGTACGTCTGGACCCGCTGACCGGCGTGGGCGTCAGCCTGCCCGGCGCCGGCCCATGATGTTCGCCGGCTCGGCGACGCCGGCGTACCGGAAGCCGGGTACCAGGTCCACGAACCCGAGGCGCCGGTAGAGCACCTTGGCCCGGTCGCCCGGGTCGGCGGTGGTGGACAGCAGGGTGTGCCGGTGGGCGACCCGGGACAGCAGCTCGCGCAGCAGCGCCGTCCCGTGCCCGCGGCCCTGGTGCTCGGGCAGCACCTCCAGCTCGTTGAGCTCGAACGCGTCGTCGGTCCAGCCGGCGTGCCCGGCGTGCGCCAGCGCGGGGCCCACCTGCTGCGGCCACCAGTGCCCGGGCTGGTAGTCGAACCCGTAGACGAACCCGACGAGGTCCGTGCCGTCGAAGGCGCCGAGGGTCAGGGCGCCGTCGTACAGCGGGAGGTAGGCGAGCCGGGTGTCCCGGAAGTGGTCGCGCCGCTCGTCCGAGTAGCCGAACGCGCGCTGGTAGATCCGGGCCAGCTCGTCGGCGCGCCGCAGCACCTCCGGGGTCTCCAGCGCGCGGACGGTCATGAGGGCACGCTAGCCCTGCCCGGCCGCGCCGTCGTCCCGGGGCGCGACCGGTCCCGCTCGAGGTGGGCATTCCTGGCGCGCCCCGCCGAGCGGAGTTGGACAACCGTCCTACACTCGAACTCGCAGGGATTCTTACGAGGCGGAGTGTGTGTCGTGGTTCAAGGCAAGGTCATCAGGTTCGACGATGTGCGCGGTTACGGTTTCGTCGCTCCGGACACCGGCGGCGACGACGTGTTCATCCACGTCAACGACCTGGAGTTCGACAAGCGCCACCTCGCCGTGGGCGCGGTCGTGGACTTCACCGTGGAGGACGGCGACCGGGGCCTGAAGGCCTCCACCGTCACGCTCGTGACGCCCGCGCCGGTGCTCGCCACGGCAGGCGTGGGCGGCGGCGTGACCGGTGTGCCCACCTTCCTCCCGCCGCTGCCCGACGCCGCCTCGCGGGCGGACGGCGACGCGCCGTCCGAGCGGGAGCTCGCGACGGAGGTGACCGAGGTGCTGCTGGCCGGCGTGCCCACGCTGACCGCCGAGCAGGTGCTCGCGGCCCGCGGGGTCTTCGTCGCGGTGGCACGCTCGCACGGCTGGGTCTGACTTTTCACCCGAGGTGTTAACGTCCTGTTTCGGTCCCTGATGCGTAGCGACGATGCCGCTACGGGGCGATATCAGGTCGGTAACGATCAGATCCGCCCGCCGACGAACTTGGGCAAATCCTCCCAACGCGTGAGTAGCGTGAGCGGAAACCATGACGGTGACGGACGTCTCACCCGGTCGCGCGCTGCGGCGCGGCACCGGTAGTCCGGCCCCGGCATTCCCCTGAGGAGGAACATTGAAGATCAGGCGACTGAGCGCCGCCGTCGCAGTGGCCGCCAGTGGCGCGCTGCTGTTCTCGGCGTGCACCAGCCCGGCAGGCAGCGACGACCCGGCCGAGGGTGAGAGCACTGCCACCTCGGCGGCGGCCGACGGCCCGTGCAAGGCAGACCTCGGCGACGTCACGACCGCTGACGGCGAGATCAAGGTGTCGAACGAGGACGAGTTCCTCGGCTACAACTCGAACACGCCGGAGACCTACTCGGTCTACAACAGCGCGGTGACCGATCGTCTGTTCAGCAACTTCTGGTACTTCGGCGACGACGGCTCGATCTGCACCGACGAGACCTACGGCACCTACGAGGCCGTCTCCGAGGACCCGCTGCAGGTCGAGTACACCCTCAACGACGAGGCGGCGTGGTCGGACGGTACGCCGGTCACCTACGCGGACTACGTGCTCGACTGGGCCGCCCAGGCCATCACCGAGGACGGCAAGGTCACCAAGGACGGTTCCGAGACCCCGCTGTTCAACCACATCTCGGGCCTGACCCTGGGTGACTACGTGCCCGAGGGCCCGCAGGCGGACTCGCCGGACGCCAAGACGTTCACGTACGACTACGAGACCGTGTACGCCGACTGGAAGATCCAGATCAGCTCGCCGTTCCCGGCGCACGTCGTGGCCGAGCAGGCCGGCGTGTCCACCGAGGAGCTCGTCACGGCCATCCAGGACCTCGACATGGACGTCCTGAAGAAGGCCGCGGAGTTCTGGAACAAGGGCTGGCTCTCGGAGCCGGGCCAGGTCCCGGACCCGGCGCTCACGCCCGTCACCGGCCCGTACAACTTCAAGGCCGACGGCTGGGAGGCCGGCCAGTACATCACCCTCGAGGCGAACGACAAGTACTGGGGCACCCCGGCGGCCACCAAGGAGCTGACGTTCCGCGTGGTCGGCGCCGACGCGCAGATCCAGGCGCTGGCCAACGGCGACCTGGACGCGATCAACCCGAACGGCCCCACCGTCGACACGGTGCAGCAGCTCGAGCAGCTCGGCGACGCGGTCACGGTGGAGAGCACCCCGACCCTGACCTGGGAGCACCTCGACTTCAACTTCGGCTCCGGCATCTTCGCCGACAGCCTGGAGGCGCGTGAGGCGTTCGCGCTCTGCGTGCCGCGCCAGAAGATCGTGGACGACCTGATCAAGCCGATCGACCCCGAGGCCGTCGTCATGAACGCCCGCGAGGTCTTCCCGTTCCAGGACAACTACGAGGACGTCGTGTCCCAGTCCTACGACGGCCGGTACGACGAGGTCGACCTGGACGCCGCCAAGGAGAAGTTCGAGGCCGCCGGTCTCGAGGAGGGTGCGAAGGTCCGGATCGGCTACGCCGCGCCGAACCCGCGCCGTGCCGCCGAGGTCGAGGCCATCAAGTCCTCGTGCGACCAGGTGGGCTTCGAGGTCGAGGACACCGCCGCGGAGGACTTCTTCGACAAGGACCTGCCGAACGGTGACTACGAGGTCGCGCTCTTCGCGTGGGCCGGCTCGGGTCAGATCGCCTCGGGCGAGAACATCTACTCGAGCACCGGTCAGCAGAACTACGGCAAGTACTCCGACGAGACCGTGGACGAGGCCTGGAAGACGCTGGCCGGCACCACGGACGAGGCGGTGCACGCCGAGCAGACGGTGATCATCGAGAAGCAGCTCTGGGACACCCTCTTCGGTATCCCGCTGTTCGCCCACCCGGGCGTCATCGCCAGCAGCTCCAGCCTGGAGAACGTGCGTCCGACGGCCGCCCAGTCCGGCGTCGTGTGGAACGCCGAGCAGTGGTCACGCGCCTCCTGACGCGAGCCTGACGCAGGACCTGCGGGGAAGGGAGCGCCTGTTCCCTTCCCCGCAGGTCTGTCCGCCGCCGTCCGGATATTTTCCGGCCTCGCCCCGGGGCGATGGCGGCACATTTCATCCGTTGTCCTAGAGTGACCCACTGATCGCTTTCCCCAGCAGACGCCGTGCTGCGTCCGCCTCGAAGGGCCAACCCGTGCTCAAGTTCATCCTCCGACGCATCGGCGTCTCGGCGCTCGTCCTGCTCGGCGCCTCATTCCTCATGTTCATCCTGACGATCAACTCAGGAGACCCGCTCAAGGACCTGCGCGAGTCGAACGCGCAGAACCGACAGCAGCTCATGGACCAGCGGTCCGCGCTGCTGCGGCTCGACGACAACCCGTTCGAGCGGTACTGGGACTGGCTCTCGGGCGTGCTGGGATGCTTCACCGGCAACTGCGACCTCGGCGTGACGATCAACGGCGTCGACGTGCTGGGCCTCACCCAGCAGGCCGCCGCCTCCTCGCTGCGGCTCATCACCGTGGCCACGGTGCTCGCCATCGTCGTCGGCATCGCGCTCGGCATCCTCACGGCCATCCGCCAGTACTCCGGGTTCGACTACGTCGTCACCTTCAGCGCGTTCCTGTTCTTCTCGCTGCCGGTGTTCTGGGCGGCCACGCTGCTCAAGGAGTACGCGGCCATCCAGTACAACAACTGGATCGTCGTGGGCCAGTACGCCCCGTGGACCATCGTCATCGCCGCGCTGGTGGTCGGGTTCGTGCTCCAGGCGGTGCTCGGCGGCTCCACGCGGCGCCGGCTGATCACGGCGGCCGCGGCGTTCGCCTTCGTCGCCGTCCTCCTGTTCGTGTTCAACGCGCTCGACTGGTGGCGCAACCCGGTGTTCGGCATCGGCGGCGTGCTGGTCGTCTCGGCGGCCGCGGGCGTGCTGGTCACGGCCCTCGTTGCCGGCCTGCGCAACCGGCGGGCCCTGTACGCGGCGCTCACCACCGCCGTCGTGGGCGCCCTCGCCTACCTCGCCTTCGCGCCGCTGCTGGTCAACCAGCCGTCGTGGGGC
The DNA here is from genome assembly GCF_044456525.1 of Promicromonospora sp. NPDC050880. Lineage (NCBI taxonomy): Bacteria > Bacillati > Actinomycetota > Actinomycetes > Micrococcales > Promicromonosporaceae > Promicromonospora > Promicromonospora sp. NPDC050880. The sequence goes on from NZ_JBITFV010000020.1 coordinate 87,645, forward strand.
CTGCTCGCCGGGCTGTTCGTGCTCGCGATCCTCGTCTCGGTCGGCATCGGCGCCGCCTGGGGCGGCGACGCCCGCAAGCAGGTCATGCTCATCACCGGCGTCACGGGCGTCATCACCTCCTTCGCGGTCGTGGCGGACATCCTCATCGCGAACTGGGCCAGCTTCCTGGGCATCAAGTCGCGGCCGATCTCGACGATCGGGTCGCAGACGCCGAACTTCACCGGCGACTTCTGGGAGCAGGTGCTCGACATGGGCACCCAGATCCTGCTGCCGACCGTGCTGCTCACCCTGGTCTCGGTGGCCACGCACTCGCGGTACACGCGCTCCTCCATGCTGGAGACGCTGAACCAGGACTATGTGCGCACCGCCCGGTCGAAGGGCCTGTCCGAGCGTGAGGTCATCGTCAAGCACGCGTTCCGCAACGCGCTCATCCCGATCACGACGATCGTCGCGTTCGACTTCGCGGCGCTCATCGGCGGTGCGGTCATCACCGAGCAGGTCTTCGGCTGGAAGGGCATGGGCGCCCTGTTCCAGGACGGCCTGAACGCGGTGGACCCGGCGCCCGTCATGGCGTTCTTCCTCGTCACCGGCATCGCGGCGGTGCTGATGAACCTCGTGGCGGACCTCGCGTACGCGGCCCTCGACCCCCGGATCCGGCGCTGAGCGCGGGCCACGGCAGGAGACACAGACAATGAGTGACATCAGGAACAGCAACCCGGGCGGCGAGGACTACGAGCCGCAGATCTCGGTGGCGGGCACCGACCCCGTCGGCCTGGCGGCGGGCGGCTCGGCCGCCCCGCTGCCGGGCGAGGACAAGTCCTACAGCCAGGGGCAGCTCGTGGCCCGCCGGTTCTTCCGGCACCGCGGCGCCATCGCCTCGATGATCGTGCTCGGCCTCGTCATCGTGGTCGCGTTCACGTCCATCGGCATCGGCCCGATCCCGGGCTGGTGGCCCAAGGACTACACGCTCCAGTACGACAAGATCGGCGACGGCGCGCCCACCTGGGAGTACCCGTTCGGCCAGGACACGGGCGGCAAGGACTACTTCGCCCTGGTGATGCGCGGCACGCAGTTCTCGCTCATCATCGCCTTCGCGGTCGGCATCATCTCCACCGTGGTCGGCACCGTGATCGGTGCGCTGGCCGGGTTCTACCGCGGCTGGGTCGAGTCGGTGCTGATGCGCGTGACCGACGTCTTCATCATCATCCCGCTGCTGGCGGTCGCGGCCGTGCTCGGCCGCATGGCGGGAGACTCCGGCATCTGGGGCCTCGCGTTCGTGCTCGGCCTGGTCACCTGGACCAGCCTGGCCCGCCTGGTGCGCGGCGAGGTGCTCTCGCTGCGCGAGCGGGACTTCGTGCTCGCCGCCCGCGCGGTCGGCACGGGCCCGTGGCGCATCATCACCCGGCACGTGCTGCCGAGCGCGGTGGGCGTCATCATCGTGTCCGCGACGCTGTCCATCTCCAGCGCGATCCTGCTGGAGACCTCGCTGAGCTTCCTCGGGTTCGGCGTGCAGCCGCCCGACACCTCGCTCGGCACGCTGATCTCCGAGTACCAGGCCGCGTTCACCACCCGGCCGTGGCTGTTCTGGTGGCCCGGAATCATGATCCTGACCATCGCCCTGTGCGTGAACTTCATCGGCGACGGCCTGCGCGACGCGTTCGACCCCCGCCAGAACCGGACCAAGGACTGAGCATGACCACTCTCGACATCAGCACTCCCGGTGCCGCGTCGGCGGCCGGCGACGCCGTGCTCTCCTTCGAGGGCCTCGACGTCACGTTCAAGACCGAGTTCGGCGAGGTGCACGCCGTCAAGGGCATCGACCTGGAGGTGCGCCCCGGCGAGGTGGTCGCGCTCGTGGGCGAGTCCGGTTCCGGCAAGTCCGTCACCTCGATGACGGCGCTGGGCCTGCTGCCCCGCAACGCCCGCATCGGCGGCACCGTCCGCGTGGGCGACAAGGTGGTGGGCGCCCTGGACGGCAAGGGGCTGCGCACCATGCGCGGCAACGACATCGCCATGGTGTTCCAGGAGCCCATGACGGCCCTCAACCCGGTGCTCACCATCGGCGACCAGCTCACCGAGGGGCTCCAGCTGCACGGCATCGCCTTCGGCAAGCAGGCCCTGGCGCGCGCCGCGGAGCTGCTGGCCATGGTGGGCATCCCGGAGCCGGAGCGGCGCCTCAAGCAGTACCCGCACGAGCTGTCCGGCGGTCAGCGGCAGCGCGTGGTCATCGCCATGGCCATCGCGTGCGACCCCAAGGTGATCGTCGCCGACGAGCCCACCACGGCCCTGGACGTCACGGTGCAGGCCGACATCCTCGACCTGCTGCGCTCGCTCAAGGACAAGCTGAACACCGGCATCCTGCTGATCACCCACAACATGGGCGTGGTGGCCGACATGGCCGACCGCGTCGCCGTCATGCTCAAGGGCGACCTCGTGGAGACGGGCACCGCCGACCAGGTGCTCAACCACCCGCGGCACGAGTACACGAAGCGCCTGCTGGCGGCCGTGCCCCACCTGGGGTCCGGGCCCGGCCAGTTCGGTGACGTCGCGCCCGTGCAGGCGGCGGCCGGCGACCTGCCCGCGCTCGACCTGAGCAACCTGGTCATCGAGTACCGCCGCGTGGGCAAGCCGACCTTCCGGGCCGTGGACGACGTGACGCTGTCCGTGGCGCAGGGCGAGATCGTGGGCCTCGTGGGGGAGTCCGGCTCGGGCAAGTCGACCATCGCGAAGTGCGCGCTCGGGCTCATCCCGGCCGCGTCCGGCTCGGTGTCGATCCTCGGCAGCGACTTCCGCCGGATGAAGGGCAAGGACCTCAAGGCGCTGCGCCGCCGCATCGGCGTCGTCTTCCAGGACCCGGCCTCCTCGCTCAACCCGCGGCTGCCCATCGGCGACGTGATCGCGGAGCCGCTCGTGGTGCACAAGGAGGGCGACGACAAGTCGCGCCGGCGCCGCGTGCTGGAGCTGCTCGACGCCGTCGAGCTGCCCCGCAGCGTCTACAACCGGTACCCGCACGAGCTGTCCGGCGGCCAGCGGCAGCGCGTCAGCATCGCCCGCGCCCTCACGCTCGACCCCGAGCTGCTGGTCGCGGACGAGCCCACGTCGGCCCTCGACGTGTCCGTGCAGGCCAACGTGCTGAAGATGTTCACGACGCTGCAGGAGCGGTACAAGTTCGCCTGCCTGTTCGTGAGCCACGACCTCGCCGTGATCGACCTGCTCGCCCACCGCGTGGTGGTGCTGCAGAACGGCCGGATCGTCGAGCAGGGCCCGCGCGAGGAGGTGCTGCACCACCCCCGCGAGGAGTACACGCAGCGGCTCATCGCCGCGGCACCCGTGCCCGAGCCGCTGGAGCAGCGTCGTCGCCGCGAGGCCCGGCACGCCCTCCTGGCCCAGCTCGGCGACGACGTCGCGGAGCTGCACGTGGACGAGGACTACGAGCGCCCGCGGCCCCGCCGCGACGAGGGCGGCAACCCGTCGGGCCTGGCCGGCTTCGGCGGCGACGGCGGCAGCTAGCCCAGGCCCGCCGGGGGGGGGGGGGGGGGGGGGGGGGGGGGGGGGGGGCGGGGGCGGGGCGGGGGGGGGGGGGGGGGGGCGGGGCCGGGGGGGGGGGGGGGGGGGGGGGGGGCGGGGGGGGCGCGCGCGCCGCGCG
>NZ_JBITFV010000021.1:0-77035 GCF_044456525.1 Promicromonospora sp. NPDC050880
GCTGGACCAGGTTGGACGTGGCTGGACCAGGCTGGACGAGGCGGAACGGACTTTTAATCCGCGGGTTCCGGGTTCGATCCCCGGGGGGCCCACCGGAAAGGCCGACGGCCGCGGGCGACCCGGAAGGTCGCCCGCGGCCGTCGCCGCGAACCCGTCAGACCTCGGCGGTCTCGAGGTCCTTGAGCTGGTCGATGCCCGACCGGTGCCCCAGCGGCACCTCCTTGATCAGGGCCACGCAGACCAGCGCCACCACGGCGAGCGGGACGGCGGTCAGGAAGATGTCCGCGATGCCGTTCGCGTAGGCCTTCTCGACCACCTCGACCAGCAGCGGCGGGAGCGTCGAGAGGTCGGGCAGCGTGTCGCCGCCGGACTGGAACGCGGACGGGTCGATGCCCTGCTTCGCGAGCTGCGGCGCGATCTCCGTGATGCCGTCCTCCAGGCCCGTCTTCACGCGGTGCCCCAGGACCGCGCCGAGCGCCGAGACGCCGATCGCTCCGCCCAGCGACCGGAAGAACGTCACGGTGGACGTGCCGGAGCCGGAGTCCTTGATGTGCAGGGTGTTCTGCGTGGCCAGCACCATGTTCTGCATCAGCATGCCCACACCCGCGCCCAGCACGAACAGGTAGATCGAGACCAGCACGAACGAGGTGTGGTAGTCCAGCGTCGACAGGAGCAGCAGGCCGCCCGTCAGGAGCACGCCACCGGCGACCATGTACGGCTTGTACCGGCCGGTCTTCGAGATGAGCTGCCCGCTGACCGTCGACGACAGGAACAGGCCGACCACCATCGGGATGGTGTAGAGGCCGGACTCCGTGGGGGTCTTGCCGCGGGAGAGCTGCATGTACTGGCTCAGGAACACCGAGGAGCCGAACATGGCGACGCCCACGGCCACCGAGCCGATCACGGCGAGCACCAGCGTGCGGTTCTTGAACAGGTACATCGGGATCAGCGGGTTGGTGACCCGCAGCTCGACGAGCACCGCGATCGCGAGGACCACCAGCGAACCGCCGACCATCGCGGCCGTCTGCCACGAGAGCCAGTCGAACTCCGTGCCCGCGAAGGTGATCCAGAGCAGCAGCGTCGCGATGCCCACCGAGATGAGCGTGGCGCCGATGACGTCGATCCGGGCCGAGCCCTTCGGCCGCTTGGGCAGCTTGAGCGTCATCTGCAGCACGATGATCGAGGCGACGGCGAACGGCAGGCCGACGAAGAAGTTCCAGCGCCAGCTGATCGCGTCGGTGAGGAAGCCGCCGAGGATCGGCCCGCCGACCATGCCGACACCCATGATGGAGCCCATGAGGCCCATGTAGCGGCCGCGCTGGCGAGGGCTGATGATGTCCGCGATCAGCACGGCGGACAGCGACTGGAGGCCGCCGGCGCCGATGCCCTGGAAGGCGCGGAAGGTGATGAGCTGGCCGGCGTCCTGCGCGAAGCCGGCGGCGGCCGCGGACAGCACCGAGATGATCAGGGCGATCTGGATCAGCGTCTTGCGGTTCGTGAGGTCGGCGAGCTTGCCCCAGATCGGGGTGGAGATCGTCGAGGTCAGCAGGGTGGCCGTGACCACCCAGGTGAACGCGGACTGCCCGCCGCCCAGGTCGGTGATGATCTTCGGCAGGGACGAGGACACGACGGACATCGCCAGCACCGAGACGAACATGCCGAGGAGGATCCCCGACAGCGCGCGGAGGACCTCGTTGTGCGTCATGGCGGGCGGCTCGCCCTGGAGGTGTTCGGGCTGGTCCGCGAGGGTCTCTGTGCTGGGGCTTGTCATGCATACTCCTGCTGGTTCTGGGGCGAGCGCCGGTGTGCGGTGTCCGCACTGATGGTGTCGACGAGGCGGTTCAGCGTGCGGGTCGCCTCGTCGAGGTCTTCGGGCGACCAGGCGGCGAACGCCCGGTCGATGAGGATCGCGTACTGCTCACGGGCCTCGGCGGCGAGCTCGCGCCCGGCGTCGGTCAGCTCGATGGTGCGGACGCGGCGGTCGTCGGCGTCGACCGTGCGGACGACGAAGCCGCCGTCGGCCAGGGTGCTCACCTGGCGGCTCGCGACGGAGATGTCGACGCGCAGGTGCGCCGCGACGTCGGTCAGGGAGACCGGGCCGCACTTGGAGAGCAGGTGCAGCACGGCGATGCCCGCCCTGGGCCAGTCGAGCTCGTGGGCGATGCGTGCCGCCGCCTCCCGTTGGGCGCGCGCCAGACTCTGGAGTGCGGTGACCAGGGCGACGGCGGGAGCTTCGGTGCCGGACGGCGTCCGGCTGGACAGGGAAGTCATCGTGCCTCGCATTTGATTGCTTAAGGCAACGATATCTCGATGGTTGCCAGATGCAAGGGTTTTCCTGGAACCGATTCGACGACGGGCGTGTGACGTGCGCGACACCGGCCGGGTACGACGACGGCGCCGCCCCCTGGGCAGGGGACGGCGCCGGGTGTGACGGGGGCGTGCGCGGTCAGGTGGTGGAGCGGCTCTGCTCGCCCATGTCCTCCAGCTCCATGCCCGTGGTCTCGGGCACCTTGGTGAGCACGAAGAAGAAGCTCAGCGCCGCGAAGACCGCGTACATGAGGTACGGCACCGCCGCGCCGAAGGCCGACAGCAGCGGCGGGAACGTCATCGTGATGGCGAAGTTCGCGATCCACTGCATGGCCGCGGCCACGCCGAGCGCGGCCGCGCGGATGCGGTTCGGGAACATCTCGCCCAGCAGCACCCACACGAGCGGGCCCCACGAGGCACCGAAGAAGACGACGAACGCGTTGGCGCAGATCAGGGCGATCACACCCCACGGCCCGCTGAGCGAGATGTCGCTCCCGGACCCGGTGGCCTGCGTGAAGGCGATCGCCATGAGGCCGAGCGACACGGTCATGCCGGCCGAGCCGATGAGGAGCAGCGGGCGGCGGCCCACCTTGTCGATGAGCGCGATGGCGATGAACGTGACGGCCACGTTCGTGACCGACGTGATGGTCGAGACCAGGAACGCCTGGCTCTCGTCGAAGCCGACGGCCTGCCACAGCGTGGTCGAGTAGTAGAAGATCACGTTGATGCCCACGAACTGCTGGAACACCGACAGCAGGATGCCGACCCACACGATCGGCTTGAGGCCGAGCGTGCCGCCGCGCAGGGACGACTGGGCGGCGTTGGCCTCGTCGACGGCGATGCTGTGGTGGATCTGCGCGAGGCGGTCGTCGGCGTCCTCGTCCGGGCCCAGCACGCTCGCCAGGACAGCGCGCGCCTCGTCGTCGCGGCCCCTGGCCGCGAGGTACCGGGGCGACTCCGGGATGCGCAGCGCCAGGATGCCGTAGACGGCGGCGGGGACCACGGCCACCAGGAACATCCAGCGCCACGCCTCCCACCCGAGCCAGAGCACGTTGGCGGCGCCGTCGGCCGACTCCGCCAGGATCTGGTCCGAGAGCAGCGCCGCGAAGATGCCGACGGTGATCGCGAGCTGCTGGAGCGAGCCCAGCCGGCCACGCATCGAGGCGGGCGCGATCTCCGCGATGTACGCGGGGGCGATGACGGACGCGATACCGATGCCCACGCCCGCCATGAAGCGCCAGACCGCCAGGTCCCACGCGGAGAACGCGATGGCGGACAGGATCGACGACACGAAGAACAGGACGGCACCGAGCACCATGACGTGGGTGCGGCCCCAGCGGTCGGCCAGCCGGCCGCCCGCCCAGGCGCCCAGCGCGCAGCCGAGCAGGGCGATGGCGACGACGAACCCGGTGATCGAGGGATCGAGGTCGAACTGCCCCTCGATGGCGTTCACCGCGCCGTTGATGACGGAGCTGTCGAAGCCGAACAAGAAACCGCCCACCGCTGCGGCGAAGGCGAGGGCCGTGGCCTTGCGGTGGGCTGATCTGGCGCCGGCGTCCGGGGCCGATGGGGTGGTGCTCATGCGTTCGATGCTAAGTCGCACCTGGTCGTGGTCGCGCGCGGAGCGGTGTGGCGATCATCGCGGTGACGTGCGCGACACCGGTCAGGTGAGCAGCGGCCACAACGCCCAGGTCGCGAGCGCGGCCACCAGGGCAGCGGCCGGGATGGTGAGCACCCAGGCGACGGCGATGTTCTTCGCCACGCCCCAGCGCACCGCGGACAGCCGGCGGGTCGCGCCCACGCCCATGATCGCGGAGGTGATCGTGTGCGTGGTCGACACCGGGGCGTGCAGCGCGAACGCGTTGACGTACAGCACCAGGGCCGACACGGACTCCGCGACGAACCCGCGCGCCGGGTCGAGCTCGATGATCTTGCGGCCCAGCGTGCGCATGATGCGCCAGCCGCCGGAGTAGGTGCCGGCGGAGATCGCCGCGGCCGCGGACAGCTTGACCCAGAGGGGGATGCCCTCGTCGGCGTTCGCCCAGCCCACCGTCAGCAGCGCGAGGTAGATGACGCCCATCGTCTTCTGCGCGTCCTGCAGGCCGTGGCCCAGCGCCATCGCGGCGGCGGACGCCGTCTGCGCGATCCGGAACCGGCGGTGCGCCTTGGCCGGTGCCGCGTTGCGGAAGATCCACAGCACGCCGACCATCACGGCGAAGGCGAGGCCGAAGCCCACCACCGGCGAGATGATCATCGGCAGCACCACCTTGTCCACGATCGCGGACCAGTAGACGCTCATGCCGCCCGCGAGCCCGGCGCCGACGAGCCCGCCGATCAGGGCGTGCGTGGACGACGAGGGCAGCCCGAACCACCACGTGATCAGGTTCCACACGATGGCGCCGAGCAGTGCGCACAGCACGACGGCGAGCTCGGCGTGCGTGCCGGCCCCCGCGAGGTTGACGATCGACGTGGCGATGGTCTCCGCGACCTCGGTGCCCAGCAGGGCGCCCGTGAAGTTCATGACCGCGGCCATCAGCAGCGCGACACGGGGCGTCAGCGCCCGGGTCGACACCGACGTCGCGATCGCGTTGGCGGCGTCGTGGAAGCCGTTCGTGAAGTCGAAGCTCAGGGCGAGCGCGACCACGAGGACGACGAGGGCGACCTCCAACTCAGGTCTCCTTGAGGGCGATGGTCTCGACCATGTTCGCGACCTTCTCGAAGCTGTCGGCGGCGTTCTCCAGGACCTCGACGATCTCCTTCAGCTTCATGAGCTGGACGGGGTCGCTCGCGAGGTCGTCGAAGAGCTGCGCGATGAGCTTGCGGTGCAGCTTGTCCGCCTGGTTCTCGAGGCGGTTGACCTCGACCCAGTAGTCGGCGAGCTTGTCCATCGAGCGCAGGCGGGGCATGGCCTCCGCCGTCAGCTCGGCGCACCGCTGGAGCACCTGGACCTGCTCGGAGACGCGGTCGGGCAGGGCGTCGACCTTGTACAGGACGATGAGGTCGGCGGCCTCGTCCATCTCGTCCATGCAGTCGTCCAGCGCGGACGCCAGGCCGGAGATGTCCTCCCGGTCGAACGGCGTCACGAAGGTCTGGTTGAGGCGCCGCATGATCGAGTGGGTGGCGTCGTCGGCAAGGTGCTCGACGTCGTGCATCTCGTCGGCGAGCTTCTCCCGGCCCGCCTTGTCCGCCCCCAGCAGCTCTGCCAGGAGCGAGGCCCCCCGGACCAGGTGCTGGGCCGAGGCGGCAAGAAGGTCGAAGTACGTGGTGTCGCGCGGAGTAAGGCGCACGAGGGCTCCCGTTCTGAGGGCTCTGGAACAGGCTCAGCGTATGGCTGTTGCCGACTATCGCCAATTTGCAAGGTCGCGCTTTGGTCACTCGTGACACATGGCACAGGCTGCGGGCGGCATCCGGCCGCGGTCGAGGACCGCTGGTCCGGAGGGAAAGGAGAGCGACGCCGAACCGGGAGCGCCTCTCGGCGCGGGGCCGCTCGTAGCGGCTTGAGGTGGAGCCCGGGGCTACCGCAGCCCGGCGTCGCCTGCACCATCCTAGTCCCGTGCGCGGATCTGCCAAGGGGGTCGGACGTCACACCACCCGCGAGGGGGTCCTACTCGAGGGACCCCGTCCGCCACAGGTCACCGGCGTGCTCCAGCTCCTCCGCGGTGCGCAGCAGGGAGCTCGCGCTCCGGGTCATCCGGGTGGCGCCGGTGGGGTCGGCGACCTCGCGGGAGTCGGCGTCGAAGGCCGCGCCGGTGGACAGGATGCGGCAGAACGCACCGGCGCGTTCGAGCGCGACGGCGAGGTCGCCGGTGAACACGCCGGACAGGACGGCGTCGGCGAGGATCTGCAGGTCGCGTGGTTCCGGCGGGCTCGGGACGCCCGCGACCGCCTCCTGGACCGGGGCGGCCTCCACACCGAGCCGATACCTGAGCATGACGGTCTGCAGGTCGCGGCGCACCCACTCGCGCAGCACGTACAGGCGCCAGAGCGACCCGGGCAGGGAGACGGGCGCGGCGTCGGCCCAGAGGCCCGCGACCGTGTCCAGGCCCTCGTTCTCGACCAGGTGGATGAGCCGCTCGACGACCTGCGGGTCCTCGGTGGTCCGGGCACGGTCCACGAGGGCGCGCGCGGTGGCGTGCGCGACCTCGTCACGCAGCGCGGGATCCACCTCCCCGGGGAGCGCCTCGGCGTCCCGCGGGTCCAGCATGGCCGGCCTTCTCGGCGGTCGTTGGTCGCTGCTCATGGTGTCCGATAGTGCGCCGAAATGGAACGTGTGTCCACCACCACCGTCACACCACCGTCACCACACCGGGGGGCTCACCTTCTCGGTGGCCACCACCCGGGCCCCGTCCGGCGTGTCGGCGACGTGCGCCACGAGCACCTCGCCCGGTTCGAGGAACGGGTCGGCCGACGGCAGGTCGTCGGCGACGGTGCGGGACGCGTGCTGGCCGAGCACGTCGAGCACCGTCGGCAGCACGGGACGGTGGGTGCAGATCACGGACGACTCCGTGGTCTCCGCCAGCAGGTCGCGCACCGTCGCCGCGACGCGGGACGGCGACCGCTCGTGCTGCGCCTCGGTGAGGTACTCGCTGTAGCTCGGCCGCAGCCCGGATGCCCGCACGTACGGGTCGATGGTCGTGGCGCACCGCTCCCAGCGGGAGCTGATCACCTGCTCGACGCCGTAGGCGGCGAGCACCGGGACCAGCGCCGCGGCCTGGGCGTGCCCGACCGGGGTGAGCGGCCGGTCCCGTTCCGAGCCGTGCCACGACGTGCGCGGCACGGCGCGCCCGTGCCGCGCGATGACGAGGGCACGGGTGCTCAGCACCCCCTCGGCGTCGGCCTTCGTCAGGGCGTCCAGCGGGCCGCGGTCCGACGCCCGGGTGAGGCGCTGCGCCGCATCGGCCACGCTCAGCCACTCGCTGCGGTCCACCTCGGTGCGGTCGACCGGGGCGACCGGGGCGCGCGCGGTGAGGGCGGCGCCGTCGTGCCCCTTCCGGGCGCGGCGGGACGCCCAGTAGTGCACGCGCTTCACGCGCCCGTCCGGCGTGAGGTACTGGAGCCCGGGCAGCGGGCGGCCGAGCACGATCTCCCGGCCGGTCTCCTCGCCGACCTCCCGGAGGGCGGCGCCCTGGAACGACTCGCCGGTCTCCAGCTTGCCCTTGGGCCACGACCAGTCGTCGTAGCGGGGGCGGTGCACGAGCTGCACCTGGAGCTCGCCGCCGCGCCGTCGCCACACCAGCCCGCCCGCCGTCATCACGACGGGCGTGTGCGACCTGGCCGTCGTCGTCGGTTCGGTGCCCACGCTGGACCGGAGCCCGGTCACCGGACGGGCTCGAGCCGGCGGCGCTGCCGCTGGATCAGGACCGCCTGCAGGTCGCGCAGGGCGTTGCCGTCCGGGCCGGTCGACGGGCGCTCCCACTGCCCGTCCGGCCGCAGGTGCCACGACGCCGTGGTGTCGGCCATGGACTCGTCCAGGAGGCCGAGCAGCTCGCCGATGTGCCCCGGGTCCGTGATCCGGATGAGCGTCTCGACGCGGCGGTCGAGGTTGCGGTGCATGAGGTCCGCCGAGCCGATGAACACCTCGGGGCCGGACGCCGCACCCTCGCCGAGGGCCGGGCCCGCGGAGTTCGCGAACGCGAAGATGCGCGAGTGCTCCAGGAACCGGCCCAGGATCGACCGCACCCGGATGTTCTCGCTGAGCCCGGGCACGCCCACCTTCACGGCGCAGATGCCGCGCACCACGAGGTCCACCTGCACCCCGGCCTGGGAGGCGCGGTACAGGGCGTCGACCACCGTCTCGTCGACCACCGAGTTGATCTTCATCTTGACCCACGCCTCGTGCCCGGCCCGGGCGGCGGCGGCCTCGCGCTCGATGCGCTCCACCAGGCCCGACCGTACGGCGCGGGGGGCCACCAGCAGCCGGTGGAAGGTCGACTTGGGGGCGTACCCGGAGAGCTGGTTGAACAGCCGGGTCAGGTCCTGGCCCACGTCCGGGTCGCAGGTCAGCAGGCCGTGGTCCGTGTACAGGCGCGCCGTCTTGGGGTGGTAGTTGCCCGTGCCGACGTGGCAGTAGCGCAGCAGCGACCCGTCGGGCTCCTGGCGCACCACGAGCGACAGCTTGCAGTGGGTCTTGAGGCCCACGATGCCGTAGACCACGTGGACGCCCGCCTCCTCGAGCTTGCGCGCCCAGGAGATGTTGGCCTCCTCGTCGAACCGGGCCTTGATCTCCACGAGGGCCAGCACCTGCTTGCCGGCCTCGGCGGCGTCGATCAGCGCGTCCACGATCGGGGAGTCGCCCGACGTCCGGTACAGGGTCTGCTTGATCGCCAGCACGTCCGGGTCCGCGGCGGCCTGCTCCAGGAACGTCTGCACGCTGGTGGAGAAGCTGTCGTACGGGTGGTGCAGCAGGATGTCGCGGCGGCGGATCGCCGCGAACACGTCCGTCGGCTTGGCGCTCTCGACCTCGGCGAGATGGCGGTGCGTCGACGGGACGAACGGCGGGTAGTGCAGGGACGTCAGGTCGAGGTCCGCGATGAGGTTGAGGCCCGTGAGGTCGAGCAGGGCGGGCAGCTCGTAGACCTCCTCCTCCTTGACGCCCAGCTCGCGGACGATGAGGTCGCGGATGCGCGGGCTGATGTCCTTCGCGATCTCCAGGCGCACCGGCGGGCCGAACCGGCGCCGCAGCAGCTCCTTCTCCATGGCCTGGAGGAGGTTCTCGGCGTCGTCCTCCTCCACGTCCACGTCCTCGTTGCGGGTCACCCGGAACGTGTGGTTCTCGCGGACCTCCATCCCGGGGAACAGGTAGTCGAGGTGCTGGGAGATCACCTCCTCGAGCGGCACGAACGAGAGGGGGCCGCGCTGCGGGTCGGCCTTCTTGGTGCCGGGGCGGCGGGGCTTGCCCGACGCGTCCACCGCGATGAAGCGGGGCAGCAGCGGCGGCACCTTGACGCGGGCGAAGTGCTCCTTGCCCGTGGCCGGGTTCGCCACCACCACGGCGAGGTTCAGGCTGAGGCCGGAGATGTAGGGGAACGGGTGGGCCGGGTCCACCGCCAGCGGGGTGAGCACCGGGAAGATCTGCTTGCGGAAGAACTTGTGGAGGCGCTCCTGCTCCTTGGTGTCCAGCTCTCCCCAGTGCACGAGGGTGATGCCCTCGCCCGCCAGCGCCGGCTGCACCTCGTCCTCGAACACCCTGGCGTGCCGCTCCATGAGCGCGTGCGCCTCCTCGGAGATGCGCGACAGGACGCGGCGCGGGCTGAGGCCCGACGCGCTGGTGACCGCGATCCCGGTCGCGATGCGGCGCTTCAGGCCCGCCACCCGCACCATGAAGAACTCGTCCAGGTTCGACGCGAAGATCGCCAGGAACCGGACGCGCTCCAGCAGGGGGATGCGCGGGTCCTCCGCGAGCTCCAGCACCCGCTGGTTGAACGCCAGCCAGCTCAGCTCCCGGTCGGCGAACCGGTCGACCGGCAGGGGCTCGCCGAGCTGCGGCTCCAGCAGGGAGGTGCCCTCCGGGCTCTCCGCGATGTGCTCCGCGATGTGCGCGGCCAGGCTCGGCTCGACCGAGCGCGGGTCGAGGATGTCCTCCACCGAGGCGCCGTCGGCCGGGGTGCGGCCCGGAACCGGGGCGGAGGAGCGCTGCGACCGGGCCGGGATCGCGGCGGCGACGCCACCGGCGGACTTCCCGTCCGAGGTCACGTCCGGCGCGGCGGAGCCCTTGGCAGACGTGACGTTGCCCGGCGCATGGTCCGCGGGCGTGCCGTTCACGGGTTCGGCGGGTGTCGTGGGCGGGCTCTGCTTCATGAACCGACCGTTCTTGTCCCGGGTTCTGGTGGTGGCGTTCCCCGTGCTGTCCTTCATAGGGCACATGGTGTCACCGTTCGGTACACAGTGGGTGTCCCTCGTCCAGAGATCTCGTCACGCGCGGGCATACTGCACGTGTACGGCGGCCCGGGTGAAGCCCGCCCGCTCGTACGTGGCGAGGGCCGGTGCGTTGTCGCCCTCCACGTAGAGCACGGCACGCGTCGAGCCGGTGCGGGCGAGGTGAGCCAGCCCGACGGAGGTCATCAGCCGGCCGAGCCCTTCGCCCTGGTGGTCCGGGTCCACGCCCAGCACGTAGATCTCGCCGTCCCGCGCGCCGTCCGGCTCCTGCTTGGTCCACAGGAAGGCGGCCGGATCGGCGGCCGGGACGTCCTGGGGGACCAGCAGGAAGAACCCCTCCGGGTCGAACCACGGCTCCGCCTGGCGGGCACGGAGATCGTCGAGGGCCATCCGGCCCTGCTCCGGATGGGTCGCGAAGGCGCGGGCGTTGACGCGGAGCCAGGGCTCGTCGTCCAGCCCCGGGCGGAACGTGCGCAGCTCGTAGCCGGCGGGTGCCTCGGGGAGGCCGGACGAGGCCGGCTCCGCGGGATCGAGGGGGCGGGCGAGGAAGAGGAGCTCGCGCACCGGGCGCAGGCCGAGTGCCCGGGCGAACGCACGGGCCGGTTCGAGGTCGCCGTGCGCCCAGACCCGGAGCTGTTTGCCGTGCTGACCGGGCTCACCGGACCGGGACGGGAGCGTGGCGTCGCGTTCCGCCGTCCGCAGGAGCACCCGGCCGCGGCCGTTCCGCCGGTGCTCCGGGTGCACCACGAGCTCGGCGCTCGCGGTCTGGCCCGACCGGTCGATCTGCACGTAGCCGATGGTGCTGCCGGCCGTGGTGTGCGCCACGACGTGGGTGATCCACTCCGCGTCGGTACCGAGGTTGAGCAGGGGCTGCTCGGACAGCGGGGCGACGCCGTCGTGCGCCTCCGCGGCGGCGGCCAGGTCCCGGACGGCCTGCTGGGCCTCCGCGTCGAGCGGGCCGATGTCGATGGGTGCGGCGATACGCATGCCCTCATCCTCCTGCATGAGCCGGGGTGGAACGCCGGCGAGGTGGGACGGCGTCACCGCCGTCCCACCTCGCCGCCGTTCACAGGCAGGTGCGGTCAGTCCTCCGTGGAGGCCGACGGCGCCGCCAAGCCCGCCGTGATGAGGTCCATCACGGAGGAGTCCGCCAGCGTGGTCGCGTCGCCGACGGCGCGGTCCTCGGCGACGTCGCGCAGCAGGCGGCGCATGATCTTGCCGGACCGGGTCTTGGGCAGCTCCGGCACCACGAGGATCTTCTTCGGCTTGGCGATCGGGCCGATCTCCTTGCCCACGTGGTCGCGCAGCTCCTTCTGCACCTCGGCGGCGCCCTCCGGTGTGGAGGCCCGGCCGGCGTGGTCGCCGCGCAGGATCACGAACGCGACGACGGCCTGGCCGGTGGTGTCGTCGGCGGCGCCCACGACGGCGGCCTCCGCCACGATCTCGTGCGACACCAGGGCCGACTCGATCTCCGTGGTGGACAGACGGTGCCCGGACACGTTCATCACGTCGTCCACGCGGCCCAGCAGCCAGATGTCGCCGTCCTCGTCCTTCTTGGCGCCGTCACCCGCGAAGTAGAGGCCCTCGAACCGCGACCAGTACGTCTCCTTGTAGCGGTCCAGGTCGCCCCAGATGCCGCGGAGCATCGACGGCCACGGCTCGGACAGCACGAGGTAGCCGCCCCCGCCGTCGGGCACCGGCTTGGCCTCGTCGTCGACGACGGTGGCCGCGATGCCCGGCAGCGCCACCTGCGCCGAACCCGGCTTGGCCGCGGTGACGCCGGGGAGCGGGCTGATCATGATCGCGCCCGTCTCGGTCTGCCACCACGTGTCCACGATCGGGGTACGGTCGCCGCCGATGACGCGGCGGTACCACATCCACGCCTCCGGGTTGATGGGCTCGCCCACCGAGCCGAGCACGCGCAGGGAGGACAGGTCGAACCCGCCGGGGATGTCGTCGCCCCACTTCATGCACGTGCGGATCGCGGTCGGGGCCGTGTACAGGATCGAGACCTTGTACTTCTCGATGAGCTCCCACCAGCGGCCCCGGTGCGGGGTGTCGGGCGTGCCCTCGTACAGCACCTGCGTGGCGCCGTTCACGAGCGGGCCGTAGACCACGTAGGAGTGGCCGGTGACCCAGCCGACGTCTGCGGTGCACCAGTAGACGTCCGTCTCCGGCTTGAGGTCGAACACGTTCTTGTGCGTGTACGCGGCCTGCGTGAGGTAGCCGCCGGTGGTGTGCAGGATGCCCTTCGGCTTCCCGGTGGTGCCGCTGGTGTACAGGATGAACAGCGGGTGCTCCGCCTCGACCGGCACGGGCTCGTGCTGGTCGGACGCGGCCTCCAGCGCCTCGTGCCACCAGACGTCGCGGCCCTCGACCCAGTCCACGTCCTGCTCGGTGCGGCGCACGACGAGCACCTTGCGGACCGTGGTGGCCGCCTCGCCCTCCTTGGGCGCCAGCGCCTCGTCGACGGCGGGCTTCAGGGCCGACGGCGCACCGCGGCGGAACCCGCCGTCGGCGGTGATCACGAGCGTGGCCTCGGCGTCGGCGATCCGGCTGCGCAGGGCGTCGGCCGAGAAGCCGCCGAAGACCACGGAGTGGGGCGCGCCGATGCGGGCACAGGCCAGCATCGCGACCACGGACTCGACGAGCATCGGCAGGTAGATCACCACGCGGTCACCCGTCGCCACGCCCAGCTCGGTCAGGGCGTTCGCGGCGCGCGACACCTCCCGCTGCAGGTCGGCGTAGGTGACGGTGCGGGTGTCGCCCGGCTCGCCCTCGAAGTGGATGGCGACCCGGTCGCCGTGGCCGGCCGCCACGTGCCGGTCCACCGCGTTGTAGGCGGCGTTCAGCATGCCGTCGGCGAACCAGCGCGCCACCGGCGCGCCGCTCCAGTCCAGCGTCTCGGTGAACGGCGTGGTCCACGTCACGAGCTCATTCGCCTGCTCGGCCCAGAAGCCCAGGCGGTCGGCCGCGGCCTTCTCGTACAGATCGGCCTTCGCGTTGGCCTGGGCCGCGAACTCCTCGCTCGGCGGGAAGCTCCGGGTCTCGTGCAGCAGGTTCTCGAGGCTGGGGCTGGCTGCCGAGCCCGACGTCGGGTTGGTGTCTGTCACGGTGACCTCCGGTGCGCGTCTTCGCGTTCGTTCGGGCAGGTGCTTGGGGCTGCCTTGACGTTCTCTCTGGTCGGTGAGTGTAGTCCCGGACGGTGACACCCCTCACAACCCGGTGTCACGTCCTGAGACGTGCGGCGTGCGCCGCGGAATCACGTGGCGACCGCGTGCGTTGGGCCCGGCGTGAGCCTCTTGTTCGAACCCGTCGCCCTCCGCGGACTGTCCGTGCCCAACCGCGCCTGGCTGGCGCCGATGTGCGAGTACTCGGCCGAGGACGGCCTCCCGAACGACTGGCACCTCGTGCACCTCGGCTCCCGGGCCGCCGGCGGCTTCGGGCTCGTCCTGACCGAGGCCACCGCCGTCGTACCCGAGGGGCGGATCTCGCCGCAGGACACCGGTATCTGGAACGACGAGCAGACCGCCGCGTGGCGGCGCATCGTCGACTTCGTGCACGCGCGCGGCGCCCGCATCGGCATCCAGCTCGCCCACGCGGGACGCAAGGCGTCGACCTTCCGTCCCTGGTCGCCGGTGCAGGGCAGCGTCCCCGTGCCCGACGGCGGCTGGCCCACCGTCGGGCCGTCGGCCTCGCCCTACCCGGGCTACGCCGTCCCCGCGGAGATGACGCCCACGCAGGTCGCGGACGTGCCCGAGCTGTTCGCCGCCGCGGCGCGCCGGGCCCTGGAGGCCGGGTTCGACGCCGTCGAGGTGCACGCCGCGCACGGCTACCTGCTGCACCAGTTCCTGTCGCCCCTCGCGAACACCCGGACGGACGAGTACGGCGGGTCGGCCGACGGGCGCTCGCGACTGGTCGAGGAGACGGTGACGGCGGTGCGGGCGGCCTGGCCGGACGAGCTGCCGGTGCTGGTCCGGGTGTCCGCGACCGACTGGCGGGACGACGGCCTCACGGTGGACGACGTCGCCGCCGTCGCCGGTCGGCTCGGTCGGCTCGGTGCCGACCTGGTCGACGTGTCGACCGGTGGTGTCGCGCCGGCGTCGATCTCCGTCGGGCCGGGGTACCAGGTGCCCTACGCGCGTCGGGTGCGCGAGGTGTCCGGGCTGCCGGTGAGCGCCGTGGGGCTGATCAGCGAGCCGGCTCAGGCCGAGCAGATCCTCGTGGAGGGCTCGGCGGATGCCGTGATGCTCGGACGGGAGGCGTTGCGTGATCCGTACTGGCCGCTGCGGGCGGCGCACGCGCTGGGGGAGAAGATCGGCACGGTCCCCGTGGGCTCCGGCGTGGGCACCCAGCCGCAGTACTCGCGTGCTCAGTGGCGATGAGGTCGTGAATCCCCGGATGGCCGCAAGGGGCTGAGCGTCGGGAGAAATCGTCGGGGCGGTGATTCTTTTCCGGCTGACCCGCATTCCGCGAAACGATTCGCCGTGCGGCCGGGCTCCTCGCAATTTCCGTTCGCGATCCGGAAGTGCGAGGGCCCGGCCACTGCGGTGGCGAGATCTCGGTCCACGAGTACGGAGTCCGGGAGCATCCTCAAGCCGGATACCGCTCTCACCAGCCGGACGGGGTGACTGCGCTCTCGCGGTCCCTTCCGCCCTGAATACTTGCTGTGAACACAATCACACTGCCTTGTGCGCACAAATGCAACCTGGGCGGAGTGATCTTCACAATTGCCAATTCCTGTCATGTCGCCAATTGGCTGCGAAAATCTTCGGCCTTACCTTTGCTTGACCTGGTCCTGTCGCGCTCCGGACCTGGGGGCCCTGCCGTCCGGTCCGGTCACGCGAGCCGGCGGCGGGCCCGGCGCCGGCTCGCGCGCCAGACCAGCCACGCGGTGAGGCCCACGGCCGCCACGGCGACCACCGCGATCAGCGGAGCGGGCTCGATGCGGGGACGCAGCGCCACCGGCCGGGTGAACGCCAGCACACCCCAGCCCGACTGCAAGGCCCGCCGCCTCAGCACCCGGTCCGGGTTGACCACGTAGCCGTGCCCCACCGCGGCGAGCATCGGGGCGTCCGTGATGGAGTCGGAGTAGGCGAAGCAGCCCGCGAGGTCGTAGCCCTCACGCACGGCGAGCCGGCGCACTCCCACGGCCTTGTTGTCGCCGTAGTTGTAGAAGTCGATCTCGCCCGTGAACCGGCCGTCCTCGACGGTCATCTGCGTGGACAGCACGTGATCGGCACCGAGCACCGCGGCGATCGGCTCCACCAGCACGGCGGCCGAGGCCGAGACCACCACGACGTCCCGGCCGGCGGCGTGGTGCTCGGCGATGAGCTCGACGGCCTCCGCGTAGACGTACGGGTCGATGAGCTCGTGCACCGTCTCGGTCACGATCTGCCGGACCTTCTCCACGTCCCAGCCCGTCACGAGCGACGACAGGTGCGCGCGCATGCGCTCGGTCTGGTCGGCGTCCGCGTTCCCGATCATGAAGACGAAGTGGGCGTAGGCGCTGCGCAGCACGTCGGCGCGCGACAGGAGCCCGCCGGCGAGGAACGGCTTGGAGAAGGCCGCCGACGAGCTGGTCGCGATGATCGTCTTGTCGAGGTCGAAGAACGCGGCGGTGCGCGCCGTGCGCGCCGCCGGCCGGGATGCGGTCTGGGGAACCTGCTCGGTCACCCGCCGAGCCTAGCGGCGTGATCCGGTCGGGGGTGCCTCACGGCGGAGTGTCCGCGAACCGGTTGGAACTCGTGCCGCACGGCGGCAGACCCTCGTGACGGCGCCTCAGGCCGAGGACCTCTCCCACAGGCGGCCTTTTCCGCAGTCTGTGCACAACCCGCCGGCGGCGGCCGATGGGCCGACCGCCCGTCCGTCAGTCTCGTACCGGAGCCCGGCGAGCACACCGGGCCGAGGCTCGGGGCGGTGCCCGGTGAGGGCCCGGCGGCGACCGGGCGAAGGAGGCGGCGATGGACAGGTCAGGCGGCGGGGTGCCGGAATCCGGACGGATGATCGGCGTGATCGGGGCGTGCGGCGGCGCCGGTACGTCCGTGGTGGCCGCGTGCGTGGCCCACGGCCTGCGCCGGGGCGGCGAGCGCGCCACGCTCGTCGATCTCGACACCCACGGCCCGGGGACGGACCTGCTGCTGGGGTCGGACGGCGCCCGCGGTGCCCGCTGGCCGGACCTGGCCGAGGCCCGCGGCGACGTCGACGGGACGGGCGTGGTGGCGGCACTGCCGCGCTGGGGTGCCGTACCGGTGCTGAGCGGCAGGCCGTACGGACCACCGCCGGACGACGACGTGGTGCTCGGCGTCTGCCGCGGGCTCGTGCGGGCCGGTGAGTCCCTGGTGCTCGACCTGCCGCGTCCCGGTGCCTGGGGGAGCGCGACCCGTCGCGGGCCGGGTGCGGTGCCCGGCGCCGACGAGCCGGCCCTGCGAGCTCTCCTGGGTGCCTGTGCCACCGCCCTGCTCGTCGTGCCCCTGACACTGCGTGCGGTGGTCGGCGCCCAGCGGGTCCGTGACGCCCTGCGCGGAGCCGGCGTGGCGGACGTCCGGGTCGTGGTGCACGGTGCCGCGCCGGGCGCGGTGCACGAGGTGGACGTCGCGGCCGGGCTGGGCCTGCCGGTCGCCGGGTGCATGCCCCGCGACGGCGGGCTCGCCGGCGCGGTCGAACGGGGCGACGGCCCGGCGACGTCCCACCGGGCTCCGCTCGGCCGGTTCGCCACGAACCTCGCGGACGCGCTGTGAGGCCGCCGGCCGCCTCGGTCTCGCTGCTCGACGACGTCCGCGCACGCCTGGCCACAGGGCACACCGGCGCCGGGACCGCGGTCCGTGACGCCGTCCGGGACTCCGGCCGCGTGCTCGGCTCCGACGCGCTGCGCGACCTCGAACGCGCGGCCCGGGCCGAGCTCACCGGGGCCGGGCCGCTGCAGGCCCTGCTCGACGCACCCGACGTGACCGACGTGCTCGTCAACGGGCCGCGCGACGTGTGGGTCGACCGCGGGGCCGGCCTCGGCCGGGTCCCGCTGGACCTGGGATCCGCGGCCGCGGTGCGGGCGCTCGCGGTGCGGCTCGCAGCCCTGGGCGGACAGCGGCTCGACGACGCCTGCCCCACCGTGGACGCCCGCCTGCCCGACGGGACGCGGCTGCACGCCGTCCTCGAACCGCTCGCCGAGTCCGGCGCCGTGATCTCGCTCCGGGTGCTCCGCACGCGAGTGCTCACGCTCGACGAGCTCGTCGCCGGCGGTGCGCTGCCCGCCGACTGGCCGGGTCTGCTGCGCTCGCTCGTGCGGCGCCGGGCGAACGTGCTGGTCAGCGGAGGGACCGGAACAGGCAAGACGACACTGCTCGCGGCCCTGCTCTCGCTCGTGCCAGGCACCGAGCGCGTGGTGACCGTCGAGGAGGCGCGTGAGCTGCGGCCCGACCACCCGCACGTCGTGCACCTCGCGGCCCGCCGCGCCAACGTCGAGGGCGCGGGAGCGGTGGACCTCGCCGACCTCGTCCGGAACGCGCTGCGCATGCGACCCGACCGGATAGTGCTCGGCGAGTGCCGCGGCGCCGAGGTCCGTGAGGTGCTCATGGCGATGAACACCGGGCACGACGGCGGCTTCGCGACCCTGCACGCCAACTCGGTGGCGGTGGTGCCCGCCCGGCTGGAGGCGCTCGCGGGCCTGGCCGGGATGACCCGTGAGGCGGTGGCTGCCCAGGCTGCCGGGGCGCTCGACGTGGTGCTGCACCTGAGGAGGTCGCGCGGGGTGCGCCACCTGGCGGAGATCGGACTGGTGGGGCGCTCGGCCGGTGGTGAGCTGGAGGTGCGGACGGCCGCGTGGCGGGCCGGGGACGGCCGGGTCACCACGGATCCGCACGCCTGGCACGAGCTCGTGCGGAGGTACGGGCCGTGGTGACGCTCGTGGAGCCGCTGTTCGTGGGGCTGGCCGCCGCCGCGGGGCTCTGGCTCGTCCTGGCGCGCGGCGGGCGACGCCTGCGGGACGTGCTGGACCCCGGGGAAGCAGGTCCGGTCCCGGCTACCGCTCCTCGCGCCGGTTCCCACGGCGGCTCGCCGGGCACGGGAGGCGGCGCCACCCGGCGCCGGCGTGGGCACCGGTCGCGGACGGACACGAGCCCAGGGGGCGATCTCCGGGTCGTCGTGATGCAGGTCGTCGCGCTGCTCCGGGCCGGAACCCCGCCCGGGGCGGCATGGTCGCGCGCGTCCGGGGTGGGTGTGGACCTCGCCGGGGTGCCCGACGCCACCGGGCTCGCCCGGGTGCTCGGCGCGCGGCACGCCGAGGCGGTGGTCGCGGCGACGCGGCTCGCGCTGGACGTCGGCGCCCCGCTCGGTCAGGTCCTGGAACAGGTGGCCGGGACGCTCGTGGCGGAGGCCGAGGCGACGGCGGAGCGGGATGCCGCGCTGGCCGGTCCGCGGACGACGGGTCGGTTGCTGATGTGGCTGCCGGTCGTGGGCGGGCTGCTGGGCTGGGCGCTCGGCGCTGACCCGGTCGCGACGGCCACGGACGGCGGTATCGGGACGGCGGCCGTGGCCGTGGGCCTGGTGCTGCTCGGCGCGGGCCGGCTCTGGACGGACCGGCTGGTGGCGGTGGCCCGCGGGGCGGACCGGCCCGGCGTGGACCTGCAGGTGGTGCTGGCGCTGGTGGCAGCCGCCCTCCGATCCGGAGCCGGCGTGCCGCGAGCTCTGGAGGCGACGGGCGTCGCGGTGGGCGGTCCGGACGGGGCCGTGCTCGGCCGTGCCGCGCGTGCGCTGGTGCTCGGCGCCGGCTGGGACCGGGCGTGGGCAGCCGCGCCCGTGGCACTGGCCCCGCTGGTCCGGGCTCTGCGCGGAGCCTGGCTCGACGGTGCCGCGCCCGGCGACGCGCTGCGCGCCGCAGGTGAGGAGGTGCGTCACGAGCGGCGGACCACCGCGCGGAACGCCGCCGCCCGGCTCGGGGTGCGGCTCGTGCTCCCGCTGGGCGCCTGCTACCTGCCTTCGTTCGTGCTGGTGGGGCTGGTCCCGGTGCTGATGGCGCTGGGTATCGATCTGCTCACGGGCTGACCGGGCGGTGACGACTTCGGCGTGCTGACCGCGCGCCGGTGCCGTCCGCCGCACGGCGGACGGGGTCCGTGGCGACGGACCGACGAGAAACCCCTGCGCCGTCGGCGCACGGGGTGCGGATGCCCGGACACGGGCGGACAAGGAGGAGACATGACGATGACGACGACGAAAGCGGTGGCGGTGGCGTGTCCCGAACCGGCGGAGCGGGCGGAGGCCGGCGAGCAGGACTCGGAGAGGGGGCTGGCCACCGCCGAGTACGCGATCGCGACGGTGGCCGCCGCGACCTTCGCCGGCATCCTCCTCGCGGTGGTCAAGGGCGGTGACGTCAAGGGGATGCTCACGTCCCTGATCCAGTCGGCGCTCTCGCTGGGCTGACCGATGGCGCAGCGTGAGTCGGAGCGAGGCACGGTCACGGCGGAGCTGGCCGTCGGGCTGCCCGTCGTGGTGCTGGTCCTCGTCGCCGTGCTCACCCTCGCGGCCGCGTCCACGGCGCAGATGCGCGCCCTGGACGCGGCCCGCGCGGGGGCGCGAGCGGTGGCGATCGGGGAGCAGGAGCCGGCGGTGCGCGCGGCAGTTGCGCGGGTCGGAGGTACGGAGGCGGAGATGGCGTTCGCCCACGAGGGCGCCTGGGTGCGGGTGACGGTGACCCGGCCGGTGGCGGGCGGCTGGTTCACCGGGCCGCTCCGGGCCACGGGGTCGGCGACGGCGTGGGTGGAACCGTGAGGTCCGGCCGGGGCGAGCGGGAACGAGGCGCCGGCACGGTCCTGGTCCTCGGCGTCGTCGCCGTGATCCTGGTGCTCGCCCTCGGGATCGGGGCGCTCGGCGCCGCCCAGAATGCCCGCGGAGCCGCGCAGGCTGCCGCGGACCTCGGCGCTCTCGCCGGTGCGACCGCGCTCCGTGACGGTTTCGATCCGTGCGGTACCGCGGGCGTCGCGGTGCGGCGCAACGGCGCGGAGATCGCGTCGTGCGACGTGCTCGGCGGGGGTGTGGTGCGCGTGGCCACCACGCGTGCAGTGGCCGGGCCGGGCGGGGATCTCGGCCGGTTGGGACAGGCCCGGGCGACGGCGCGTGCGGGTCCGCGGGTGGACGGCGCCGACCCGTCCGCACCGGAAAGGGGATGACACGGGCTCGGTACGGTTCGTAGTATCTCTGCTATGGATGGTACGAAGGATGCGATGAGCGCACGGAAGGCACCTCCACCGTCGGGCGAGGTGGCGCTCGACGTACGCGACCTGCGGATGCGCTACGGGACCAAGGACGTCCTCACGGGTGTCTCGTTCACGGCGCACCGGGGCGAGGTCGTCGCACTGCTCGGGCCCAACGGCGCGGGCAAGACCACCACGATCGAGATCCTCGAGGGCTTCCGGATGCGGTCGGCCGGTGAGGTCTCGGTGCTCGGGCAGGATCCGGCGCACGGGGACGAGGCGTGGCGCGCCCGGCTGGGCGTCGTGCTCCAGTCGTGGCGCGACCACGGCCGGTGGGCGGTCCAGGACCTGCTCGGATACCTGGCCCGGTTCTACCGCCCGTACGCGACCGCCGAGGTCTCGCGGCCGTGGGACGTGGACGAGCTGATCAGGACTGTGGGCCTGGCGGAGCACGCGCGCGCCAAGGTGCAGACCCTGTCGGGCGGGCAACGCCGGCGCCTGGACGTGGCGATCGGGATCGTCGGCCGCCCGGAGCTCGTGTTCCTCGACGAGCCGACCGCGGGCTTCGACCCGCACGCGCGGCGGGAGTTCCACGACCTGGTGCACCGCCTCGCCGACTTCGAGAACACCACGATCCTGCTGACCACGCACGACCTGGACGAGGCCGAGAAGCTGGCCGACCGGATCCTGGTGCTCGACCACGGGACGATCGTCGCCGACGGGTCGGCGGACCAGCTCGCCCGGGAGCTGGCCACCCAGGCCGAGGTCCGCTGGACGTCCGGCGGGCAGCGGCAGGTCCACGCCGTGGCGGAGGGTGACCCCACGGGATTCGTCCGCCAGCTCCTGGCGAGCGACCCCGGCGTCACCGACCTGGAGGTCCGGCGGGCCAGCCTGGAGGACACCTACCTGTCGCTGGTGCAGCGGGCCGAGACCGACCAGGCCGAAGCAAACCGGGCTGAAGCAAACCAAGCCACGACCAGCCAGACCGCGGCCGGCCAAGATGCGGCCAACCAGACCGAGGAGGTGCAGTCATGACCACGGCCACACGGTCCGACGCGCGGTGGGGTGCCGTGCGGGCAGGGCTCTCCCGCGGCTGGCTCGAGACGAAGTACTCGGTGCGGGACCCGGGCGACCTCGTCTGGAACCTGGCGTTCCCCCTCATCTACGCGGTGGTGCTGCTGTTCATGCGCGGGAGCACCGTGCCCGGGACGGACTTCTCGCTGGGGGCCAGCGTGCTGCCGGGGCTGGTCGGCATGAGCATCGCGTTCGGTGGGCTGACCGGGCCGGCCAGCACGATCGCCGTCGACCGGGAGGACGGGACGCTGCTGCGCGCGAAGGCCACGCCCGACGGCATGATCGGCTACCTCGTCGGCAAGATCGTGATGTTCGCCCTGACCACCCTGGTGACCCTGGTCGTCCTCGTCATCCCTGGGGCCACGGTGGCGGGCGACCTGCGGCTGGATGCCCGGACCTGGCTGCTCCTCGTGCTGGTCTTCCTGATGGGGATGGTGGCCACGGTCCCGATCAGCGTCGCGCTCGGATCGCTGTTCAAGAGGGCGTCGCAGACCGGGCTGCTGTTCCTGGGCTCGATGCTGCTCGTCGTGCCGTCGGGGATCTTCTACCCGATCACGGCGCTGCCCGAGTGGCTGCAGTGGGTGGGGCAGGTGTTCCCGTACTACTGGCTCGGGCTGGGTGCGCGGTCGGCGATGCTTCCCGACGAGATGGCGGTCTCGGAGATCGGCGGGTCGTGGCGCACGCTGGAGATGTTCGCGGTGCTCGGTGCCTGGGCGGTCGTGGGTATGGTGCTGGCGCCGATCGTGCTCCGCAGGATGGCCCGCGGGGCGTCGGGTTCCACGGTGGCTGCGGCGCGGGAGCGCTATTTGACCAAGGGGTACTGAGTGGTGGCAGAGCAGTCCGACGTCGTGCACAACCGCATCGCGATGCTGCGCGCCGAGCGCGGCATCTCGCGACGTGAGCTCGCGGAGGCTCTCGGTGTGCACTACCAGACCGTCGGCTACCTGGAACGCGGCGAGTACAGCCCGTCGCTGTACCTCGCACTGCGCATCGCGGAGTACTTCGACGTGGCCGTCGAGGTGGTGTTCTCGACCAGCCCGTTCAAGCGGCTGGGCGAGTGACCGACGGGGCGGCGCCCTGGGGGTCGTGCGAGAGCACGGCGTCCAGGAGCCGCACGGCGGCGTCCTTGTCGAGCGGCGCGTTGTAGGAACCGCACTTGGGGGACTGCACGCACGCCGGGCAGCCGTCGGCGCAGGGGCAGGCCGCGATCGCGTCCCGCGTGGCGCGCAGCCACGTGGCGCCGAGCTCGTAGGCGCGCTCGGCGAAGCCGGCACCGCCGGGGTAGGCGTCGTAGACGAACACCGTCGCCTCCCCCGTGTCCGCGTGCAGCTCGGTCGACACCCCGCCCAGGTCCCAGCGGTCGCACGTGGCGAGCAGCGGCAGCAGCCCGATGGCGGCGTGCTCGGCGGCGTGCAGTGCGCCCGGCGTCTGCTCGGGGGAGATGTCGGCGGCGCGCAAGACGAACTCGGGTACGGACCACCACACCGCCGTCGTGCCGAGGGTGTGCTCGGGCAGCTCGAGCTGCTCCGTGCCGAGCACCTGCATGTCCGGCACCCGCCGCCGCTGGTAGCTCACCACCTGGGACGTCACCTCGACGGGGCCCAGCCCCCACGTGACCGGGCCCCACTCCCGGGTGACCAGGTCGTGGCCGGTGTCGTCGGAGGCGTCCGGCCGGGCACCGGGTTCGGCCGACGGTCCGTCCTCCGTGCCCGCGGGCCCGGTGTCGTCCCAGCCCTCGATGGCGACGGACATCACCGAGCGTGACCACGTCCCGTAGTCCAGCCGCCGTCGCTGCACGACGGCGGTGTGGTCGGTCAGGTCCAGGTGCGTCACGACGTAGCTGGTGCCCTGGTGCACGTAGACCGCGCCGTCGTGCACCTGCCCGTCGGCCGACGCCGCGTCGACCGTGCCGAGCATCCGGCCCGTGCCGTGCTCGACCACACGCACCGGGGTGCCGCCCGCCCCGCGCAGGTCGGTCAGGCCGGCGGCGGCCTGGTGGTGGGTCCAGTACCAGCCGGAGGTCCGACGCCGGAGCGCACCCCGGGCCACGAGCACGTCGAGAACGCCCCGGACATGCCCGGGCGCGCCGAACGCCGCGAGGTCCTCCGTCCGCAGCGGCGCCTCCTGGGCGGCCGCGCACAGGTGCGGTGCGAGGACGTGCGGGTTGGCCGGGTCGAACACCGTGGCCTCCAGCGGGGCGTCGAACACGGCCTCGGGGTGGGTCACGAGGTAGGTGTCGAGCGGGTCCTCGCGTGCGACGAACGCGACCAGGCCGTCTGCCCCGGCTCGTCCGGCTCGGCCTGCCTGCTGCCACAGGGACATCCGCGTGCCCGGCCAGCCGGCGATGAGCACGGCGTCCAGGCCCGAGATGTCCACGCCCAGCTCGAGCGCGTTCGTGGTCGCGAGGCCGAGCAGGTCGCCGGCCCGGATCGCCTGCTCCAGTTCGCGGCGCTCCTCCGGGAGGTAGCCGCCGCGATAGGCCGCGATCCGGCGGGCGGCGTCCTGGTCGGCGTGCCGGAGGTGGTCGCGTGCCTGCTGGGCCACCGACTCCGCGCCGCGTCGCGAACGGGTGAAGGCAAGTGTGCGGGCGCCGGCCGACGCGAGGTCGGCCAGGAGGTCGGCCACCTCGGCGGTCGCGGACCGACGGGGGTGCTCCGGCGGGGTCTCTGCGGCGACGGCCTCGGCCTCCGGGTCAGCTCCCGGCAGCGCCCACGGGTCCGGTTCCGCCGGATCGGCACGGTGCATCGGAGCCGGCGTGTCCAGGGCCCGGCCCTCGGGCGCCGTACCGGTCCGGTCGGCGGGCGGCCGCCACGCCGAGATCTCCGGCGGCTGCCACAGCACCACGGTGCGGCGTCCCGAGGGCGAGGCGTCCTCGGTGACGGCGGCGACGTCGCCGGGTGTCACGCCGATGAGGCGCGCCGCGCTGACGGCGGGTTCGGCCGTCGTGGCCGAGGCCACGACGAACGTGGGCGAGCCCTCCCCGTACCGTGCCGCGAGGCGCGCGAGGCGGCGCAGCACCAGCGACACGTGCGCGCCGAAGACGCCGCGATACGCGTGCCCCTCGTCGACCACCACGTAGCGCAGCCCCTTGAGCAGCCGGGACCAGCGTCGGTGGTTCGGGAGCAGGGCGTAGTGCAGGAAGTCGGGGTTGGTGAGGACGACGTCGGCGTGGTCCTGCACCCAGGAGCGTTCCTCGCGCGAGGTGTCGCCGTCGCACGTCGCGACCCGCACGTCGCGGGTGCCCGCCGCGTCGAGGACCCGCTCCAGCGCGCTGAGCTGGTCGGCGGCCAGCGCCTTGGTCGGGCTCAGATAGAGGGTGGTGGGCCGCACACGCGCCGACTCGATGTTCCCCGGGTCCAGGGTGCCGGCGGCCGCTGCGACCCGCACCGCCGACAGGGCGGGCAGCCAGAACGCGAGCGACTTGCCCGACCCCGTCGAGGTCGCCAGCGCGGTGTGCCGTCCCCGGTGGACGAGGTCGGCGGCCACCGCCTGGTGCGTCCACGGGCGGTCCACCCCGAGCTTCCGGTATCCCTGCACCACTGTCGCGTCCGCCCAGACCGGCCAGTCGGCGTGCTCGGCGGTGCGCGCCGGGAGCGTGCGCGACGCCGTCATCCGCTCGGCGCGCGCACCACCGGCGAGCAGCACGTCGAGCAGGGGGTGGGTGGATACCTCGGGCACGGTGGACAGTGTCGCACCTGGGGCAGTGCTCCCTCGTGCCTCGATACGATCCGTTCCCGGCGGGTGCTCACCGTCGAGGTCACCGAGTCGACGGGCAGGGCACGCGTGAAGAGTGGGACGGCGGTCTTCTTCGTCGCGGTCGGGGCGCTCCTGCTTCTCGATGCACTGGTCGTGTCGCTGTCGGTCCCCATGAACACCGGCATCATCGCGACGTTCGTGATCGGTGGCGGCTACGTGCTCCACGGGCTGCACCGTCGCACGCGCGAAGGACCGTCGACGTGGGTGAGCACCCTCGTACTGCTCGTTCACGTGCCGCTGGTCCTCGTCATCGCGTTCGTGGCCGTCTTCGGCCGGACCGACACCGTCACGTACACCGAGGACGCCGTCGTCGTCCTCGGTACGGCGATCGACGGGGAGCGCGTGACGCCGGCGCTCCGCAACCGGCTGGAGACGGCCGTCGAGTACGTCGAGCGGAACCCCGATGCACTCGTCGTCGTGGCCGGCGGCCGAGGGCCCGGGGAATCGATCACCGAAGCCCTGGCGATGGAACGGTTCCTGCGCGCGCAGGGGGTTGCCCCGAGGGCGATCCTCGAGGAGGAGCGATCGACCAGCACCGCGGAGAACTTCGCCTTCACGAAGAACCTCCTGGACGCCCGCCTGGAGGAGGGCTACACGACGCTCTTCGTCACGAACGACTTCCATGTCCTCCGGGCGAACGAGCTGTCGAGGAGGGCAGGACTCGAGAGCACGCACCTGCACGCGGGGACACCCTGGTACGAGGTGCCGGTCGACTACACGCGCGAGCTCCTGGCGCTGGGCAAGTTCCTCGCGGTCGGCAGCTGACCGCGATCGACCACGCGCCGAGGTGGCCGCCCCGCGCCGGGGCGGCCACCGAGGGACGCCGCTCAGTCGCGGAACGTCTCGATCCGCGCCCCCAGCTCGATGAGCCGCTCGGCGAGCTGCTCGTAGCCGCGGGCGATGATGTCCACGTCGCGCAGCACCGACGTGCCCGTGGAGGCGAGCATGCCGAGCAGGATGACCACGGCCGGGCGGAGCGCGGGCGGGCAGCTCACCTCGGCGCCGCGCCAGCGCGTCGGGCCCGTGATCTGCAGGCGGTGCGGGTCCATGAGGCGCACGTCGGCGCCGAGGCGGGTCAGGTCCGTGAGGTGGATGGCCCGGTTCTCGTAGACCCAGTCGTGCAGGAGGGTGGTGCCCGTCGCGCGTGCCGCGATGACGGCGAAGAACGGCAGGTTGTCGATGTTCAGGCCCGGGAACGGCATCGCGTGGATCTTGTCGATCGGGGCGCGCAGCTCGCTCGGGTGCACCGTGACGTCGACGAGGCGGGTGCGGCCGTTGTTCGACAGGTACTCGGGGCTGAGGGTGTACCGCTGCCCCATCTCGGCGAGGGTGGCGAGCTCGATCTCCATGAACTCGATCGGTACCCGTGTGACGGTGATCTCGGACCCCGTGACGATGCCGGCGGTCAGCAGGCTCATCGCCTCGACCGGGTCCTCCGAGACGGTGTACTCGACGTCCGTCTCGAACCGGGAGCGCCCGTGCACGCGCAGGGTGGTGGTGCCGATGCCCTCGATGCGGACGCCCAGCAGCTCCAGGTAGAAGCAGAGGTCCTGGACCATGTAGTTGGGGCTGGCGTTGCGGATGGTCGTCACGGCGTCGCGGCCGGCCGCCGCCATCAGGGCGTTCTCGGTGACGGTGTCGCCGCGCTCGGTGAGCACGATGGACAGGTCGCCGGTGCCCGGGGTGACCGTGGCCTGGTAGTGCCCGGCGGTCGCGACGACGTCGAGGCCGAACGGGCGCAGGGCGATCATGTGCGGCTCGACGGTACGGGTGCCCAGGTCGCAGCCGCCCGCGTAGGGCAGCTCGAAGTTCGGCTCGCGGCCGAGGAGCGGGCCGAAGAACATGATGATCGACCGGGTGCGCACGGCGGCGTCGACGTCGATGGACGCCAGGTCGAGGGACTCGGGGCGGACGATCTCGAGGTCGCGGCCGTTCGGCGCCCACGTGGCGCTGACGCCGATGGAGCGCAGCACGTCGAGGATGCGGTCCACCTCGACGATCCGGGCCACGTTGCGCAGCACGGTGCGGCCGTGGTTGAGCAGCGATGCGCACAGCAGCGCGACGGCGCCGTTCTTGGACGAGTTCACCGCGATCGTGCCGGAGAGCTGGTGCCCGCCCTCGATCTGCAGGTGGGTGCGGCGGTGCGCGCCGACAGTGATGAGCTCGGAGTCCAGGGCGGCGCTGATGCGGCCGATCATCTCAAGACTGAGATTCTGCGCCCCCTGCTCGATACGGTGCACCGCGCTCTGGCTCGTGCTCAGCCGGTCGGCGAGCTGGGTCTGGGTGAGTCCACGGTGCTGGCGCGCGCTGCGGACCAGGGCTCCTACCTGTGCGGCGTCTACCGCGGGGATCGATCCGGTCAGCGGTCGTTCGGTGCTGGCGATAGTCACGGCGACGACTCTAACTCACATATGAGATACGTGCGCACTCACAGGTCGAAGAGCGTCGGCTGCTCCAGGTAGACACCCTCCGTCTCGAGCATCCGCACCTTGGTACGCGGCCCGCCCCGGGCCGAGAACCCGCCGACACGTCGCCCGGCGGCGAGCACGCGGTGGCACGGCACGATGGGCGGGAACGGGTTGCGTCCCATCGCCTGCCCGACGGCCTGGGCGGCCCCCGGCGCACCCAGCTCGGTCGCCACCTCGCCGTACGTGCGGGTCTCGCCCGGCGGTATGGCCCGCACGATCTCGTACACCCGGCGGTCGAAGTCGGGGACGGCGCTCATGTCCAGGGGGATCTCGGCCAGGGTGCCGACACCGTCGGCCAGCAGGCGGGTGAGCGCGGCGGCCGCCCCCTCCACCAGGGCCGGCGGGGCCTCGACCGCGCTCGGGTACCAACCGTGCACGGCACGCCGGACCTGCTCCGCGCCGCCGTGCGGCAGGGTCGAGCCGACGATCTCGCCACGCTCGTTCCAGACGAGCGCGCACTCCCCGATCGCCGTCGGGACCACCGCGAACTCGAGCCTGTCCTGGGCCATGCACCACACCCTAGGCGGAGCCACCGACAGTCACGGTCACCGCAGAGGTCCGGTCAGCCCTCCGTCCAGCGCTCCGCCAGGGCGCTCGCCTTCTCCGCGGCGTCCGGACCGCCGCTGCCCGTCGCGCCCAGGCTGCCCGCCGCCGCCAGCCCGTCGGCGTAGCCGACGGCGTAGGTGGTCACCGGCGCGGCCGGCCGGGCGACGGCGTGCGCGGCGTCGCGCGCCAGGTCGAGCACCGCGCCGACGTCGACCGTGCCGGGCGGGAGCCCGAGCTCCTTCTCCAGCGCCGCTACCCAGCTGTCGAGCTCTGCCATCTCGTGTCCCTTCACAGGTGGTGCGCCGTCAGCGGTCGGGCCGGACGCCCAGCCGGGCCGCGTCGGCGGGGGTGTCGATGTCGTCGCTCCAGCCTGCCGGGTCCGTGACCTCGGTGCAGCGCAGCGCGCCGACCAGCCGTCGCATCGAGGCGCCGTGCGCATCGGTCCCGTCCAGCGCGGCGTCGAGGGCGGCCCGGCGGTACAGCCCCACCAGCCACTGGGCCCGCCCGTCACGGACCAGGTGGGCGCCGTCGGCCGGTTCACGTGAAACGGCGTGCTCCAGGGCCGTCACGGCGTGCACCGCGTAGGGAACGTCCACCGCGAGGACCAGCACCCACGGCGCACCGGGGGCGGGCAGGGCGCGCAGCCCCGCGGCCAGGCCCGCCACGGGTCCGCCGTGCGGCGGGTCCTCACGCGTCAGGCGGGGTATCGGTCTCGACCCGGGCGGCGCGGCCGGCGCCACCTCGTGGCGGAGTGCCGCGGGCCGCGTTTCCCTGAGCCGGGCCGCCAGCTCCGGCGGACCCACCACCACGACCTCGCGGGCCGCCGCGCTCGCGGTGAGCGCGCGGTCGAGGAGCGGCGCGCCGTCGACCACGAGGTCCGCCTTGGACGCCCCGCCCAGCCGGGTGGCACGGCCCCCGGCGAGGATCACGGCGTCGTACGCGAGAGCGTGTGTCCCGGCGACGCCGGCGGCCGGGCGGGTCATCGCAACATCAGCACCTCGACAGGGTCCCCGGCGCGCACCTTCTCGACGTCGGGTGGCACCAGGGCCAGGCCGTCGGCGCAGGCGAGGGCGGACAGCGAGTGGCGGGACCCGAGTGGTACGACGCCGGGGGCATCCAAGAGCGTGGGGTCCGCGCCCGCGTCGGGCGGCGGCGAGGTGAGGTGCCCTGCCGGACCGGGCAGCGCGGCCGACGCGGTCCCGGGCGGTCGCACCACGCGGACCGGGACGACGAGGAGTCGGCCGGGCGAACCCGGCCAGTCCGCTGCCGCGGGGAGTACTGCCGTGAAGGGCAGGTTGCTCCGCGTAGACATTGTCGACGCAGAGTGACCGGCCTCCGCGGGGCGCCCTCGGAGGCGGTCGACGGCCGGCCGCACGAAGAGCTCGAACGACGCGTACGCGCCGACCGGGTTGCCGGGCAGCGCGAGCCACGGGACCCCGCGCCAGCGAGCCAGAGCCTGCGGCCGACCGGGGGACATGGCGACGGCGGCGACGTCGACGTCCGTGGCGTCCGCCCCCCACGCGTCGGATCCCAGGACCTCCCGGACGACGTCGGCGGCTCCCGCGGACACGCCCCCGGCGGTCACGACCAGGTCGGCGGGTTGCCCGGGCTCCCGCGGACCTGCGTCCGGCCCGACACCGCCCGCGTCCGGCCCGACGCCGCCCGCTCCGGCCCCGACCGCCCCGCCGACCGCCTCGTCGAGTGCCGCGCGGAGCGCCGCCGGATCGTCCGGGACCGGCCCGATCCGCACCACGTCGGCGCCGGCTGCGCGCGCGGCGGCGGCGAGCATCGGCCCGTTGGAGTCGGTGATCTGGCCGGGCCCGGGCGCCGAGCCGACCGGCACCAGCTCGGCCCCCGTCGAGATCACGGCGACCAGGGGGCGTCGTCGGGCAGGGACGCGAACCGTGCCCGACGCCGCCAGCGCACCCACGAGCACCGCCGTCACCTCGGTTCCCGCGCGGGCGAGGAGCTCGCCCCGCCGCACGTCCTCGCCGGCGGCCCGGACGTGCGGGCGGGGCCGGCGGGCGAGCGTGACCGAATCCTCCGTCCGGGGCGCCCCGGCGACGAACCGGCCGATGGACGTGTGCTCCACGGGGACGACGGCGTCCGCCCCGGGCGGGAGCGGCGCGCCGGTCATGATCCGCACCGCCTGCCCCGGCCCCACCGGGTCCGGATCGCCCGGCCCGGCGGCGACGTCGCCGGTCACGCGGAGGCTGACCGGGGAACCGTCGGACGGCAGGTCCATCAGGCGCACGGCGTAGCCGTCCATCGCTGCGCTGTCGAAGGGCGGCACGGACACCGCGGCGTACAGGTCCTCCGCGACGACCTCCCCGAGCGCGTCGGCGACGTCGACCGGCCGGGCCGGCAGCGGCGCGACCAGGCCGAGCACCCGCTCGATGTGCTCCGTGACGCCGCGCAGCCGCTGCTCCATGGGTCCGACCCTAGGCCAGGCGGGCGCACCGGTGATCTGCGGAGCCGCACCGGGCCACGGCGAGCGACGCGCCCTCACACCGGGCACCCGCACGCTGTGCGTTCTTCCTTACGGTCGATTAACTGCTCTTTGTCGGGCGATGAAACACCGTCTCCCTAGTTTCTTCAGCGTCGGTCCGACGTCGGGCCGGCCCCGGGTGCGGCACCCTGCCGTCCCGGGTGCGCCCGGCGTCGTCGGGCATTCGCCCATGCAGGGAGGACACCGTGTCCACTCCGACCACACGCGACGAGCAGACGGTCGCCGACGAGCACGCCGGCCCGGCCGACACCGCCCCCAGGTCCGCGATCCAGCGCCGCACCGGACGCTGGATCGACCACTGGGACCCCGAGGACAAGACCCTGTGGGAGGACGGCGGGCGCCGCACCGCGCGTCGCAACCTCGTGCTCTCCATCTTCGCCGAGTTCCTGGGCTTCGGTGCCTGGGCCCTGTGGTCGATCGTCGTGCCGCAGCTGCCGGCCGCCGGCTTCGACCTCACGGTCGACCAGATGTTCTGGCTCATCTCCGTGCCGAGTCTCGTCGGCGCGACCCTCCGCATCCCCTACACCTTCGCCGTGCCGGTGTTCGGCGGGCGCAACTGGACCATCGTCTCTGCGCTGCTCCTGCTGCTGCCCACCGGGGCGCTGATCCTCACCGTCTCCGACCCGACCACGCCGTTCCCGCTGCTGCTGGCGGCTGCGGCGCTCGCGGGACTGGGCGGCGGCAACTTCGCCTCGTCGATGGCGAACATCTCGTTCTTCTTCCCCGAGAAGGAGAAGGGCGCGGCCCTCGGCTGGAACGCCGCCGGCGGCAACATCGGCACGGCAGCCGTGCAGCTCGCGGTGCCGCTCGTCATCGTGACCGGTGCCGGCGTCGCGCTCGACCGCGCGGGCCTGATCTTCATCCCGTTCATCCTGCTCGCCGCGTTCCTCGCCTGGCGCTGGATGGACAACCTCGCCACCGCCAAGGCCGACCCGCGCTCGTTCGGCGTGGCCGTCCACGACAAGCACACGTGGATCATCAGCTTCATCTACATCGGCACCTTCGGTTCGTTCATCGGCTACGCGGGCGCCTTCCCCACGCTGCTGGCCAGCGAGTTCCCGCAGGTGGCCCTGCCGCTCGCGTTCCTGGGTGCGCTCGTGGGATCGGTCGCGCGGCCGCTCGGCGGGATCATCGCCGACCGGGTGGGCGGCATGATCGTCACGATCGGTGCCTTCGCCGTCATGGCCCTCGGTGCCATGGGGGCGATCTGGGCCCTCGGGGCCGGCAGCTTCCCGGTGTTCTTCGGCTCGTTCCTCGGCCTGTTCGTCGCCACGGGCGTGGGGAACGGCTCCGTCTACCGGATGATCCCCGCGGTCTTCCGGGTGAGCGGCGCCACGGCGAAGGCCGCCGCCGGGTGCATCGGCATCGCCGGAGCCATCGGCGCGTTCGGCGGGTTCCTCATCCCGCGCGGGTTCGCGCTCTCCACCACGGTGACCGGGTCGCTCGTGCCCGCGCTGTGGCTGTTCGTCGGCGTGTACGCCGTCATGGCCTTCGTCTGCTGGTTCGTCTACGGGCGGGGCGCCATGGCCGAGGCGCGGGTCTGACGATGCTCGCCGCTCCCGTGGCCGGGACCCCGGCCGGTACCCCGGCCGGGGTCGACTCGCACTGCCCGTACTGCGCGCTCCAGTGCGGGATGTCGCTGACGCCACGCCCGGGTGGGCCCGGCACAGGTGCAGCCGCGCCCGACGCACCTGCGGGTGCGGTGGGCGCGGCGCCCGAGGTGCGGCCGCGCGACTTCCCGACGAACCGGGGCGGGCTCTGCCAGAAGGGGTGGACGTCGGCGGCGGTCCTGGGGGCGTCCGACCGCATCGTCACGCCGCTCGTGCGCCGGTCGGTGCTGGCGGGGCCGGATCGGGCGGCCGACCCGGCGGAGTCCCGCGATGAGCCGGCCGGACCGGGTGACCCGCTGCTGCCCGTCTCCTGGGAGACGGCGCTCGATCTGGTGGCCGGCCGCCTGGCGCAGCTCCGGGCTGAGCACGGGCCGCAGTCGGTGGCCGTGTTCGGCGGGGGCGGGCTGACCAACGAGAAGGCGTACGCGCTCGGCAAGTTCGCGCGGACCGTGCTGCACACCCCCAACATCGACTACAACGGCCGCTTCTGCATGGCGTCGGCGGCCGCCGGCATGAACCGGTCGTTCGGCGTCGACCGGGGGCTGCCGTTCCCGCTGGCCGACCTCGGCGGGGCGCAGGCCGTGCTGCTCCTCGGGTCGAACCTCGCCGAGACCATGCCGCCGGCCGTGCAGCATCTCGCCGGCGCGCGCGCCGCGGGCGGGCTCGTCGTCGTGGACCCGCGGCGGTCCGCGACGGCCCGGCTCGCGGACGACCCGGCGTCGGAGCAGCCTGCCCAGGGCGTGCACCTGGCACCCGTGCCCGGCACGGACCTCGCGGTGCTGCTCGGGCTGCTGCACGTGGTGCTCGCCGAGGGGCTCGCCGACCGGGCCTACCTCGCCGAGCGCACCACCGGGTTCGACGACGTCGCCCGGTCCGTGGCCGGCTGGTGGCCGGAACGGGTCGAGTCCGTCTCGGGCGTGCCCGCGACCGAGCTGCGCCGCGTGGCCCGGCTGCTGGCCGCGGCCGCACCGGTGCACGGCGGCTCCGGGGCGTACGTGCTGACCGGCCGCGGTGTCGAGCAGTCCACGCAGGGCACGGCCACCGTCACCGCGGCGATCAACCTCGCCCTCGCGCTGGGCCTGCCCGGCCGGGCCGGCTCCGGGTACGGCGCGATCACCGGACAGGGCAACGGGCAGGGCGGCCGGGAGCACGGGCAGAAGGCCGACCAGCTCCCCGGCTACCGCAAGATCGACGACCCGGCAGCCCGCGCGCACGTCGCCGCCGTCTGGGGCGTGGACCCGGAGTCGCTGCCCGGCCCCGGGGTCCCTGCGGTACGGCTCCTGCGTTCCCTGGGCACGCCGGGCGGACCGCGGGCACTGCTGGTGCACGGGTCCAACGTCGTGGTGAGCGCGCCGAACGCGGGCGGCGTCATCGAGCGGCTCAAGAGCCTCGACCTGCTCGTGGTGTGCGACTTCGTGCCGAGCGAGACGGCGCTCCTGGCCGACGTCGTGCTCCCCGTGACCCAGTGGGCCGAGGAGGAGGGCACCATGACGTCGCTGGAGGGCCGGGTCATCCGCAGGCGGGCCGTCGTGCGGCCGCCCGGCGAGGCCCGGTCCGAGCTGTGGATCCTCGCGGAGCTGGCGCGGCGCCTCGGCGGCCCCGCGACGCCGGTCTTCCCGACCGACCCCGCCGTGGTGTTCGACGAGCTCGCCCGGGCCTCCGCGGGCGGTCCGGCGGACTACTCGGGCCTGTCCCACGCCCGCCTCGACGCGGACGAGGCGGCGGGCGGGCCGGGCCTGTTCTGGCCGGTCCCGGCCGGCCCTGCCGAGGTACCGGGCCGGGCCGGACCTGGCGGTGTCGCGGTCCCGACCGGTCCGGCCGGTGCCTCCGGCCCGCGCGAGCACCCGGGGACGCCCCGTCTGTTCCTCGACCGGTTCGCGACGCCCGACGGCCGGGCGCGCATGGTCGCCGTCGACCACATGGGCCCGAGCGACGAGGTGCGCCCCGGCGCCCCGTTCTACCTGGTCACCGGGCGGGTGCTGCAGCACTACCAGTCGGGCGCGCAGACGCACCGCGTCGCGGAGCTGGAGCGCCTGGTCGCGGAGCCGTACGTCGAGCTGCACCCGGTGCTCGGCTTCCGGCTCGGCCTGCCCGACGGCGCCCGCGTGCGCCTCACCAGCGCACGCGGCCGGGTCGAGGCGACCGCCCGCTGGACCGACGCCGTGCGCCCCGACACGGTCTTCATGCCGTTCCACTGGAGCGGCATCGGCTCGGTCAACCAGGTGACGACGGACGCCACCGACCCGATCTCCGGGATGCCCGAGTTCAAGGTCTGCGCGGTCGACGTCGCGGCCGTGCCGTCGAGCGACCCGGCCGAGGCGGAGCCGGTCCCCGAGCGGACCGCGTCCGAGCAAGCCCACCCGCGCCCCAGCGAGAAGGAGCTGTCGACATGAACCTGCGTGTCCCCGTGAAGGTGGTCGTGGTCGGCTTCGGGATGGTCGGGTCACGGCTCGTGGACGAGCTGCTGCGCCGCGAGCCCGAGGCGTTCGACGTGACGGTGCTCGGCAGCGAGCCGTACGAGCCCTACAACCGCGTGCTGCTCAGCGACGTCGTGGCCGGCCGCACCGACGTCGCCGCCATCACGATGCCCCTGCCCGACGGCGCCCGCGTCACCGTGCGCCGGGGCGTGTCCGCCGTGTCGGTGGACCGGGCGTCGCGGGTGGTCACCGCCGACGACGGGACCTCGCACCCGTACGACCACCTGGTGCTCGCGACCGGTGCCGCGGCCCGCATCCCGCCCATCCCGGGCCTGCGCAGCGCCGACGGCGGCCTGCCCGCGGGCGTGCACGCCCTGCGCACCCTCGACGACGCGCGCGAGATCGTGGCGGCCACGGTCAACGCACCCCGCGCCGTCGTGGTGGGCGGGGGCGTGCTGGGGCTGGAGGCCGCCGTCGGGCTGGCGGGACGAGGGCTGAACGTGACCCTCGTGCACCACACCGGCTCTCTGATGGAGCGGCAGCTCGACCCCGAGGCGGCGGACGTGGTCCGCGCGGGGCTGGAGGCGCAGGGCGTGACCGTGCTGCCGGACCGGCTGTCCAGCGAGGTGCTCGTGGCGGGCGGCCGCGCTGTCGGCGTCCGGGTGCGGAGGCGGGCCGGCGCGGGCCCGGACGACCCGGGGGCGGAACCGCACGAGGAGGTGGTCGCGGCGCGGCTCGTGGTGTTCTCGATCGGCACCGTCCCGGAGACCGGGCTCGCCGCCGCGGCCGGGCTGTCGACCGACCGGGGCGTCGTGGTGGGTCACGACCTGACCAGCCCCGACGACCCGCGGGTGCACGCGATCGGCGACTGCGCGCAGCCGCCGGGCGGGTCGCGCGGGCTCGTCGCCGAGGGGTGGGACCAGGCCCGGCGGCTGGCGGAGAAGCTGGTGTCGCTGGTGGAACCCGTCGTCGAGCCGGCCGCGGTCGTGCTCGGCCGGTCGGCCGGGCCGCACCTGCGTGTCCCGCGCGACGACGCGCAGCCCAGCATGGCGGTGCGGCTCGGTGCCCTGCTGACCAGCGGTGCCACCACGCGTGCGCAGTCGGAACGCGGGATCGACACGCGTGGCACCGACGTGGTCAAGGTCAAGGGCGGCCCGCTCAGCGTCACCACGATGGGGGTCTGCGGGCCGGTGCGGGCCGACGGCGCGACACAGCGCGCGGTCCGCCTGGCCGACCCGCGCGCCGGGCGGTACGTCGAGGTGGTGGTGGCGGACGGCGTGCTCGTGGGCGCCACGTGCGTGGGCGACCCGCGGGTGGCCGCCGACCTCACGGCTGCCTACACACGGCGCACGCCGGTGCCGCACGACCCGGCGTTCCTGCTGCTGACGCCCGTGATGGCCGCGGCGGCCCCGGCGTCGTCCCCCGAGCACATGCCCGACGACGCCGTGGTGTGCCGGTGCAACGGCGTGACCAAGGGGGACATCGGCTCCGCGTGCGCGGCGGGCGCGCACACCGTGGAGGACGTCACCCGCGAGACCCGCGCGACGACGGGCTGCGGCTCGTGCAAGGACGCCGTGTGCGGGCTGGTCGACTGGCTCCGGGCACCGGAACGGTCCGTCCCGGAACCGGCGTAGCCGTGCGAGGTGCGCTTCTACCCAGTCATCTCGCCCGGGATCGAGCTCCGTCCGGGCGAGATGACTGGGTAGAAGCGCACTTTCATGCCGGGCGCGTCCACTCCAGCGTGTGGCGGAAGAAGAGACGGCGGCGCAGGCGAGCGCCGGGCAGGATCTCGCGGGCGGCCCGGGAGATCTCCGCGAACGTCGCCTCGGCGTCGCGGACCGGCATCGGCGGATCACCGGCGGTGCCGCCGGTCGGTGCGCAGCCGGCCGGTGCAGAGCCGGCGGGCGTGTCGCAGGCCGGTGCGCCGCCGGCCCGGTCGGCCGGACCGCCGTCGTCCGCAGGTCCCCGGACCGGCCGCGGGTGCCGGATCAGCCCGACCAGGGGGTTCAGCAGCGACGACGGCACGTCCCAGGCCAGGTCGGCCAGGGTGTCGGCGCGGGCGAGGCCGACGACGAGCAGCCGGCCGCCCGGCGCGAGCAGCCCGGCGGCGTGCCGGAGCGCGGGCTCCAGCGGCAGGTGGTGCAGCACCGCGACCATGGTGATCACGTCGAACTCGCCGTCGACCTCCTCGAACCGGGCGTGCCGCACGGTCACCGACGGGTCGCCGGCGAACCGGTCCGCGGCGACGGCGGCCATCGCGGCGTCGGCGTCGACCCCCAGCACCTCGCCGAACCGTCCGCGCAGCCGGCTCAGCAGGAGCCCCTTGCCGCAGCCGACGTCGAGCGCGCGCCGCCGCCGGGCCGGGAGCCGCCGCAGGATCCAGCCGTGGAAGTGGTCGTTGTGGCTCCAGGGGTGCCGCTGGTTGACCCGGTGCAGCCAGCGTCCGCCTGCCCGCACCAGGGGATTCGACACGGTCCGGATGTCCACGCCGCCCACGCTAGCGGCCTGCCCGACGGGTGAGCGCGGACCTGGTGGCGCTCCGAGCCCGCATTCCGCGACCAGACCCGCGCTCGCCGCGCAACGACCGCCCCGCTCACCGGGCCGTCACCAGCCCTGTGAGGAAGATGTTCGGCCCGGGTAACCACCGGCGCACCAGCGCGAAAAACCCGCGACCTACAGTCAAGACATGGTCAACTCCGGCACCCCTCAGCACCTCGTCGTGATCGGCGGCGGCATGGTCGCTCAGCGGCTCGTCGAGGCGCTGCGCGCCCGGGACGACGCCGGTCGCTACCGTGTCACCGTCTTCGCGGAGGAACCCCGCGCGCCCTACGACCGGGTGGGTCTGACCCGCTGGTTCGACGAGGGCCCCGACGGCATCGCCCTGGGTGACCCGGCCCTGTGGGCCGACCCGCTGGTCACCCTGCACACCGATCGGAAGATCGAGTCGATCGACCGAGAGGCACGCACCGTCACGGACCGCCTCGGTCACGTGCACCCGTACGACGAGCTGGTCCTCGCCACCGGCTCCAGCGCCGCCATGCCGCCCATCCCCGGCAACGACCTGCCCGGCGTCTTCGTCTACCGCACCATCGACGACGTCGCGGCACTGCGCGGCTGGGTCGAGGAGAAGCGCCGCAGCTACCCGGCGGGCAAGCCGGTGCGCGGCGCGGTCATCGGGGGCGGACTGCTCGGCCTGGAGGCGGCCGGCGCCCTGACCGCGCTGGACGCCCAGGCCACCGTGATCGAGTTCGGTACGCACCTGATGGGCGTCCAGGTGGATCTGGGCGGCGGTCAGGCGCTCAAGCGTCTGATCAACGGCAAGGGCATCGGCGTCCGCGCCGAGACCGCGACCAGCCAGATGCGGCCGCACCGCCGCACCGGCCACGTGGGTCGGCTCGACTTCGCGGACGGCGGCCGGCTCGACGTCGACGTCGTCGTCGTGGCGACCGGGGTGCGGCCCCGCGACGAGCTCGCCCGGGCCGCCGGGCTGGAGATCGGCGAGCGCGGCGGCGCCGTCGTGGACCTGTCGTGCCGCACCGAGGACCCGCACGTGTGGGCCGTGGGCGAGGTGGCCTGCATCGAGGGGCGGTGCATCGGCCTCGTGGCGCCCGGCAACACGATGGCCGAGGTGGTCGTGGACCGGCTGCTCGGCGGTCAGGCGGAGTTCCCGGGTGCGGACACCGCGACCAAGCTCAAGCTGTCCGGGGTGGACGTCGCCTCCTTCGGCGACGCGCACGCCCGCACCGAGGACGCCGTCGAGGTGGTCTGGGCCGACCCGGTGGCCGGCGTCTACAAGAAGCTCGTCCTGTCCGACGACGCGCGCACCCTCCTGGGCGGCGTGTTCGTGGGCGACGCCGCGCCGTACGCCAGCCTGCGCCCGATGCTCGGCGCGGAGCTGCCCGGTGACGACCCGAGCGCGTTCCTCCTGCCGGAGGGCGGCGGGGGCGCCCCGGGCCTGGAGCTGCCCGACGACGCCAACGTGTGCTCCTGCAACAGCGTGTCGGCAGGCACCATCCGCGGTGCCGTCACCGAGCACCAGTGCACCGACGTGCCGGGCGTGAAGGCCTGCACCCGCGCCGGCACCACCTGCGGCGCCTGCCTGCCGCTGGTCAAGAAGCTCGTGGACACCGAGCTGGAGCGGGCCGGCATCGAGGTCAGCACGGCCCTGTGCGAGCACTTCGAGATGTCCCGCGCCCAGCTCTTCGACGCCGTCCGGGTCGCGGACCTGCACTCGTACAGCGACATCGTGGAGCGGTTCGGGAGCGGTCCGGACGGCGCCGCCAAGGGCCGCGGCTGTGACATCTGCAAGCCCGTCGTCGCCTCGATCCTGGCGAGCCTGGGCAACGGGCACATCCTCGCGGGCGAGCAGTCCACGCTCCAGGACACCAACGACCACATGCTCGCCAACCTGCAGAAGGACGGCACCTACTCGGTGGTGCCCCGGATGCCCGGCGGCGAGGTCACGCCGGAGGGACTCATCGTGGTGGGCGAGGTCGCGCGCGACTTCGGGCTCTACACGAAGATCACGGGCGGCCAGCGCATCGACATGTT
Source organism: Promicromonospora sp. NPDC050880 (assembly GCF_044456525.1). Taxonomy (NCBI): domain Bacteria; kingdom Bacillati; phylum Actinomycetota; class Actinomycetes; order Micrococcales; family Promicromonosporaceae; genus Promicromonospora; species Promicromonospora sp. NPDC050880. The sequence continues at coordinate 39,298 of NZ_JBITFV010000021.1, forward strand.
CGGCGCCCGCGTGGAGCAGCTCCCGGACATCTGGCGCCGGCTGGTCGACGCCGGCTTCGAGTCCGGGCACGCGTACGGCAAGTCGCTGCGCACCGTGAAGTCGTGCGTCGGCTCCACGTGGTGCCGGTACGGCGTGCAGGACTCCGTGGGCATGGCCGTCGAGCTGGAGCTGCGCTACCGCGGCCTGCGTTCGCCGCACAAGCTCAAGATGGGCGTGTCCGGCTGCGCCCGCGAGTGCGCGGAGGCCCGCGGCAAGGACGTGGGCGTCATCGCCACCGACAAGGGCTGGAACGTGTACGTGGGCGGCAACGGCGGCCAGACGCCGCGGCACGCCAGGCTGCTCGCCGAGGACCTCACGTCCGAGGAGCTCCTGCGGACCATCGACCGGTTCCTCATGTACTACGTGCGCACCGCCGACCGGCTGCAGCGCACCGCGCCGTGGATCGAGGAGGTCGACGGCGGCCTGGACGGCGTGCGCGAGGTGATCATGGAGGACTCGCTCGGCATCTGCGCCGACCTGGACGCCGCGATGGCCCGCCACGTCGAGAACTACGAGGACGAGTGGAAGGCCGTGCTGGAGGACCCGGAGAAGCTGCGCCGGTTCTCGTCGTTCGTCAACGCCCCGAAGGACGCCGACCCGTCGCTCGCCTACGTCACCGAGCGCGGCCAGCGCCGTCCGGCGACGTCGGCCGAGCGTGCCGCGGGCGTCGTCATCGCGGGCCCGAAGCTGGAGGTGCGCGCATGACCGTCAACGACGTGTCGGACGCCCGGGTCACCGGGGTGGCCGGGCGGTCCGACCGCCCGGGCGTGGTGCGGTGGGAGCGGGTCTGCCTGCTCGGCGACCTGTTCCCCGAGCGTGGTGCGGCGGCGCTGTTCGGGGACGTCCAGGTGGCCCTGTTCCGCCTGCCCGAGGACCCGGCGTACGGGGTCCACGCCGGGCGCGTCTACGCGGTGCAGAACCTGGACCCGTTCTCGGCCGCGAACGTCATGTCACGGGGGATCGTCGGTACGCGCGCGGGCGAGCCCACGGTGGCGGCCCCGGTCTACAAGCAGGTCTTCTCCCTGGTCACGGGCACGTGCCTGGTCCTGGCGGACAAGGCCCCGAAGGACGACCTCCCGCCGGACCTGCTCACCTACCCGGTCGAGGTCCGCGAGGACGTGATCCACGTAGGTCTGCCATGACATCCGACTCCGTCGAGTGCGGGATCCTCGCCCTCTCAGAGGCCGCTGCAGGGGCGAGAAGCCAGCACTCAACGATCGGGAGGGTGACGCTCGTCGGGGGTGGGCCCGGGGCGGTCGACCTGCTGACCGTGCGGGCGTGGCGGGCGTTGCAGGCGGCCGACGTCGTCGTGGCGGACCGGCTCGGTCCCGTCGAGATCCTCGCCGAGCTGCCGCCGCACGTGCGTGTGGTCGACGTCGGCAAGGAGCCGGGCCGGCACCCCGTGCCGCAGGAGCGCATCAACGAGCTGCTCGTGGAGCATGCGCTCGCGGGCGCGCACGTGGTGCGGCTCAAGGGCGGCGACCCGTTCGTGCTCGGCCGGGGCGGCGAGGAGGTGCTCGCCTGCGTGGCGGCGGGCGTGCCGGTCGAGGTGGTCCCGGGCATCACGTCCGCCGTCGCCGTGCCGGGGCTGGCCGGCATCCCGCTGACCCACCGGGGCGTCACCACGGGCTTCCACGTGGTCTCGGGCCACTGCGCCGCGGCCGCGGACCCGGACCCGTCGGGGCCGCTCGACGCCGCCGCCCTCTCCTGCGTGACCGGCGGCACGGCTACGCTTGTCGTACTGATGGGGGTGCGGTCCCTCGGCGCGATCGTGGCGCAGTCCCTGGCCGCAGGCGCCGATCCCGGAACTCCCGTGGCGATCGTGGAGAACGGCTCCACTCCGGAGCAGCGCGTCACCCGGGCCCGTCTCGACGAGGCGGCCGCCGTGGCGGCGGCCCGGGGTGTGCGGTCCCCCGCGGTCGTGGTCATCGGCCACGTGGCCGCGGCTGGGCTTCTGGAGGGTACGAGTGAGCGACGTCTGGCAGGTGCCGGTGTCTGATCTCGCAGCGCCCGCGCACGCCCGGGCGACGCGCCCGGCGCTGGGCCAGGTCATGGCCGGTGCCACCGTCCTCGTCACCGCCGAACGACGCGCCGGCGAGCTCGCGGCCGCCCTGGAGCGCCGCGGCGCCACCATCCGCCACGCCCCCGCGCTCAGCATGATCCCGCACGTCGACGACGAGACGCTGATCGCGGCCACGCGGGCCATCGTGGCCGCGCCGCCCGACGTCGTCGTGGTCACCACCGGGATCGGGTTCCGCGCCTGGATCGAGGCCGCCGACGCGCACGGCCTGGCCGAACCGCTCCTCGCCCTGCTGGCGGGCACCCGCATCGTCGCGCGCGGGCCCAAGGCCCGCGGCGCCATCCAGGCCGCCGGGCTCCAGGCGGACTGGGTGGCCGAGTCCGAGACGTCCGCCGAGGTCGCGGAGGTGCTGCTCAGCGAGGGCGTGCAGGGCCTGCGCATCGCCATCCAGCACCACGGCGCCGGCGCGGACGGGCTGGACGAGGTGTTCGAGAAGGCCGGTGCGCAGGTCGCGAGCCTGGTCGTCTACCGGTGGGGCCCCGCACCCGACCCCGCGGTCGTGCGCGACTCGGCGCACGCCGTGGCCGACGGCGAGATCGACGCCGTGGTCTTCACCTCCGCCCCCGGGGCCGAGGCCTGGATCAGCGCCGTCGAGGACGAGGGCGTCCTGGACCGGGTGCGGGCCCGGTTCACCGACGGCGGCACTATCGCCGCCGCCGTCGGGCCGGTCACGGCGAAGCCGCTGGAGCACCGCGGGATCGTGCCGCTGCAGCCCGAGCGCGGACGGCTCGGCGCGCTCGTGCGGGCCGTGGTGGGGCACTACGAGCACATCGAGTCCGTCGCGCTGAGCACCGTCGCCGGCTCGCTGGTCATCCGTGCCCGCGTCGCCGTGCTCGACGGTCAGGTGCTGCCCCTGTCGCCGACCGGCGTGGCCGTGCTCCGGCTGCTCGCGGCCGCGCAGGGCGACGTCGTCTCGCGCGAGGAGGTTCTGGCCGCCCTGCCGGGAGACTCCCAGGACACGCACGCCGCCGAGGTCGCGATCGCGCGGCTGCGCGAGGCGGCGGGCCGCCGCGACCTCATCCGCACGGTGGTGAAGCGGGGCTACCGCATCGAGCTGGCCTGAGCGGCCCCAACACCGGCGCTGACTGCCGTCTAGCGGAGCGCGCCCACCAGCACCGACTCGACCACCTCGCGGACGGCGGCATCGTCCGGCCGGGCGCCCAGCTCACCGGCGAACATCAGGTGCCCGGTGCCCACCACGGTCATCGCGAGGTAACGAGGTTCGGCGGCGGGCGCCACGCGGCCGGACGACTGCTCGGCGGTCAGATAGGTCGCCAGCGCCGCGGTGATCTCCACGAGCAGCGGCAGCCCTTGGGGTGTGGTCTCGCGCAGCCGGCGGCGCAGCTCGTCGCGCGCGGTGACGAGTGCCACCACGGCGAGCGCGACGGGGTCGAGCGTCACGGTCAGGTACGCGGACACGTTGCCGACGACCGTGCCGGAGCCTGCGGTGGCGACGAGGTGCTCGCCGGCGTCGTCGGCCTGCTGGATGCGGGCGCGCACGAGCGCGGCGAGAAAGTCGTCGAAGTCCGCGAAGTGGCGGTGCAGCACACCCTTGGCGACGCCGGCCTCGTCGGTCACGGCGCGGCTGGTCAGCGCCGCGGCACCGCCGGTCGTGAGCAGCCGTTCGGCGGCGGCCACGAGCTGGGCGCGCGGGTCCTGGAGGGCTACTCCGGTGGGCATGGGTGGCTTCTCTCCTGTCGGGTAGGGCTGTGGCAGTGTTGCATGAGTGGGCATGTGCCCACTAGCGTGGGCGCATGCCCACTTCCAACGTACCCGACGGCGTTCGCGGCTCCCACCTGCACCGTGGCGCTGCCGAAGGGTTCGGCGCCGATGCCGACCGGTACGACCGCTCGCGTCCCGTCACGCCGCGCGCGGTCGCGGACGCGGTTCTCGGCTACCTCGCCGGCGACGCCCGGCTCGGGGAGGCGGCACCCGCCGGGTCGTCCGGGCCGGACGGCACCGATGTCGCGGCCGGATCGACCGGAGGCGACGGCCCGCCCGCGCCCGTCCGCCTGCTCGACGTCGGCATGGGCACCGGCCTGTCCACCCTGCCGTTCCAGGCGGCGGGCGCCGAGGTGCTCGGCGTCGAGGCCGACGAACGCATGGCGGCCGTCGCACGGGGGCGCGGCCTGGACGTCGAGGTGGCGCGGTTCGAGGACTGGGACCCGGCCGGACGCCGGTTCGACGCCGTCGTCTCCGGCATGACCTGGCACTGGGTGGACCCCGTCGCAGGTGCTGCCCAGGCCGCCCGCGTGCTGCGCGACCAGGGCGTGCTCGCGCTGTTCTGGCACGCCGCCGACCTGCCGCTCACGCTCCGCACGGCGCTGCACGCCCTGTACTCCCGCGAGATGGCGGGGACCCCGGGAGCGGGTATGTACGCCCCGGGGATCATGGCGGCGGACGGCTACGAGGCGATGCTTGATCGCGCCGAGGCGGGCCTGTCCGAGGCGGGCGGGTTCGGCCGGCCGCAGCGGTGGCGGCACGTCTGGGAACGCCGGTACACCGTCGAGGAGTGGCTCGACCAGGTCCCGACGTCGGGCGGGTTCGGCCTGCTGCCCGCCCACGTGCAGCAGGCCGTCCTGGACGGCGTGCGGTCCGCCCTGGAGCACGACGAGGCCGTGACCGGCGGCGCGTTCACCGTGCGCCACACCACCGTCCTGCTGGCGGTCCGCCGCACACGCTGACCCTCCTGGCGTCCGGCTCAACGGTCCGCGCCCTCCGTCCGTTACGAGCGGCGGAAGAGGGGAGACCACCATGGTCCAGTGGGAGGCCGAGCTCACGGAGCTCGTGACGCGGCGCGGCGGCGCGCTGGTGGGGTACGCGTACTCGTTGACGCGGGACAAGCCGCAGGCCGAGGACCTGGTGCAGGACGCGCTGGTCAAGGTCTACTCCCGCCTGCGCCGGCCGCCGCGCCCCGGCGAGGCCCGGCTCGACCTCGGCGGGTCGGGCACGCGCAGCGCCGAGGGGTACGTGCGGAGCGCGATCCTCACCCTCTACCTGGACGGGTACCGCCGGCGGAACCACTGGACCGGACTCAAGCACCTCCTGGCCGACGACGCCCGCTCGCCCGGGGCGGACCGTGTCGCCACGGCCCGGGTGGACGTCGGCGTCGCGCTGCGGCGGCTGTCCCCGCGCCAGCGCGAGGTCGTGACCCTGCGGTTCTTCGAGGACCTCACGGTGCCGCAGATCGCGACGGTGCTCGGGACCAGCCCGGGCACCGTCAAGCGCCACCTGTTCGACGCGACCGCCGTGCTGCGCGAGGCCCTGGCCGAGGTCGTCGTCCCGGCCGTCGAGACGGACCTGGGTGAGCGGCTGGGGGTGGTGAGCGGCGCGGTACGCCGCCGTCGGGCGGCGAAGGTGGGCGCCGTGGCCGGGGCGTCCCTGGTGCTGGCGGCGCTGCTGGCGTTCGCGGCGGCCTGGGGCCCGGGGCGGTTCCTGTCCGAGCCCGTACCGCCGGCCACGCCGAGCCCGGACGCGGCGGTCGGCGGAGGCTGGGTGCCGACCGGCTGGAGGGAACGGGGCGTGCAGTTCCACTGCGGCATGGAGGTCACCACCCTGGTGTCGTCGTCCGACGTGGTGGAGCTGGAGATCACCGGGGACGTCTCGGTGGTGGACGACGTCGAGGGCGACGGGTCCCACCTGGAGGCGCCGATCCGGATCACGCGGTCCGGTGCCGAGGGGCTCCCCGCTGCCGGTGGGGTTCCCCGCCTGGTCTTCGCGCGGGACGGTCAGGTGGTCGATATCGGTCCTGGCTGGAGCGAGGGTGGGTACGGGCTGCCCGACGCCGGCGCTTCCACGGACGCCGTCGCCGAGGCAGGCCCGTCGTCGGCCTGCGACAGGTGGACGACGGACGGCGTCACGGGTCGGGAGTCGTACCGGGACCAACGGCCGGCCGGAACCTACGACGTCTACGCGGTGACGTGGTGGGACGAGTATGCGGCCAACGGCGAGTCGCACGGCGGCGGCCTGGCGGTCAGCGAGCCCGTCACGATGGAGGTTCCCGCAGTCCCGCCGAACGACGAGCTGCCGCTCACCGTCGACATCCGCGACGGCTACCAGCCGCCCTGGCTGGAGGGCACGGGCCTGACGTGCGGGGCCTACGCATCCGCGATCCCGGGCGCCTTGCAGGACATCAACGAGCAGACGGGCCTCGACGTGAACGTTGATCTCACATATCAGAGCGCCACCATGCACTTCCAAGAGGCGACAGGTGAGCCGTTCGAGGCGACGCGTACCCCGTTCACGACCGTCTGGTTGAGCCAGGGCCGGGTCGTCGCTGTCGGGGCCGACGTCTGGTCCGAGCAGGTGGAGCCGCTGCGGGTGAACGCGGGAGGTACGACGTCGATCACCGTGCCGATCGGTCAGCCTGACCCGACATGTCTCGCCGACCCCGGCTCAGGACTGCCGGAGGGCACCTACGACATGTTCGTGCTGGCTGAGCTCGACCCGGGAACGGGTGGCGAGCGGCTTTTCGTGACCGTGCGGTCCGACGGCAATCGGTACCGCCCTTGAACGGCCCACACCGCAGGAGCGACGAAACTGCAGCGCCCACAGACCATACTGCGGCGGGACCATCGGCCAAACTGCAGCACACGCCCGAGGATCGGTTTCGCGGTGCCGATCAGTGCTCCCACGAGGTCCGGCATCATCGTTCTCGTGTCCCCGGCCGTCAGAAGGTATGAGCACGGAGAGGGGGCGTCACCGATGGCGCAGTGGGAGAGCGAGCTCGAGGAGCTCATGGCACGGCGGAGCCGCGCACTGGTGGGTTACGCGTACTCGCTGACGCGGGACCGCGCACAGGCCGAGGACCTGGTGCAGGACGCACTGGTGAAGGTCTTCTCGCGACTGCGGCGGCCACGGGAGCTGGCCGGGGGCGGGCAGGTCGTCGACCTGGACCAGGACCAGCCCCGGCTCACGAACGCGGAGGCCTACGTGCGGCGCACCATGCTGACCATCTATCTGGACGGCTACCGCCGGAGCACGAGCTGGACCGGCATCAAGCACCTGCTCGCCGACGAGGAGCGAGCGCCCGCGGCCGACCGCGTCGCGACGGCGCGGGTCGACGTCGGGGTGGCGCTCGCCCGGCTGTCGCCCCGGCAGCGGGAGTCGGTGGTGCTGCGGTTCTTCGAGGACATGACGGTGCCGCAGATCGCGCAGACCCTCGGCACGAGCCCCGGCACCATCAAGCGGCACCTGTCGAACGCGATGGAGGTGCTGCGCGGGTCGCTCGCGGAGCTGCCGGTGCCCGAGATGGACACGGCCCTGGACGAGCGGCTCGGCGCCGTGGCGGGGGCGGTGCGGCGGCGTCGTGCGGTCAAGGTGGGTGCGCTCGGTGGTGCCGCGACGGTGCTGGCGGGACTCCTGGCGGTCGCGGCGCTCTGGGGGCCGGCACGGTTCCTGTCGGAGCCCGTGCTCCCGGCGAAGAGCCCGGACACGTCGACCGCGGCCGTCGGCGGGTGGGCGCCGAGCCAGTGGACCGAGCACGGCCCCGGGTACCGGTGCGGCATGGAGGTGACGGAGCTGACGTCGACGTCCGACACGGTGGTGCTGGAGCTGACCGGGGGCCTGGAGACCGGCGAGTACGGCCTGACCGCTCCGGTCCGGATCACCCGGACCGACACCGAGGGCCCTGCGCTCGACGGTGGCTACCCCATGCTGGTCTTCGCGCAGGACGGCCAGGTGGTCGACCTCGGGGCCGGCTGGCACGAGGGCGGGTACGTGCTGCCCGACGCCGGTGGGTCGGCAAACGCCCTCGCCGAGGCCTCCGCGGCCACGGCGTGCGGCGACTGGACGGTCGGCACCATCGCGGAGACCTTCCTCGACGCGCGTCCGGCCGGCACCTACGACGTCTACGCGGTCATGCCGTGGAGCGACCCCGACGGCACGAGCGGGATGGCCGTCAGCGAGCCCGTCAGGATGGAGGTCCCGGAGCTCGACGTGCCGGCCGAGGAGCCGCTGACCGTGGACATCCGCGACGGCTACCAGCCCGGCTGGCTGGCGGGCACCGACCTGGAGTGCGGCGCCCACGCGTCGGCGATCCCGGCCGGGCCGCGCGTGTCCTGGGTGCGGGACGACGTGGAGATGTCGGCGGAGGCGGTCGGCGACTCCCTCGCACCGTCCGAGCTGACGGTCACGTTCACCGAGACCGAGGGCGAGACCGTCGACACCACGCGCACACCGGTCACGCTGGTCTGGTTGAGCGCGGGGCGGGTGGTCGGCGTCGGGCAGGACGTCTGGTCCGCACCGGAGGAACGGCTCCGCGTCGGCGCGCACGGCGAGACCTCGGTCGTCGTGCCGGTCGAGCCCGACCTGACCTGTCTCACCGATCCCGGTGCCGGCCTGCCCGACGGGCCGTACACCCTGTACGCGGTGACCGAGCTGGATCCCGGCTCGGACGGTGAGCGGCAGTTCCTCGCGGTGGAGGCCTACGCCGACTACGTCGTCGGGGAGTGACCAACGAAATCCCCGACCTGCGCGTCACGGGGTGTGTGGAGACGATGACAGCACACACGCACGCGGGGGGTGGGTATGGCGGCATGGGAAGGCGAGCTCGATGAGCTCATGCGAAACCGGGGCGGCGCCCTGGTCCGCTACGCCTACATGCTCTCCGGCGACCGCGCGCTCGCCGAGGACCTGGTCCAGGACGCCCTGGTGAAGGTGTACTCGCGGCTGCGCCGCCCCGGCCGGGGCGGCGCGGTGGGCGTGGCGGCGGGCAGCCGGGCGCACGACCTGGACTCCCCGTTCACCAACGTGGAGGGGTACGTGCGGCGCGCGATCCTCACCATCTACCTGGACGGCTACCGCAAGCGGCAGCGCTGGGCCGGGATCAAGCACCTGCTGGCCGACGACCCCAGCACCCGCGGTGCGGACCAGGCGGCCACGGCGAAGGCCGACGTGATGAGCGCACTCGCCCGGCTCGGGGCCCGGGAGCGCGCCTGCGTGGTGCTGCGCTACTTCGAGGACATGACGGTGCCGCAGATCGCCGAGGCCCTGGGCACCGCCCAGGGCACCGTCAAGCGGTACCTGTCCGACGCGACCAAGAACCTGCAGGAGATCCTGCGCCCCGATGACTTCCGACCTGCCGAGGGGAGGGCCGCCCGATGAGCCACGACGACCTGAACAACGACTTCCTGAGCGGCGCGCTCCGGGGGGCGGCCGACGCGATGCCCGGTGGGGAGGCGGACGACCTGCATGTCTCGTTCGGAGTGGTGCGTGACCGCGTACGACGCCGCCGGGCCGTCAAGGTCGGCAGCCTCGCCGGTGCCAGCCTGGTGGTGGCGGGGGTGCTCGCGTTCGGCGTGACGCAGTCGCCCGTGTGGAACACGTCGGAGCCGGTGCTGCCGGGGGACCCGACCCGGGTCTCGACGCCGGACGGTTCGGCGAACCCGACCCAGGCGCCGGACCCCGCGCCGAGCGGGCCGGCCGCGACGAGCGTGATCGAGGACGGGTACCAACCGTCGTGGATCCGGGACCTCGGTGCGGGGCTGGAGTGCGGCATGCCCGTGGAGGACCTGCGGACGACGGCGACCGGGTGGTCGGTGGCGTCGGCGGGGGACATCTACGCCCGGACATCAGACTTCGGCGGCGAGGCGGTGCCGACCTGGCACATGGGCGCGACGGTCGAGGGCGGTTCGCTCGGCGTCTCACCGGTCCTGGTGTGGAGCCAGGACGGCGTGGTGGTGGACCTGGGGACGAACGTGTTCGAGGGAACCGTCCCGGGCGACCCGCTGCTCGGCGCCGGGAACGGGGCCGTCGAGGCACAGAGCGGCGCGTACACGATGTGCGCGCCCTCGGACGGCCCCGCGGGGGACCTCTTCGAGACCTCGCTGCCCGAGGGCGACTACGAGGTCCGGGTCCTCGCCTTCCCCGAGGTCACCCCGGGCCAGTGGGCGACGGCGGTGAGCGAGCCGGTGGACGTTCGTCTCGACGCCGACGGCGCACACACCGCGACGGGTACGCGCGGCGGCCCGGCGACCATCGAGCCGCCGGAGCCCGCCGAGGGCGAGCTGTCGCGGTTCGTGCTCGACCGCAGCACGGACTGGGTCACGGCGGACATGACCTGGACCGGGTACGTGACCGTCGGTGTACCGCGGATCACCGCCGAGTGCGAGAGCACGAACCCGGCGGACGTGGTCCGGTACGAGGTCACGCAGGCGTCGGCCGCGGAGCCGATCGCGTCCGGCACGGTGCCCTGCGACGGCACCACGTTCGAGTCGGAGGACGTCGTCGGCGGTGGCGAGGAGTCGTACGACATCCGCCTCACGAGCGTGCCGGACGGCGTCGCCCGCTTCTGGGCGACCCTCGCCCCGGGAACCGGCGGCGAGGCGGCGGGCGACTGCTCCGCCAGCGGCATGACCCTGCGGTACGACCTGGCGAGCGCGCCGAGCCAGGCCGTCGGGGCCACTGCGCAGACCATCGTGGACGCCGCGCTGGCGTGCGACTCCGACCAGCTCGTCGAGCTGGCGAACCAGCACGGCACGGAGCTCATGTTCGGCACCGAGACGGCGGAGCAGACCTTCGCCCTGCCTGACGACACGCAGCACTACCGGACGCTGGTCGCCCTGCTGGCCGGTACGACCGGCGCGGTCGACGCCGAGACCGGCGTCGTGCGGTGGCCGCGTGTCGTGAGCGACGAGTTCCGTGACGACGACGCGGCCTGGGACGAGGTCGTGGCCGCCGGCCTGGCCACCCAGGAGCAGGCCGACGAGCAACGCGCCGACGAGACGTTCGGCTACACGGGCATGACCATCGCCATCGACCCGGACGGTACCTGGAGCTACTACTCCGCCGACGAGTAGCACTCCGCGCCGGCACCGTGCCAGACGCCCAGGTCACCTCGGTGACCTGGGCGTTTGTCATGCGCCGGTCGAAGAACGAGCAGCCGGCACCCCAACGACGGGCCCGGGTGGAGCGTCATGGGGGATGAAGGCAGGAACGGCGACGACGAACGGAGACCTGCGATGTATCAGTACGACGAACACCTCGGCGAGGCCGGGACCGCTCAGACCGTGACGGCGACGAGCCGGCAAGCGCGCCGCCGTCGGACCGCGAGGTTGGGCGGGATGAGCGGTGGCGCGATCGCCCTGGCGGGCGTGCTCGCGTTCGGTGCCGCCCAGCTCGCGGCACCGGACCAGGCGGACGCCGCCGCGCCGTCGGCCGCCACCGACGTGCCGATCCTGGACGGCTACCAGCCCTCCTGGCTCGACTGGACCGATCTGACCTGCGGGATGTCCGACGCCGACCTGCGCTCGTCGGCGCGCGGCTGGTCCGCCCGGGCCGCCGGTGACGTCTACGGCCGCACGTCCGACTTCGGTGGCGACCCGACCACGTCGTGGAGCATGGCGGCGAAGGTGCGCGAGGGGCGGGGCTCGCTCGACGTCACGCCCGTGCTGGTGTGGAGCCAGGACGGCGTGGTCGTGGACCTGGGGCCGAACGTCTTCGACGGGCCCGGTCCGCAGTCCGAGCCGCTGCTCGGCGCGGCGCGGGGCGCCATCGAGGCCCAGGCCGCTGCGTACAGCACCTGCGTGCCGACGGAGACGGAGACGGGCGACCGCTTCCAGACCCCGCTGCCCGAGGGGGACTACGAGGTACGGGTGGTCGCCTTCCCGGAGACGCGGTCCGGCCGGTGGGACACCGTGGTGAGCAAGCCGGTGCCGGTCCGCATCGACGCCGACGGCGCGCACAGCCCGGTCGGTGATCGCGGCGGCGACGCGGCGACCGCTCCCGTGGACCAGCTCGACGGCGAGATCACGCGCTTCGACCTCGACCGGTCCACCGAGTGGGTCACCGCGGGGCAGACGCAGCGCGGCTACTCGTCCGACACCCCGATGCGGATCGAGGGCATCTGTGAGAGCTCCGACCCGGAGGACCTGCTCCCGGTCGAGGTCGTGCTGCCTTCGACCGGTGAGGTGCTGGCGTCCACGCAGGTCACCTGCGACGGGTTCGAGGCCGGCTCGGAGGTCGGCGTCCTGGCGGGCGGCGAGGAGGTCGTGGACCTGCGGCTGCCGCGCGTGCCCGACGGCGTCGCACGCGCCTCGTTCACCCTCGCGTCGGCCACGCCCGGCGGCCCGGCCGGTGAGTGCTCGGCGACCGGCATGACACCGCTCTACCCGGACGGCAACGCGCCGACCGAGGGTGCGGCGGCGGCTGCGGCGTCGATCGTGACCGCCGCGCTCGACTGCGACTCCGAGGCACTGGTCGCGCTGGCGGCGGACTCGGGCACCGAGCTCATGTTCGGCACCGAGACCCCGGAGCAGACGTTCGTCCTGCCCGAGGCCGAAGGTGTGGAGCACTACCGGAGCCTGGTTGCGCTGCTGGGCAGCACCCGGCCCGCCGTCGCGGGCGGGGACCCGGCCAACCAGACCGTCGTCTGGCCGCGCGTCGCCACCCAGGAGTTCCGTGACTCCGACGAGGCGTGGCAGGAGGTCGTGGACGCCGGCATCCTCACCCAGGAGCAGGCCGACGCCCAGCGTGCCGACGAGACGTTCGGCTACACCGGCATGGTGGTGGGCATCGCCGAGAACGGGACGTGGCGGTACTACTCCTCCACCGACTGATCCCGCAACCATGCGCCGGACGCCCAGGTCACCCGCGTGACCTGGGCGTCCGGCACGTCTGGTAGCTCGCCAGGATCCGGTCGCTGCGGCGTCGCCCCCACCGGTCGAGCCGCGCCCGGCCGCGAGCGCCGCGTCCCCGCACGCGGTACCGCCACGTGTTGAGCGGCACCAGGTACGCGTGCGCCCACGGCGGGCGCAACGGCAGTCCGAGCTCGCGCATGCTGCGCACCCCGAGGAACGCCGTGAGCATCGACAGCAGCCGCTCCCGCTCGTACCCGGCCCGCCACGGCTGCCACCAGACGGGACCGGGGTAGGTGCGGTCGGCCTGGGCGGCGACGAGGGCCTGGGCGAGGAGCGGCCCGGCGTCGGACACCCCGGCCTGTGCGAGCAGCACGTGATGGTTGAGGCGGTGCCGCGCCCACTCGTCGTCGACGAGGAAGTCGGGGTGCACGCCGAGCAGGTGCCCCACCCACTTCCACAGGTGCATGAGGGCCCGGCTGTCCGAGGGCGGGACGGGTACCCCGAGCGCCCGGCAGCCGAGGACGACGGTGCCGTCGAACAGCCCGAGCGTCGCGGCCTGGTCGGCCTGGTTGACCGGGAGGCCCCAGCGGGCCGTGTCCCAGGGGCGAGCGGCCGGTCCGGGCGATGCGTCGTCGCCCGTGAACGACGCGCCGACCAGCGCGTGCATCACCCGCACCCGCACGGTGGCCTGCCACGCCGGACCGCCGACCCGCAGCGCTCCGGGCTCCGACAGACCGACCGTCCACTCCTGCGTGTCCGCGAGGCGGCGCAGGGTGTCGCCGGTCAGGGCCCCGGTCGCCACCAACAGGTCCGTCGGCCCGCCGAACCGGTACCCGCCCACGAGCGAGAGCTGCAGCAGCACGTCCGCGGCGTTCTGCCCGAGCCGGCGCAGCACGGCGGCGCCCTCGTCCATGAGGTCCCAGTCCACCCAGTCGGGCACGGCGGTGACCGCGGCGAGGAAGCTCTGCAGCACCGTCGGCCGTTGGTCTGCTGGGTCTGCTGGGTCTGCTGGGTCTGCTGGGTCTGCTGGGCTTGCTGGGCTTGCTGGGCTTGCTGGGCTTGCTGGGTCTGCTGGGGGCGTGTTCTGGGCTCCGGGTTCGGTCACCTGCTGCGCACGCGCGTCGAGTTCGGTGGGGGGGGGGGGGGGGGGGGCCCCCGGGGGGCCCCCCCCCGGGCCCCCCCCCCCCACCCCCCCCGGGGGGGGGGGCCCCCCCCCCCCCCCCCCGCGCGGCGCGGCGGGGGGCCCCCCCCCCCCCCCCCCCCCCCCCCCCCCCCCCCCCCCCCCCCCCCCCCCCCACCCCGCGCCGGGGATCGTGCAACCGACCGAACTCGCGCCGGGGATCGTGCAACCGACCGAACTCGCGCTGGGGATCGTGCAGGGGACCGGTCTCGCGCTGGGGATCGTGCAGGGGACCGAACTCGCGCCGGGGATCGTGCAACCGACCGAACTCGCGCTGGGGATCGTGCAGGGGACCGGTCTCGCGCCGGGGATCGTGCAAGGAACCGATCTCGCTCCCGGCACCGTGCACAGGACCGATCCGGGCATCACGCAACGGACCGACCACGGCGTCAAGGTCCGGGTGCGCCAGGGAAGCGGTCAGCTGTGCGCGAGTCACCCGGTCCGGATCGCCCGGAGGGAGCCGCATCGCGGCGGCGAGCGCGGCGCCGGCGTCGTCCTGCTCGAAGAACGCGCGGCCGATCCGGTCCAGGAGCGCCTCGTCCACGCCGCGCACGCGGCCGAGCAGGCGCAGCGGCCGGCCGATGCGCCTGCCGCGGGCCTCGGCGGAGCGGAACCGTCGCGGGTAGGCGCTGTTGTCCACATGGTTGTCCACAGCGTCGGCCATGCCACCATCCTGAACCGTCCGGCCGCGGCAAGAACATGGACATCTGGAGACCGATACCCCACAACCTCCCGGCGGCCTGGTTCGTCGACACGGTCAAGACGGCAGGAAGGAGCCGGCAATGGGCTGGCACGAAGAGCTGGAGATGCTCGCCATGCAGCGCGGCGGTGTGCTCGTCGGGTACGCCTACACGCTGTGCGGCGACGTCCGGCAGGCCGAGGACCTGGTGCAGGAGGCGCTGGGTGCGGTACTGCTCCCGCCTGGTACGGCCGGGCGGGCGCCGAGGCCGGAGCACGCCGGGCATGCGCACGGTGCCGCTGGACGAGGCCGGGGACAGGCCGGTGGTCCACGCGGAGGCGTACGTGCGACGCATGGTGCTGAACCTCTACCTGGACGGCTGGCGCCGCAGGAAGAGGTGGGCCGACATCGAGCCCCGGATCGCGGTGGACGACCACGTGCGGTTCCCGGACTCGGGCATCACCGCCCGGGCGGACGTGGTGCAGGCGCTCGCCCGGCTCTCGCCGCGGCAGCGCGCGTGCGTGGTGCTGCGCTACTTCGAGGACATGTCCATCGACCAGGTGGCGGAACGGCTCGGGAACGCCCCGGGCACCGTCAAGCGCCACCTCCATGACGCGCTGAACGTCCTGCGGGACGTGCTGGAACCGGCCGGGGTGCTCCCGGCGGAGAGGACAGGACGATGAACCGGCACGACGACGGACCCGACCACGGCTGGGTGGACCCCGAGGGCGCGGACCTGCTGAGCCGGACGCTCGGTGCCATGGCCGGCGGGGTGGACCCCGCGTCGCCGACCGGGCCGGCGGCCGTGGTGCCCGCGATGAGCAGCCGGGTGCGGCGGCGTCGGACGGCGAAGCTCGGCGGCCTGGGCGGCGGCGCCCTCGCCCTGGCGGGCGCCCTGGTGCTCGGGGCGGCGCAGCTCGCGCCGCCGGACGCGGCCGAGGTTCCGCCCGCCACGCAGGACTTCGAGGTGCAGGAGGGCTACCAGCCGCCGTGGCTCGGCTGGAGCGACCTGACGTGCGGCATGCCGGTGGCCGACCTGGAGAGCACGGCGCCGGGGTGGTCCGTGGCCCCGGCCGGTGACATCTACGCGCACTCGGCGGAGCTCCGGGGCGATTCGTCGCGTGCCTGGGGCATGGCGGCCACGTACGAGGAGGGGGAGGGCTCGCTCGACGCCCCGCCCGTCCTGGTGTGGAGCAAGGACGGCGTGGTGCTGGACCTCGGGCCGGACGTCTTCGAGGGATGGGACGGGCAGGCGGAGCCGCTCCTCGGCACGGGCCCGGACGCCGTCACCGCCGTGGGCAGCTCGATGACCACGTGCGTCCCGGGCTCGTACGGCGGAGACCTGCAGCACGAGACACCTCTGCCCCACGGCGACTACGAGGTGCGGGTGGTCGCGTTCCCGCAGGTCGCCTCCGGCAGCCGGGCCACCGTGGTGAGCGACCCGGTACCGGTGCGTCTCGACGCCGCCGGTGCGCACAGCCCCGGCGAACCACACCCGGGTGGGTCGGCGGTCGAGTTCCCGGAACCCGCGCAGGGACAGGTCTCGCGGTTCGAGCTGGACCGCAGCACCGACTGGTTCACCGCCGACATGACGCAGCGTGACTTCTCGTCGGACACCCCGATGCGGGTCATCGGCCGGTGCGCCGGCTCGGACCCCGAGACGGTCGTCCTGGTCGAGCTGATCCTGCCCTCCACCGGGGAGGTGCTCGAGGGCACCTCGATCACCTGCGACGGGGACGAGGCCGGGTCGGCGGTCGGGGCACTGTCCGAGCACCGGAGCGGGGAGACCATCGACATCCGGGTGTCGAACGTGTCCGACGACGTCGCCCGGCTGTGGATCTCGCTCGAACCCGAGACGCCGGTCGCCGAGGCCGCGGGGCCCGAGTGCTCGGCGCGCGGGTTCGAGCCGCAGTTCGTCCGGGGGAGCTCGGTGACGGGGAGCACCGCCGGAACCGCCGGCAGCATCGTGATCGCGGCGATGGACTGCGACTCCGACGCACTGGCCGAGCTGGCGAGCGGGTACGGGACGGAGCTGATGTCCGGTGCCGAGACCCCCGAGCAGGCGTTCGCACTGCCCGAGGCAGACCCGGAGCGGTACCGCCGGCTGGCCGCCGTCCTGACCGACACGGCGGCCGTGCTCCTCGACGAGGGCACGCCCGACGCGACCGTCGTCTGGCCCCGGGTCGCCACCGAGGAGTTCCGCGACTCCGACGATGCCTGGGCCGAAGTGGTCGCCGCGGGCCTGCTCACGCCCGACGAGGCCGAGGCCCAGCGGGCGGACGGCTACCAGGGCCCGCAGGTCGGCATGAACATGGACGGCGACTGGCTGTACTTCACGACGGGCGGCTGACCGTGCAGGACGCTCAGACCACCCGGTGGCCTGAGCGTCCTGCACGGCAACAGATAATGGGCGGCATGACGGACCAGAACCCCACCTCCGCCCAGTCGCCGTCCGCGTCCCAGGTTCCCGAGGCGGCCCGTCGCCACACCGAGGACCTGGGCACGTTCGTGACGGCGTCGCCGTCGTCGTACCACGCGGCCGCCGAGGCGGCCCGGCGCGCCGAGGCGGCGGGCTTCACCCGCCTCACGGAGGACGCCGCGTGGGACGTGGCCCCGGGCGGGCGCTACGTGGTGGTGCGGGACGGTTCCGTCATCGCCTTCACCGTGCCCGACGCCGCGGGTCCCGCCACCCCCTTCACCATCCTGGGCGCCCACACCGACTCCACGGGCTTCAAGCTCAAGCCGAAGCCGACCACCCACGGGCCGGGCGGCTGGTGGCAGGTGGGCGTCGAGGTGTACGGCGGGCCGCTGCTGAACTCCTGGCTCGACCGCGAGCTGGAGCTCGCCGGCCGGCTCGTCACGCTCGACGGCACCGAGCACCTGGTCCGCACCGGACCGATGCTGCGCATCCCCCAGCTCGCGATCCACCTGGACCGTGGCGTCAACGACAACGGCCTCACGCTCGACCGGCAGCGGCACACCCAGCCCGTGTGGGGCCTCGGGGACACGGAGAGCGCCGACGTGCTGGCGGCGCTCGCGGCCGACGCCGGCATCGACCCGGCGACGGTCGGCGGGTACGACGTGGTGCTGGCCGAGACGCAGCCGGCCCGGGCCTTCGGCGCCGGTCAGGCGCTGTTCGCGTCGGCCCGCCTGGACAACCTGCTGTCCACGCACGCGGGGCTCACGGCGCTGCTGGCCCGGGCCGCCTCGGGGGCATCCGGGACCGGCGTCGAGATGTTCGCGGCCTTCGACCACGAGGAGATCGGCAGCGCGTCGCGCTCGGGGGCGGCGGGGCCGTTCCTGCAGGACGTGCTGGTCCGCGTCTCGACCGCGCTGGGGGCGGGGCCCCAGGAGCAGGCGCAGGCGTTCGCGGCGTCGCTGCACGTGTCGTCCGACGTCGGGCACGCGGTGCACCCGAACTACGCCGAGCGGCACGACCCCGCCAACCGCCCGGTGGCCGGGGGTGGCCCGATCCTCAAGATCAACGCCGGCCAGCGCTACGCGACGGATGCGCACGGCGCGGCGGTGTGGGCGGCCGCCTGTGCGACGGCCGGCGTGCCCACCCAGGAGTTCGTCTCCAACAACGCGGTGCCGTGCGGATCGACGATCGGACCGATCTCGGCGACCCGTCTGGGCATCCGAACCGTGGACGTCGGGGTACCAATTTTGTCGATGCACTCGGCGCGCGAGCTCACCGCGGTGGTCGATCCGTGGTACCTCACGCGGGCGATGGAGGCCGTCCTCGCCCGGTGACGGCGTCGAATCCTCCCGGATCGGGGGAGAACCGGGTTAATCGGAGCGACCTGCGCTTTCGCTGGTTTCCGTTGGTTCTGTCCAGGTATACATTGGGTGCAATACGGACATGAGTTGGACGTTTGTCCAAGAAACAATCCGCCTGACCTGCGAAAACTCTCCAGCGAAGGTGGGCATCAGCATGGAAGAAAATACCTAGTACCGTCCGGATGCATGGACCTCGGGAGGGTGATACCACTGTGGTCATCCGAGCCGAGAACTCGGCAAAAGAGAAATGCCGGACCCTCAGGAGCCCCCGTTGCCTCGTGCCACCGTTCGCACTTGCGCCCGATGCGGCTGTGTTCTCAGCCGTTACAACTCCGAAGCTCGCTGCGCCGCGTGCCGGCGCACCGAGTCCGTTCCCGTGGTCTCGCTGCCCAGCGTGCCCACCCGTGTCTGGCAGGACGAAGCCGTCCGGTCAGCCCTCGCCGACTGGGACTTCGGTCAGGTCAGCCGGATGGTGCGCCAGCTCGTCCCGCTGCGCCAGGAGGACGTCGCGGCCCTGACCGGGCTGAGCCAGTCCTACCTGTCGATGCTGGAGTGCGGTGACCGCCGCCTCACCGACGTCTCGCGAGTGGTCCAGTTCCTCACGGGGCTGGGTACACCGCCGGACCTGGTGCGGCTGCCGCTGCCGGGCATCAGCCCGGCGCCCGACGCCGCCCCCGCGCGTGCCGTCGCGTCCGGGCCGGTCACCGCCCCGCCGGTGTCGGTGACGCCGACGGCGCCCGACCCCGTCCTGCCGTGGACGGCGGACCGGATGCTGAGCGCGCTCCGTCTCGCCCACACCGCCGACACCGGTGCGGACCGCCCGGCGGCCGACGCCAACGGCCCCGTGACCGCCACGGCGACGAGCGAGGTCGCGGCGAACGAGACGCCGCGTCCGGCGTCGGGCATCGCGCTCAACTCGATGATCCAGCGCTGGGACGCCGAGCAGGCCGAGCCGCTGCGCCGCGCCTCGGCCGGCACCCGGGTGTCGCTCGAGCTGTGCGGGCACCTGCAGGGCACGCTCGACGAGCTGCGGGTCATGGACAAGGGCTCGGGCAGCGGGGCGGTGGCCGACCTGGCCCGCGCCCATCTCGCCCTGGTGGTCCGGGTGCTGGAGCGCAGCACGTACGACGAGGTGACGGGCCGCAAGCTGGCCGCCGTCGCCGCCGACACCGCCACCCAGGCGGGCTGGTTCGCGTTCGACGCGGGGCGGCCGGACGCAGCGCGTGCCTACATGCTCGCCGGCCTGCGCGCGGCGCACGCCGCGGCCGACGACCGGCTCGGCGCGGGGGCCCTGTCGTACCTCGCGATCCACGGCTACTCCAGCGGCGACCCGCGCGACGCCGTGCGCGCCGCCGAGGCGGGCCGGCGCCGGATCGCCCGGCTCGACGCGCCCCACCTGGCGGCGACGCTGCTCACCCGGCAGGCGCGCGGCCACGCCGCCGCCGGCGAGGGCGAGGCGGCGCGCCGGGCCCTCGGTGAGGCGTCCGAGCTGTGCGCCCGTGGCCGCGGCGAGGACGACCCGCACTGGCTGTACTGGATGAACGAGGGCGAGATCCACGGCCAGTCCGGGTCGGCGCACCTCGCCCTCGGCAACACGGCACGTGCGGTCGAGAGCTTCGGCCACGCGATCCACGCGGAGCGCTCGGGCGAGCGTCGCACGCACGGCCTGTTCCTGAGCCGTGCCGCCCAGGCGCACGCCCGGGCAGGCGACCTCGACGCGGCCTGTGCCGTGGGCGAGGAGGCCGTCGCCATCGCGGAGACGGTGCAGTCGGCCCGTCTCCGCGAGCACCTGCGGGACCTGTCGGCGGACCTCCGTCGTGGTGGCTCCACCCGGCGGTCGGGTACCGGGACGCGCGTGCTGACCGAGCGGATCGCGGCAATCGCGTCGTGACCGTGCGGGCCACCCCCCGCGGTGCGTCCCGGGCCGGTGGGGCCAAGGCCCTCGTGCTCTGGGACATCGACCGGACGCTGGTCTACGTGGGCGAGGTGGATCGGACGGCCTACCGGGAGGCGTTCGCCGAGGTCGTGGGACGACCCGCCGAACGCCTCCCCGCCAAGGGCACCGGCGTCACGATGCCGCTCGCGATCCGCGGCCTCCTGGAGGACAACGGCGTGAGCGGGGCCCGGGCGGACGAGCTCCTGCCCCGCATGCTGGAGGCCGTGCCGCGCCGGTTCGAGGCGCACACGGAGGACGTCCGCCGGCTCGGCACCGTGCTCCCGGGGGCGATGCAGGCCCTCAAGGCAGTCGCCGCCGAGCCCGACCTCGTGGCGACGGTGGTGACTGGGAACCTCCGGGCGAACGCCCTGATCAAGCTCCGCGTCTTCGGCATGGACCGGTACGTGGACGCCGAGGTGGGCGGGTACTCGTCCGACGACGCGCACCGGCCGGCCCTCGTCGCGGTCGCACAGCGCCGCGCCCGCGACCGGTACGCCACGAGCTTCGACGCCACCACGACGGTGGTCGTGGGCGACTCCCTGGAGGACGTGCGCACCGGGGTCGAGGGCGGGGCGCGGGTGATCGCCGTGGCCTCGGGCACCACCCCGGCGGACCGGCTCGCCGAGGCGGGCGCCGACGTCGTGCTGCCGGACCTCACGGACGCGGCGCGTCTGCTCCAGGAGATCCGGGCGCTCACGGGGTGCACCGAGCCCGGGTGAGCCCCGCCGGACACCCGGTGGATGCAACCGGATCGAGGTGCGGGACGGACCGTTCGACGACATAGTGACTGCCGTCACATGTGGGTAGACTCTGCTTCTTCCCGCCATCGACGTTGCCGGCGGGGCGTATCAGCCTTGTGCTGGTCATGGGGGTACACACATTTCTGGGGGAGAACCCTCCGGAGCTCGTCGAGGAGGACGGATGCTCGAAGACGGCATTGTTTTCGGCGCAGGGAGCTACACCACGGTGGCGGTGATCGCCGTCATCGCGGCCGCTGCCCTCGGGTGCGCCTTCGTGCTGCGCCGCCAGGTGCTGGCCGCACCTGATGGGACCGCGAAGATGCAGGACATCGGCCAGGCCGTGCAGGAGGGCGCGTCCGCCTACCTGAGACGACAGCTCCGCACCCTGGTGCTGTTCGCCGCGGTCGTGTTCGCGCTGCTCTTCCTGCTGCCGGGGGACGGGGGCGTCCGGGTCGGGCGTTCCGTCGCGTTCCTGTTCGGCGCCGGGTTCTCCGCAGCGATCGGCTACCTGGGCATGTGGCTCGCGGTGCGCGCCAACGTCCGCGTCGCCTCGGCCGCGACCCGGCCCGGCGGCCGGGCCGAGGGCGCCCGCATCGCCTTCCGCACCGGCGGCGTCGTCGGCATGTCCGTGGTGGGCCTGGGCCTGCTCGGCGCCGCGCTCGTCGTGCTCGTGTACGACGTCGACGCGCCCGCCGTGCTGGAGGGCTTCGGCTTCGGTGCCGCGCTGCTCGCCATGTTCATGCGCGTCGGCGGCGGCATCTTCACCAAGGCGGCCGACGTCGGCGCCGACCTGGTCGGCAAGGTCGAGCAGGGCATCCCCGAGGACGACCCGCGCAACGCGGCCACCATCGCGGACAACGTGGGCGACAACGTCGGCGACTGCGCCGGCATGGCGGCCGACCTCTTCGAGTCCTACGCCGTGACCCTCGTGGCCGCCCTCATCCTGGGCAAGGCCGCGATGGGCGAGGAGGGCCTCGTGTTCCCGCTGATCGTCACCGCGATCGGCGCGTTCGTCGCGCTGCTGGGCGTGTTCATCACCCGGGTGCGCGGGTCCGAGAGCGGGCTCGCCGCGATCAACCGCGGCTTCTACATCTCTGCCGTCGTGGGTGCCGTGCTCGCCGGGATCGCGGCCTTCGTGTACCTGCCGTCCTCGTTCGACCAGGTGCCCGGCACCGCCGACCTGTCCGGGGTGACCGCCGACCCGCGCGTCGTGTCCGCGCTGGCCGTGCTCATCGGCGTGGTGCTCGCGGGCGTCATCCTGTGGGTGACGGGCTACTTCACCGGCACGGACAAGAAGCCGACGCTGCACGTGGCCGAGACCTCGCGGACCGGAGCGGCGACCGTGGTGCTCTCCGGCATCGGCGTGGGCTTCGAGTCGGCCGTGTACACGGCCGGCATCATCGCCGCGGCGATCTGCGGCGTGTTCCTGCTGGCCGGCGGCTCGGTGCCGCTCGCGCTGTTCCTCGTGGCCCTCGCCGGCTGCGGCCTGCTCACCACGGTGGGCGTCATCGTCGCCATGGACACGTTCGGGCCGGTCAGCGACAACGCGCAGGGCATCGCCGAGATGTCGGGCGACGTCGACGAGGAGGGCGCGCAGATCCTCACCGACCTGGACGCCGTCGGCAACACCACCAAGGCCATCACCAAGGGCATCGCCATCGCCACGGCCGTGCTGGCCGCGACCGCGCTGTTCGGCTCGTACGCCGACGCCGTGTCGCACGCGCTGGCGCAGGTCAGCAGCGTCGGCGGCGGGCTGGTGACGTCGATGCTCAGCTACGAGATCATCTCGCCGGTCACCCTGGTCGGCGTGATCCTGGGTGGCGCGACCGTGTTCCTGTTCTCCGGGCTCGCGATCGACGCCGTGACGCGCGCGGCCGGCGCCATCGTGTTCGAGGTGCGCCGCCAGTTCCGCGAGCACCCGGGCATCATGACGTTCGACGAGCGCCCCGAGTACGGCAAGGTCGTGGACATCTGCACCCGCGACTCGCTGCGCGAGCTGGTCACCCCGGGTCTGCTGGCCGCCTTCGCGCCCATCGCGGTGGGCTTCGGGCTCGGCGTCGGGCCGCTGGCCGGCTTCCTGGCCGGGGCCATCGGCTCGGGCGTGCTCATGGCGATCTTCCTGGCCAACTCGGGCGGGGCCTGGGACAACGCGAAGAAGATCGTCGAGGACGGCAAGTTCGGTGGCAAGGGTTCCGACGCACACGCCGCGACCGTCATCGGTGACACCGTGGGCGACCCGTTCAAGGACACCGCGGGCCCGGCCATCAACCCGCTCATCAAGGTGATGAACCTGGTGGCGCTGCTGATCGCCCCGGCGGTCGTGGCGATCAGCGTGCCCGAGGACGCCAACCACGCGCTCCGGATCGGCATCGCGCTGGTGGCCGCCGCCGTGGCCTTCGGCGCCGTGATCTGGTCCCGCGTGCGCGCGGGCCGTACGGACGCGGCCCAGGAGTCGGAGCAGGACCGGGCCTCGGCCACGGTCTAGGTCACCACCAGTTCGGTAGGTTGCCCGACGGCCTGGCCGGGGGGGGGGGGGGGGGGGGGGGGGGGGGGGGGGGGGGGGGGGGGGGGGGGGGGGGGGGGGGGGGGGGGCGGCCCCCCCCGGCGCCCCCGGGGGGGCCCCCCCGGGGGCCCCCCCCGACCGAACGCATCAGTCGCGGGCCAGCATGTGACCGAACTCGCGCGCCGCCTGCGGGCCCTACTGGCCCACCCGGCCGTCGATGCACTCGCGGAGCAGGTCCGCGTGCCCCACGTGCCGTGCGTACTCCTCGACCATGTGCACCAGGACGTCGCGGACCGGGATCTCGTCCCCGCGCCGGGGCACCAGCCGGCCCAGGTCGTCCTCGGGCAGCGTCTCCAGCCAGGCGTCGGCGTCGCGCACCTCGCGCCGCCAGTCCTCCCACGCCTGGGCCACGACGGCCGGATCGGCCACCGCGTCCTCGAAGTCCACGTCGACGTCCGGCCGCGCCGGGTCGTGGTAGAGCGGGGGCAGGTCCTTGCCGCCACCCGCCAGCACCTCCTGGAACCACGCGCGCTCGACCTTGGCCAGGTGCCGCACCAGCCCGAGCAGGGAGAGGGTCGACGGCGGCACCGACCGGCGGGCCATCTGCTCGGCGTCGAGCCCCTCGCACTTCATCTCCAGCGTGATCCGGTAGTGCTTGAGGTAGTTCCAGAGGGTCTCCTTCTCACCCACCGGCTTGGCCAGCGCCTCGCGCGGGTCTTCGTCCGGGTCCGCCCACATGTCGGGGTAGACGGTGGCCTGGCTCCAGCGCTCCGTTGTCATGTGGCCCAGTGGACGTCCGTGCTCGCGACCGGTCAACGGAATATGCGACTGCCGTCGGGCGAACTGCGGCCGTATCCGGCAAAATGGGACACGCATACACCTCACCCGGGGTATGTGGAAAACCCGTTGCGACCGCTATCGTCTGCGGTGTTGTGCTATCGAGCGCCCTGCGGACGCAGGGTGCGGACGCCGACGCAGGAGCCCCCTCAGGGCAGACTCGGAGCAGGAGAAGGTCCCGTGAGTGCCGACACCGACCCGACCGAGGCCATACCTCAGGTCACGGCCGCGATGATCGCGAAGGCCGCGGCCCGGCGGCCCGCACCCTCCGACGTACCGCCGGCCGAGCCAGGCCGGGAGAGCACCCCGGACCGCACCCGGTCCGCGCAGCGCGCCGCGCAGCGGGAGACGGTGCCCGAGCAGCCCGCCGCGCCCGACGCCGAGCTCCCCGTCCGGTCGGGCCGGTCGTCGTTCACGTCCTCTGAGCCGTACGGCGACGGCCACACCGCGGCAGGCCACATCGCCGCCGCGCACCTGTCCTCGCTCGTCCAGATCCCCACGGTGTCGGCGGAGGACCCGGACGACGTCGACCACGAGGCCTTCGCCCGGCACCGGGCCGCGCTGGCGACGTTCTACCCCCGCGTGCACGCCCTGCAGAGCGAGCCGGTGGGCGAGCACGGCCTGCTGTTCCGGTGGCCCGGCAAGGGCCGCGAGGACGTGCTGCACCCCTTCCCGGTGGTCCTCATGGCGCACCAGGACGTGGCGCCGGTGCAGAGCGCCGACTGGGCGACCAACCCGTTCTCGGGCGAGATCCGGGACGGCGTCGTGCACGGCCGCGGCACGCTCGACGACAAGGGCAGCCTGGTCGCGGTGCTCGACGCCGTGGAGACGCTGCTCGGCGACGGCTTCGTGCCCGAGCGGGACGTCTGGCTCTTCTTCGGCGCGGACCAGGAGAGCGACGGGCAGTCCGCGGAGCGCGCCGTCCGGCGGCTGTACGAGCTGGGCGTGCGCCCGTGGCTCGTGCTCGACGGGGGCGGCGGGGTCGTGACCGATGCCGTCCCAGGCGTCGACCGCCAGGTGGCGATGGTCGGTGTCGCCGAGAAGGGTCTGGTCGGCGTGAACCTGTACACGACCGACGTCGGCGGCCATGCCGCGACCCCGGGCCGGCAGACCGCGACCGGGCGTCTCGCCCGCGCCGCGGCGCGCGTGAGCCGGTACCGGTTCGCCGCCCGCGTCGGTGCGCCCACGGTCACCATGCTGGAGCGGGTCTCGCCCGGCGCCAAGGGTTTCCGCGGCCTGCTGCTGCGGACGGCCACCCGGCTCGCCTCCGGGCCGCTGCGCACGGTCGCCGCGCGGATGATCGCGCGGGGCGGCCCCGAGGCGTCGGCCACGGTGCGCACGACGGTGGCGGTCACCGAGCTCGAGGGCAGCGTGGGACCGACCGTCGCGGCGTCGTCGGCCCGTGCGCGCCTCGACGTGCGGGTCGCGCTCGGTGACACGGTGGAGCGGACCGTGGCGCGGCTGCGCCGGGTGGTCCGGGACAAGCAGGTCGAGATCGAGGTCGTGGCGAGCAGCGAGCCGAGCGAGGTGTCGCCGTCCGACGGTCAGCAGTTCGCGCTGCTGGGCGAGGCGGTCGGCGCCGCGTACCCGGACGCGCTCGTGGTGCCCTACGTGCAGCTCACCTCGTCCGACGCGCGGACCTTCACCCCGATCAGCGACCACGTCTACCGGTTCAGCCCGTTCGTGCTGACCGCCGAGCAGCGGCAGTCGGTGCACGGTGCGGGCGAGCGCCTGAGCGTGGATTCCCTGGGTCGCGGCGTGCATTTCTATCGTGAGGTGCTGCGCAAGATCCCGGGCTGACCTGGGCATTCAACAAATCGCCGAAATTGGACTAAGTTCTCCCTTTACATCGGTGAGGGGGACGTCCATGAGCAGCTCCGCAGTACCGCCCACGGTACCGGGTGGGTCGCGTGCGCCCGTGCACGTCAACGTCCACACCTACCCGGCGCAGCTCCAGTACCCGCCGCGGACGTACCTCCTGTTCTCGGTGCTGGTGACGATCTTCTGCTTCTTTCCCACGGGACTGGTCGCGCTCTTCAGCGCGATGCGCGTCAATGCCCTCTGGAAGGCGCAACAACACGACAAAGCACGCAAAGCGTCTCGGCGTGCGCGCAACTGGGGTCTGCTCACGCTCGCCATCGGCATCGTCGTCATGGTGCTCGTGGTGTTCTGGTCGAGCATCACCTACCTGAACCGGTAGCAACTTCACCCGCCCTTCGCCACGTATCACACGATTGCCCTTCCTGTCCTCCCAGAGGTTGCGGGTAAAGTTCGCGGCTATGAGTGCGACACGGCGCAAGGGCTCACGGGGTGGTCGTGCTGCGTCCCGCGCCGGCGGGCCTCCTGCGTCCAACGCGCTCACCTGGGCAGAGAGCCTCGCGTCCGGCGATCCCGCACCCGGCGCCAGCGCCCTGGAGTGGGCCGAGGGCCTCGCGGCGAAGGAGCCTGCCCCCAGCCCGTGGGGCAGCGCGTCCGTCACGGCCACCGAGGCGCCTGCGACCGGCGACGACGGCGGCTCGCCCTGGGGTCCCGTCCCCGCACCGGCCGTCGCGGACCCGGAGGGGGAGTCCGACGCGAACCCCTGGGGTCCCGTCGCGGTCACGGAACCGCCGGTCGCACGCGGCCGC
Organism: Promicromonospora sp. NPDC050880; assembly: GCF_044456525.1. NCBI lineage: Bacteria > Bacillati > Actinomycetota > Actinomycetes > Micrococcales > Promicromonosporaceae > Promicromonospora > Promicromonospora sp. NPDC050880. The sequence goes on from NZ_JBITFV010000021.1 coordinate 66,277, forward strand.
GGCAAGAGCTCCGGCGGCAAGGGCGGCAAGGCCCGGGGGCGGAGCAAGGGCAAGGGCGCCCGTTCCGGCGCCAAGGGCGCCCCCAAGAGCGACGCCGACGCCGCTCCCACCCCCGCCGGCGGCTTCCCGCTGAACGTCGGGCCGGTCGCCGACGTCGACGACGTACCGCCGCCCGCACCGGCCGAGGACGTCGCCCCGGCGAGCCCGGACGTGCTGCCCGACCCGGCGGACGCCCCCGCCGGCCGGACCGCCCCGAAGCCCGGCGCCGGGACCACGCGCCCCCGCGGCCGTCTCGACACCGCGCAGCAGAAGCGCATCAAGAGGACCCTGCGTCGTGGTCTGCCCCCGTTCCTGGACCGGCCCACGGTGCTCGTGTCGGCGGGTGTCGTCGCCGCCCTGCTGGGTCTGGGCACGGGCTGGGTGACGAGCCTGTCCTCGGGCGGCGGCCCGCTCTCGGCCGCGGACGCCGCGTCCTGCGCCCAGACCCAGATGGCGTGGACGCAGGCCGCCAACGCGCAGTCGGCGATGGTGGAGGACCAGCCCGAGACCCTGCGCAAGGGCTTCATCAACGCTCGCAACGCCCTGGAGGGCGTGACGCCGCCCGAGGCCATCGCCGAGGACTGGGCCGTGGCGTTCACGTACTACTCGACCGTCGCGAACAACATCGAGAAGGTGAAGGCCGACGACGGCCCGGCGGTCACCTCCGCCGTCGGCGGCGCGCAGGAGGAGCTGGACACCCAGGCCATGGTGGCCGCCTCCCAGCGCGTGCAGGAGTACGTGGCGTCCAACTGCCAGGGCTGACGCGACCCGTCCCGGCTTCTGCGGGCAGGATGGGCCCGTGCAGCCTCCTGTGACCGACCCTGCCCTCGTCGCCTCGCTCCGCGCCGACCTGGGTTCCAGCTCCTACGACGTCGACGGCGTCGAGGACCTCCTCGGACCGCTCGCCGCCGCGGCGCTGCACCGCGAGCAGCCGTTGCCGGCCCGGCGCGCCGTCGCCGGGGCGGTCGCCGGCGTCGCGTCGTCCCACCACGACCCGCGTGCCACGCTGGCCGCCCTCTTCCTCCTCGGCCTGCCCGTGCCGCGCGCCGCGCTCGACCGCGCGCTGCCCGCGACCGGCACGGCGGGCGCCGAGCGCCTCGGCCTGGTCACGACCAGCGGCGCGGGGGACGACGACGAGGTGCGCGCCGTCGCGGACCTGCGTCCGTACTCCTCCGTCGACGCCGTCGGCGACGCCCGCTGGTGGCTGGCCTCCGACCTGGGCGAGCTGGCCACGGGTGGCCGCCTCGCCACCGACCACGTGCTCGGCGCCGGCGGCGCGTCGCTGACGCTCGCGCAGGTCACCGTGCGCGAGCCGACCGGACGGGTGCTGGACCTCGGCACCGGATGCGGCATCCAGGCGCTCCATGCCGCCCGGCACGCGCGACGGGTGGTCGCCACCGACATCTCGCGGCGCGCGCTCGCGTTCGCGGGGCTCAACGTGGCCCTCAACGCACCGTCCGGGGTGGACGTCGAGCTGCGGCAGGGGTCGATGCTGGAGCCGGTGGCCGGGGAGCGGTTCGACCTCGTGGTCTCCAACCCGCCGTTCGTCATCACGCCGCACGCAGGGGCTGCCGGACGGGCCGTCGCCGACGCCCTGGGCGACTACGAGTACCGCGACGGCGGCCGGGCGGGCGACGACCTGGTCCGCGACCTGATCCTCGGCGTGGGCGGGGTGCTGGCGCCGGGCGGCGTGGCCCAGCTCCTCGGCAACTGGGAGCACCGGCGGGGTGAGCCCTGGGCCGAGCGGGTCGGCGCCTGGCTGGACCAGGCGGGGCTGGATGGCTGGATCATCCAGCGCGAGGTGCTCGACCCCGCCGAGTACGCCGAGACCTGGATCCGCGACGGCGGCACCACCCCCGACCGCGAGCCGGACGCCTGGGCGGCGGCGTACGGCGCGTGGCTCGACGACTTCGCGACCCGCGACGTCGAGGCGGTGGGCTTCGGGATCGTGACCCTGCGGCGCCCGGAGTCGGGGCGCCCCACGCTGCGCCGCCTGGAGGAGCACACGGGCTCCGTGCGCCAGCCGCTCGGTGCGCACATCGCGCGCAGCCTCGCGGGGCACGACTGGCTCGCGGCCCGCGACGACGCCACGCTCGCCGCGGCCCGCCTGGTCACCGCCGCCGACGTCACCGAGGAGCGGTACCTGACCCCCGGCGCGGCGGACCCGAACGTCGTGATCCTGCGGCAGGGCGACGGCCTCGGCCGTGGCGTCCAGGCGTCGAGCCCGCTGGCGGCCCTGGTGGGCGCGTGCGACGGCGAGCTCACGGTGGGGCAGATCGTCGGCGCGCTCGCGGCGCTGTTCGAGGTGCCCGCGGACGCCCTGGCCGGAGAGCTGCTCCCGGCCGTCCGTGACCTGGTCCGGGACGGTTTCCTGGCGGAATGACGGCCCGTCGTCGGAACCCTCGTACCCGGCCGATCCGCGGTGGGACGCTCGTTTCCGGGACGTAACGGTCAGGCGTGTCCGCCGATAAATCTTGGCCGAAACCGAGACAACTGCGGACATGACAGTTATTTTCCAACGTGTGGAACTCGACATGCGGCACTTGAGGATGGTTGTCGCTGTTGCCGAGTCGGGCAGCGTCACGAAGGCGGCCGCTGCTCTCGGCATCGCGCAGCCGGCGTTGACCGCGCAGCTCAACCGCATCGACCGGTCGTTGGGCGGCACCGTGTTCGTCCGCGACCGGTTCGGTGCCCGCCCGACCGAGCTGGGGGAGCTGATCCTCCGGCACGCCCGGGTGCTCCTGCCGGCCATGGCCGCCCTCGCGGACGACGCCGAACGGCTCGTCAACGGCGACGTCGCCCGCGGGGAGACGGTGCGGGTGGGCATCACCGGCACGTCGCTGGGCGGGTTGTTCGTCAACCAGCTGCACATCGCGATCCCGGGCGCCCAGGTCACCACCGCCATGCCCCACCTGGCGGACGACGTGGCGTCCCGGCTCGCGCGCGGCACCATCGACGTCGGGCTGGTCGGCATGTGCTCCGACGTCTCGCCGCCGGCCGCCGTGGAGGTCGCCTGGACCCGGGTCTGCACCGACCCGATGTTCGTGCTCATCGACGAGCACCACCCGTACGCGGGCAAGCCCGAGGTCTCGCTCGCCGAGCTGGCCGAGGAGCAGTGGCTCTGCGTGCCGTCGCACGGCTGCCTCGAGGAGTGCTTCGTGTCGGCGTGCGTGCGCGCCGGGTTCACGCCCCGCGGCATGGGCGAGGCCGAGTGGACCACCGCCGTGGACCAGGTGCGGGCGGGCCGTGCGGTGGCGCTCGTGGAACCCGGCCAGCTCGACCCGCCGGGGGTCGTGACGGTGCCGCTGGCGGGCGCGCCCCTGCGCCGTACCCACTACCTCGGCTGGCGGCACGACGCGGACCTGCGCGTGGATGTGGAGGCCGTCGAGGGCGCCGCGCACCGCGCCCACCGCGACGCCGTGCGCCGCAGCCCGCAGTACGAGCAGTGGCTGGCGATGTACGGGATGCTCGGCTGAGCCGAAGGTGGCACCGCAGGGTCGGCCGAGCACGACACGGCTGAGCTGACCCCGTACGTGGTTTGCCCTCCATAGGAAATATGTATGACCTGAGTGTGATCTGGGCGTGACGTCCAACTCCTCCTACGGTGAGCGGGCGGGTGAAAAATCACCTGCGGGTGGAACTTCACCCTCTTCGACCCGAGGAGTCGCTGGAGATGAGACGCACTTCCCTCCGGGGCGTCGCCGTGGCAACCGCCACCGTGGGCCTCTTTGCCGGCACCATCAACGCCGTCGCCGCTGCCGGTTCCACCGATGCGGGGTCCGCCGCGGGCTACGCGCCGGGCCTGGTCGCCGCGATGGAGCGCGACCTGGGCCTGAGCGCCGCCGAGGCCGTGGACCGGCTCGCGGTCCAGGAGACCCTGGCCGACACGCAGCACAGCCTGGAGAAGTCGCTCGGCGCCTCGTACGGCGGCGCCTGGGTCGAGGGCGCGGACGCGCTGCACGTGGCCGTGACCGACGCCGCCGAGGCGGCCACCGTCCGTGCGGCCGGGGCCACCCCCGTCACCGTCGACAACTCGCTGACGGCACTGGACGCCTGGACGGCGGACCTGGACGGCGCGCTGTCCTCCTCCGACGTGACCTCGTACCACGTGGACGTGGAGACCAACGAGATCGTCGTAGACGTGGTCGAGGGTGCCACCGCGGACGTCGCGGCCGCCGTCGCCGAGGCCGGGGTCCCGGCGTCGGCCGTGTCGCTCACCGAGGCCACGGAGCGTCCGCGGACCTTCGCCGACGTGATCGGCGGCGAGGCGTACTTCATCGACGGCAGCGCGCGCTGCTCGGTCGGCTTCGCGGTCACCGGCGGGTTCGTCTCGGCCGGCCACTGCGGTTCGGTGGGCTCGACGGCCAGCGAGCCGTCCGGCACGTTCGAGGTCTCGGAGTTCCCGGGCAGCGACTACAGCTACGTCTCGGTCGACTCGGACACCCCGGTCGGCGTGGTGGACGACTGGAACGGCGGTACGGTCGCCGTCGAGGGCTCCACGCCCGCCGCGGTCGGTGCGTCCGTCTGCCGCTCCGGTTCCACGACCGGCTGGCACTGCGGCACCATCGAGGCGCTCAACGCCACGGTGAACTACGCCGAGGGCACCGTCACGGGCCTCATCCAGACCGACGTCTGCGCGGAGCCGGGCGACTCGGGCGGCTCGCTGCTCGCCGGTTCGCAGGCCCAGGGCATGACCTCCGGGGGCAGCGGCAACTGCTCCTCCGGCGGCCAGACCTTCTTCCAGCCCGTCGGTGAGGCGCTGAGCGCCGCCGGGGTGGACCTGCTGACCAACTGACCGGCCCGTCGAGGTGCGGGTGGGGGCTTCCCCTACCCGCATCTCGGCATGTCCGCATATTCCCCCGATATGGCCTAAACGGTATCTGGGAGTTGCCTGAAAGCGACCCTACGCTGTCCGGCACTGGGTGAATCCATTGCCCCGACGACAAGGAGTCGCTGGACATGAGACGCACATCCTTCAGAGCCGTCACGGTGGCCACCGCCGCCGCGACCCTCCTCGCCGCCAGCATCACCGCCGCCACCACCGGCACCGCGGCCGGAACCGACCAGTCCGAGACGTCCGGCTACGCGCCGGGCATGGTCGCCGCCATGGAGCGCGACCTCGGCCTCAGCACGGCGGAGGCGGTGGACCGCCTCCGGACCGACGAGGCGCTGTCCGCCACGCAGCACGCCATCGCGAAGTCCCTCGACTCGGGGTACGCGGGCGCATGGGTCGAGGGCGACGAGCTGTTCGTCGCCGTGACCGACAAGGCCGGGGCCGCCGAGGTCCGTGCCGCCGGTGCCACCGCCGTCACCGTCGGCCGGTCCCTGGACCGCCTCGACCGCCTCGCCACGCAGGCCTTCCGAGCCGCGCCGGAGGCGAAGGTCGCGGGCGCCTACGTGGACGTCGAGTCGAACTCGGTGATCCTGGAGGTCGCCGAGGGCGCGACGGGCGCCGTCTCCGCCGCCGTGCGCGCGGCGGGCGTCCCCACGAGCGCCGTCTCCGTCGTCGAGGTGACCGAGATGCCCCGCACGTTCATCAACGTGATCGGCGGCAACGCCTACTACATCGGCGGCGCCCGTTGCTCGGTCGGCTTCTCGGCCACCGGCGGCTTCGTCACCGCGGGCCACTGCGGCTCGCGCGGCGCCACGACCAGCCAGCCGAGCGGCACCTTCCAGGTGTCCTCGTTCCCGGGCAACGACTACGCCTACGTCAGCACGGGCAGCGACGACACCCCGGTCGGCGCCGTGAACAACTACAGCGGCGGCACCGTCAACGTCGCGGGCTCGACGGCGGCCGCCGTCGGCGCCACGGTCTGCCGGTCCGGCTCCACCACCGGCTGGCACTGCGGCACCATCCAGGCCCTGAACGCCTCGGTCACCTACGCCGAGGGCACCGTGACCGGCCTCATCCGCACCAACGTCTGCGCCGAGCCGGGCGACTCCGGCGGCTCGCTCCTGGCCGGTACGCAGGCCCAGGGCATGACCTCCGGCGGCAGCGGCAACTGCTCCTCCGGTGGCACCACGTACTTCCAGCCGGTGAACGAGGCGCTCAGCGCCGCGGGCGTCTCGCTGGTCACGGGCGGCGGCGGGACCACCCCGCCCGCCGGCTGCACGGGCTACGAGTCGGCGTTCAGCGGCTCGCTGAGCTCGGGCGGGCAGGCGGCGGAGCCGGGCACCACCGGGTTCTCCGCGCTGAGCGGCACGATCACGGGCTGCCTCGACGGCCCGAGCGGCACGGACTTCGACCTCTACCTGCAGAAGTCCAGCAGCGGCTCGTGGGTCACCGTGGCGCAGGGCATCACGGCGTCGCCCGACGAGACCGTGACCTACTCGGGCACGTCCGGGACCTACCGCTGGGTCGTGGACGCGTACTCGGGTTCGGGCTCCTACACGGGTGGCTGGTCGACCAACCCGTGACCGGATGACGTGCCGGGTGGGGGGGGGGGGCCCCCCCCCCCCCCCCCCCCCCCCCCCCGCCCGGGGCCCGCCCCCCCCCGCCGCCCCCCCCCCCCGGGCCCCCCCCGCCCCCCCCGGGGCCCCCCCCGGGGGGGGGGGGCCCCCCCCCCGGGGCCGGGTGGCGGGGGGGGGGGGGGGGGCCCCCCCCCCCCCCCCCCCCGCCACGTCAGGACGTCAGGGCCGGGCCGTGGACTGGCGCACCAGCAGGAGGGCCGCGAACGAGGCCAGGGTGACCGCCGTCACCCCGAGCATGCCGCCCATGTAGGCCGTGAGGTCGCCGCCCAGCGGCAGCCCCCAGCCGTAGCCCCGCACGCTCCCGAGCGCGCCGACGGCGAGGATGCCGCTCCCCGCCGCGCCGAGCAGCAGGAGCCCCGCGGTGCCCGACGTCCCGGCCCCCGTGCCGGCGCGCGGCTCGTCGAGCGAGGAGGACGAGCTCAGGGCGCAGACCCCGGCGCCCCAGGCGAGCACCACGAGGATGGCGGCGACGACGTCGGACGGCCGGTGCCACTGCCCGACGAGCGTCGACACCCCTGTGGCCCCCGTGTAGGCGGCGCCGGCCACCGCGACGAGCGGACGCCAGCGCCGGGGCACCGCGATCAGGAGGCCCGCCGCGACGGACGCGGCGACGGTCGTGTGCCCGCTCGGCAGGGTGTTCACGTCGGCGCGGGCGACGTCGAGCAGGGCCGGACGGTCGAGCACCACGTGCTTGAGCACCTGCGTGGTGAGGTTCGAGCCGGCCACCAGGACGGCGACCTGCGCCGCGAGCCACCAGCGCCCGCGCACCAGCGCGAGCACGACGGCGGCGGCCAGGCCGAGCCCCACGAACGTGTTGGACACCACACCGAGCACCGGCTCGGCGAGCTCCCAGAGCACACCCTGGCCGCGTGCCGCACCCTCCAGCGCGAGCTGGTCGGCGTACTGGCCCCGCCCCGAGACGACAAAGGTGTCCCAGGTGGCCCACAGGCCCCAGGCGGCCAGGACGGCGACCACCGCGGCCGTCACGAGCGGTCCGGTCCGGGGCCGCAGCCTCGGCCCGCGCGCCGGCATCGGGTGCCCGCTGGCGACGGCGGGCGCCGGGTGCGGTCCGCCCGGCGGCGGAAGGGTACGGTCCGTCATGGAGCCACCGTAGAGGACCGGCCTGGAGAGACCGTGTGCCTGGTGTGAGGCTCCGCGGTCGTCATGCCGTAGGTGAAAATCACCACGGTCATGTGAAACCGCCGGGCAACCGGATCTCGGCCGGATAGGGTGCGATCCGTCGCGCCTGGCGTACCGTGAACTCTCCAACGCCACTCGGCGCTCAACCCCCAGACCCCGCAGGAAGCAGGCAGGACCGGATGTCCCAGGCACGCAAGCTCGTGATCGTGGAGTCGCCCACGAAGGCTCGAAAGATCCAGAGCTATCTCGGCGACGACTACGAGGTCGAGGCGAGCGTCGGCCACATCCGTGACCTCCCGCAGCCGAAGGACCTGCCCACGGAGATGAAGAAGGGGCCCTACGGCAAGTTCGCCGTGGACGTCGACAACGGGTTCGACCCGTACTACGTGGTGCACGCCGACAAGAAGAAGAAGGTCAGCGAGCTCAAGAAGGCCCTCAAGGACGCCGACGAGCTCTTCCTCGCCACCGACGAGGACCGCGAGGGCGAGGCCATCGCGTGGCACCTGATCCAGGAGCTCAAGCCCAAGGTCCCGGTCAAGCGCATGGTGTTCCACGAGATCACCCGGGACGCGATCCTCCGGGCGCTGGAGAACACGCGCGAGCTGGACCAGGACCTCGTCGACGCGCAGGAGACCCGGCGCATCCTGGACCGCCTGTACGGCTACGAGGTCTCGCCCGTGCTGTGGCGCAAGGTGCGCCAGGGCCTGTCCGCGGGCCGCGTGCAGTCGGTGGCGACCCGCCTCGTGGTGGAGCGCGAGCGGGAGCGCATGGCGTTCGTGCCCGCCGACTACTGGGACGTGGCGGGCACCTTCGCGGTGGCGGACGACGGCCAGCCCTCCTTCCGTGCGCGGCTCACCCAGCTCGCCGGTGACAAGGTCGCCTCCGGCCGCGACTTCGACGACCGGGGCCGGCTCAAGGTCCGCACCGGTGTGGTGCAGCTCGACGAGGCGACGGCGAACGCCGTGGTCGCCGGGCTCGAGGCCGCCGACTTCTCGGTGCGCAGCCTGGAGACCAAGCCCTACACGCGGCGTCCGGCCGCGCCGTTCACCACCTCCACCATGCAGCAGGAGGCGGGCCGCAAGCTGCGCATGTCGTCGCGGCAGGCGATGCGCACCGCGCAGGCCCTGTACGAGAACGGCTACATCACCTACATGCGTACCGACAGCCCCTCGCTGTCGAAGGAGGCCACCGACGCCGCCCGGCGCCAGGCCGCGGAGCTGTACGGCCCCGAGTACGTGCCGGGCGCGCCCCGGCTGTACCAGTCCAAGTCGAAGGGCGCCCAGGAGGCGCACGAGGCGATCCGCCCGGCGGGCGACTCGTTCCGCACCCCGGCCCAGGTCGCCGGCGAGCTCAGCGGCGACCAGTTCCGCCTGTACGAGCTGATCTGGAAGCGCACCGTCGCCTCCCAGATGGCCGACGCCAAGGGGTCGACGGCGTCCGTGCGGCTCGGCGCCGTCGTCGTGGGCGGTCCGCGGGACGGCCAGGAGGCGGTGTTCTCGGCGTCGGGCACGGTCATCACCTTCCGCGGCTTCCTGGCCGCGTACGAGGAGGGCGCCGACGCCGACAGCGAGAGCGAGGGTGCCGCGGCGGCGAAGGAGACCCGCCTGCCCACCATGGCCGAGGGCGACGCGCTGACCGGCACCGACCTCGCGGCCGACGGGCACTCCACGACGCCGCCCGCCCGGTACACCGAGGCGTCGCTGGTCAAGGCGCTGGAGGAGCGCGGCATCGGCCGCCCGTCCACGTACGCCGCCACGATCTCGACGATCCAGGACCGCGGCTACGTCATCACGCGCGGTCAGGCGCTGGTGCCGACGTGGCTCGCGTTCGCTGTGGTGCGCCTGCTGGAGGAGCACTTCGACCGGCTGGTCGACTACGACTTCACGGCCACCATGGAGGCCGACCTCGACCAGATCGCCGCCGGGTCGCGCGAGCGGGTGGCGTGGCTCAAGGAGTTCTACTTCGGCGAGGCCCCCGGCAACCTCGGCACGTCCGACCAGCTCGGCGTGGACAGCGACGGCGGCGGTCTGCGCGCCCTCGTGGAGAACCTCGGGGAGATCGACGCGGCCGCGATCAACTCGGTGGACATCGGCGAGGGCATCCGTGTCCGCGTGGGCCGGTACGGCCCGTACGTCGAGGACCTCTCGGCCGAGGTGGAGGAGGGCAAGAACCCGCCCCGCGCCTCGGTGCCGGACGACGTCGCGCCCGACGAGCTGACCGTCGAGCGGGCGCGCGAGCTGCTGGCGGCCGGCGCCGACGACGGCCGCGTGCTCGGCGTGCACCCCGAGACGGGCAACCCCGTCGTCGCGAAGAACGGCCGGTACGGCCCGTACGTGACGGAGCAGCTGCCCGAGCCGGACCTCGACCCGGACCTGTCGGCCGCGGCGAAGAAGCGTGCGCTGGCCGCGCTGCCCAAGCCGAGGACGGCGTCGCTGCTCAAGACGCAGTCGCTGGACTCGGTGACACTGGAGGACGCCCTGCAGCTCATGTCGCTGCCGCGGGTGGTAGGCGTGGACCCGGAGTCGGGCGACGAGATCACCGCCCAGAACGGCCGCTACGGGCCCTACCTCAAGAAGGGCACGGACTCGCGGACGCTGCCGACCGAGGAGGCCATCTTCACGGTCACCCTGGACGAGGCGCTGGAGATCTACAAGCAGCCGAAGCGCGGCCGGGGCCGCACGGCCACGCCGCCGCTGCGCGAGCTCGGCGACGACCCGAACAGCGGCAAGCCGATCCAGGTCAAGGACGGCCGGTTCGGGCCCTACGTGACCGACGGCGAGACCAACCGCACCCTGCCGCGCGACCTGACGCCGGAGACGGTCACCGCCGAGCGCGCGATCGAGCTGCTCGCCGAGAAGCGGGCCCAGGGCCCGGCGAAGAAGCGCACGACCCGCTCGACGGCGGCCAAGAAGCCTGCGGCGAAGACGGCCGCCAAGAAGCCGGCCACCAAGAAGGCGTCGAGCGCCAAGAAGTGAGCCGTGGGGGGGGGGGGGGGCCCCCCCCCCCGGCCCCCCCCCCGGGGGGGCGCCCCGGGGGGGGGGGCCCCCGTCGGCACGTGCGGGCGGAATCCTCCCGTACGCTTGCTGCAAGCGTTACACCGATAATCCCC
>NZ_JBITFV010000022.1:0-75809 GCF_044456525.1 Promicromonospora sp. NPDC050880
GGGCGGCGCGGGGCGGGACCGGGGCCGCCCGGCGCCCCCCCCGGCCGCGCTCGCCGGCGCGGCCGGGGGCGGCGCCCCCCCGGCGGGCGGCGCCGCGGCGCCGCCGGCCAGTCCACCGGTCGTGACCAGCACGAGCGCAACGGTTGCGACCGTCGCCGTCCGCCGAGGTCGTGGAACCGTCCGCACCGTGTGAGCCGCAACAGGCGGCCCGCCCGAGATTCTCATGTCCCGTATGTGTGGCGAGCTCCCCGTTCTTTGCTGGTCGTGATGTCTTTCTCAGGACCTGGGGTTGGTTGTTGAGACGCTTGGCACACTATTTACTCAGGAGTGCGCGACACGACCCAGGCCCCGCAGCACGACCGCCGTGGCGAGCGCCGCCTCCGCCGCCTCCGCACCCTTGTCCTCGTGCGAGCCCTCGAGGCCTGCCCGGTCCAGCGCCTGGGCCTCGTCGTCGCACGTCAGCACACCGAAGCCCACCGGGACCCCCGTGCGGACGCTCACGTCCGTCAAGCCCGACGTCGCGGCCGAGCAGACGTACTCGAAGTGCGGCGTGCCACCGCGGATCACCACACCGAGCGCGACCACCGCGTCCGCTCCCCCGGCCGCCGCACGGGACGCCGCCACCGGCAGCTCGAACGAACCCGGTACCCGCACCTCGGTCCAGTCCGCGCCCGCTGCGACCAGTGCCCGGCGGGCCCCGGCCAGCAGCCCGTCCATGACCTGCTCGTGCCAGCTCGCCGCCACCACCACGACCCGCAGGCCCGTTCCGTCAACTGTCACGCTCGGTGCTCCGACGCCGCTCATGCGCATGCTCCTTCGTCCTGGTTGTCGATCTCGTCGTACTGGTTCTGGTCCAGGCGGTCGATGCGGTGGCCCAGCACCGTCCGCTTGGTCTCCAGGTACCGGTGGTTGTGCACGCCCCGGCCGACCACCAGGCTGCGGCGCCCGGCCACGGTCGTGCCCGCGGCGCGCAGCCCGGTCACCTTCTCCGGGTTGTTCGTCAGCAGGGTCACGTCGTCGAGCCCGAGGTCGGCCAGGATCGCCGACGCCGCTCCGTACTCGCGTGCATCGACCGGCAGCCCCAGGTCCACGTTGGCCTCCACGGTGTCCCGGCCGGTGTCCTGGAGGGCGTAGGCCTGGATCTTCGCGGCCAGGCCGATCCCCCGGCCCTCGTGGCCCCGCAGGTACACCACGGCACCGCCCTCGGCGGCCACCGCCGCCAGCGACGCCTCCAGCTGCGGGCCGCAGTCGCACCGCAGCGATCCCAGCCCGTCGCCGGTCAGGCACTCGGAGTGCACGCGCACCAGGCGCCCGTGCGTGCCGGGCGTCGTGCCCGTCGTCGCCGGGCCGGGCAGGCGGGCCGGCGTCAGGGCCAGGTGCTCCGCGCCCGAGTGCAGGTCGTGGTAGGCCACGACCCGGAAGTCCCCGAACCGCGTGGGCAGCGCTGCCTGCGCGACCCGCCGGACCCGGCCGGCCGGCGCAGGCGGAGACGACGGGGCGACGTCGGCGGCGGGGTCGTGGGCCAGACGCCACGCGACCAGGTCCGCCACCGTGAGCACCACGAGGCCCGTCTGCCGGGCGAGCTCCTCGGCCTCGGGCAGACGCATCACCGCGCCGTCGTCCCGGACGAGCTCGGCGATCGCGCCCACCTCGCCGAGGCTCGCCTGCGGTCCGCCGGCGAGCCGCACCAGGTCCACGGCGGCCTCCGTGTGCCCCGTACGCTCCAGCACGCCGCCGGGCCGCGCCCGCAACGGCAGCACGTGACCGGGCCGGATCAGGTCCCGGGGGCCGGTGGCGGGGTCGCCCAGCACCCGCAGGGTCCGCGCGCGGTCCGCGGCGGAGATCCCCGTGGTCACGCCCGTCGCGGCGTCCACCGACACCGTGTACGCCGTCGTCCTCGGGTCCTCGCTGCGCTCGACCATCAGCGGCAGACCCAGCGCGTCCGCCCGGTCCGCGGGCATCGGGGCGCACAGGTAGCCGGACGAGTGCCGCACCGTCCAGGCCACCCACTCGGGCGTGGCCGTGCTCGCAGCGAGCACCACGTCGACCTCGTTCTCCCGCCCGGCGTCGTCAGCCACCAGCACCGGGCGGCCCGCGGCCAGCTCGGCGAGAGCCTGCTCCACCGGCCCCCGTGCGACGTCCACCGCCCCTGCCGTGGGCCGCAGCGCCCCGCTCATCGCCCGGCTCCGGTCGTCGCACCGGCCGGCGTCCCGGTCCCGGCGGCCACGTCCGCCGCCCCACCCGGGACACCGCCGACCGCACCAGCCGCCAGGAGCCGCTCCACGTACTTGGCGAGCACGTCGACCTCCACGTTCACGACGTCGCCCGGGGCCAGCCCGCCGAGCGTGGTCGCGGCGAGCGTGGTGGGGATGAGCGACACCCCGAAGCCCTCGTCGGACACCCACGTGACCGTCAGCGAGACCCCGGACAGGGCGATCGAGCCCTTCTCGGCGACGTAGCGGGTCAGCGCCGCCGGCGCGGTGAACGCCAGGTCGTCCCAGCGCGGCCCGGGCGTGCGCCGGGCGAGCGTCGCCACGCCGTCCACATGGCCCTGGACCACGTGACCACCCAGGCGGCCGTGGGCCAGCAGGGCCCGCTCCAGGTTCACCCGGTCCCCGGGGGCGAGGGCGCCGAGGGACGTACGGCGCAGCGTCTCGGGCATCACCTCGGCCACGAAAGCGCCGTCGGCCACCGACGTGACGGTCAGGCACACGCCGTCGACGGCGATCGAGTCACCCGGGCGGGCGTCCGACGTGGCGAGCGGGCCGGCGACGGTCAGGACGGCGTCCGGCGCCGGCCCGCCGCCGGGGTCGCCGTCGGGCCGGACCAGCGAGACGACGGAGCCGAGCTCCTCGACGATTCCGGTGAACATCAGATCTCCTCCTCGGTGTGCCCGCCGGGGCGGCCGGCTGTACCGGGCCGGGCCCCTGCGGGGTCGGTACGACGGGCGACGAGCAGCATGTCGTCGCCCAGCCGCGTGACGTCGTGGGTGGTGAAGCGTGCGGCCTCGCCGATCGTGGTGACCCCCAGGTCGTTGACGGCCGGGGAACCCGCACCGAGCAGCACAGGGGCCACGTACGCGTGCAGCTCGTCGACGGCGTCCGCGGCCAGGAGGGCGGTCGCCAGGGCGGGGCCGCCCTCCACGAGCAGGTGCCGCACCTCGCGCCCGCCCAGCTCCCGGAGCGCGGCGTCGAGGTCGTGGGTCGCCAGGTGCAGCAGGGGGCCGCCCGGACCGCGCAGGCGGGCTCCGTCGGGCACCGTGCGGTGGCCGACGACGACCCGGAGAGGCTGGTGCTCGAAGAGGCTCCCGTCCACGGTGCGGGCCGTGAGAGCCGGGTCGTCGACCGCCACCGTCCCCGTGCCGACGGCGATCGCGTCCACCTGGGCGCGGACCGCGTGCGCGTGGGTGCGGGCAGCCGCCCCGGTGATCCAGCGGCTGGTGCCGTCGGCCGCGGCGACGCGTCCGTCGAGCGACGTCGCGAGCTTGAGCGTCACGTACGGCCGCCCCGTGCGCACGGCGCGCAGCCACGGACGCAGCAGCTCCTCCCCCGCCGCGGCGAGCAGGCCCGTGGCGACCGGGATGCCCGCGGCCCGCAGGCGCCCGGCGCCGCCCGTGGCCACGGGGTTGGGGTCCTCGACCGCCACGTGCACGGCGGCCACGCCGGCCTCGATCAGGGCGTCCGCGCAGGGTCCGGTGCGGCCGTGGTGGGCGCAGGGTTCCAGCGTCACGACCGCCGTCGTGCCCCGGGGGTCGACGCCGCCCGCCCGGGCGGCCGCCAGCGCGGCGGCCTCGGCGTGGGGCGTCCCGGCTCCGCGGTGGAAGCCCTCGGCGACGGTGCGGCCTGCGGCGTCCAGGAGCACGCAGCCGACGCGCGGGTTGGGGCCGTGGGCGGGGCCCTGCGCGGCGAGGTCGAGGGCCCGGCGCATCGCGGCTTCCAGGATGCGGGCGTCCGGCCCAGCCGGGCCCCGGTCCGGTGCGGAGGCCACGGGCGGCGCGGCACGTGGGCCGGTGGGCGCGGTCGAGCTGTTCTGCGACTGGGTCATGCCGTCCTTCCCGAGCGTCGGCGCTCCGGGGTCGGACGACGGGTACGCGGACGAGGACCGGACCGGTCCCGCCCGCGCGTACGGCGTCACGGCGCCGCACGTCCGCAGGACGGCCGACGCCGCACGTGCTTCCTCCCATCCGGACTTTCACCGTCGGTCCTGGAGTTCCACCAGGTCAACCGGATCCCTCCCGAAGGAAGGACCCGGGTCGCGGACTGTCACCGCCGGCTCGGAATTTCACCGACCCCGGAGCACGTGTGTGCGTACTGCTGATCGCCAGCATGCCACACCTCGCGCGGCACGCGACCATGGCCTGCGTCACAGGGACGCCGGTCCCCTCGTCACCGGGGCCTCTCCCCTGGGCTCGCCCGGCCGTCGGGGTGGGCACGACGCGCTTGGCACACTATTTTCACGGTCAGGCACGACGGCGCGTGCCAGCCTCGTCACGCGTCAGTGGACGTGCTTGCTCGCGAGCTCGCGCAGCGTCGCGATCTCCGCCGGGATGTCCTGGGCCCCGTACACCGCCGAGCCCGCCACGAAGACGTTCGCGCCGGCGTCGGCCGCGCGCTCGATCGTGTCGCGCGACACTCCCCCGTCCACCTGGATCCACACGTCCAGCCCGGACTCGCTCACGGCCTCGCGTGCCCGCCGGATCTTGGGCAGGGTGCCCTCGATGAACGACTGGCCGCCGAAGCCGGGCTCCACGGTCATCACCAGGATCATGTCGATCTCGGCCAGCAGGTCCAGGAACGGCTCCACCGGGGTGGCCGGCCGCAGCGCGACGCCCGCGCGCGACCCCAGCCGCCGCAGCTCGCGCGCCAGGCGCACGGGCGCCTGCGCGGCCTCCGCGTGGAACGTGACCGACGCCGCCCCCGCCTCGGCGAACGCCGGCGCCCACCGGTCGGGGTTCTCGATCATGAGGTGGGCGTCGAGCGGCACCGGCGACACCTTCGCGAGCCGCTCGAAGACCGGCAGCCCCAGCGTCAGGTTGGGCACGAAGTGGTTGTCCATGACGTCGACGTGGGCGTAGTCGGCGTCGGCGATCCGGCCGAGGTCGCGCTCCAGGTTCGCGAAGTCGGCGGACAGGATGCTGGGGGCGATGAGGGCTGCCATGATGCCAAGCCTAGGGCGCGCACCCCGCTGCCACGCGCCGCGCGCCACCGACGGACCGGGAGCGACGATGATCCCCGAGGTGAACTACTGGGCTGTTGTGGCGGCCACCCTGTCCACGCTGGTCGTGGGCTCGGTCTGGTACACGCCGAAGGTGTTCGGCACCCGCTGGATGCGGCTCGCCCGGGTCGACCCGAAGGCGGCGCAGGCCGCGGGCATCTGGCCCATCGTCGTGACGGTGCTGGTCAGCTTCCTGACCGCCTGGGTGCTGGCCGGTGCGGTCTACATCTCGTGGGAGTTCTACCAGGGCGGCTTCCTCTCCGCGGCCGTGGTGACCGGCGTGCTGCTCTGGATCGGGTTCACGGCGGCGCGGATGATCACGCACGACGCCTTCGAGGGCCGCCCGCCGGCCCTGACCACCCTGAACCTCGCGCACGAGCTGGTCACGGTGCTGGTCATGGCCGTGATCATCGGGGTGTGGCCGCCGGCGGGCGTCTGACCACGACCGCCTGGCCACGGCCGGGGCGGGCGGGACCGCCCCGGCCGTCACGCGGTCCGGCGCAGCAGCGTCAGGTGCATCGCGTCCGTACCGTGCACGTGCGGCCACAGCTGCACGTCGTCCCGGCCGCCCAGCGGGATCTCGGCGTCCGGGCGCACCACCGACCGCACCACGGCGGGCGCGTCCAGGCGTTCGACGTCGTCCCGGCGGCGCAGCACGTCCGCCACGACGAGCTGCGTCTCGGCCAGGTGCGGCGAGCACGTCACGTACGCCACCACTCCCCCGGGCCGGACGGCGTCCAGGGCGCTCGTCAGCAGCTCGCGCTGCAGCCCCGTCAGGGCGGCGAGGTCCGACGGCGTGCGGCGCCACCGGCTCTCCGGCCGACGGCGCAACGCGCCCAGGCCCGTGCAGGGCGCGTCGACCAGGACCCGGTCGTAGGCACCGGGCTCGTCGACGCCGACCTCGCGGCCGTCGCCGGTGCGCACCTCCTCGACGGCGCCGTCCGGCAGGGCGGCCAGCGCGCCGGCGACCAGGCGGGCGCGGTGCGGGGCCACCTCGTTGGCCACGAGCCGGGCACCGCGCTGCGCGGCCAGGGCCGCCAGGAGAGCCGCCTTGCCGCCCGGGCCGGCGCACAGGTCCAGCCAGCGCGCGTCCGAGCCCTCCAGAGGGGCCGCGGCCAGGGCCAGGGCGACGAGCTGGGACCCTTCGTCCTGCACGCCCGCCAGACCCTCGCGGACCGCCGGGACGCCGGACGGGTCGGAACCCTCCAGCCGCAGCGCGGTGGGCGCCCAACGGCCGGCGACGAGGTCGACGTCGCCCCAGGCGTCCTCGTCGGCGGCGTCCACCAGACCGGGCCGCGCCACCAGGGTGACCCGGGGTGCGGCGTTGTCGGCGGCGAGGAGGTCGCCGATCTCGTCCGCCGCGCGGCCGTTGCCGGCCAGCGCCTCGCGCAGCGCCCGGACGACCCACAGCGGGTGGGACTGGGTGGCGGCGAGGCCCGCGAGGGCGTCGGGCGCCTCCTTCTCGAGCACCGACAGCCACTCGTCCGGCGTGCGTTCCGAGACCCGGCGCAGCACCGCGTTGACCATCTGCGCCGGGCCGGCGCCGACCCGGTTGCGGGCGAGCCCCACGGTCTCCGAGACGGCGGCGTGCACGGGCACGCGCATGCCGAGGAGCTGGTGCGTCCCGAGCCGCAGCACGTCGAGCAGCGCCGGGTCCAGGCCCGGCAGCGGTCGGTCCACGCAGGTGGCCAGGATCGCGTCGTACCGCCCGCGCAGCCGTAGCGTGCCGTAGGTCAGCTCGGTGGCGAACCCGGCGTCGCGGCCGCGGATGCGCCGCTCGCGCAGGAGCGGCGGCAGCACCAGGTTGGCGTACGCGTCGGACTCGTCGACCTCGCGCAGCACGTCGAACGCCGCCGTCCGGGCGGGGTCGGTGCGCTTGCGCCGTTCGGAGGGCGCCTGGGAGGTCCGTGACCGGTCGTCGCCGCGGAACCGTGCCGCGGAGCGCTGCCGCCCCGACGCGTTGCGCCGCTCGTCACCGGCCGCGCGGCCGCCGTCGCGCGAACCGCCGTGCGAACCGCCGTGCGACCCGCCCCGGGAGCCGCGGCCGCCGTCGTACCCGCTCATGCGACCACGTCCGTGGCACCCGCCGCGGCGCCCTGCGCGCCGGGCGTCCCGCTCGGCGCCGCGTGCTCCGCCCGTGCGTCCAGCACGAGGCCCGCCTCGACGAGCGCCCGTCCCCCGCCGCGCGCCCAGTCGGGTGCCGGCATGGCCTTCTTGCCCACGGGCCGCACCTCGCCCAGCGCGACCGCGTGCGTGGCCGTGCCCACCAGCACCTCGCGCTTGAGCGCGCGCACCTCGCCGGCACGCAGGTCCACGACGTCGGGCCGCGGCGAGACCGGTCCGATCCCGAGGCGCGAGCCGTCGGGCAGGAGGGTCCACGCGCCGGGTGCGGGCGTGCAGCCGCGCACGAGCCGGTCGACCGCGAGCGCCGGGTCGGTCCAGGTCACCCGGGCGTCCTCCGTGGTGAGCTTGGGCGCGACGGTGATGCCGTCGGCGGGCTGGGGCTGCGGCTGGAGGGTGCCGTCCTCGAGGGCGTCGAGGCTGGCCACGAGGAGCTCGGCGCCGGAGACGGCCAGGCGGGCGAGGAGGTCGCCGGAGGTGTCGGTGGGCCGGATGGTCTCGGTGGTGGTGCCGAGCACGGGGCCGGTGTCCATGCCCTCGTCGAGCAGGAAGGTGGTGGCTCCGGTGATCTCGTCGCCGGCGATGACGGCGCGCTGCACGGGGGCAGCGCCGCGCCAGGCGGGCAGCACGGAGAAGTGCAGGTTGACCCAGCCGAGGCGGGGTACTGCCAGGACGGCGGGGCGCAGGATGTGGCCGTAGGCGACCACGGGCGCGGCGTCGATGTCCAGGTCGCGCAGGCGGGCGACGAACTCGTCGCCGCGGGGGGTGTCGGTGATGACCGGGATCCCGGCCTCCTCGGCCCGGGCGCGCACGGGGCTCGGGGTGAGCTTGCGCCCGCGGCCCGACGGCGCGTCGGCGCGGGTCAGGACGGCGACCACCTCGTGGCGGGAGCGCAGGAGGGCGTCGAGCGAGGCGACTGCGGGTTCGGGGGTTCCGGCGAAGAGAAGACGCACCGGGCCAGTCTAGGTGTGCGGGGTGACCGGCGCGGCGCGGGCGGCACGGGCCTGGGTGTCCGTGCCCGGTCGCGGCGTGGGTCCGGCCGGTGCGGTGCGGCGGGTGCGGTGCGGCGGGTGCGGTGCGGCCGGCGCGGTGCGGCGGGTGCGGGTGATTCGCCCGTCGCGACACCGGTGCGCGCAAGGACGGTCCCTGCCGCGACACAGTCGGGTACCACGTTCCCGGTCACAGGAGGGCCCGCATGCGCCGTCACGAGGATCCGACCGGTCGCCGGGCTGCTGCCCGGGCCGGGTACCGCGCGCTGCTCGTCGTGCCCCTGGTGGCGCTCTGCGCCGTCCTGCCGGCGGGCTGCGGGGCGGACGCCCCGGCGCCGCCGGGCCAGGACATCGGCGGAGCGGGCTTCGCCGAGGTGCTCGCCCTGCCCGCACCGACGGCCGACTACGCCTGGTACCCGGAGTCGGTCACGGCCGCCCTCCCGTCGGTCCGGTACCTCGACGCGGGCGAGGCGCACGCCTCCGAGCTGGCGGCGGTGGGCCGGTTCACGGACTGGGCACAGGGCACGCCGGAGGACCCGAGCCGGGCGATGATCGACCTGCGGTTCGAGGTGGACGAGGTCGTCGACTCGCTGGGTGACCTGGGGCTGGAGGGCCGGGCCGTCACCGTGCACGTGGACGTGGACGGCCGGGCCGACGTCGAGCGGGTGGCCGGGGAGCTGGTCGCGCTCGGCGACGTGGTGCTGTTCCTGACGCACGTCGGCCCGGAGCCGTGGCCGCCACCGGAGTGGGTCATCGTGTTCGACGACGCGTTCCTGGGCGACGTGCACGACGACGGCACGCTGACCTGGCCGGTCGCGGACGCCATCGCGGCTGCCGGACCGGGTGACTCCCGCCCTGAGGCCGATGTGGCCTCTCTCGAGGACCTGCGGGCCGCGGCGCCGTCGGACCTCGTCGTCGACCTCTCCGGGAGCTGATCCGCCCTAGCCGGCCACCGGGAGCCCGAGGGCACGCAGGTCCCGCCGCAGGGCGCCCGTGTGCGTGAACACGATCCCGTGGAACCCGACGCCGCGGGCGGCGTCCACGTTGACCACCTTGTCGTCCACGAAGACCGCACGCGCCGGGTCGACGCCGAATCGCTCGACGACCAGCTCGAAGATGCGCCGGTCGGGCTTGGCCATGCCCTCGCGGCCGGACACGATCACGTCGTCCATCAGCCCGATGGCCGGCGCCGCGGGCTCGGCGCTGTGGAACGTCTCGGCCTGCCAGTTGGTCAGCCCGTAGAGCCGGAGCCCGAGCTGCTTCAGCTCGGAGACCAGCTCCGCCGACCCGTCGATCGGCCCGGTCAGGGAGAGCTCGTAGTGCTCGACGTACCGGCGCAGATCCTCCACCAGGTCCGGGTGGGTCCGGGCGACGCGTTCGAGCAGCACCGCGTACGGCGTGCCGGCGTCGGCGGCGTGGTTGATCGCCCCGAAGTCCACGGCCTCGAAGAACGCCTCGATCTCGCTCCGCGGCCGGCCCTCGTACGGCCCGAACGGGTCCCAGCCGACCAGCACGTTCCCGAAGTCGTAGACGACGGTGTCGATAGCCGTGTCGACGGCAGGGTAGGTCACGGGGTGGGTCTCGGAGCTCGTGCTCACAGCATCTCCTTCGGGTCGAGCTGGACGCGGACGGTACCGCCCTCGCGTCGCGCGGAACGGACCGCGAGGCTCGTCCTGAGCCTACGGGCCAGCTCGTCGCCCTGGGCCAGAGGCACCCGCAGCACGGTGCGGACGGGCAGGTCGAGCGCCTGCACCCCGCCCCCGCGTGAGCCGCCCGACGGCGCCGCGCCGCCCCGCCCGCCGGGGCCACGACCGCCGTCGGGGTCGATCTCGACCGGACCCAGCACGCCCGACCCCGAGCCCAGGTCCTCGCGGAGACCCACCCGGGCCACGACCGCGTCCACCGCCGCGCGGTCCCCCGTCACCGCGGCGACCCGCACGGCCGGCGGCAGGTGCAGCTCGGCCCGCTCGTCGAGCTCGCGCGCCGCGAAGCCCGCCGGGTCCCAGCGCACCAGGGCCTGCGTGGGACCGGGCGCGCCGTCGCCCACGAGCAGCACCTGCCCGTGCGGTCCCGGGCGGACCAGCGACGCGGCGGCCAGCCAGCGGTGCAGCGCCTCCGTACCCGCGGCGAGCCCCGTGCCGCCGGTCATCACGGCGGCATCCAGCAGGAGCGCGGTCGCGTACCCGGTCGCCGCGACCGGCTCGGCGCCCGGGGTCGCCACGACGAGCGCGGGCGTGGCGGGCACGGAGTCGATCACCCCGCCCGGGGCGGACGCCGACGACAGCCGGACCGGCACCCCCGTGAACGCCCGGCCGAGCTCCTCGGCGGTGCGGGCCGAGCCCACCCGGACCGACCGCAGACCCGTCCACCCGCACTCCGCGCAGCGCCAGCCGCCCGCCAGGCGCCCGCACCACGTGCACTGGGGCGCGCCGTCGGCGTGCGGCAGGCCCAGCGGGCCGTGGCAGTGGGCGCAGCGGGCCGCGACCCGGCACCGCGAGCACGCGACGACGGGCAGGTATCCCGACCGCGGCACCTGGACCAGCACGGGGCCGTTCTCCAGGGCGTCCCGCGCGGCCCGCCACGCCACGGACGGCAGGCGGGCGGCGGCCGCGGCGCCGTCCCGGGCCAGCTCCACGGACGTCAGCGCCCGGACGCGCGGAGCCCTGGCGCGCACGACGTCGCGGGCCGCGGCGAGCTCGCGCGCCCAGCCGGACACGAGCAGCGCCTGCGCCTGTGCCGTCCGCCCCGGGGAGCCCAGCAGGAACGCGGCCCCCTCCCGCTCCGCGCGCAGCGCCAGCACGTCGCGCGCGTGCGGGTACGGTGCGTGGGGCTCGGCCAGGGTCTCCTCGCCGTCGCCCCACAGGACCACGAGGCCGAGATCGGCGACCGGCGCGAACATCGTGGCGCGCGTGCCCACCACCACCCGTGCGGCGCCGCGCAGCGACCGCAGGAACGCGCGGTACCGCGGTGCGGGCCCGTCGTCCGCCAGCAGCCGCACGACGTCGTCCTCGGCTAGGCCCGCGCCCTCCAGCGCCGCGCCCACGCGCGCCGCGTCCCGCGCGTCCGGCACCACGACGAGGGCCCCTCGCCCGCCCGCCACGCACGCGCGGACCGCCTGCGCGACGGCGGCCGCCCAGTGCGGGGTCGCCGCGTCATCGGTGTCCGTGCCCACGCCGGGCAGCGCCGACCACACCGCTCGCGGTGCCTCGCCCGCCAGGATCCGGCGGAGGTACGCCTCCCCGCCGCGGTAGGGGGCCCACGCGGAGACCGGACGCCCGCCGTCGCCGTGCGGGGGTTCCTGGCGGCCGGGCACCGGACCGGACGGTTCCTCGGCCGCCGCCTCCTTCTCGACGCGCGCGTGGCGCGGCGGCACCGCCAGCCGGAGCACGTCGGCCAGGGTGCCCGCGTAGCGGTCCGCGACCACACGGCAGAGCTCCAGCACCTGGGGCGTCAGCACCCGCTCGCCGGACACCACCTTGCGCAGGGGCACGAGCCGCCCGTCGTGATCGGACGTGGCCAGGCGCGCCACGACGTACCCGGCGACCTCCTGCCGCCCGAACCGGGCCTTGATCCGGACACCGGGCTGCGCGTCCTGGTCCATGGTGGCCGGGACCAGGTAGTCGTACGGCTGGTCGAGGTGCGCCGGCTGCAGGTCGAGCACCACCCGTGCCACCGGGAGCGTCGCGGCGATCGGGATGCCGTTGGTCTCGGCGTTGCCCAGCGGGTCCCTGGCCCGCGGCACGCCAGGCCCGGCGTCCTCGCCCCCGACCTCGTCGAGCCCGAGCAGCGCCTCCTGCTGCGCCGCGACCCTCCCGGCCTGGCTCGTTGCCCCGTTCACGCCCCTATCCCATCACGCGCCACCCACACTCCGCCTCGCCCGGCCGGACTGCTGGGACCGGTGGGCACGGGGCCACGGGGGCGGCGAGTGCGGCAGGGCTCAGAACAGGCTCTGCAGGTCGGCCACGCGGTCGGTGCGCTCCCACGTGAAGTCCGGCAGCTCGCGGCCGAAGTGCCCGTAGGTGGAGGTGGCCCGGTAGATGGGGCGCAGCAGGTCCAGGTCGCGGACGATCGCGGCCGGGCGCAGGTCGAACACCTCGGCGATCGCGGCCGTGATCCGGCCCACGGGCACCGTCTCCGTGCCGAACGTCTCGACGTACAGCCCCACCGGGTGCGCCTTGCCGATCGCGTAGGCCACCTGCACCTCGCAGCGTCGCGCGAGGCCCGCGGCGACCACGTTCTTGGCCACCCAGCGCATGGCGTACGCACCCGACCGGTCCACCTTCGACGGGTCCTTGCCGGAGAACGCGCCCCCGCCGTGCCGTGCCATGCCGCCGTAGGTGTCGACGATGATCTTGCGCCCCGTCAGGCCCGCGTCGCCCTGCGGCCCGCCGATCACGAACTTGCCGGTCGGGTTCACGAACTGCTTGGCACCCGACCACTCCAGGCCCGCGGCGTCCAGCACGGGTGCGATCACGGCCTCGGCGACCTCGACGTGCAGCTTCTCCTGGAGCACGTCCGCGTCGTGCTGCGTGGAGAGCACCACGGTGTCCACCACCACGGGGCGGTCGCCGTCGTAGCCGACGGTCACCTGCGTCTTGCCGTCCGGGCGCAGGCCCAGCAGCTCGCCCGACTTGCGGACCGCGGCCAGCCGCTCGGACAGCCGGTGCGCCAGCCAGCCCGCCACCGGCATCAGCGACGGCGTCTCGTCCGACGCGTACCCGAACATCAGGCCCTGGTCGCCCGCGCCCTGCGCGTCCAGCGGGTCGAGGTCGCCGGAGTCGTCCCGCAGCTCCAGCGCCTTGTCCACGCCCTGGGCGATGTCGGGCGACTGCTGCCCGATCGACACCGAGACGCCGCAGGAGTCGCCGTCGAACCCGATGGCGGACGACGTGTACCCGATGCCCCGCACCACGTCCCGCACGATCTGCGGGATCTCGACGTAGGCCTCGGTGGTGACCTCACCCGCGACGTGCACCAGCCCCGTGGTGACCATGGTCTCGACCGCGACGCGGGAGGTCGGGTCCTGCTCCAGCAGCGCGTCCAGGATCGCGTCGCTGATCTGATCACAGACCTTGTCCGGATGACCCTCGGTCACGGACTCGGACGTGAAAAGGCGCAGCTCGCTCATGGGCACCAGCCTACGGTCTCGCACAGCGAACAGTCGATCCTGAAAGGTGAGACGGCGGTCACGGCAGCCGCTTGACCTTCAGGAACGCCGGATCCACACGGTTCGTGCTCATGGCAGCAGCTTGGCGACGGCGTCCCACAGGGCGTCGGCCACCTCGCGCTTGGTCCCGGAGGCCTGCCCGACGACGTCGCCGGCGCCGTCCAGGATGGTCACCTCGTTGCCGTCGGTGCCGAACCCACGGCCGGAACCCACGGCGTTCACCGCGATCAGGTCGGCGCCCTTGCGCCGGGCCTTGGTGCGGCCGTGGTCCAGGACGCTGCCGGAGGCGTCGCCGGTCTCCGCGGCGAAGCCCACGACCACCTGACCGGGACGCAGCCGCTGGTGCGCGATCTCCGCGAGGATGTCGGGGTTCTCCACCAGCTCGATCGGCGCGGGCCCCTGGCCCGGCACCTTCTTGATCTTCGCGTCGGGCGCGGTCGCGGGCCGGAAATCTGCCACGGCGGCGGCCATCACCACGACGTCGGCGTCCGCGCCGGCGGCCCGCACCGCGTCACGCAGCTCGGCGGTCGACTCGACCCGCACCACCGAGCAGGAGGCCGGACCGGACCCGGCCTGCCCGGCCGACACCTGGTCGGTCACGTCCTGCGCGAGGTTGGCGGCCACGAGCGTGACCGTGGCACCCCGGTCCAAGGCCGCCTGCGCGAGGGCGACGCCCTGGCGACCGCTCGACCGGTTGCCGATGAACCGCACGGGATCGATGGGCTCGCGGGTACCACCCGCCGAGACGACGACCCGGCGACCGGACAGGTCCTGCGGGCCCGTCCGCGCGGCGCCCGTCTCCACGAGGGAGAGCGCCTCCCGCGCGATGTCCTCTGGCTCGGGCAGCCGGCCGGGACCGGTGTCCACGCCGGTCAGCCGGCCGGAGGCGGGCTCGATCACGTGCACGCCACGCTCCCGGAGCGTGGCCACGTTCGCCCGCGTGGCGGGGTGCTCCCACATCTCGGTGTGCATCGCCGGAGCGAGGACCACCGGGCAGCTCGCGGCGAGCAGCGTCGTGGTCAGCAGGTCGTCGGCCCGCCCGGTCGCGGCACGTGCCATGAAGTCGGCGGTCGCGGGGGCCACGATCACCAGGTCGGCGCTCTTGCCCAGCGCCACGTGCTGCACGCCGGGCACGTCGTCGAACACCTCGGTGCTGACGGGCTCGCCTGACAGCGCCTCGAAGGTGGGCGCGCCGACGAACTCCAGGGCGGCGCGGGTGGGAATCACGCGCACGGCGTGCCCCTGCTCACGCAGCAGGCGCAGCAGCAGGACGGCCTTGTAGGCCGCGATCCCCCCGGACACACCGAGCAGGATCCTCATCGGGACACATCCATCGCGGGGCCGGACGACCGTGCGACGTGGCCGGTCAGGCCGGGAACTCGGGCAGGGCCTGCTCGGCCTTGGCCGCGGCGGCCGCGTCGGCCTGTGCCTGCACCTCGGCCGGGTCGACCTCCTCGATCGTGAGGAGGCCCTGGTTGATCTCGCGCATGGCGATGGAGAGGGGCTTCTCCTGGTTGCGGGTCTCGACGAGCGGGCCCACGTTCTCCAGGAGGCCCTCGTTGAGCTGCGAGTAGTACGCGTTGATCTGACGGGCGCGCATGGAGGCGTACAGCACCAGGCCGTACTTCGAGTCGATGCGCTCGAGCAGCTCGTCGATCGGCGGGTCGGTGATGCCCTCGGGCGTGGCGACGGTTCCGGCCATGATGAAGCTCCAGAAGTCTCAGTGGTGGGTGGTGACAGAAGAAGTCCGAAGAGAGAGTCTACCCGCTCCCGTGCACGAAGGCGCCGCTCAGGGGGCTCCTCCGCCGCGCCGGGTACGCTCGCCCGCCGCTACCCGGCGACCGGTGTGGTGGACCCCACACCCATCACGGACACCAGCGCGTCCGTGGCCCGGTGCACGTCGTCGTTGACGATCGTGACGTCGAACTCCTTCTCGGCGGCGAGCTCGACGCGCGCCGTGGCGAGCCGGCGTTCCCGCTCCTCGGAGTCCTCCGTGCCCCGGCCCACGAGCCGGCGGACCAGCTCGTCGAAGCTCGGCGGGGCGAGGAAGACGAACCGGGCCTGAAGGCCCGAGGCCGTCACCGCGTCACGCACCTGGCGCGCGCCCTGGAGGTCGATCTCCAGGAGGACGGGGACCCCGGCCGCGAGCTTCTGCTCGACCGGCCTGCGCGGCGTCCCGTACCGGTTACGACCGTGCACCACGGCCCACTCGAGCATCTCGCCGGCCTCGACCATGCGGTCGAACTCCTCCGGCGACACGAACAGGTAGTGCACTCCGTCCACCTCGCCCGGGCGCGGCGACCGGGTGGTCGCCGACACGGAGAGCCAGACCTGCGGATAGCGGTCCCGCACGTCGGCGGAGACCGTGCCCTTGCCCACCGCGGTGGGACCTGCGAGCACGGTCAGCCGTGCGGGTTGTGTCGTACTGATCTCAGCCAAACCTCTCGATGAGCGCCGCCGTCTGGTGCGGTCCGAGACCTCGGACGCGGCGGGTCTCGGCGATCCCGATCTCTTCCATGATCGCCCTGGCCTTAACCTTACCGACCCCGGGGAGCGACTCGAGCAACGAGACGACCTTGAGCTTGCCCACGACGTCGTCCTGCCGGCCCTGCTCGATGACCTCCTTGAGGGAGCCCTGCGAGTACTTGAGCTTGTTCTTGATCTCGGCCCGTGCGCGTCGCGCCTCGGCGGCCTTCTCGAGTGCTGCCGCACGCTGCTCGGGTGTGAGGGGAGGTAGTGCCACGCAAGTCACCTACTCGTGTCTCGACCGGTCTCCTGGCTCGGACGCCGGTCCTCGCTCGGGCCGGATGCCCAAGTCCGTGACCTGGTCCGCAACCGGTCTGGTGTGAACTGCTGCATCGAAAGTAGCCACCGCCTCAGTGGTCGGCAATCGCAGAACGGCACTTCGTGAAAACTCATGCACCCCGGCTTTGCGGCAATTAGTACATTCCACGTGAAAACGCCCTCGATCCAGATGGATCGAGGGCGTTTTGTCCTGCGGTCGAATGCGGTGCGTGAACCACCGTCACGACGTCTCGCGGACCCCTCACCAGCGCCTCCGGTACCTCGGGGACGCCGCGACGCGTGTCACCTCGGCGCCGGAGGCGCTGCTACCGCAGCGCGGCCCGGGCCTCACCGGCCGCCGCCGCCGCGGCGGCCACCAGGGCGTCCGGGTCCGGCCCCGCGGCGAGCACCGCACGCGAGGACGACGCGAGCACGGCACGCCGGGCGGCGCCGAACGTCGTGGCGAGCTCACGCTCCCCCGCGCCCTGCGCACCCACCCCGGGCGCCAGCAGCGGGCCGTTGACCGCCACCAGGTCGGTGCCGGTGGCCGCCACGGCGTCGCCGATCGTGGCGCCCACCACGAGCCCCACCGACCCCAGCGGCTCGGCACCCGCGTTGAGCACGGCCGCCCGCGCCGCCATCAGGGACGCGACCGTGGCGCCCTGCGGGGAACCGTCCGTGCCGCCCGACCCGCCGTCGGCGCCGGGAGAGACCGACGTGCGCGCGTGCTGGACCTCGAAGCCCTCCTTGTTGGAGGTGAGGCACAGGACGAACAGCCCGCGGCCCGTCGCGGCCGCCAGCTCGACGGCCGGGTCGAGCGAGCCGAACCCGAGGTAGGGCGACACCGTCAGGGCGTCGCCGGCCAGGGGTGAGCCGTCCGCGAGGAACGCCTCGGCGTACGCGCTCATGGTAGAGCCGATGTCGCCCCGCTTCGCGTCCACGATCGTCAGCGTGCCGGCACCGGGGCCCGCCGCACGCGCCGCGGCGATCACCTCCTCCAGGACCGCGACCCCGCGCGACCCGTGCCGCTCGAAGAACGCGGCCTGCGGCTTGAACGCCGCGACCCGTCCGCCGAGCGCGTCCACGACCCGCAGCGAGAACTCCCGCAGGCCCGTCACGTCGTCCGGCAGGCCCCACGCGCGCAGGAGCGACGCGTGGGGGTCGATGCCGACGCACAGGGGCCCGTGGTCGTCCATGGCCGCGGCGAGCCGGGCGCCGAACGGCACCACCGCGGTCGCCGTCACGCGCCCACCGCCACGCGCTCCGCGCCGGCAGCGCCCGCGAGCCGGGCCGCCGTCGCCGCCGTGTGCTCCTGGAGGCTGGCCACCTCGAACGGGCCCGCGAGCACCGCCTCGATGCCCTGCACCGCCGCGGCGAGCTGGTCCACCGTGGTGGCGATCGGCTTGTCGGCCGCCGTCGTGGCCGCCCGGATCTCGTAGCCGTCCGCCCGGGCGCCCTGGCCCGACGGCGAGTTCACGACGAGGTCGATCTGCCCCTCGGTGATCAGTCCCACGACGGTCAGCTCGCCGTCCGGCCCGCGGCCCTCGGTGTGCTTGCGCACCACCGTGGCCTCGATGCCGTTGCGGCGCAGCACGGTGGCCGTGCCCTCCGTGGCCAGCACCTTGAAGCCGAGCTCCACCAGGCGCTTGACCGGGAAGACCACGTGCCGCTTGTCGCTGTCGGCCACCGACACGAACACGGTGCCCGACGTCGGCAGGCCGCCGAACGCCGCGGCCTGCGACTTGGCGAACGCGTGCGGGAAGTCCTTGTCGAAGCCCATGACCTCGCCCGTGGAGCGCATCTCCGGGCCGAGCACGGAGTCCACGACCAGACCCTCGCGCGTACGGAACCGCTTGAACGGCAGCACGGCCTCCTTGACCGCGAGCGGCGCACCCAGGTCGAGGGTGGCGCCGTCGTGCTCCGGGAGCAGGCCCTCGGCGCGCAGGTCGGCGATGGACTCCCCCACCATGACGCGTGCGGCCGCCTTGGCCAGCGGGGTGCCCGTGGCCTTGGACACGAACGGCACCGTGCGCGACGCGCGGGGGTTGGCCTCCAGCACGTACAGCACGTCGCTCACCAGCGCGTACTGGACGTTGAGCAGACCCTTGACGCCCACGCCGCGCGCGATGGCCTCGGTGGAGCGGCGGATGCGCGCGATCTCGGTCTCGCTCAGCGACACCGGGGGCAGCACGCACGCCGAGTCACCGGAGTGGATGCCGGCCTCCTCGATGTGCTCCATGACGCCGCCGAGGAACATCTCCTCGCCGTCGAACAGCGCGTCGACGTCGATCTCCATCGCG
Organism: Promicromonospora sp. NPDC050880; assembly: GCF_044456525.1. Lineage (NCBI taxonomy): Bacteria > Bacillati > Actinomycetota > Actinomycetes > Micrococcales > Promicromonosporaceae > Promicromonospora > Promicromonospora sp. NPDC050880. The sequence continues at coordinate 18,576 of NZ_JBITFV010000022.1, forward strand.
TCGTCGAGGAAGCGGTCGATGAGCAGCGGCGCTGCCAGGGTGCCGGTCGCCCCGGAGTCCGCGTGCGTGGCCGCCGCGGCCTCGAGCGCGCGCTCGACGTACCCGGTGAGCTGCTCCTCGCTGTACACGATCTCCATGCCGCGGCCGCCCAGCACGTAGGAGGGGCGCACGAGCACCGGGTAGCCGATGCTGTCGGCGACCTCGCGGGCCTGTCCCAGCGAGCGGGCGGTGCCGAACGCGGGAGCCGGCAGGCCGGCGTCCAGCAGGACCTGGCCGAAGATGCCGCGGTCCTCCGCGGCGTCGATCGCCTCCGGGCTGGTGCCGAGGATCGGCAGGCCGGCCTCCGCCAGGCGGCGGGCCAGGCCCAGCGGCGTCTGGCCGCCGAGCTGCACGATGATGCCCTTGACCGGTCCGGCGGCGAGCTCGGCCTGGTAGACCTCCAGGACGTCCTCGAAGGTCAGCGGCTCGAAGTACAGGCGGTCGGACGTGTCGTAGTCCGTGGAGACCGTCTCCGGGTTGCAGTTGACCATGACGGTCTCGTACTTCTCCGCGAGCGCGAGGGTGGCGTGCACGCAGGAGTAGTCGAACTCGATGCCCTGGCCGATGCGGTTGGGCCCGGAACCGAGGATGATCACGGCCTCGCGCTCGCGCGGGGCGACCTCGGTCTCCGAGTCGTAGCTGGAGTAGTGGTACGGGGTCTTGGCGGCGAACTCCGCGGCGCAGGTGTCGACCGTCTTGTAGACGGGACGCACGCCGAGCGCGTGACGGATCTCGCGGACCGTGGCCTCACCGGCGGGTCCCATGCCGCGCAGGCGTGCGACCTGGGCGTCGGACAGCCCGTGCCGCTTGGCGAGCCGCAGCACGTCCTCGGTCAGAGTGGGAGACGCCGCGACCTCGGCCGCGACCTCGTTCATGAGCTGGATCTGGTCGAGGAACCAGGGGTCGATCTTGGTCGCCTCGAACACGGCCTCCAGCGTGGTGCCGCCGGGCTGCCCGACCGAGCGCAGCGCCTGCTGCACCTGGACCATGCGCTGCTCCGTGGGCCGCTCGATCTCCGTCAGCAGCGTGGCGAGCTCGTCGCCCGTGGGGGCGTCGCCGTCCCAGTGGAAGGTCACGCCGCCCTTGTCGATGGAGCGCAGCGCCTTGCCGAGGGCCTCAGTGAAGTTGCGGCCCAGCGCCATGGCCTCGCCCACCGACTTCATGGTGGTGGTCAGGGTGTCGTCGGCGGCGGGGAACTTCTCGAACGCGAAGCGCGGCACCTTGACCACGACGTAGTCGAGCGTGGGCTCGAAGCTCGCGGGGGTCACCTTGGTGATGTCGTTCGGGATCTCGTCGAGCGTGTAGCCGACGGCGAGCTTCGCGGCGATCTTGGCGATCGGGAAGCCGGTCGCCTTGGAGGCCAGCGCCGAGGAGCGCGAGACGCGCGGGTTCATCTCGATGACGATGACGCGCCCGGTGGCCGGGTCGACGGCGAACTGGATGTTGCAGCCGCCGGTGTCGACGCCGACCTCGCGGATGACGGCGATGCCGATGTCGCGCAGCTTCTGGTACTCGCGGTCGGTGAGCGTCATCGCGGGGGCGACGGTGACGGAGTCACCGGTGTGCACGCCGACGGGGTCGACGTTCTCGATGGAGCAGACGACCACGACGTTGTCGTCCTTGTCGCGCATGAGCTCCAGCTCGTACTCCTTCCAGCCGAGGATGGACTCCTCCAGGAGCACCTCGGTGGTCGGCGAGTAGTGCAGGCCCTGGCCCACGATGCGGCGCAGGTCCTCCTCGTCGTAGGCGAGACCGGAGCCGAGGCCGCCCATGGTGAAGGAGGGGCGCACGACCATCGGGTAGCCGAGCACGCCGGCGGCCGCCAGGGCCTCGTCGATCGTGTGCACGATCTCGGAGCGGGCGGACTCGCCGCCGCACTTCTCGACGACGTCCTTGAACTGCTGGCGGTCCTCACCCTTCTGGATGGCGGGGATGTTGGCGCCGATGAGCTCGACGTCGTACTTGGCGAGCACGCCGGCCTCGTCCAGGGCGATGGCCGCGTTGAGCGCCGTCTGCCCGCCGAGGGTGGGCAGCAGCGCGTCAGGGCGCTCCTTGGCGATGATCGTGGTGAGGACCTCGGTGGTGATGGGCTCCACGTAGGTGGCGTCCGCGAACTCCGGGTCGGTCATGATCGTGGCCGGGTTGGAGTTGACCAGGATGACCCGCAGGCCCTCCTCCTTCAGCACGCGGCAGGCCTGGGTGCCGGAGTAGTCGAACTCGCAGGCCTGGCCGATGACGATGGGGCCGGACCCGATCACCAGGACCGAGGAGATGTCGTTACGGCGAGGCATCAGTGGTTCTCCTCGGTGTCGTGCGCGGTGGCGGTGGTGGTCGTGAGGGCGGGCGGCCAGGCGGAGGGGTCCGTCATCAGGCCGACGAAGCGGTCGAACAGGTAGGCGGCGTCGTGCGGACCCGCGGCGGCCTCGGGGTGGTACTGCACGGAGAAGGCCGGCAGGTCGAGGCAGGTCAGCCCCTCCACGACCTGGTCGTTCAGCCCGACGTGGGAGACGACGACGCGGCCGTAGCGGCCGCCGTCCGTCCTGCTGTCGTCGTACGGTGCCTGCGAGACGGCGGGGGCGCCGGACTCGTCGAGCACGGGTGCGTCGACGGCGAACCCGTGGTTGTGCGCGGTGACCTCCACCTTGGCGGTGGTGCGGTCCAGCACCGGCTGGTTGATGCCGCGATGGCCGTAGCCGAGCTTGTAGGTGCCGTAGCCCAGGGCGCGGCCCAGGATCTGGTTGCCGAAGCAGATGCCGAAGAACGGGATGCGGCGGTCCAGCACCGCGCGCAGCAGCTCGACCTCGTGGCCGGCGGCACCCGGGTCCCCGGGACCGTTGGAGAAGAAGACGCCGCGGGGCGCGCCGTCGGGCAGGTCGGCGAGGACGGCCTCGATGTCGGCGATGGTCACCGACTGCGGCACGACGACGACGCGCACGCCGCGCTCGGCCAGCCGCACCGGCGTCATCGTCTTGATGCCGAGGTCGACGGCCACGACGGTGGCCAGCGGCGTCTGCCCGGCGTGCACCCCGCGGGGCTCCACCGTGTAGGCCTGGGTGGTGGAGACCTCCCGGGCCAGGTCGGCGCCCGCCATCTGCGGGGCGGACCGCACCTCGGCGACGAGCTCCTCGACGGGGCGCGGGTACCCGCCCCGGACCAGGTCCTCGCCCGAGAAGATCCCGGCGCGCATCACGCCCTCCTCGCGCAGGCGGCGCGTCAGGGCGCGCGTGTCGACGTCAGAGATGCCGACCACGCCCTGCCCGGCGAGCTCGTCGCCGAGGGACCGCTGGGCGCGCCAGCTCGAGACGCGGCGCGCAGGGTCGCGCACGACGTAGCCGGAGACCCAGACACGGTGCGACTCCGGGTCCTCGTCGTTCACGCCGGTGTTCCCGACGTGGGGCGCGGTCATGACGACGATCTGCCGGTGGTAGGACGGGTCGGTGAGCGTCTCCTGATAACCGGTCATGCCGGTGGAGAACACGATCTCGCCGAAGGTGGTGCCGGTGGCGCCGTACGCACGGCCGCGGTAGGTCGTGCCGTCCTCGAGAACGAGCGCTGCCGAGGTGGCTGCGTGCTGAGCTGCGGGTGTCGTCGGGGTGGTCACCGGGCCTCCTGCTGGTACGGGTCGTGCTGAGAGTGCTGGGTCTGGTTCTGCTGGGCGTGCTGGCCCGTGGGCTGCTGGGCCGGCGGCTGCTGGGCCGCGAGCAGGTGCCGGACGGCGTCCACGAGGCCGCCGCGGTCGGTGGCGCGGCGCGTGCGCAGGCCGGTGTCGACCAGGGCCGGCGCGACGCCGTCCGCCTCGGGGACCGCCCAGGTCACCACGACCAGGCCGTCCGCGCCGACGTACTTGCCCGCCATGCCGGGCGCCAGGGTCGCGCTGCGGATCGCGTTCACGGGGACCCAGAGGTCGCGGGCCCCGTCGCGCTCGATGAGGATGCCGCCGTCGTGCACCGACACCAGGGCGTTCGAGCGGTCGCCCAGGCCGTGCGCGCCCACCCGTGCGAGCCAGTCGCCGTGCAGCGTCGTGGAGACGTAGACCGCCTCCAGCGGACCGAGGCGCACGGGTCCCACGCCCGGGCCGGTGGCGCCGTCCGCGCCGGGCACCGGCGGCGGCACCGGGACGACGGCGGTGGTGCGCTGCGCGAGCCGTCGTCGGCCGATCAGGGTCACGTACAGGACCAGGAAGATCGCCAGGGCGACCAGGAGGAGGACGGCCAGGATCTTCATCGGGTGGCTCCTTCGAGGGTCTGGGCGGCGCCACCCGTGGCCGGCTGGTCGACGACCGCGCCGTCCAGGACGGTCGCGCGGCCCCGCAGGAACGTCGCGACCACGCGACCCGGCAGCTCGGACCCGGCGAACGGGGTGTTGCTGCTGGCGGTGACCTGGGCGTGGCCGTCGATCACCCGCGTCGCGTCAGGGTCGACGACGGTCAGGTTGGCGGGCTCGCCGACGGCGATCCGGCGGCCCTGCGTCGCGTCGACCCGGCCGATGCGAGCCGGGTTCTCCGAGAGCACGCGGGCGACGTCGGCCCAGGTCATCCGGCCGGTGTCGACCATGGTCTGCTGGACCACGGACAGCGCGGTCTCCAGGCCGGTCATCCCGAAGGCCGCCGAGGCCCACTCGCAGTCCTTGTCCTCGACCGGGTGCGGGGCGTGGTCGGTGGCGACGATGTCGATCGTGCCGTCGGCCAGGCCCTGGCGCACCGCCTCGACGTCGGCGGCCGTGCGCAGCGGCGGGTTGACCTTGTACACCGGGTCGTACTCGCGGGCGAGCTCGTCGGTCAGCACCAGGTGGTGCGGCGTCACCTCGGCGGTGACGTCGATGCCGCGGCCCTTGGCCCAGCGGACGATCTCGACCGAGCCGGCCGTCGACAGGTGGCAGACGTGCAGGCGCGAGCCCACATGCTCGGCCAGCAGCACGTCGCGGGCGATGATCGACTCCTCGGCCACGGCGGGCCAGCCCGTCAGGCCGATCTGCGCGGAGACGACACCCTCGTTCATCTGCGCGCCCTCGGTCAGGCGCGGCTCCTGCGCGTGCTGGGCCACGACGCCGTCGAACGCCTTGACGTACTCCAGCGCGCGGCGCATGAGGACCGGGTCGTGCACGCACTTGCCGTCGTCCGAGAAGACCCGCACGCGGGCCGCGGAGTCGGCCATCGCGCCCAGCTCGGCCAGCTTCTCGCCGCCCAGGCCGACCGTGACCGCACCCACGGGGTGCACGTCCACCCAGCCGGCCTCCTGGCCGAGCCGGTAGACCTGCTCGACCACGCCCGCGGTGTCCTGCGTGGGGGTCGTGTTGGCCATGGCGTGCACCGCGGTGAACCCGCCCGCCGCGGCGGCCCGGGTACCGGAGAACACCGTCTCGGCGTCCTCCCGGCCCGGTTCGCGCAGGTGGGTGTGCAGGTCGACGAGGCCGGGCAGGAGCACCTGGTCCTGAGCGGCGACCTCGTGCGCGCCCTCGGGCACCTCGACCGTTCCCGGCGCACCCAGCGCGGCGACCACGCCGTCCGCGAGCACGACGTCGACCGGGTCCGTGCCGTAGGGACGCACCCCACGCAGGACGTAGGTCGTGGTTGAAGGGGTGCTCACAGGGCGTTCCTCTCGTCGGTGCTGGAAGCTGGGTCGCTGCCGGACAGCAGCAGGTACAGGGCCGCCATCCGCACGGCGACGCCGTTGGCCACCTGCTCCACGATCACGGAGCGGGGGTGGTCGGCGGCGGCCGCCGAGATCTCCAGGCCGCGGTTCATCGGCCCGGGGTGCATCACGATCGCGTGGTCCGGCAGGACGGCGAGCCGCCGGGCGTCGAACCCGAACTTGCGGCTGTACTCCATGGGGCTCGGGAAGAACGACCCCGACCCGCCGGACATCCGCTCACGCTGCACCCGCAGCATCATGACCGCATCCGGCTGCCACTGCTCGAGCGTCTCGTCCAGGTGGTACGAGACCCGGCACGGCCAGGTCTCCACGCCCACCGGCACGAGCGTGGGCGGCGCCACCAGGGTGACCTCGGCGCCGAGCGTGTGCAGCAGGTACACGTTCGAGCGGGCCACGCGCGAGTGCAGCACGTCGCCGACGATCGCGACGCGCAGGCCGGCCAGGTCCGCGCCCACCGAGGTGTCGGTGCCGCGCCCGTCGGGCCCCACGTTGCCCACCAGGTGACGGCGGATCGTGAACGCGTCCAGCAGCGCCTGCGTGGGGTGCTGGTGCATGCCGTCGCCTGCGTTGAGCACCCCGGCGTCGAGCCAGCCCGCGTGGGCGAGCTGGTGCGCCGCGCCCGAGGCCGAGTGGCGCACCACCACGGCGTCGGCGCCCATGGCGTGCAGCGTCAGCGCGGTGTCCTTGAGCGACTCGCCCTTGGACACGCTGGAGCCCTTGGCCGAGAAGTTGATGACGTCCGCCGACAGGCGCTTGGCCGCCGTCTCGAACGAGATCCGCGTGCGCGTGGAGTCCTCGTAGAACAGGTTGACCACGGTGCGCCCGCGCAGCGTGGGCAGCTTCTTGTTCTCGCGCGACTGCGTGGCCGCCATCTGCGCGGAGGTGTCCAGGAGCAGGATCGCGTCGTCCTTGGCCAGGCCCTGGGTGGTCAGCAGGTGCTTCACCGCGCGCCCCCGTTCTCGGTGGTGTCGTCCGCCGGGCTGATCAGCACCGAGTCCGTGCCGCCGTCGACGTCGGACAGGCGCACCCGCACCCGCTCGCTGCGGGAGGTGGGCAGGTTCTTGCCCACGTAGTCCGCGCGGATCGGGAGCTCGCGGTGGCCGCGGTCCACCAGGGCGGCTAGCTGCACCACACGGGGGCGGCCCAGGTCGTTCAGGGCGTCGAGCGCGGCGCGGATGGTGCGGCCGGAGAACAGCACGTCGTCGACCAGGACCACCACCTTGTCGTCGATCGTGCCGCCCAGCCGGCCCGGCAGCACCGTCTGCCCGACGGCACGCGTGGGCTGGCGGCGCAGGTCGTCGCGGTACATCGTCACGTCGAGGGTGCCGTGGTCGCCGTCGAAGCTCGGCTCGATCTGCGCCAGTCGCTCCGCGAGGCGGCGCGCGAGCTGCACGCCGCGCGTCGGGATGCCGAGGAGCAGAAGATCGGCGGCGCCCTTGTTGCGCTCCACGATCTCGTGGGCGATGCGGGTCAGCGCGCGGGCGATGTCGGCCTCGCCGAGCACGGTGCGTGCCGCGGTGGAGGTGTCCGCCGGGGCGGCGCCGGGGCTGGTGGTTCCGGGATCCACGCCGGGGCCCGTCGTCGGGCTCGGGGTTGCGCTGGATGCGGGCATGCGGCTGCCAGGGCTCATCTGGCGACCTCCTTCTCCGCCTCACGGGACGGGTTTAAAGGGAGTCTGACAGCCACCACCTTAACCCGCCGGACAGGCGCCGGACGCCGGGTCACCGGCCGACCGGAGGGGCGTTGCTCACACCCCGGCGAGCCGGCCGGCCGGCGAGCGGGTCAGTCGCGGAGCACCGTCACCGCCAGGCCCGCCGCGAGAGCGACCAGTACCAGCACCATGGCCACCGTGCCGGGCCAGCCCGCCAGCGCGAAGGCGACCCCGCCCAGCCAGCCGAACAGGCTCGACCCCGCGTAGTACGCCAGGTTGTAGACGGCGGCCGCCTGGGTGCGCGCCTGCGGGGCGGCGACCGGGGTCCACCCGCTGGCCACCGCGTGCGCGCCGAAGAACCCGGCGGTGAGCACGACCAGCCCCGTCAGGACCACCGGCAGCCGGCCCGACAGCGTGGCCACCACCCCGAGCGCCATCACACCGGCCGCGACCACGAGGACACGGCGGCGGCCGTACCGCAGCACCAGCCGCCCGGTCCGTGCCGAGGACCACGTTCCCGCCAGGTAGGCGAGGAACACGAGGCTGACCACGCCGGGCGACAGGCCGAACGGCGCGGCGGCCAGCCGGAAGCCCAGGTAGTTGTAGACGGCGACGAACCCGCCCATCAGCAGCAGGCCCTGAGCGTCCAGGACGAGCAGGCGCGGGCTCAGCAGGGCGCGGAGCCGTCCGGCCTCCGGCGCCGGGTGCCCCGGGACGGCGGCGTCGGGCCCGCCGCTCCCCCGCGCCCGCGGGCCGCGGTCACGCGGCGCGAGCCAGACGAACACACCCGTCGCGACCAGGCACGCCACCGCGACGGCGGCCACCCCGGCGCGCCAGCCGAAGAGCTCGGCGACGCCACCGGAGACCAGCCGTCCCAGCAGACCGCCCATCGACGTGCCCGCGACGTAGGTCCCGGCGGCCCGGGGCACCACCGCGCCGGGGAGCATCTCGGTCAGGTACACTATGGCCACCGCGGGGACGCCAGCGACCAGCAGTCCCTCGACGAAGCGTCCCGCGACGATCAGGCCGAACGACGGGGCGAAGGGGACGGCGAGCCCGACCACCGTCGCGCCCAGCATGGCGACGGTCATCGCGCGCACCCGGCCGACCCGGTCCGCTACCGCCGCCCAGGGCAGCACCCCCACCGCCAGGCCGAGCGTCGCCGCGGAGACGAGCAGCGCGGTGGCCGACGCCGACGTCGCGAGCTCGCGCGCGGCGTCGGGCAGGACGGACTGCGGGGCGTAGAGCTGGGCGAACGCAGCGGTCCCGGCACCGAACAGCGCGACGAGCAGGCGTCGCTCGTCGAACCGTCCGGTACCGGGACCGGTACTCACGCGTGTCGCACGGTCGTGCGCGTCGCGGACGTCACGCCAGCAGGGTCGGCTTCAGGTCCTTGACCCGGCCGAGCAGGCCGTTGACGAAGGCCGGCGACTCGTCCGTGGACAGGTCACCGGCGAGGTCGACGGCCTCGTCGAGCGCCACGGCGTCCGGCACGTCGTCGTTGAAGAGGACCTCCCACGAGCCGATCCGCAGCAGCGCACGGTCCACGGCCGGCATGCGTGCGAGGGTCCAGCCCTGCGAGTACGTCTCCAGCACCTCGTCGATGCGCTCGCGGTGGGCGACCACGCCCTCCACGATCTCGACCGTGTACTGCGGCACGGCCGCCTCCGTGCGGGGCACCGCCACGCGGTCGGCGAGGAGCTTCAGCGGGTCGATGCCCCGCTGCTCCGCCTCGAAGAGGATGTCGGCGGCGCGCTTGCGCGCCTTGGTGCGTGCGCCCACGTCAGTCGGTGACGCGGCCGAGGTAGTCGCCGGTCCGCGTGTCGACCTTGACCTTGACGCCCTGCTCGAGGAACAGCGGGACCTGGATCTCGGCACCCGTCTCCAGCGTCGCCGGCTTGGTGCCGCCCGTGGACCGGTCGCCCTGCAGGCCCGGCTCGGTGTAGGTGATCTCCAGGACGACCGACGCCGGCAGCTCGATGTACAGCGGGGTGCCGTCGTTGGACGCCAGCATGACGTTCATGCCCTCGAGCATGTAGTCCTTCGCGTCACCGACCGTCGCGGCCGACACGTTGATCTGGTCGTACGTGTCGTTGTCCATGAAGACGAAGTCGTCGCCGTCCATGTACAGGTACTGGAAGTCGCGGCGGTCCACGTTCGCGGTCTCGACCTTGATGCCCGCGTTGAACGTCTTGTCGACGACCTTGCCGGACAGCACGTTCTTCATCTTGGTGCGGACGAACGCGCCACCCTTGCCCGGCTTGACGTGCTGGAACTCGATGACCGTCCAGAGGTTTCCGTCGATCCGGAGCACGGTGCCGTTCTTGATGTCGTTGGAGGTAGCCACGTTCGTCTTCCTGTGTCGGGGAAAGGGTTGCCCAGGGCATGCCGACGGGGAGCCGGCGACTGGGGTGACCGGGCCGGGTGATCCAGCCGTGCGATCAAGGGTGTCAAGCAGCAGCGGTCAAGTCTAACGGACCATCAGATCCGGCGGGTCATCGGACCAGGCCGTCAGATCACGAACGTGTTGATCGCGGCGAGGCCCAGCAGGCCGGTCGCTACCGACCAGATCAGGGACGCGAGCGTGCCCACCACGAACCGCTCGGACGCGACGGGCTGGTCGCGCAGCTCCGCGTACCGGCCGAGGCCCTTGATCGCCACGACGATCGCGATGCCGTACGGGTAGCCAGCCAGGATGGACCCGGTGATCGCCAGGCGCTCCAGGACACCCAGCCACGCACCGCCACGCAGGATCGCGACCGCGTCCGGGTGCATGGTGCCGGTCGGCGCCGCTTCCTCGGCGGCGGACGCCTCGTCCTTGCCGGTGTCCCCCTCGGCACCGGCGGTACCTTCGGCCTCCTCGCCCTCCCCGGGCTCCCCCGCCGTGCCAGGCTCCAGCGCCTGGGGGACCACGGGCGGCTCGTACCTCGCCCACGGGAGGTCGCCGCGGCTCGCCCGGCGCAGCACCCAGGGCACCACCCACGAGCCCACGACGACGCTCAGCGCGAGCGTCACCAGCCAGACCGCGGCGGCCGCTGCCCAGCGCCACCCGTCGATGCCGTCCATCATCTCCCAGGTCACGGTGTCCCGGTTCCCCTCAGCTCGTCGCGCACGTCGTCGTTCGTCGTGCCACTGCCTCGCGCCTCCGCCGGCTTCCCGACCGGACCGATGTCCGGGCCGCTCAGCCCGGCCAGCTCCGCCAGGAGCCGCGCCGCCAGGGGACGCACGGCCTCCTCCTCCTGCCAGAGCGCCGTCCGGACGCGCTGGCTCACCGCCTGCTCGCTGACCGCGAGCGCCTGTGCGGCGGCCTTCTGCCGTCCGGGCCGGTCGTCCAGCCCGGCGAGGACGTCGACCGCCTCCCAGCCCTGTGGTGTCCGCCGGGCCCGCACGGCGCCCAGCAGACGCAGGAGAGATTCAATCTCGTTTGCCCGGTTCGCACCAGTAGGGTCGTCCGGCCCCTCGACGGCCACCGACGTGCCCCGCGTGCGCGTCTTGGCACGCTCCACCGCGTCGCGGGCCCGGTAGAACGCCGGGCCTCGCCCGTTGCGGGACTCCGCGGGCAGCGGCAGCTCCACCGGACCGACGCCGATGCCGATGCTCCAGCCCTGGTCCCGCAGGAGGCCGAGCGTCAGGTCGACGGCGAGCCGCGCACCGTCGTCGGAGCCGACCAGGACACCCTGGACCTCGTCGCCGACGGTGCGGCTGAACGGGACGACCAGTCCGGCTCCGCCCTCGGACCACTGCGCCAGGTCGTCGAGCACCTGGGGCACGCGATCCTCCGCGTGGGTCGAGCCACGCTGGTCCACGGTCAGAACGATCACGGGTCAAGGATAGTGACGCAACTGCTTCTCATCAAGGTCTCAGCCTTGATGATCACCCCTCAAGGCTGAGGCCTTGACTAGTTGGCGAGTCGCTTCGCGATCGCCGACAGGGCCAGCCGGTACGAGTCGAACCCGAACCCCGCCACGGTCCCCGTGGCGATCCCGGCCACCACCGAGTAGTGCCGGAACGACTCGCGTGTGGCCGGGTTGGACAGGTGCACCTCGACCAGCAGCAGGCCGGCCGTCGTGACCTGGGCCGCGGCGTCCCGCAGGGCGTAGGAGTAGTGCGTGAACGCCGCCGGGTTGAGCACGACGTGCGCGCCCGCGTCGACCGCCTCGTGGAGCCAGCCGACGATCTCCGACTCCCCGTCCGTCTGCCGCACCTCGACGTCCAGCCCGAGGTCCTCACCCCACTGCGCAGCGGCGACCTTCAGGTCGGACATCGACGCGTGGCCGTAGATCTCGGGCTCGCGGACGCCGAGCCGGCCGAGATTCGGGCCGTTGAGCACAAGGACACGGGGAAGTGCGGAGACCATGCGCGCGAGCCTAGTGCGCCACGGGGCCGGACGGCGTCACACCTTGCCGGGCCCGGTCACGATCCGGTGCCCGCCCGTGGCCTCGGCGATCCAGCCCAGCGTCTCGGGCCGGAGCTCGTCCCACTCCCAGAAGACGAACGCCAGGCACGCGAGGGCCGCACCGTCGGCGCCCCAGCGCTCGACCGGCTCCGCCGCGCCGCACTCCCGGCACTCCAGGTCGGCCGCGCCGCCCTCGACCCACTCGTTCGCCGCCTCGTGGAACTGGTCCAGCCCGTCCTCGTCCATGCCCGTCGGGCCGACGACGTCCGGGTGCCCGTAGAACGACCGCACGGCCGAGCACCGTGGGCAGGTCACGGCGTCCACGGAGAACTGGCTCCCGTCGTGCAGTGCGCGACCCTCGCGAACCTCGAGGCCCCACGGCTGCTCCCCCGAGGCGGAGGCCACCACCGCCTGTCCCCACGCGGGGCCCGCCGGGTACCCGTCGGCGCCGAGCGCTGCGTTCGGTGACCGGTCCGGCAGCAGCACCCCGCGCGCGACGAGGTCGGCCACGACCCGCTGCCCCAGCAGCGGGGCGTGGGCCTCGGTCGCGTCCAGGTCGGCGACCCACTGGTAGTACGTGCCCACGGCTCTCCTTCGGTGTCGATTTCGGTGTCGATTTCGGTGTCGATTTCGGTGTCGATTTCAATGTCGATTTCGATGTCGATCGGCGTCGATCCGGCCCGGCGCCGGCGGCGCCCCGGCGGCACCCTGCGCCGCCGGCCACCCACGCTAGCGGCGACCACCGACATCGGCGTCCGGTTCCAGCCCCTCCACCAGGAGCGTCCGCGGCCCGGGGCCCGACTCGGCGAGCTCGTCGTGCGGGTTGGTCAGGGCGCAGCGTCGCAGCGAGAGGCAGCCGCAGCCGATGCAGTCGGTGAGATGGTCACGCAGCCGGGAGAGCTGCTCGATGCGGGCGTCCAGGTCGTCGTGCCACGCCTGCGAGATGCGGCGCCAGTCCTTCGCGGTGGGCGTGCGGTCACCGGGGAGGGTCGCCAGCGCCGCGCCGATGTCCGCGAGCGGGATCCCCACCCGCTGGGACACCCGGATGAACGCCACCCGGCGCAGGGTCTCGCGCCGGTAGCGACGCTGGTTGCCCGACGTCCGGCGGCTGGTGATCAGCCCCTTGCGCTCGTAGAAGTGCAGCGCCGACACGGTCACGCCGCTGCGGGCGGCGAGGTCGCCGACCGTCAGCTCGTCGCGGTCCCAGGGCACTGCGGGGTGGGATGCTTCCATCAGGTGACCTCCTGCGGTCCGAGCGGTGGCGGTGCGTTCCTGCCGCGGCGTCCGTGGTCGTCGCCGTCGGCCCGAGGTCGCAGTTGACCTCAACTATGGTTCAGGTTAGAGGATCATGGCATGGACGCCATCAGACACCATTCGTTCGGCCCGCCCGAGGTCCTCGTGCTCGAGCAGGTCCCCGATCCCGTACCCGGTCCCGGTGAGGTGCTCGTCGACGCGGTGGCACACGGCGTGCACCTGCTCGACACCAGCATCCGGCGCGGCGAGGCGGGACCGCCGCTGCCGCTGCCGACCCTCCCGACCGTCCCGGGCAGGGAGATCGCGGGCACGGTGTCCGTGCTCGGCGACGGTGTCGACCCCGCGTGGGCCGGACGGCCGGTCGCCGCGCACCTGGGACCGGTGCCGGACGGCGGCGGGTACGCGCGGCGCGTCGTCGTCGGCGCGGACCGGCTGCACGCGCTGCCGGAGACGCCCGACGGCACGCCGCTCGACCCCGCTGCGGCGATCGCCATGATCGGGACCGGCCGCATGGCCGCCTACACTCTGGACGTCGCGGCGGTCACGCCGGACGACGTCGTGGTCGTCACGGGCGCCGCCGGCGGGCTCGGCACGCTGTTCGTCCAGGAGGCGCTGCACGACGGCGCCCGCGTGGTCGCCCTCGCGGGCGGCCCGGCGAAGCTGGCCGTGCTGCGGGACCTGGTGAGCGACCCGGGGCGTCTCGCGCTGGTCGACTACTCCGCCCCGGACTGGCCGGACGCCGCGCGCACCGCGCTCGGCGCGACCCCCGCCACGCTGGTGCTCGACGGCGTGGGCGGCCCGCTCGGCACGGCCGCCACGTCCCTGCTGAGCGGCGCGGAGGGGGCTGACGCCGCCGGCGCCGGGCGCCTCGTCGCCTACGGCTGGGCCTCCGGCTCCGCCAACCGGTACACCGCGTGGGCACCGGACGACGAGCGGATCGAGTCGGCGCTCGAGGTGCGCTACGCCGTCGGGCCGGACGCTCCCCCGATGGGCGACCAGCGGCCGTACCAGGAGCGGGCCCTGGCCCACGCGGCGTCGGGCAGGTGGCGCGTGGTCACGCACCGCGTGCCGTTCGCGCAGGCCGCGCGCGCCCACCGCGAGCTCGAGGAGCGCCGCACCACCGGAAAGGTGGTGCTGGTGTGACCGCCGCACCCTCATCCACGAGCGCCGTCGCGCCCGGTGCCCTGAGCCCCGGCGCGCAGCGCCTCGTCCTGGTCGGGATGGTCGCGCTGTGCTCGCTCGGCGCCTTCGAGGCGCTGGCCGTGGCCACCGCGATGCCGACCATCGCCGTGGACCTGGACGGTCTGCGGCACTACACGTTCGCGTTCGCGGTCGTCTTCGCCACGAGCGTGGTCGGCATGCTCACCGCCGGGCGCTGGTGCGACCGCACCGGCCCGTCGCCGGCGATGTGGACCGGCGTGGCGCTGTTCGTCGTCGGCCTGGTGGTCGCGGGGACGGCGACCGGGATGGGTGTGCTGATCGCCGGGCGTGCCGTCCAGGGTGTCGGGAGCGGGCTGTTCGGCGTGGCTCTGTACGTCCTGGTGGCCCGGGTCTTCGCCCCTGAACGCCGGCCCGCCGTCTTCTCGGCGTTCGCGGCCGCCTGGGTGGTGCCGGCGATCGTCGGGCCCGGGCTGGCCGGCCTCGTCGTGGAGCACGTGGGCTGGCGCTGGGTGTTCCTCGGCGCCGCGGTCCTCACCGTTCCGGCGGCGATCCTGATGCGCCCCGGGCTGACGGCGGCGCGGGGCGACGCCCCGGGCCAGGACGACATGCCCGACGGGGACGCAGAGGCCGTCCCCACGCCGTCCGAGCGCCCGCTGCGGGCAGCCCTGCGCCTCGCCGCGTCGGTGCTGCGCGCCGGTCGCGGGCTGCCCGCCGTCGTTGCGGTGCGGGCACTGGTGTCGGCGGCGTTCACCGGGGCGGAGGTGCTGCTCCCGCTGCTCCTGGTGCACGAGCGGCACCTCAGCCCGGGCGGGGCGGGGCTGATCCTGACGGTCGGCGCGCTCGGCTGGTCCGCGGCGTCCTGGGTGCGCGGGCGCGACCTGCTGCACCTGAGCCACACCGGCTACGTCCGGCTCGGCGCCGGCCTGCTCGCGCTCGGGATGGTGGGTGCCGCGGTGCTCGTCCTCCCGGGCGTGCCGGCCGGGGTCGGGATGGCGTTCTGGGTGCTGTCCGGCAGCGGCATGGGACTGGTCTACCCCACGTTGTCGGTGCTCACCCTGGAGCTCGCTCCCCCGCACGAGCAGGGCTCCGCGTCGTCGGCGCTGCAGGTGGCCGACGCCGTCGCCGCGGCGGTGGCGTCGTCCGCGACCGGCACCCTCCTGTGGGCGCTGTACGACGTGACGGGGCTGCCGGCGTATGCGGCGGTGCTCGGTCTCACCGGCCTGCTGGCGGCTGGTGCGGTGCTGCTGGCCAGGCGCACCACCGTCCCGGCCGACGTGGCGGCGGAACCCGCGGCCTCCTGACCGGCCGGGCCGCCCGGCCCGGCCGGCCGTCCGGCCTGGCGGGGCGCGCCCGCCCGGCCCAGGCTGTTCCCATGGACGACTTCACGCAGTACATCGCGAGCCTCGACGGACCGGCCCGGGACGCCGTCGAGCACGTACGGGCGCGTGCGCTGGAGCTCGTGCCGGACGCCGAGGAGGGCACCAGCTACGGCATGGCCGCGCTGCGCTACCGCGGCAGCCCGCTGATCTCGGCGCGCGCCACCGCCAACCACATCGGCCTGTACCCGTTCAGCCCGCCGGCGATCGAGGCCCTCGCTCCGGACCTGGCCGGTTTCTCGACGTCGAAGGGCACCGTGCGGTTCACCCCGGACCGTCCGCTGCCGGACGACGTCCTGGACCGCCTCGTCCTGTTCCGGCGCGACGAGATCGACGCCATGCGGTCGCGCTGACGTCCGCACCCGGCAGCCGGGTCCGTCACGTTCCGCGGACGTGTCTCGTCGTCGGGGCATGACGCGAGAGCATGTCCCCATGACGACCCCCGACGCCTCCGGTGCGCACCTCGACGACGCCGCCCTGGCCCGGCTGCGGCCCCTGGCCTTCTCGGTGGCGTACCGGATGCTCGGGAGCGTCGCGGAGGCCGAGGACGTGGTGCAGGAGGCGCTGACACGGCTGTCCCAGGCGGACGGCGTGCGCAACCCCGACGCGTTCGTGACGACCGTGACGACGCGGATCGCCATCGACGTGCTGCGCTCGGCCCGCGTGCGGCGCGAGTCGTACGTGGGCGAGTGGCTGCCCGAACCGCTGGTCGGTCCCGTGGATGCCCACCTGCCGGTGGCCATGGCCACGCCGCCGCCCGACGCCGCCGGGCACGCCGAGCTGGCCGACGACCTCTCGACGGCCTTCCTCGTGCTGCTGGAGACGCTGACCCCGACCGAGCGTGCGGCGTTCCTGCTGCACGACGTGCTCGGGTTCCCGCACAGCGAGGCCGCCGACGTCATCGGGACGAGCGAGGTGGCCGCACGGCAGCTCGCCTCCCGCGCCCGGCGCCGGATCGCGAACCGGCGCGAGGCCGCGGCACCGGGTGCAGGGTCGACGGAGCCCGGGTCCGGGCACGACGCGGTGGCACGGCACGGTGCCGGAGCGCAGCAGGCTTCCGGGGCGCAGCACGGGTCCGGGGCACCGGGTGCCCGCAGGACCACGGAGACGCATGCCGAGCAGCTCGTGACCCGGTTCCTCGCGGCGTGCGAGGACGGCGCCGTGGACTCGTTCCTGGAGCTGCTCGCGCAGGACGTGGTGCTCACGGGCGACAGCGGCGGCAACGTGCCCCCGGGCATGTCGATCGCACGATCCGTCGTGGGCCAGGTGCCGGTCGCGCGGGTGCTGGCCGGCTTCATGCGGCGCGGTGCGCCCCTGCACTTCGAGCGTGCGCTGGTGGGCGGGCAGCCCGGCCTGCTCATCGTGGCGGACGACGTGCTGGGCGGCGGCCTCGTCGGGACCTGGTCCTTCGAGGTGGCCGAGGAGGCGGCAGCCGCACCGGGCGCTCCCGGCACCACCACACGGCTCGCGGCGATCCGCGGCGTCATCAACCCCGAGAAGCTACGTCACCTGGGGCCGCTGGCCGACCTGACACGGCTCCACGAGTGGCTGCGCACCGAGGGGCGCCGCAGGACCGCCCGGTAGCCGGCGCGAACCGGACGCCCGCCGCTCAAGCCCCCTGCCCGACCGCCCCGGACGTGCCCGCGCCGGCACCCGAGACGCCCGGGACCGGCGCCTCCTTGACGAACCACATCAGCACCAGCCCGGCGAGCACCACCACGATGATCCCGAGCGTGCCCCAGATCGTCGCGCCCGTCAGGGCGATGGTGATGCTCCACAGCGTGCTCGACATCCACGAGGTGGCCCGGCCCGTGGTGGCGTACAGGCCGAAGATCTCCGACTCCCGGCCGGCGGGCGTCACGCGGGCCAGGTAGGAGCGGGACGCCGCCTGCGCGGGCCCGACGCACGCGGACAGGATCAGACCGCCCACCCAGTAGACGACGGGGCCGAGGTCGCGCAGGAACACGACGGCCAGGCCCGCGGCGACGATCACGCCGAGCGTGGTCAGGATGACCGAGCGGGCCCCGAACCGGTCGTCGGCCCGGCCCACGAGCACCGTGCTGACCCCGGCCACGAGGTTGGCCGCGATGCCGAACACGATCACCTCGTCGGCCGAGAAGCCGAAGCTGACGCTGCCGATGATGGCGCCGAAGGCGAAGACGCCGCTGAGCCCGTCCCGGAACACGGCGCTGGCCAGCAGGAACCAGAACGTCTGCCGGGCGGTGTGCCACAGCCCCTTGATGTCGCGGTACAGCACCGCGTAGCTGGCGAAGAAGCCGACCTTCTCCCGGCCCGCGGTCGGCAGCCGCTCCGGCACGAAGGCGAAGACGGGCCAGGCGAACGCCAGCGCCCACAGCGCGCAGGCCACGGCGATCAGGCGGAAGGCGAGCCCGTTGTCGGTGGGCATGCCCCACCAGTCGGCGCCGTTGGCGACCACGACCAGCACCAGCATGAGGATGCCGCCCACGTAGCCGAGGCCCCAGCCGAGCCCCGACACCTTGCCGACCGTGCGCGGCGTGGCGACCGAGACCAGCATGGCGTTGTAGTTCACGCCGCCGATCTCGCTGAGCACGCTGCCGAGGCCGATCAGGGCCGCGCCCAGCACGAAGTAGGCCGGGTCCTCCTCGACGAACCACAGCGCCAGCATGCACAGCACCATCCCGGCGGTCGCACCGGCGAGCCAGGCCTTGCGGCGGCCGGTCGCGTCGGCACGCTGCCCCAGCACCGGTGCCAGGACGAAGATCGCCACGCCCGCCAGCGCGTTCCACGTGCCCAGCCCGCTCGTGAGCTCGGCCAGCCCGCGCTGGTAGGCCGGGTCGTCCTCCCCCAGCGCCGCGACGGCGGGGTCCAGGAACGAGTCGGTGGTCAGGTACAGCGCCGTGAAGACGAACGTGAGGATCACCGTGTTGAACGGCTGGGTACCCCAGTCCCACAGCGCCCAGGAGAACACCTGCCGCCGCGGGATCCGCGTCCCCTCCCGCAGCTCCAGGCCGGTCGCCGGGAGCGGGACGGCGGCGGCGCCGGGGCCGGTGGCCGGGCTGTCTGGTCGCTGAGGGGCGTCGGTCATGGCCGCAGTCTGCCCGGACAGCGTGAATGGCGGGTGCTGGGCCGGTCACGATCTCATACCGACCGGCCCGGACCTGGCCCGCGGCCGAGCGTCCGGCCGGGTCAGAGGGTCAGAGGGTCAGAGCGCGAGGTTGTGCCGCCCGATCTGGTCGACGGCCGACACACCCGCGAGCGCCATCGTCAGGTCGAGCTCGGCGAGGACGTGCTCGGCGACGGCGCGGACGCCCTCGGCCCCGGCGAGCGCGAGGCCGTAGACCCAGGGGCGGCCGAGGAGCACGGCATCGGCGCCGAGGGCCAGCGCGGTGAAGACGTCGGCGCCGGTGCGCACGCCGGAGTCGAACAGGACGGGGGCCGGGGTGCTGCCGGGTGCCTGGTGGGCGCGGACGGCGTCGACCACGGGGGCGAGCATGTCGAGCGAGGCGACGGCGTTGTCGATCTGCCGGCCGCCGTGGTTGGACACGATGATGCCGTCGGCGCCGTGGTCGAGGGCGGCACGGGCGTCGTCGGGGTGCTGGATGCCCTTGACGAGGACGGGCAGGGTGGTGCGTGCGCGCAGCCAGGCGAGGTCGGCCCAGGTGAGGGTGGAGCGGGAGAAGACGTCGAGGAAGGTCTCGACGGCGGCGCGCGGGTAGGGCTGGGTGAGGTTGCGCCAGGTGGGGCCGGGGTGGTGGCGGGCCATGGACAGCAGGGAGCGGACGGCGGAGGGGGTGGGCAGCCGGCGGCCCGGGTCCTGGGCGCCGTCCGTCGGCGCGACGCCGGGCGGCCTGGTCCCGGCGGCCCGGGCCTCGACGAGACGCCGGAACGCGGGGTCGCTGAGGTACTGCGCGATCCCTTCCGCGCGGGCGAACGGGAGGTAGCCGAGGTCGAGGTCGAGGGTGCGCCAGCCGAGCACATGGGTGTCGAGCGTGACGACGATCGCCTCGCAGCCGCTGGCCTCGGCGCGGGCGACGAAGGACTCGACCACGGTGTCGTCGGACGACCAGTAGAGCTGGAACCAGCGCGGGCTGTCACCCAGGACGGCGGCGGTGTGCTCCATCGGGGTGGACGCCTGGGACGAGATGACGACGGGCAGGCCCAGGCCCCGGGCAGCGGCGGCGAGAGCCGGTTCCGCGTTGCGCGGTGCTGCGGCCCGCCCTCCGCGGCCGCGCTGGTGCTGGACGGCGAGCTCCAGCGCGCCGACAGGCCCGAACAGCACGGGTGCGGGCAGCTCACGGCCGAGGAGGGTGGTGGCCAGGGAGCGCCCGCCGACGTCGACCATCTGGCGCGGCACGGTGCGGTACCGGCCGAAGGCCTCGCGGTTGGCCTCGACGGTACGCTGCGCGCCGGCGCCACCGGAGACGTAGGCCCAGCCGGTGCGGGTCATCCGGCGGCGTGCGGCGGAGGCGAGGGCCTCAGGGTGGGTGGGCACCACGGGGCGGCGGCCGTAGACGCCGTCTCGGTAGATCGCGGACTGCACCGTGCGACCGACGTTGGTCTCACCATTTCTGGGCATGTTGGACATCTTGCCACGGCGTTCGCCGCCTCTCCCCGGCGGCGACTCGCCGCTGACCCGCGCGTCGCGACCCGCTCCGGCAGCCGTCGGCGGCATACGATCCGCACGTGCCTGGTTCACCCGACACGCTCGACTGGCGTACCGACCACCTGCTCGGCGAACCGTTCCAGGAGGCCCCGCTCGGGCCGGCCACCCTGGTCCGCTACCCCCACCCGCCCGACCTGCCGGTACCGCGCGCCGCCGTCCTCCATGTGCACGGCTACAACGACTACTTCTTCCAGGAGCACCTCGCGCGCGTGTTCGCCGCGGCAGGCTACGCGTTCTACGCCGTCGACCTGCGGGCGGCGGGCCGGTCGCTGCGGCCCGGCCAGATCCCGCACTTCGTGATGGACCTGCGCGAGCAGGCGACCGACATCGCCACCGCCGCGCGGACCGTGCGCGGGCTGGAACCGGGACTGCCGCTCGTCGTGCACGCCCACTCCACCGGCGGGCTCACCGCGGCCCTGTGGGCGCACGCGCACCGCAACGCCGCAGGCGCCGACGCCGGACCCGACCTGCTGGTGCTGGACTCGCCGTTCCTGGACCTGCGCGCCCCGTACTGGCAGCGCACGGTGGGCACCCGGTTCCTGGACACCGTGGGTCGTCTGGCGGCGACCGCGGTCATCAGCGACGGCCCGTCGCGCTACGCGGAGCACCTCCTGGCCGCCAACGGGGGACGCTGGCAGTTCGACACCACGCTCAAGCGGCCCGAGGGCGTGCCCGGGCGCGTCGGCTGGTTCGTCGCGGTCCGGCGGGGACAGGCGCGGGTCGCGGCCGGCCTGGAGATCGCGTGCCCGGTGCTGCTGGCGCGTTCCGACTCCTCGGGCCCGGACTCGCTCGACAACCCCCTGCTCGACGCCCAGGACACCGTGCTCGACGTCGAGCAGATGGCGGCCCTCCTGCCGTGCCTGGGCGAGGACGTCACCGAGCTCGTGGTCCCCGGCGGCGTGCACGACCTCACGCTCTCGGCACGCGGTCCGCGCGAGGCCTACCTCGACGGCATGCTCCAATGGGCGCAGAGCCGAAGGACCGACACGTGAGGTGCAGCAAGTGACCTACTTCGAGGGGCCGTTCCAGGCCCTCGCCCACCGCGGGTTCGCGCACGCCTCGGCCGGGACCGAGGGCCTGGAGAACTCGCTGGCCGCCTTCGGTGCCGCCGTCGACCTGGGCTACCGCTACGTCGAGACGGACGCCCACGGCACCGTCGACGGCGTCGCCGTGGCGCTGCACGACGAGTCCCTGGACCGCACCACGGACGGCACCGGTCTGGTCGCCGAGCTGCCGTGGTCGGAGGTGAGCGAGGCGCGCATCGGCGGCGTCGAACCCGTACCCCTGCTGGAGGACGTGCTGGGCGGCTGGCCCGGCCTGCGGGTCAACATCGACGTCAAGCACGCCTCCGGCGTCGGGCCCGTGGCTCGCGCCGTGGAGCGCACGGCGTCCTGGGACCGCGTGTGCGTCACCTCCTTCGACCCGGCCCGACGGCGCGCCACGCTGGCCAAGCTGTCCCGGCCCGTGGCGACGTCGGCCGGCCGCAGGGAGATCGCGACGTTCCTCACCGGCGTCCGGCTCCGCGCCCGGCCGCTCGCGCGCCGTGCCCTGCGCCAGGTCGACGCGCTCCAGGTGCCCGTCAGCGAGGGCCGGGTGACCGTCGTCGACCTTGCCTCGATCGAGGCGGCGCACGCGCTCGGCAAGAAGGTCCACGTCTGGACGGTGAACGAGACCGCCGAGATGATCCGCCTCGTCGACGAGGGCGTGGACGGGCTCGTCACGGACCGCGCGGACCTGCTCAAGGACGTGCTGGTGAGCCGGGGGCTGTGGGGCTGACCGGCAGGCCCGGGCCCGTCCGGAGGGGGACCCGCGCCCGGGCTCACTCGCAGCCGACGCCGTCCCCGTCGCGGTCGAGGTGCGACGCGTACCCGGGATCGCCCCGATACACCGGTGCCGCGCCCGCCGCCCGCGCGGCGTCGCAGTTCTCGTAGTAGACCGACCCGCCGGAGTCGTCCTCCTCGGCGGGGGCCTCCTCGGTCGTGGCGGTCTCCCCGCCCGACGCGAACCCGGCGGCCTCCGCCGCTTCGACCGCGTCCTCCCGTTCGGCGACGTCCGACTCCCGGGTCTCGACCTGCGTCTCCGCGGTCTCGACGGCAGCCTCGCGATCCTTGAGCGCGGCCTCCTTGTCCTTCACGTCCGCCACGCGGGTCGCGAGGTCGTCCTGCCCCGTGGCCAGCTTCGCCTGGTCCGCCTCGAGCGCGTCTCGCTCCTCGGCAAGGGCAGCGGCCTCCGCCTCGACGTCGGCCCGCATGCGAGCCACGTCGGTCTCGGCGTCCTCGACCGCCGCGGACGCGGACTCTTCCGCGGCCTGGACCGCGGCACCGTCCTGACCAGCGCCGACGCCGACACCGCCGAAGAACGACAGGACGAGGGCGACCACGGCCGCGGCGACCAGCAGCGGCCGACGCCGCAGGCTCCCACCCGCCTCACCGTCCGGGGCGTCGACAGCGACGGCGTCGGTGCCGATCAGAGCCGTGTCGGGTACCTCGACCCAGAGCTGCCAGCCGGCGGGGACAGACCACTCCGGGTTGGGCTGCCAGTCCTCGTCGGGCGTCCAACCCGCCGGCGGGGCCGGCCAGCCGGGCGGGAGGTTGTAGATCTTGCGCATGGTGGGGGCTCCCTCCTGTCGGCGCGCACGCCCGTGCGCGACAGCCCCCGCATCGGGAACGCTAGCCCTGCCACCGGCGACGATGCCCGCGAAGTCGGGCAAGATCACCCGGAGTTCCCCCGCCCGGGTGCGGACCCGGTCGAGCGGGCCCGCACGGGCGAGGCGTCAGCCCAGGGTCAGGGTGACCGGGGTGCCCGGGCCCTTCGTCGGGGGTTCCTTGGCGACCTCCGCGTAGGCGGCCGCCAGCAGCGTCGGGTCCGGTCCCTCCAGGCGCACCGGCTTGGCGACGTCGTCCAGGACGACGAAGCGGAGCAGGTCGCCGCGCGCCTTCTTGTCACGGCGCATGGCCGACAGGAGCTGGTCCCACCGGTCGCCGCGGTAGTGCACCGGGAGCCCGAGCGCGGACAGGATCGACCGGTGCCGGTCGGCGACGTCGTCGGGCAGCTTGCCGGCCATGCGGGCGAGCTCGGCCGCGAAGACCATGCCCACGCTGACCGCCGCGCCGTGCCGCCACTGGTAGCGCTCCGCGAGCTCGATGGCGTGGCCCAGGGTGTGCCCGTAGTTCAGGATCTCGCGCAGGCCGGCCTCCTTGAGGTCCTCGCCCACCACCCGGGCCTTGACCCGGACGGAGCGCTCCACGAGCTCGGCCACGACGGCCCAGGTCTCCTCGGTGGCGTCCGCGCCGGCCCAGTTCCGCAGCTCGTCGACGTGCGCCTCGACCAGGTCCAGGATCGCCGGGTCCGCGATGAAGCCCGTCTTGACCACCTCGGCCAGGCCCGCGACGAGGTCCCACTTGTCGAGGGAGCCGAGCGCCGCCAGGTCGCACAGCACGCCGGCCGGCGGGTGGAACGCGCCCACGAGGTTCTTGCCCTCCGAGGTGTTGATGCCGGTCTTGCCGCCCACGGCGGCGTCGACCATCGCGAGCAGCGTGGTCGGCACCTGCACCACCCGGATCCCGCGCAGCCACGTGGCCGCCACGAAGCCGGCCAGGTCCGTCGTGGCGCCCCCGCCGACGCCCACGATCGCGTCCGACCGCGTGAAGTCGAGCTGCCCGAGCAGACCCCAGAGGAAGGCCGCGACCTGCGGCGTCTTGGCCGACTCCGCGTCCGGGACCTCCGCCACGAACGCCTCGTAGCCGGAGGCCTTGAGGTCCTCCGAGATCGCGTCGGCCGTCGCGGACAGCGCGGCCGGGTGGATCACCATGACCTTCGCGGCCTTGCCGACCAGCGCCGGCAGCTCGCCCAGCAGGTGGTGTCCGATGACGACGTCGTAGGGTGCGTCTCCCTGCACGGTGACCCGTACGGGAGCGCTGTCGGTGCTCACGCGGTGCTCTCCTCGGTGCTCTTGTTCTCGGTCTGACCGTGCTTCGGGTCGGACAGCTCCCCGTCGACGAGGTCCAGGCCCAGCGCCTCGACGATCTCGCGCGCCACGTGCTCGCCGGGCCGCTCGCTCGACACGATCGTCAGGGTCGCGAGGCGCTCGTAGGTGGGCCGTCGCTCGGTCATCAGCTTCTGCCACTGCGCGCGCGGGTTGCCCAGCAGCAGCGGACGGGCCTGGTTCATGCCGACTCGTTGCGCGGCGATCGCCAGCGGCACGTCCAGGAACACGACGTGGCCACCCTGGGCCGCGTACGCCACCAGCGCCTCCTGGGTCACGGGGTTCATCACGGCGCCGCCGCCCAGGGACAGCACGCCGTCGTGCTCCGCGAGGGCGGTCAGGACGGCGTCCCGCTCCAGCTCGCGGAAGCGGGGTTCGCCGTCGTCGACGAAAATCTCGCTGACGGGCTTGCCCGCACCGGCCTCGATGTCGGCGTCCGTGTCGCGCACGGTCAGGCCGAGGCCGGCCGCGAGGATGCGCCCCACCTTCGACTTGCCCGAACCGGGCGGCCCGATCATGACGACGACGGGCCTGGTGCCGGTCGCGCCGCTCACCGCAGCAGCTCCGGGATGGCCGCCACGTACGAGTCGAGGTTGCGGCGCACCTCGGCCACGGAGTCGCCGCCGAACTTCTCGACGGCGGCCTCGGCCAGGGTGAGCGCGACCATGGCCTCAGCGACGACGGCGGCCGGCGGCACCGCGCACACGTCGGACCGCTGGTGGTGGGCGGTGACGGGCTCGCCGGTGGCGGTGTCGACGGTCGGCAGGGCGCGCGGCACGGTCGAGATGGGTTTCATCGCGGCGCGCACCCGGACGATCTCGCCGTTGGACATGCCGCCCTCGATGCCGCCCGCGCGGTTGGTGGTGCGCTGGATGCCCGGCTGCCCGTCCGGTGCCGTGCCGCGCACGATCTCGTCGTGGGCGGCGCTCCCCCGCCGGCGGGCGGTGCGGAAGCCGTCACCGACCTCGACGCCCTTGATCGCCTGGATGCCCATGAGCGCGGCGGCCAGCTTCGCGTCGAGACGGCGGTCGCCCTGCACGTACGTGCCGAGGCCCGACGGCACTCCGTAGGCCAGCACCTCGACGACGCCGCCGAGCGTGTCGCCGTCCTTCTTCGCCAGGTCGATCTCCTCGACCATGAGCTTCGAGGACGCCGCGTCGAGGCAGCGCACCGGGTCGGCGTCGAGCGCGGCGACGTCGTCCGGGGTCGGCAGTGCGGCGTCGTCGGGCACCTCGGCCTCGCCGATGGCGACCACGTGCGAGACGAGCCGGATGCCGAGCGCCTGCTCCAGGAACTTCGCGGCGGCCACGCCGAGCGCCACCCGGGCCGCGGTCTCGCGGGCGGAGGCGCGCTCCAGCACCGGACGCGCGTCCTCGAAGCCGTACTTGCGCATGCCGACCAGGTCGGCGTGCCCGGGTCGCGGCCGGGTCAGCGGGCGGTTGCGGGCCACCTCGCGCTCGTCGCCGGTGCCGGCGTCGACCAGGAGCGCCTCGGCGGGCACCGGGTCGGCCGACATGACGTCGGTCCACTTGGGCCACTCGGTGTTGGCGATCTCGATGGCGAGCGGACCACCCTGCGTGAGCCCGTGGCGCAGGCCGCCGAGCACCCGCACCTGGTCCTGCTCGAACTTCATCCGGGCACCGCGGCCGTAGCCGAGACGGCGGCGCGCGAGGGCGCCCTGGATGTCCGACGTGGTCAGCTCCACGCCCGCGGGCAGACCCTCCATCACCCCGACCAGGGCCGGACCGTGCGACTCACCCGATGTCAACCAACGCAGCATGGTCGGATTGTTTCACGCGCATGACGGACCCGGCGCCCCGGTCCGGTGGGCGACACACCGAGGCCGGCGTGATCGGGCACCGGCGTGTCGCCGCCGCGGAAAGGGTGCCCGCGCAACTGCGTCACGGAGAGTAGACAACGTCTACGGTGCGTGACACGGCTGGGCGGGCCCACTGGGCTCGGCCGGCCTGCCTCCCCGGGCATCATGCCCGACGCCCTCGCCTCGCCGGTTGCCATCGCCCGTGGCCGTTGCCCTGGCCGTGGCCGTGGCCGTGGCCGTGGCCGTGGGTATCGGCGAGACGCCGGCACGGACCCGTCAGTGCGAGAGGGCCGCCCGGAGCGCCTCGTCCATGGCTGCCAACGGCGCCGGACAGCCCGTCATGAGGCGCACCTGCTCGGCCGCCTGGTGCAGCAGCATCCGCTCGCCCCCGACCGCAGGTGCGCCGAGCGCCGTCCACGCGGTCTGGAGCACGGTGGGCCGCGGGTCGTAGACCACGTCCAGCAGCACACCGCGGGGGCCGCCCGCGGACGGGCCCGACGCCGCGCCGGAGACGTGGTCGGCGAGCAGGGGCGCCCACGTGTCGGCCGCGTACTTCGGCGTCGTGGAGACGACGGCGTCCGCGGCGGCCAGGGCGGACGTCGTCGTCTTGTCGTCGAACACCTCGAACGACGGCGCCACGCCCATGCGGGCCACGGCCTCGCGCAGCGGGCCGATCCGGTCCAGGGAACGCACGAACACCTGCGGCGCGGCGCAGCCGAGCTCGGCCAGTGCCGCGACGGCGGAGGCGGCCGTCGCTCCCCCGCCCAGGACGACGGTGTCCGCCACGCGGCGCGCGCCGAGGCCCTCGCGCAGCGCCGCCACGATGCCGTGCACGTCCGTGTTGGTGCCCGTCCGGGTCACCGTGCCGCGGACGGTCGAGAAGAGCACCGTGTTGACCGCGCCCACGGCCTGCGCGAGCGGCTCCACGTGGTCGAGCAGCGGGATCACGACCTGCTTGAGCGGCATGGTCAGGCTCAGCCCGGCCCAGCCCTGGTCGAGCCCGTCGAGGAAGCCCGCCAGGTCCTCCTCGGTGACGTCGTGGAGGCCGTACGCCCAGCCGTCCAGGCCGAGCGCACGGTAGGCCGCGGTGTGCAGCACCGGGGACAGCGAGTGCGCCACGGGATGACCGAGCACGGCGGCGCGGCGCCCGCCGGCGGAGGCCGTCAGGTCGTCCGTCATCAGTACCCGTTCTCCGCGGCCCAGGCCTGGTACTCCTCGCGGAACTCCAGGAACTCGTCGTAGTCGTCGGTGAACTTCGTCTCCTGCGAGTCCAGGTTCACGGTGACGTACCAGCGCCACGGGCCGGCAGGCGGATGGAGCACCGCTTCCACCGACGCCCTGCTCGGCGCACCGATGGCCGTCGGCGGCAGCCCCGGGACCACGCGCGAGGCGTACGGGAACGACTCGTCCTGGAACTCCTCGGTGGTGATCAGGTGGGACGGCTTCTTGCGCCCGTAGGAGTCGATGGCGTCCAGGCCGAGCGGCTCGTTCGCCGCGAGCCGGTTCTCGATCACGCGGGCGACCTGGCCGCGGTACTCGTCGGGCGCCTCGCGCTCCACCAGCGACGCCTTGATGATCACGTCGTTCCATTGCGCAGGCGGCACATCGAGCTCCTTGAGCTCGCTCACGGTGAGCGCCACCATCTGCTTGAGCACGTCCGCGGCGGGCACGCTACCCGGCTTGGCGTCGTAGGTGCTGGCCGCGAGCCAGCCCTCCAGGTGCCCGCCGGCCTCGGCCGGCAGACCCAGCGCCTGGGGGTCGTCCAGTGCCGCCCTGACGTCCTGCTCGGGCCAGCCCGCCTCGACCATCGTCTCCCGGATCTGCGCCACGGTGTGCCCCTCGACGACCGTCAGGCCGCCCCGGACCACCGCGTTCGTCGCCAGCAGCGCGACGGCGGACTCCGCGCTCATGTGCAGCTTCAGCTCGTGCGTGCCGGGCTGGATCGCCGCGGCGTCCGGGTTCGCGTTGAACGCCCGGACGAACGCCTCCGAGCTGGCCACCACGTCCTGCTCGACGAGCTCGGCCGCGATCGAGTACCCGTTGGCCCCCTCGGGCACCTCCACCTCGACCGGTTCGCCGCCGGTGCCCTCGTAGTCCGCGGCGGCCAGGGGCGTGCGGACGCCGAAGAGGTAGCCGTCGTTCTTCACGGTCCACGCGCCGAGGGCACCGAGCACCACGAGCACCGCCACCACGGCGATGATCAGCGAGCGGCGCGACCGCTTCGGGCGCCGGTCCCGCCGGCTCGCGCGGCCCCCCGGACGGGTGTCACGCTCGGTGCGCCGTCCACGCTGGCCGCTGGCGTGCCGCGGTGGCCCCTCATAGCTCACTCCGGGAAGGGCCTCGGTCACGCTCGCTCCGTCCTCTGTGCTGCGCGAATCACTCGTTGATCCGCGCCTGGTCACCATCGGGGTCCATGACACGCCAACAAGATGTCACGATCACATCACAGCCCGGGTGCCGCGAACGCTACCCCGAGCGGACCATTCCCGGCCAACTCCCGGGATTCGCCCGCGCGGTCCGCCCGGAATGCCGGCGGACCTGCGACGTCACTGGTTGGCCTTCTCCCACTCCCGCAGCTCGGCGACGTACTGCTGGTGCTCGTCGAAACCCTCGGCGAACTTGGTCTCGCCGGTGTCGAGGTTGACCGTGACCCAGAACTTCCAGTCGCCGGGGGCCGGGTTCAGCACGGCGTCCACCGCGACCTCACCGGGGTTGGCGATGGGGCCGGGCGGCAGCCCCGTGTGCTGGTAGGTGTTGTACCGGTTCTTGGCGTTGTTCGTGTCAGCACGGGTCAGCTCGGTGCCGGGCTTGCCCGCCCCGTACGCGACCGAGGCGTCGATCTGGAGCGCCATGTCGTCCGCGAGCCGGTTCTCGATCGCCCGCGCGATCTTCGGCTTGTCCTCGGCGAGCAGACCCTCGCGCTCCACCAGCGACGCCTTCGTCAGCACCGTCTGCCAGTCGCTGCGGTCGACGTTCTTCTCCTGGAGCATCCGCACGGTCCGGCCCACCATCTGCGACAGCAGCCCGGCGGCCGTGGCGTCCGGCTTGGCCATGTACGCGTCCGGGTACAGCCAGCCCTCGGCCTTGCCCTGGGCCTGCTTCGGCAGCCCGATCTTCTCCGGGTCGGCCAGCGCGGCCTCGAAGTCCTCCGCCGGGAGCCCGGTGACCTGCACGGCCCGCTCCACGACCTGCTCCACCGTGTACCCCTCGGGGATGGTGACCTGCAGGTCCACCAGCTCGTTCTTGACCAGGAGGGCCACGGCGTCCTCGGCCGACATCTCCTCGAGCATCGTCCGCGTGCCGGGCCGGATCAGCACCGAGTCCGGGTTGGCCTCGAACGCCGTCGAGAAGGCCGACACGCTCGCGACCACTCCGGCCTCGTACAGGGCCTCGCCCATCGCCTGACCCGTGGCCCCCTGGGGGATCTCGACGTCCACCTGGTCGCCGCCGGGTCCCGGAAAGTCCTTCGAGGCGAGCGGGCTGGTCAGCCCCGTCAAGGAGTCGAGGTTGGTCCACACCGCGTAGCCGGACCCGCCCACCAGCACGAGGGCCACGAGGAGCACGAGGACGGAACGTCCCCGCCGGCGCTTGCGCCGACGCTGCGCACGCCGGCCGGATCGCGGTTCAGGGAACGCGGGGTCTGCCTGGCTCGGCGGGGGCGCCGTGAAGAGGTCCGTCACCTCAGGCTCACTGTCCTTCGTCGGGGGGTGCTGGGGTCAGTCGTGCGTGTCGTGCACGGTCCGCACCTCGACGAGCTCGCCGGCGCGCTCCCCCTTCGCCCGCTCCGCGTCAAGTGCGGATTGCAGAATGATAACGGCTGCGGCCTGATCAATCACGGACCTGTGCCGCTTGGTTTTCCGGCCCGCCGCGCTGAGCGCCTGGTGGGCGGAGACCGTGGTCATCCGCTCGTCCACGAGACGCACCTCGGCCCGCTCGTGCGCGGCCTCCAGGGCTGTGACCAGGCGTTTCGCGAAGGCGCGGGCGTCAGCCGTCGCAGCGCCCTCCTTGCCGGACAGGTGCCGGGGCAGACCCACGTACACGACGGCAGCGAAGCGCTCGGCGGCCTCGGCCACGATGCGCTCGACGTCCGCCGTGGTGCCCTCGGCGCTCCGCGGTGCCTTGCCGCCGCCCTTGCCGCTCCCGTTGCCGGGTGCCGCCAGCACCCGCGGCACGGTCTCCACGGGGGTGGCGACCAGGCCGTCGGGGTCGCTGGCGGCCAGCCCGATCCGGGCCATGCCGACGTCGACCCCGAGCCGGGCCCCGCGCGGGAGCCCGGGCTCGGAGCCTGCCTGCTCGCTCATCAGGCGCCGACGGCGACCAGACGGACGCCCTCGGCGATACCGGCCAGGGCCTCGCCGAGCTTGGCCGGGTCGGTGCCGCCGCCCTGGGCCATGTCCGGCTTGCCGCCGCCACCGCCACCCAGCGTCTGGGCGGCGGTGCGCACCAGGTCGCCGGCCTTGTAACCGGCCGCACGGGCGGCGGCGTTGGTCACGACCACCACGACCGGGCGGCCACCCGACACACCACCGGCGGCAGCGACGACGGGCTCGGCCTCGCCGAGGCGGCCACGCACGTCGAGCACGAGGGCACGGAGGTCGTCGGCCTGGGCCTCGCCGGCGTCGTGCGTGACGACGCGCACGTCGCCCACGCGCGGCGCCTCGGCGGCGAGCTTGCCGGCCACGGCCAGGAGCTGTCCCTGACGCAGCGCGGCAAGCTCCTTCTCGGCTTCCTTGAGCCGCGTCACGAGCGAGCCGACCCGCTCGTGCAGGTCCTCGGGGCGCGTGTTCAGCAGGCCGCTGAGCTGACCCACCAGGGCGTGCTCCTTGGCCTGGAAGCCGTAGGCGCCGTCACCCACCAGGGCGTCCACGCGGCGGACGCCGGAGCCGATGGACGACTCGCCCAGCAGGGTGACCCGGCCGAGCTGGCCGGTCTGCTTGACGTGCGTGCCGGCGCACAGCTCGCGCGACCAGTCCCCACCGATCGAGACCACGCGCACGACGTCGCCGTACTTCTCGCCGAACAGCGCCATCGCACCGGCCTCGCGGGCCTTGGCGATCGGCATGAGCTCGTCGGTGACCTCGAGGTTGTCGGCGAGGCGCACGTTGACGCGCTCCTCGATCTCCGTCAGGGCGGAGGCCGAGACGGCGGTCGGCGAGCGGAAGTCGAACCGGATGCGGCTCGGGGCGTTCTCCGAGCCGGCCTGCGTACGGTCCGGGCCCACGAGCTCGTGCAGCGCCTTGTGGATCATGTGCGTGGCCGAGTGGGCCCGGCTGATGGCCTTGCGGCGGGCCGTGTCGATCTGCGCCGTACCCGGGTCGCCCAGGGCGGCCGTGCCCTCGATCAGCCGGCCGCGGTGCACGTTCAGGCCCTTGATGGGCCGCTGCACGTCGTCCACCTCGATGGTGGCGCCGCTGTCGAGCACGATCGTGCCGTGGTCGGCGAGCTGGCCACCGGCCTCGGCGTAGAACGGCGTGCGGTCCAGGACCACCTCGATCTCGGCCGGGGCGGTGACGGCGGGGGCGGGCACGCCACCGCTGAGCAGGCCGACGACGCGCACGGTGGCGTCGGTCTGCGTGTAACCGAGGAACTCGACGGGAGCGGTGAGCTCCTTCTCCAGGGCCTCGTAGGCGGCGACGTCGGCCCCACCGGTGCGCTTGGCCAGCGCGTCGGCGCGGGCACGGGTGCGCTGCTCCTGCATGAGCGAGCGGAAGGCCTTCTCGTCCACCTGGACGCCCTGCTCGGCGGCCATCTCCAGGGTCAGGTCGATCGGGAACCCGTAGGTGTCGTGCAGCTGGAAGGCGGCCTCGCCGGGCAGGACCAGGTTGTCGCCGCCCTGCTTCTTCAGGCCGGCCACGGCGCTGTCGAGGATGGTGGTGCCCGAGGCGAGCGTGCGCCGGAAGGCCTCCTCCTCGGCGTAGGCGACGGCCGAGATCTGCTCGAAGTTCTGCTGGAGCTCGGGGTAGGAGGGAGCCATGGCGTCCTTCGACACCGGCAGCAGCGACGGCAGGGCGACGCCGTCCACGCCCAGCAGGCGCATGGCGCGCACGGAACGGCGCAGCAGGCGACGCAGCACGTAGCCGCGGCCCTCGTTGGAGGGGCGCACGCCGTCGCCGATGATCATCAGGGCCGAGCGGACGTGGTCGGCCACGACCCGCATCCGCACGTCGTCGTCGTGGTTCTCGCCGTACTTCTTGCCGGACAGCTTCTCGGCGGCCTCGATGACGGGGAAGACCTCGTCGATCTCGTACATGTTGTCCTTGCCCTGCAGCAGGAAGGCAACACGCTCCAGGCCCATGCCCGTGTCGATGTTCTTCTTGGCGAGCTCACCGACGATGCGGAAGTCCTCCTTGGACTTCACGTCGTCGATGGCGTACTGCATGAACACCAGGTTCCAGATCTCGACGAAGCGGTCGCCCCCCTCGTCGACCAGCGGGCCGCCGTCCGGGCCGTAGGCGGCGCCCCGGTCGTAGAAGATCTCCGAGCAGGGGCCGGCCGGGCCGGGCTGGCCGGTGGACCAGTAGTTGTCCTTCTTGCCGAGGCCCTGGATGCGCTCGTCGGGCAGACCGACGATGTCCTTCCAGAGCTGCCGGGCCTCGTCGTCCTCGTGGTAGACGGTGACCCACAGCTTGTCGGGGTCGATCCCCAGCTTGCCGTCCTCCAGGGAGCCCGTCAGGAAGTCCCAGGCGTACCGGATGGCGTCGGCCTTGAAGTAGTCGCCGAACGAGAAGTTGCCGTTCATCTGGAAGAACGTGCCGTGCCGCGTCGTCTTGCCCACGTCGTCGATGTCCAGGGTGCGCACGCACTTCTGCACGCTGGTGGCGCGGGTCCACGGCGGGGTCTGCTGGGCCGTCATGTACGGGATGAACGGCACCATGCCCGCGATGGTGAACAGCGTCGACGGGTCCGGGGAGATCAACGACGCCGACGGCACCACCGCGTGACCCTGAGCTTCGAAGTAGTCGAGCCAACGCTTGCGGATCTCGGCGGTGCGCATGAGGTCAGTGGTCCTTCTTCTCGGTCGTGCGGAGAGGGGTGTGCTGCTGCGGCGTGTGCTGCCGCGCGCGCCGGTCACCAGGGGTGCCCGGGCGTGACTCCTATTCTGCCGCCGCGAGGGGGGCAGACGGAAACTGAAAGACGTGCCCTGTGGACAACACGGCTGGTGGAGTCGTTATGCCTGGCCACGCAGCCCTGTAGGGCCTGTCGTGCTCGTTACCGGGCCTGGTCCGGCAGCTCGCCCCGCAGGGACGCCATCAGCTCGGCCTCCCGCTCGGCACGGGCGGCGGTGAACTCCGAGCGGAACGTGCGGGCCATCGTGGTCACGCGGGCGCCGGCGTCGTCCACCGCGGCCGCGGCGCGCTCGCTGACGGATGCGGGCGTGTACCGCTCGACGACCTGGCGGCCCTTGCGGATGACGACCACCGTGACCGCCACGCCGACGCCCACCCAGAACAGCCGGCGGATCATGCCCGCGCCCCGGTCGCGTCGTCGGGCCGCCCCGCGTCGGTGTGCCGCCCGGACCGGTCCCGGGCCCGGCCGAACGCCTGGCGCACGCCATAGGAGAACGCGGCGACCTTCACCAGCGGCTTGCCCAGGGTCGCCGCGTAGAGGCCGGTCAGCGCGGACACGTTCTCGCTGACGTTGGCGGCCGACGTGGTGATCGTGTCGACGCGGACGAGCTGGGTGTTGGCCGACGCGACGGTGGTCGCCGCCTCGTCGAGGATCGGCACCGAGTGCTCCGTGACGTCCCGGACGCTCACCCGCGCCTCGTCCAGCAGCTTGCCCAGCTTCCACAACGGGACGGCGAGGAAGCCCACGAGGAGCACGAACGCGATCGCCGCGATCAGTCCCGCCACGTCTCCGAGGTCGCCGAGGGTCATGCGCAAGCTCCTGCCTGAAGGTCCGCAGATGTCCGGCACAGGTGTCTGCCGGGGGTCGACGATCACCCTATCCCGCTCCCGCCCACCCGCGCCCGTCACCCCTGAGCCCGGCGTGCCGGGCCGGCTGCCGCCCAACGTAGGGCCCGTCGCCCACTGAGCCCATGGGCCGACGGACCCTACGTTGGGCGGCAGCCACGGAAAAACAGACGGCCCCGTCCGCGCCGTGGCGCGGACGGGGCCGTCCGGGAGTGCTGGTGAGATCAGCGAGCGTAGTACTCGACGACCATCTGCACGTCGCAGGTCACGGGGACCTCGGCGCGCTTCGGCTGGCGGGTCAGCGTGGCCGACAGCTTCTCGAGCTGCACGTCCAGGTAGCCCGGCAGAGCCGGCAGCACGTCGCGGTGGGCACCGGCGGCGGCGACCTGGAACGGCACCGTGGTCTGGCTCTTCGGCTTGACCTGGATGGTCTGGCCCGGCTTCACGCGGAACGAGGGGCGGTCCACGATCTTGCCGTCCACCAGGATGTGACGGTGCGTCACGTGCTGGCGGGCCTGCAGGATGGTGCGGCCGAAACCGGCGCGCAGCACGAGCGAGTCGAGACGCGTCTCCAGGTCCTCGACCATGACCTCACCGGTCAGGCCGGCCTGCTTGCGGGCGTTCTCGTACACCTTGAGGAGCTGCTTCTCGCGGAGCATGTACTGCGCACGCAGACGCTGCTTCTCGCGCAGACGCACCGCGTAGTCCGACTCGGTGCGGCGACGGGCACGGCCGTGCTCACCCGGCGGGTAGGGGCGCTTCTCGAAGTGCTTGACAGCCTTGGGCGTGAGCGCGAGGCCCAGCTTGCGGCTCAGTCGCACCTGGCGGCGCGAACGGGTCACAGAAGTCACTGTGTCTTCCTGTCCTTGGGTTACGAAAGAGGTCACACCCGGACACGGGTCTCCCCCGCAGGGGAACCGCACCGGGTGCGGGACCAGCCGATGGAGCGCGGCGAACGCCACGATCACGGGGCCGAGGTCCCAGGGGCTGCCATAGGCAACCCGAGAATCTTACCGCACGTCAGCGCCTGTGCCCGCCGTGCGCCCCGTCACCGTCCCCCGGGCTGGTCCCGAGGGCGTCGTCACCGCCGCTCGTCCTCGCTGCCCAGGATCCCCCGGATCCGCTCGAGGCGCTCCGACACCTGCCGCTCGTAGCCGCGGTCGCTCGGGTCGTAGTAGCGCGAGCCCGCCAGCACGTCCGGCAGGTACTGCTGCGGGGCCACGCCGTGCGGCCAGTCGTGGGCGTACCGGTAGCCCTCGCCGTGGCCCATCTTCTTGGCACCGGCGTAGTGCGCGTCGCGCAGGTGCTGCGGCACGGTGCCCACCTTGCCCGCGCGCACGTCCGCGAGCGCCGCGTCGACCCCGAGGTAGGCGGCGTTCGACTTGGGCGCCGTGGCCAGGTGCACCACGGCCTCGGCGAGCACGATGCGCCCCTCGGGCATGCCGATGAGCTGCACGGCCTGGGCCGCGGCGACCGCCGTCTGCAGCGCGGAGGGGTCGGCCATGCCGATGTCCTCCGCGGCGGAGATGACCAGGCGCCGGGCGATGAACCGCGGGTCCTCCCCTGCGGCGACCATCCGGGCCAGGTAGTGCAGCGCGGCGTCGACGTCCGAGCCGCGGATGGACTTGATGAAGGCCGAGATGACGTCGTAGTGCTGGTCGCCGTCCCGGTCGTAGCGGACGGCGGCCACGTCGACGGCGCGCTCGACGTCGGCCAGGCCGACGCGCGGGACGTCACCCTCGCCGGGCGCACCCCCGTCCGCCGGGCCGTCGGACAGGACGGCGCCGGCGGCCGCCTCCAGGATCGTGAGCGCCTTGCGGGCGTCGCCGCCGGCCAGGCGCAGGAGGTGCTCGGTGGCCTCGTCGTCGAGCTCGACCGACCCGCCCAGGCCGCGCTCGTCGGTCACGGCGCGGCGGACGAGCGCGCGGACGTGCTCGGTCTCCAGCGGCTTGAGCGTGAGCAGCAGGGAGCGGGACAGCAGCGGCGAGTTGACGGAGAAGCTCGGGTTCTCGGTGGTGGCCGCCACGAGGGTGACCCAGCGGTTCTCGACGCTGGGCAGCAGCGCGTCCTGCTGCGACTTGGAGAAGCGGTGCACCTCGTCGACGAACAGCACCGTCTCGTCGCCGCCCGTCGCCAGCCGGCGCCGCGCGTCCTCGACCACCTGGCGTACGTCCTTGACGCCGGCAGTGACGGCGCTGAGCTCCACGAAGCGGCGGCCCGAGACGGTGGCCACGAGGTAGGCCAGCGTGGTCTTGCCCGTGCCGGGCGGCCCCCAGAGGATCACCGAGGACGGGGCCGTGCGCCCGTTCCCCCCGGGTTCGATGAGCCTGCGCAGGGGCGACCCCGGCTCCAGCAGGTGCCCCTGTCCGGCTATCTCGTCGATCGAGGCCGGGCGCATCCGCACGGCAAGGGGCGACGACGCCCGGGGCGCGGGGGTGCCCGCGGTGTCGGTCGTCGCGGCGTCGAACAGATCCACCATGCCCTCAGCCTACGGAGGACCACCGACATCCCGTGGCTCGGGGTCGCCGGGCGGGGCGTCCTGCACCGGGCCGGCGCCGTCCTCGTCCGCCGGGAGCATCGGGTCCGGCGGCTTGCGCAGCGTGCTGAACACCGCCCAGGCCACCGCGATGAGCGGGACGGCGACGATCGCACCGAGGATGCCGCCCACGACCGTGCCGCTCGTGACGCCGAGGGCGACCACCACGGGGTGCAGGGACACCTGCTTGCCCATGATGAGCGGCTGCAGCACGTGCCCTTCGAGCTGTCCGATCCCGGCGATGCCGAGCGTGACGATGAGCGCGGTCAGCAGCCCGTCCGCCGCGAGCGCCACGACGGCGGCGATGATCATCGCCAGCGGCGCGCCGACCAGCGGGATGAAGGTGCCGATGAACACGAGCACGGCCAGGGGTGCCGCGAGCGGCACGCCGAGGATCGACAGGAAGATGCCGGCGAGGATGCCGTTGCTGATGGCCACGAGCACGGTGCCGCGGGTGTAGCCGGAGAAGGTGTACCAGCCGACGCCCGCGGCGTCGCGCCACCGGGTGCGGGTGCGGGCGGGCACCTGGGAGACGAACCAGCGCCACATGGCGCCGCCCGAGGCCAGGAAGAAGACGGTGCAGAAGATCGCGAGCACGAGCACCGCGACCCCCTCGACGATCGAGCCGGCGCTCTCGGCGGCGCGGCTCACGAGGGTCTGGGAGTTCTCCTGGATCCAGTTGGCGGCGTCGTCGATCCACTGGTCGCGGGTGTCCACCTCGACGTTGACCGGGAAGGGGTTGTTCTCGATCAGGTCGACGATCTGGTCGATGCCGGTGTTGAACTCCCCCGCGAGCCGTTCCCACTGGCCTGCGACCGACACGACCACGTAGGTCAGGAGCCCGCCGATGACGAGGATGCCGGACAGGATCGCGCCGGCGGTCGCCAGGGCACGAGGCATGACCCGGGAGTAGAGGTCGGTGAGCGGGTTGAGCACCGCGGTGAAGACCAGCGCCAGGAACACTGCCACGAAGACGATGAGCACCTGCGTGACCGCCCAGAACACCAGGGCGACCCCGGCGACGACCAGGATCAGGCGCCACGACCACCCGGCGGCGGTGCGCAGCCAGGGCGGCGGTGCGGAGTCGTACGGCGACGCGTGGTGCGCGACGTCGGTTCGTGGTGCAGGGTCGGGCACCGAGTCAGTCTGCCTCATCCGCGGACGGCGCGCCCTGTGCCGCCCCGGCGGCCTCGCCCGGTGCCGCCGGTGCCGCCGGTGCGGTCGCGCGGAGCGTGCTGAACACCGCCCAGGCCACGCCGGTGAGCGGGACGGCGACGACGGCACCGAGCAGCCCGCCCAGGACCGACCCGGCGGCCACGACGAGAGCCATCACGACGGGGTGCAGCGACACCTGCTTGCCGGTGATCAGCGGCTGGAGCACGTTCGCGTCGATCTGCGCGACGACGACCATGCCGATGAGCACCACGAGCGCGAGCACGGGGCCCTTGGCAGCCAGCGCGACGAGCACGCTGACGACGATGGCGGCGACCGGGCCGATCATCGGCACGAAGGCGCCGAGGAACACGACGACCGACAGCGGCAGCGCCAGCGGCACGCCCACGACGGACAGGAAGATGCCGGCGATGACGCCGTCGGCAAGGGCGACGAAGAACATGCCGCGGGTGAAGCCGGAGAACGCGTTCCAACCGGCGAGCGCGGCGGCCTCCCAGCGGTCGTGCCGCTCGGCGGGCACGAAGCCGAGCGCCCAGCGCCACATGGCCCCGCCCTGAGTCAGGAAGAAGACGGTGCAGAAGATGGCGAGCACGACGGCGGTCGCGCCCTCGCCGATGGTCCCGGCGCTCTCGGCGGCGGTGCCCGCGTAGTCGCCGGCGTTGGCCTGGAGCCAGGCGCCGCCGTCGGCCAGCCACTGGTCGGGGCCGCCCAGGCCCGCCAGGACGGGGACGCCCGAGACGAGCCCGGCGAGATCGGTCAGGCCGGTGCCGAACTCGGTGGCGAGCTCCTCCCACCGGCTGGTGACGGAGGTGACCACGTAGGTCACGAGCGCGCCGACGGCGAGCACTGCGGTCAGCAGCGACGCTGCCATGGCCAGCCCGCGGGGCATGGCGCGGTCGTAGAAGTCGCCGAGCGGCAGCAGCACGGTGGTGAACACGAGCGCGAGGAACAGGGCGACGAAGACGACCTGCACGAGGCTGATCACGTAGAAGACGGCCGCCACCGCGACCAGCACGCCCACCAGCCGCCAGGCCAGGTCGCCCGTGGAGCGCAGCCACGGGGTACCGAACGTGGACGGCCGCACCGCCGTGTGGGCCGGAGTGGCGGAGCCCGGGGCCGTGACCTGCGGGGTGGTCGGCGGCTGGGCCGCAGTCGTCGGCGCTACCGTCGGCGCGTCAGCCGTCATCGCCTTGCTCCCGATCTTGTATTTGGGCGAATTGTCCAGGCGGACGTTAGCGGTACGCCGGTTCGCTCGACAACTCCCCCGGGCACCGCCACACTCGTCGCAGCCGCACCCCCATCGCGCACCCACGACGACCACGAGGAGCACCCCCGTGACGCAAGGCAACAAGACGGCCGGCGTGGTCGGCCTCGGGTTCATGGGCGCGTCGCTCGCGGCGGCGCTGCGCCGCACCGGGGACTTCGAGCGCGTGGTCGGGTACGACAGCGAGCCGGACGCCGCTGGGCGCGCCCTGGACGCCGGCCTCGTCGACGAGGTGGCCGGCAGCGCCGCCGCCCTCGCCGCCGACGCGGACCTCCTGGTGCTGTGCACGCCCGTGCAGCGGATCATCACCTACCTCACCGAGCTCGGCGAGGTGCTGCGGCCGGGGACGGTCGTCCTGGACATCGGCTCCACCAAGCACGCGGTGACGGCCGCCATGGACGAGCTCCTGCCCGAGGGCGTGATCCCGCTCGGGGGCCACCCGATGACGGGTCCGGCCACCGCGGGCGTCACCGAGCCCGACGCCGTGGTCTACGACGGCCGGGTGTTCCTCCTGACCCCGACGCCGCGTACCGACCCGGCCGCGCTGCACTGGTGCACCGGCCTGCTGGAGCGCATCGGCGCACGGGTCGAGGTGCTGGACCCGGAGCGGCACGACCGGCTGGTCGCCGTCGTGAGCCACCTGCCCCGCATGCTCCCGGTGCCGCTGCTCGCCCTGGCCGCCGACGACCCGGACCCGCTCCTGACGCGGCTCCCGGCCGGCGGCTTCCGCGAGAGCACGCGCAAGGCGACCGAGGGCCTCGACATGTGGGTCGACGTGCTGGTGACCAACTCCGGCCACGTCGCGAGCACCCTGCGCGAGTACGCCCGCGCGGTCGAGGTGGTCGCCGACCAGGTGGCCGACGGCGACGAGGCCGCGCTGCGCGCCCTCCTGACCGACGCCGCGCAGCGCTGGAGGTCGCTCTTCGAGCAGCCCTGACCTGATCCGTCCCCGGCACCACCGATGCCCCCGCGACCAGCGGAGCGGGCGTGCAGAGTGAAGGCAGGAAGAGTTGACCACGATCTTCGTCTCGTACCGGCACGACGACACCCGCCAGGAGAGCGTCCGGTACCACGAGTACCTCCGATCGCTGAACCACGTCGTGTTCCTCGACGACGAGGCCATCCCGCCCGGCGCCGACTTCCCGCCCGTGCTGTGGGAGAGCATCCGGCGGTCCGACGTCGTCCTGGCGCTCATCGGGCCGCGCTGGGCGGCGGGCGGCCGTATCACCGCACCGGACGACTACGTGCGCCGGGAGGTGGAGCTCGCGCTCGACCTGGGCAAGAAGGTGATCCCGGTGCTGGTCGACGGCGCGGCCGTGCCCCGGGCCGAGGACCTCCCGCCCTCCCTGGCCCGCCTCGCGCACCTCAACGCCGAGACCGCGAGCGGTCCCGGCCTCGCGTGGCTCGGCGCCGCGATCGAGGAGGCGACGAGCGACGGCGCCTGGGACGGCCCGTCGGTCCACCTCGCGAACCGCGTGCGGGCCCTGCTCGGCGCCGCGGGCCTGGCGACGTCGGCGATCCGGTCGGCCGGCGTGGCCGGACCGTGGTTCGTGGCGAGCGGGTCACCCGGATCCGGCGGCTGGCACCGGCCCGGGGACGACACCGGCGGCGCGGTCCTGGTCGCCTGCACCACGAGCGAACCGCGGGTCGCGGACCTCACCGGGCTGCCTGCGGCCGCCGAGGCCGCCGGTGCCGGGCGCGCCGTCCTGGTGGTGGACGACCGCACGGATCCCGACGCGCTCCGGTCGCTGCCGCCCGTGCCCGGCACCCGGGTGCTGACCCTGCACGACCTCGTGCGCACGCTGGCACCGCTCGACCCCTACGTCACCTGGCTGCGCGAGACCTACGGCGCGAGCATCGCCCGGGTGGCCGACTCGTTCGTCGACCTGTCCGCGGCCAAGTCGGAGCGGCAGGCCGACGGCGCGGAGATCGCCCGTTCGGCCCGATCCTCGCTGAGCACCACCGTGGACAAGTGGCGCCGCGACCGCAGCGGCACGCAGCTCGCGCTGCTGGGCGACTTCGGCAGCGGCAAGAGCTGGTTCTGCCTGGAGCTCGCCCACGAGCAGCTCGGCCGGCTCGACGCCGACCGCGTCCTTGCCGAGGCCCGGCTGCCGGTCCTGGTGCCGCTCCGGGAGGTGCCACCGCCGAAGCAGGACGCCGCCGGACGGTCGGACTGGTCGGCGCTGGGATTCTTCGAGAGCTTCTGCGCGCGGCACGGCATCCCGCGGCCCGTGGCCGCCGTGCTGGAGGAGCTGAACGACCAGGGCCTGCTGCTCCTGCTGTGCGACGGCTTCGACGAGATGCCCCGCGCCGCCGACGAGACCGTCAAGGAGGCCTTCGACCGGCTCCGCACGCTCGCCGGGCGCGAGAGCAAGATGGTCGTCACCTCCCGGATCAACTCGTTCCGCGACGTGGACGAGGAGGCCGGGGCGATCCTCGGCGACCCGGCGCGGCGCTTCGACATCCTGTACCTGCGCGACTTCAGCCGCTCCCAGATCCTGGACCTGGTCAAGGCCCGCCACCCCGCCGACTGGCCGAGCCGGTGGACCGTCATCGAGGGCACCTACGGGCTGCTCGACCTGGTCCGGCGGCCGTTCGTGCTGAACATGGTGCTGGAGATCCTCCCGGCCCTGCGCGGCCGGGGACGCACCCGCGCCACGCTCGCCGCGCTGTACGAGGAGTACACGCGCCGGTGGATCGAGGAGATCGGCGGCGGCCGCCCCCGCGCCGTCGGCCCCGCGGACCGCAAGCGCCTCATGCAGCGCCTCGCATGGAACATGTTCGTGCGCGACACGCTCGAGGTGCTGCCCGAGGACGTGACCGCGCTGGTGGCCGCCGAGAACCTGGTGCGGCTGCCCGGGTTCCAGGAGGCCGTCGAGGCCGACCTGACCACCCAGACCTACCTGCTGCGCGACGCGCAGGGACGCTACCGCTTCGCCCACAAGTCGTTCCTGGAGTACTTCGTCGCCGACCACGTGGTCACCGAGCTGGCGGAGAGCCGGTTCGACGTGCTGGCCACCCGGACGCTGTCCCCGGAGATCGTCGCGTTCCTGGCGGACATGGACCTCGACCCGCAACGCCTGTACGACCACCTCGACCACGTGCGGGCGCACGGCGACGACGGGTACACGGCCGGCAACGTGCTGTCGCTGCTGCACGTGCAGGGTTTCTCGCTGCGGCGCGGCGACTTCTCCGGGTTGGTCATCAAGGGCGCCGACGTCTCGGGCGACAACCTGGAACGGGCCACGTTCGCCGGCTCGGTCCTGGAGTCCCTCAACGTCACCGACGCCCGCCTCGTGCGCGCCGACTTCACCGGCGCACGGTTCGCCGACCTCATCCTCGGCGTCCGCTCGCCGGGCAAGGGCGTCGCCACCGGTCCGGACGGTGCACGCGCGGTCACCGTCGGTGACAACACCGTGGCCCTCCTGGACGCCGACGGCGCCGTGCGGACCCGGCTGCGCGGCCCCGCCGACTCCCTGACCAGCGTCGAGATCAGCCCGGACGGGCACCTGGTGGCGGCGGGCAGCTTCGACCGCACCGTGGCCGTCTGGCACCTTGCCGGGACCGACGGCGGCCCTCGCTCCCGCAGACCCGGGGACGTGCCGGCCCACGTCCTGACCGGGCACACCGCCACGGTCTACGACGTCGCGTTCGATCCCCGGGGCGGGTACGTCTTCACCGCCGGCAGCGACCACCAGGTCAAGGCCTGGTCGCTGGCCGACGGCGCCGAGCGGTGGTCGTCGCGCGCGCACGCGAGAACCGTCTACTCCATCGGTGCGTCCCCGGACGGGCGGCGGCTCGCGACCGGCAGCTTCGACGACACGGTCGGCCTGTGGGAGCTGCGCCGTGACCCGATCGACGGCCCCCAGCTCACCGGGGTCGAGCTCCTGGGCGGGCACGAGGCACTGGTCAACGGCGTCGCCTGGCACCCCGCCAGCCACATGGTCGCCTCGGCCAGCAACGACGGCACCGTCCGCCTCTGGGACGTGGCCGCCCGCGCCGCCCGCGAGACGCTCGCGGGGCACGAGACCATCGTCTGGTCCGTCGCGTTCAGCCCCGACGGCCGGCTCCTGGCCAGCGGCGACTCCGACGGCGTCGTCCGCCTCTGGGAGGTGCCGTCGGACGGACGGCCCACCCTGCTCC
This sequence comes from Promicromonospora sp. NPDC050880, assembly GCF_044456525.1. Classification (NCBI taxonomy): domain Bacteria; kingdom Bacillati; phylum Actinomycetota; class Actinomycetes; order Micrococcales; family Promicromonosporaceae; genus Promicromonospora; species Promicromonospora sp. NPDC050880. The sequence goes on from NZ_JBITFV010000022.1 coordinate 61,582, forward strand.
GGGTCCTGGAGGCGCACACCGCGGCCGTCTGGAACCTGGCGTTCAGCCACTCCGGGGACGCCCTGGTCAGCGGCAGCTTCGACCGCACCGTGAAGGTCTGGGACACCAGGGACTGGGCCGAGCGGAGCAGTCTCGACCTCGCGGCCGACCGGAACCAGCGGATCGACTGCCGGTGGATGCGGATCACGGGCGCGCAGGGCCTGAGCCCCTTGCAGGAGCAGTTCCTGATGGCCCAGGGCGCGCGCCGCTGACCGGCGTTGCCCACCAGGCCGACCCGACACCGCACGACCCGGCACCATGTACCGCACGAGCACGAGGAGGACCCGTGGCCATCGGCTATCTCGGCCCCGAGGGGACGTTCACGCACGCAGCCGCCCGGCAGCTCTGCCCGGGCGGCGACCTGACACCGCTGGCCACGCAGGCCCAGGCGATCGCGCGGGTGGAGGACGGCACGCTGGAGGGTGCCGTCGTGCCCGTGGACAACACCGTCAACGGCGTCGTGCTGCCCACCTGGGACGCCCTCCTGGGCACCACACGGAGCCGGATCGTGGCCGACACGCTCGTCCGGGTGACGTTCGACGCGTATGCGCTGTCGGCCGACGTCGTCCCCGAGGTCGTGGTCTCGCACCCGCACGCGCTGGCGCAGTGCGCGGGCTACGTCGCGTCGCTCGGCGTGCCCACGCGCGCGGCGTCGTCCACGGCGGAGGCGTGTGCCTCGCTCGCGCCCGGCGAGATCGCGATCGCCGCGCCCGTCTGCGCCGAGCTCTACCCCGTGGCCACCATCGCCACCCGGGTCGAGGACGGGGCCGGCGCCACCACGCACTTCGGCCTGGTGGCGCGCGAGGACCGCACGCCCGGTGCCGAACGGTGGACCAGCGTCTTTGCCGCGCTGCCCGCACGGAACGAGCCAGGCAGCCTCGCCGCGCTGCTGGCGCCGTTCGCCGACCTGGGGTGCAACCTGGAGAACATCGTCGCGCGACCCGTGCGCGGGACCTCCGACTACGTCTTCCTGCTGTTCGTGGCCGACGTCGACGCGGAGCGCGAGGGGAAGCTCACCGAGATGCTCGGGTCGCACTCGACGGCGGTGTCGCTGCTCGGGCGGCTGGAGCAGACCAAGCCGTCCGGGCCGGACGGCACCCCGGGCGTCCCTGCCCGGCTGGCGAGCGCCGGGGCGTGAGCCTCTGGCCGCAGCGTGCGAGGACGGCCCGGCACCCGGCCGCGACGAGCACCGGGTCCCGCCGCCGAGCCTCACGGCCTCGGCGCCCCACCCCGAGCCGACGGCTGGACCCGCGGAAGACCGCGGATCCAGCCCCTGGTACGAGAGCGCGGAGGACGGCGCTGGTCAGTTCACGAGCTCGCGGAGGAAGCCAGTGATCTCGTCGTAGGCGCGGATCACCTTCTCCCCGGCGCGGCGTTCCTCTTCCTTCGAGGTGAGATCAGGTATGGGGCTCTCGACGTCGAAGTCCCAGCCCGTCAGGGTCTTGAACGCCGAACGCCACCTACCCCTCGCCGGATCACCGGTCAGCATGCTCCCCGCGCTGAACGGGTAGGCGAGCTGGCCCAGGTGCAGACCTATGGCCCAGTTGCCGATCTCCTGCTGCATCGCGGCGCTGTGGTAGTCCGTGTACTGCGCTTGAGCAATGATCTTGCCGAGCCCGGCTATCGTGGAGATGGTGCCCAGTGCGGACCCGATCGCTGCCGCCGGTGCCAGGAAGCCGACTGGCGGGACCCAGGCGAGCCAGTAGCTGTAGCCGCCCGCCGTCGCGCTGACGTTGTCGGTGACGTAGGCCCAGTCCCTCGGGTTGCGGACGTCCTCAGGGATGATGCCGAACGGGTCGGCGCTGTCGCCGGGCTCGGGCTGCGTACCGGTCAGCGCGTCGGTGAGCTCGGTGGTCATGAGGGAGTACACCGTGTGCCAGGCGTCACGCGCTGCCACCGCGGCCGCCTCGGCGTCCTGACCCGCGGCGACGGCGTCCGCGTGGGCGCTCGTCGCCGAGGCCCGGGCCGACCACGCGTAGGCGGTCGCCCGCCCGGCGGAGCGCATCGCCCGCAGGACCGAGCTGTTCGCCGCCGTGCTGGCCGCGCGGGCCGTGGCCGCGGCGGCAGTCGCCGTGGCCGCCGACTCCTCGGCGGCCGCCGCCGACTGCGTCGCCAGGTCGGCGAACCGCCGGGCCTCTGCCTTGGCCGTGCGAGCAGCCTGGTAGGACTCGTCCGCCCGCTGCGCCCACTGCTGGGCCTCCTCCTGGGCGTTGTTGGCGATCCGAGCCGCCTGGCATGCCTTGGCGGCGTCCCGCATAGCGGTGTTCGCGAGGTCAGCCGCCCGGTTGATCGCCGCCCGGATCGCGTTGACGTGGGTCTCGCGATCGTGGTCCAGCAGCGCCGCCTGGAACTGCATGCTGGCGACGAAACGCCGTCGCGTCGCATGCGTGCCCTCCAGAGCCACTTCCGCCGCCGCCTGGGCGTACATGCCGCCGGAGTCGAGGATCCGGAAGGTCTCGGCAGTGTCGTCGGCACGGATGGCCTCCGGCAGGTCCGTCGTGAAGAACGCCTTGAGGGCCTCCGGCGAGCCGTCGTCCAGCGCCGCCTCCAGGGCGCCCCGCACCGCGGGCCCCGGTGCCGTACCGAGGACCTCAAGGATCCGCGCCCGGTTGTCCTCGGCGGCAGCCTGCACCACGCCCCGTTCGATGAAGGACCGCGCGGTGTCCGGGTCGTCTTCCTGGAGCACGGCCAGCGCGGCGGACCGGACGGCCTCGGTCGACGTCTCGCCGATGCCGGCGATCGTCATCTTGTCGTCGTGGGCCTGCGCGACGCTCCGGTCCACCGAGACCCAGTGGAGCACGTCGTCGTCGGTCCCAGCGAGCGCATACTCCGCGGCGGCACGGGTCCACGCCGCTGGAGTCGCGGTGGGGTCGACGATCTTCACCAGGGCCTCGCGCGCGGTGCGTACCGCCTCGTCGGCGGAACCAGCCCCCAGGGCCTCCTCGGCCGTTGCGATGAGCGCCAGCACCTCCTCGGAGTACTCGGACTCCCGCGTCTGCTCGAGTCGCGCGAGCTCGATGACCTTTGCCTCGGCCTGCGCGCTGACCCGGGCAATCGTGACGGCCGCCTCCTTGTCGACCGCGAGCCGTTCGACCTCCGCCTCGCGGGCAGCGGCTTCCACGGCCTGCGCCTGCTCGACGGCCTCGACCGCCGCCGTGGCTGCTGTGACGGCGGCGTCGGCGGCCGCCTGCGACCGCTGGGCGAACTGCGCCGAGTCCCACGCGTGATCAGCCGCCTCCGCCGCGGCGGCCGCCGCGGCGACACAGTGCTCGGCTGCGGACCGTGCGCGAATGCGCGCCTGCCGTGCCGCGTCCTTGGCGCGGTCCGCCAGCCGCTGCGCGGTGCTCGCCGCACGGGTGGCGAGGGCAGCCGCCGCCGTGGCCTCGGCGGCCGCCTGCCGGGCCTCGGCCACCTCTGCCTGGGCAGCACCGGCGGCGATGGCCGCGTCGCGCGAGGCGAGCGCTGCATCCGCCGCGTTGCCGGCCGCACGGGCCGCGGCCGCACCCGCCGCGCTGGCCTCTCCCGCCGCCGACTCGGCGAGGACAGCGGCGCTGTCGGCCTCCGCGGCGTAGCTTGCCCACTCGTTGGCCTTCTGGGCCGCCTCGCGGGCGGCGGACGCCAGGCTCCGGTCGGCGGACGCCGCGATCGCCGCACGGTACGCGTTGGCGGCTGCCTGTCCTGCCGATGCCGCGTAGGCCGCCGCGGACTGGGCGGCGCTCGCCGCACGCCGGGCCGCTGACTGCGCAGTCCGGGATGCGCCGACAGCGATCGATGATGCCTCGGCGGCGCCCCGGGCCGCCTTCGCCGCCTTCGCCGCGGCCCGGGCGGCCGCCCGGACGTCGGACTCGGCCGCCTCCGCCTCCGCCTTGGCCTCGAGCGCGGCGGCCTTCGTCGCCGCGGCAGACGCCTCCGCCTTCTCGGACATCAGGACCGCATGCTTGGTGTACCGGGCGGCACGCTTCTGCTCGTCCTCGACGATCCCCACGAGGTGGGCGATCGTAGCGGCCTCCTCGTCGAGCGCCCGGGCGATGTGCTGGCCGGACTCCAGGAACGACTGGATCGCCTCCGGGGAGCCGTCGTCCAGTGCGCGCTCAGCGTAGACCGCCACCTGAGGAGACGCGTCCGAGAGGATCCTGAACACCTGCGCCCGGTCGTCCTCGTCCTGGGCCGTGAACTGACCGTCGTCGAGAAACGCGCGCAGCGCGTCACTCGTGCCGGCCTCCAGTGCCTCGGCGGCCCGTCGCGCGACGACGGTCCCGCCCACATCGAGCACCGCCAGGGTCATCGCCCGGAGATCCTCCTGGACCGCGGTCGCGAACCCGCCGGTCAGGAACGCCGACACGGCCGAGTCACCGGCATCGAGCGCTTCGCCGATCGCTGCCCGCGTCACCCGGCCCGAGTAGTCGAGGGCAGAGAGCATCGCGGCGCGCTCGTCCTCGGCCTGTGCGGCCGGCAGCCCGTCGGCGAGGAACGCGGTGAGGTCGGAAGACGACCCGAGGAGCGCCGCTGCCGCACCGGAGCGGACCAGCCGGCCGCCCGTCTTGTACGCCCACACGACCCGGCCCCGTTCGGTGTCGGGGAGCCCGGAGTCAGCGGGCAGAGTGTCCAGCGTCGCGCCGTACGCGGCGCGAGCCGTCGCGGTGCACGTGGGCAGCGAGCCGACGACCGCGATCCCCGCGAACAGGGTCAGCACCTGCCGCCGGTTCATCGGCAGCGCGCCGCCGTTCATCGCGTCACCCGGATCTCGAGGAGCGTGAAGTCCGCGCCGCCCGACTCCGAGTCGGAGGACCCGATCGCCTCCCAGTCGTTCGCACCGAGGTCGTAGACCTGCTCGTCCCCGGCCTCCGACGTCAGCTCGAGATGGGTGCTGGTGGCACTGTTGGTGCGCACGCCGTTGGCCCTCGCGATGGCGACGGTGAGCCATCCCGAGTCGCCGGTGGTCCGGAAGCACTTGTAGCCGTCGCCATACGTGCTGATCCGCAGCACGTCCTCCGTCGCGCAGTCCGCGACGACGATGTGCCCGTCTCCGCGCTTGACCTCGAAGCCGTACTCGGCGAGCACTCGATCGGCACCGGGGTAGTTGAAGTCCTCCACCGCCGACGGCGGCAGCTCGTCGGCCGCGATCCCTGTCTGGGTGGCGTCGGCGTTCACCGAGAAGGCGAACAGGGCTCCGGCCGCCACCGCGGCGGCGGCCAGCGCCCCGGCCACGGCCCGTGGCACGGACCGGATCATCGTGACGTTCATGTGTCTCTCCTTGCGGGTCAAGTGCGGGACAAGAGGTCTGGGTCCGGGTGGTGCGGCGGAGACTGGTCACGCCGCACCACCCGGGGACGGGGAGGGCGCCTACCAGCGCCCGCTGGCCAGGCCGGTGCCGACCTGGATGTTCTTGAATCCGGTGCTGGTGACGGTCTTGCTGTACGTCAGCGTGATCTTCCCGGTGGCGCCGACGGCGATCTCCGGGTTGACGTAGAAGCTGCTGTCAGCGCTCGGTGTCGCCGTCACCACCGGGAGCGTGTCGGCGGTCGCGCCGTCCGCGGCGAAGCCTTGGACGAGCACGTCGCCGCTGGCACGCGTCGCCAGGACCACGCGACGCTGGCCGTCGACACCCACCCTGGGCTGTGCCGCGCGGAGCGACGACATCGTGACCGGCCCGGGCGTACCGCCCGCGGTGAACGACCGGAACGCCACCTGGTCGGTCCCGTTCTCGTCGGTGTGCCAGGCCACGGCGAAGTGCCCGTCATAGTTGGCCGCGATGCTCACGTCGTTCTGCACGCCCGTCCGGTTGGTGTTGACCACGTAGCCGGGCAGCACCTCGGCCCCGCTCGGGGCGAAGCCACGCACCGCGACGTCCACGTCGCCGTTCACGTTGTAGTCCCGGTCCCAGGCGACGATCGCGTTGCCGTTCGCGCCCATGGCGACGTCGGGGTTGCGGCTGCTGCCGTTGGTGCTGACCTGCTTGTCCCAGGCCATGCCGGAGCCCACGCTGTTGAAGTAGGCCACCCGCACCGTGTTGGAGTCCGTGGACCCGTAGTAGCCGTACTCGTAGGCGACGGCGAAGCCGAGGCCGTCGGGGTCGATGGCGATCCGCGGCGTGATCATCTGCCGGGTCATGGCGGAGTTGACGTCCTGGTCGCCGTTCTGGGTGCCGGCGGAGTCGAACGACTTCACGCGCGCCTCGGACGTCCCGTCCCCGTCGTAGTCGGCCATGAACGCCACGATCGCCGTGCCGTCGTTCCGGATGCCGACGTCGGGGTGCCGGAACCTCCAGTTCGTCGGCTGGTCGTAGACCGTGACGGCCTTCGTGAACTTGGTGACGCCGTTCTGGTAGACCTTCAGCCAGACCCGGGCGTGCAGGTCGTCGGCCGGGTCCGCGCCGTCGTCCCCGGTCCACACCACCGCCGTCCAGGTGCCGTTGTGCGAGACGGCGACCGAGGAGTTGTTCTGGTGGACGGTGGAGGTGCTGTGCGCGGCCGACCACGTGACCGGGTAGTGGTTCGCCACCAGGTCCAGGGCCCAGGCACGTACGTCGGTGACCATCGTGGCCACGGCCCCGGTCCGCGTCTCGGCGGGGTCCGCGCCGAAGCACCCGGCCTGCCAGGACCGGGTGCTCACCGCCACCAACGAGGTCTCCCCGGGCACGGTGCGCAGCACGGGACCGCCGGCGTCCCCGGCGCAGACCGCTGCGCCGGCCTGCCCGGTCAGCGCGACGTCGCCGCCGGTCACGGCGTCGACGGCGAACACCCCGGACTTCAGGTGCAGCGGCGCCCACTCGGTGGCCGTGCGCCCGTAGCCGAGCGCGGTGAACGTGTTGCCCGGGGCAGGAGCGGTCACGCCGAGGGTCACGGGCGTCACACCCGCCACGGGCGTCTCCAGCCGGACCATCATCAGGTCACGGGACTCGTGCGGCACCAGCTCGACCACCGTCCGGACGGCGCCGGCCGTCGTGGCCAGGTCCGGGCGTCCGACGGTCGCCGTCACCGGCTGCGCGGGCTTGCCCGAGGGCGGGTCGCCGGCGCCCGGCGTCGCCTCGAAGCAGCTCGCGGCCGTCAGCACCCAGCCCGGTGAGACCAGCGCACCGCTGCAGGCCCGGGCGCTGTCACCGGTCCCGATCTCCAGCCGGACCGCGAACCCGTGGTCCGCCGAAGCGCCGACGACCGCGCCCGCCGGCGCTGCGGCGGTCACGGCCAGCGCGAGCGCGGACGCCACCACCGTCGCCGTCCTGAACGTCTTCCTCAGCCTGTGCGCGACACCAGCACCCGGCCCGCGCGCGGGAATCTTCGGTCTCATTGTCTTCCTCGGTCCCGGGGAACCCGCTGCGGACACGTCCGAGCAGGCACGATGCCGACGCATCGCCGGAGCAGAGGATGCACGGGGCGGCGGGCGGTGCGTTGCAGCAACCTGCAACGCACGCGTCACGAACCGGGACGGCGGCGCGGGCGACCGGGTGAAGTTTCGCCGGGCCCCGGCTCCCGCTGCGGTGCGCCGTCAGCCGCCGAGCGGCCCGATGCCCAGGCGCTCGCGCAGGCGCACCCCGGCCACGAACCGGTTGGGCGCCTCCAGCATGCTGAGGACCAGGGCGATCTCCGTGCGCACGGTCCGCACGCTCACCCCGAGCTTCCGGGAGATCTCGTCGTCCGACGAGCTGGTCAGCATCAGGGCGATGACGCGGCGCTGCCGTACGGTCAGGTCCGCCAGAGCCGCCGTCTCACCGTCGCAGGGATACATGCCGCTGACCACCGCGTCCCAGTACCCGCGGGCCGCCGCAAGGCACGCCTGGTCCTCGACGTCGATCACGGTCATCTCGCCACCGACGTTCGGCCCGTCCAGGAGCACGCTGCGTCGGTCGATGATCTTCAGTGGGACCGGCGCGTAGCTGAAGAAGTACGCCGAGGGATCCTCACCGGCGAGCATGAGGCGGACGTCGGCATCGAGGCCCAGACGGTGCCACACGCTGATCATCCGCAGGCCGCGCTCCATGTGGTAGGTGTTGTTCGGCAGGCTGACCGAGAGCTGCTCGACCGTCCCGGAACTGCGGATCGACTCCAGGACGCGCCAGGTCCCCGCCGCCTTGGCCATCGCCACGTTGATCTCCTGCGCACCGCGCCCGAAGTACCGTGCGGCGACGCGCTGGCCCCGCTCCATCGCGTCCACCACCCTGGCCCGTTCGACCTGCAGGCGCGTCAACGCGTCGTTCACCCGGAGGCGAAAGGGCCGCGTGAACCCGCCCTCGTGCCCGAACGCCGAGAAGTCCAGGTTCAAGGACTCGGGCACATCTCCACCCGCACTCGCTGCCGCGACGACACCCATCATGCATCTCCCTCGACATCGACCGGGGAAGGGCTTCCTCCCACGATCACCACGGACACGGTCCCATTATCGGCGGCCACCGTCACGGGCCACAGCAAAACCCCGGTCTCCGCCACGAAACCTGTTCGCGGAGCGGACACCCCACGTTGTCATGACGTTCTCGTGCTGGTCGACGGCCCGTACCCCTGCGCCCCTAGGTTCTCGAGCGTGCTGACCCGTGGCGTCCTCGGAAGCGTGCTGGTCCTGCTCGGCGGACTGGTGGTCTCCCCGCTGCCGCGGTCCGTACCGATCCTGGGCGGCGAGCAGCTCGCCGTCCTGCGTGAGCACACCGCCGGGCGGATGGTGGGTCTGGCCGTCGTCCTGGTCGGGCTCGGCCTGCTCGCCCACGCCTGGCTGGCCCTGTGCCGGTCCGTCGCCGGCGCCGGTGACGGAGCGGCCCAGGACGTCGCCCTCGGCCTGGTCCGGCGGGCCGCGCTGCTGTGGTCCGTGCCGCTGCTGCCCGCTCCCCCGCTCTTCTCCCGCGACGGCTGGTCGTACGCCGCGCAGGGGATGCTGGTCCAGGTCGGGGTGTCGCCGTACGAGCACGGCCCGGGGGTGCTGACCGGCCCGATCGTCGAGGCCGTGGACCCTCGCTGGATGGCCACGCCCGCACCCTACGGCCCGCTGCCGCTGATCTTCGGGGACCTGGGCGCCGGCCTCACCGGCAACCCGTGGGCGCTCGTGGTGGGCCACCGGATGGTGGCCCTGATCGGCCTGGTCCTGCTGGCCTGGGCCGTGCCACGGATGGCCGCGTGGACCGGCGCCGGCCCCGCGCTCGCCTCCGCCGTCGCGCTCGCCTCTCCGCTGATGGTCGCCAACGGCGTCGGCGGGCTGCACAACGACCTGCTCATGGTGGGCCTGATGGCCGCGGCGCTCGTGGCCACCGTCGAGCGCGGGTGGGTGGCCGGGGCCGTGCTCGGGGGCCTGGCCGCGGCGGTGAAGCTGCCCGGCGGGCTGGTCTGCGTGCTCGTGGTCCTGGTCTCGCTCCCAGCCGGAGCCCTCCTCGTGGACCGGCTGCGCCGCACGGCACTCGTCGCGGCCGTGTCGGTGGGTGCCCTGGTGGGCACCGGCCTGCTGTGGGGCCTCGGCGTCGGCTGGGTCGACGCGCTCGGCGTCCCCGCGAGCATCGACACGCTGCTCTCGGCGCCCACGCAGGTGGGACGGGTGCTCGACTGGGCGTCCGCGACGCTCGGGACCGGCCTGGAGCCGACCGTGTTCCGGGACCTGGTCCGGACGCTCGCGATGGTCGCGCTCGTCGCGCTGGCCGGCTGGACGGTGCTGCGCCGGCCCACCGGTGACCCACCCGGCGCGGTGCGTGGCGCCGCCGTGCTCGTGGGCGCCACGCTCCTGCTCAGCCCCGTGGTGCACCTGTGGTACCTGCTCTGGCTCGTGCCGTTCCTCGCGGCACTCCGGCTGGGGCGTGCGGGCACGGCCGCGCTCGTCGCCGTCTGCGTGCTCGCCGGTCTCGTGGCGCCGCTGGACTCCTCGCTGCACGGGGCCTACCTGGCCGTCGTGGGCGGCGCGCTCACCGTCGCGGCCCTGGTGGCGGTGCTCCTGCTCACCCGGCACGGCCGCGAGCGGGTGCGCACCATCGCCGAGGCCGGCCTGGTCAAGGTCCCGTGACCGGCGCTCTCGCACGGTTCCTCGCAGACCCGCGCCGCGCGGCGGTCGGCGCCGCCGTCCTCGCGGCGCTGCTGCTCTCGGGCACCGTGCTGCTCACCGACCCGCCCTACGTCACCGGGGACGAGCCCCCGCACACGGACTACGCCTACCAGGTGTGGCACGGCGAGCTGCCCGTCTTCGAGGAGGGGCTGGAGCTGCGGCCCGACGGCGCCCGCCTGGCCCCCGTCCAGTGGACGGCGCAGCACCCGCCGCTCTACTACGTGCTCGTCGCACCGTTCGTCGGTCCCCTGGCCGACGCCGGGCACCCCGTGGCTGCCGTCTACGCCGCGCGGGCCGTGAACACGCTGCTGGCGGGACTGTTCGTGCTCGTGGCCTGGTGGAGCGCGGGCCGGATCTGCCACCCCGGGAGCGTGCTGCCCCGGCTGGTGGCCCTGGTGGCCGCCCTCGCGGCCGCGGTCGCCCACGCGGGCGGGAACGCCTTCAACGACCTGGTCGCCGCCCTCTGCGTGACCACCATGTTCGGCGTGGGCGCGACGGCGATCCGACGCGGGCCGGGCACACGGCTCGTCGTGCTGCTGTGCCTGCTGGCCGCGGTCTGCTCGCTGTCCCGGCTGTCGGCCGCGATCATCGCGACGGTCATCACGGCGTTCGTCGTGCTGGCGGGGTCGGTGCGGGCCGCCCAGGGCCGCGGACGGTGGGCCCCGGTCGTGGGCCTCGCCGTCGGCGCCCCGGCCACGGTGCTGGCCGCCGCGGGCTGGTTCTACGCGCGCAACCTGGCCCTGACCGGGAACATCCAGGGGTCGCACTTCGACTGGGCACTGGCCAACCAGGTCCGCGAGGTGCGGCCCGTGTGGGAGGTGGTGCTCGACCCGGTCATCTGGGCGCGGCTGCCCGACCTCTTCTGGTGGGCCGGCCGCGTGCCCCCAGCCACGCCCTACTCGGCGACGACCCTCACGCTCACCACGCTGCTGCTCCTGTGGACCCCGCTGGTCATCGCGCTGCTGCCCCACGTGGCCCCGGTGCTGCGGCGGCTCCGGGGCGGGGCGCTCGCCGGCCGCACCGCCCCGGCCCCGCGGGCCGTCCTCCCGGAGGTCGACGGCGCCGTGCCCGCCCACCCTGTGCCCGCCCGCCCTGCGCCCACCCACCCCGTGCCCGCCGGCGCCGCCGACGTCGAGCGGCCCGTGGACCGGCTGCTCGTCACGCTGCTCCCCTGGGCCGCCGTGGCCGTCTCCGTGTCGGTGCAGGTGCTGTACACGGCCGCCAGCGGGGGCGCGTACCCGCGCTACCTGCTCCCCGTGGCGCTCCCGGTCTTCCTCGGCGTGGCCGCCGGGCTGGCCCGGCACCCCCAGGTCCTCGTGCCGCTCTGGGGCGTGGTCGCGACGGCGGACCTGGTGAGCTGGCTGGTCGCGGAGCTGACCACCCCGCCCCGGCCGGGGCTCTACGGGGAGCCGACGGCGCTCGCGGCCGTCGTCGGCGGGCTGGCCGTCTGCGCCTCCGTCGTCGCGATCCGGGCCGTCGTGCGCACGATCCCCCGCACACCCGGGTAGGATGCCGTTCATGCTTCCGGCGCTCGCGCGCCGGCGGGATCCGAATGAGACAGCGGATCGAGACGCCCTCACCCTTCCACACGGTGAGGGCGTCTTGTCGTCGAGGCGAGCGGCGTCAGCGCCCCGGTCCGGTCAGGTGTGGTCGTGCCCGCCGGGCACGGCACCGATGTCCTGACCCTCGTCGAGCACCACGAACTGGCCCATCATCCCGTCGTCCTCGTGCTGCAGCAGATGGCAGTGGTACATGTACGGCACGTTCGGGTCGGTGTGGTCGCTGAACCGCATCGCCAGCCGGTACCTGCTGCCCGGCACCAGCAGGACCGTGTCCTTCCAGCCCCGCAGGTGGGGCGGCGGGACGGCGCCGTCGACGGTGAGCACCTGGAACTGCACGTCGTGCACGTGGAAGTTGTGGACGTAGCCGTTGTCGTTGATCACCTCCCACACCTCGACGGTGCCCACCCGGACGCCGAAGTCGATCCGGTCCATCGCCATGGACCGGCCGTTGATCTGGTCCGAGGCCAGCACGAAGGAGCGCTCGGCCGTCGCGGCGACGCCGTCCAGGTCCGGCGCCTCGCCGAGCGTCGCGGGCAGCACCGTCTCGTCGGCGAGGTCGCCCGCGGCGCGGAACCGGCAGATGTCCAGCCGGTCGGCGAAGCCGTCGAGCCGCCCGGACGTGCCACCGAGGTCCGGCGACGGGTAGGAGCGCAGGTCGACGGTCTCGCCGGGCGCGAACTCCACGACGATCTCCGCGCGCTCACCGGGCGACAGGTGCAGCCGGTCGGTCTCCCACGGTTCGGCCAGCAGCCCGCCGTCGGTGCCGACCAGCGCGAAGCGGCGGGCGTCGGAGAAGCCGAAGTGGTACAGCCGCGCGTTGGAGGCGTTGAGCAGCCGCAGCCGCACGAGCCGCGTGGTGACGTCGAAGAAGGGGCCGAGCGTGCCGTTGACGAGGATCTCGTCGCCGATCACGCCGAGCGATCCGGCCAGCGGCAGCCGTTCGACGAACTGGTTGTCACCGTCGAACGCCCGGTCCTGGACGATCATGGGCACGTCGTCGACGCCGTAGGTGGCCGGCAGGTTCAGCGCCTCGGCTCCCTCGCCGACCGGGTCGTCGACGATGAACATGCCGGTCAGGCCCCGATAGGTGTGGTCGGCGGTCGAGCCGTGCACGTGCGGGTGGTACCAGAGCGTCGCCGCCCGCTGGTCCACGGTCCACCGCGGCGTCCACGTCCCGCCCGCCGCGACAGGCTGGTGCGGGCCGCCGTCCATGGCGGCGGGCAGGTGCATGCCGTGCCAGTGCAGCGAGGTGGCCTCCTCCAGGCCGTTGTGCACGGCCAGCTCGACGGCCTGACCGCGGCGGGCACGGATCGTCGGGGCGAGGTAGGTGCCGTTGACGCCCCAGGTCCGGGTGGGCGCCCCAGCCTTGAGCTGCGTCCGGCCCGCCTGGACGTCGAGCGCGAAGCGCACCGCGCCCGGCGTCCCGGTCGTGGGCTCGGCCAGGGGCGGGATCCGCAGCGGGGTCGCGAAGTCGACCTTCCCCACCGTGTCGCGCCGCGCGGCCGCGTAGTAGACGCCCAGGCCGCCACCGCCGGCGACGAGCGCGCCGCCGAGGCCGAGGCCGACGATCTTGAGGACAGTACGTCGTTCCATGGGAGGAACTTCCCGCGTCGGCGCGGGTGGTCGCGTCGGTGAGAACTACGTAGGTAGGGCCTCGCCCAGGGCGCCGGGTCGGGTGCCGGGGCCCGGCTCGACGTGCTCGCGCAGCTGGCGGCGCGAGGAGATCCCGAGCTTGCGGAAGATGTTGCGCAGGTGCGCCTCGACCGTGCGAGGGCTGATGTACAGCCGGGCGGCCACCTCGCCCGACGTCGCGCCGGTCGCCACCAGGCGGGCGATGTGCAGCTCCTGCGCGGTGAGCGCGTCGCGGACGTGTCCCGACCGCGTCCGTGCCTGCTCGCCCGTGGCCCGCAGCTCGCCCGCGGCGCGCCGGGCGAAGGCCTCGATCCCGGCCTGCGCGAACAGCTCGTGCGCGGAGCGCAGGTGCGGGCGGCAGTCGCGCCGGCGTCCCGCCCGGCGCAGCCACTCGCCGTAGAGCAGGTGGGCCCTGGCCCGGTACGGGAGCAGCGGGCTGTCGGCGAGGAGGTCGACGGCCTGCCGGTAGTGCTCCTCCGTCCCCGTGACCAGGCCCCGGGCATAGGCGGCCACGCCCAGCCCCGTGGTCGTCCCGCTCGCCTCGGTCCGGTCGGCCAGGTCGTCCAGCGCGCCGGCGGCAGTGTCCTGCTCCCCGCACCGGACCGCCGCCTCCACCAGCTCGGGCAGGGAGAACCCGGCGATGAAGAGGTCGTCGAGCTCGACCGCACGTCGCGCCTGCGCCAGTGCCGTGCGGTAGTCGGCCAGCCCGTTGTGCAGCACCGCGCTCGCCCAGTGGACGTTGGCGACCAGCTGTCCGCCGACGCCGGCCTCCGCCGTCACCTCCTCGAAGAGCCGCAGCGCCTCCTCCCGGCGCCCGCGCATCGCCGCGAGCTGCACCCGGTGGTAGATGACCGGTGGGCCGCCGGTCGCGGGGGCGGGCGCCCCCCCCCCCCGCGGGGCCCCCCCCCCCCCCGGCCCCGGCCCCCCCCCCCGCGGCCCCCCGCCCCCCCCGGGGGGGGCCCCCCCCCCCCGCCCCGGGGGCCCCCC
>NZ_JBITFV010000023.1:0-71315 GCF_044456525.1 Promicromonospora sp. NPDC050880
AGCGGCCTTGTTCGAAGTCGACGTCCACGCCGTCCAGGGCCTGGACCACGGCCTGGCCACGGCCGTAGGTCTTGGTCAGGGAACGGGCCCGCACGACGGGCGACGTTCCGTGCACATTCTCGGTGAGGTCCATGCAGCCGACGCTACGCAGCGCCGTGCGCGGCCGCGTCCGGCCGGGGTCCGATCCTGCCGGGCGGCCGGTCATACCCAGGTCGTACCCCGGACCCTGGATCCGGTGGTGCCGCCGCGCGGGCGGCACCACCGCCGGCGTCAGGGCCGGATGTTCTCCAGGTCTGCCAGCAGGCCCGGATGCGTCGGCGCCCAGCCGAGCTCCTCGCGGGTCCGGGCGGCCGACGACGGCTGGTCCGCGGCGAACACCGGGCCGAGGGGTCCGAAGGCGTCCTGCGGCACCGGCTCGACCGGCAGGCCCAGGCGCCGTCCGATGACGGCCGCGATGTCCCGCACCTGGTCGCCCTCGTCGGCCACGGCGTGCCAGGACGTGCCGGCCGGCGCCTTCTCCAGGGCCAGCCGGAACAGCACGGCGGCGTCGAGGGCGTGGACGGCCGGCCAGCGCTGGGTGCCGTCGCCCGGGTAGCCGGAGACTCCCGTCCGGCGCGCGATGCCCGTGAGCATGCCGGCGAACCCGCCGTCGCCCTCGTTGTGCACGGTGCGCGGCAGCCGCACGGCGGAGCTGCGGACCCCGCGCGACGCCAGGTCCAGGACAGCCGTGACGGCCCGCCCGCGGCCGCCGACCGGCCCGTCCGTGGACGGCGGGTCGGTCTCGGTGCTGGGGCGCCCCGGGGCGACGGGCGTCCCCGAGACGACGACGAACGGCCTGTCGCTGCCGGCCAGCTCGTCGCCCAGGGCGGCCAGGGCCGCGCCCTCCTCGGCGACGCAGCGGGCGAGCGCCTCGGCGCTGCTGAAGTCGTTGCCGAAGGCGAGGTGGACGACGCCGTCGGCACGAGCGGCCGCGGCGCGCAGGGCGTCCAGGTCGGTGAGGTCGCCGCGGAGCGGCTCGGCACCGGCCTCCTCGACGGCTCGTGCGGACGCGTCGGAGCGGGCCAGGGCGAGGACGCTGTGGCCGCCCGCCAGGAGCTCGGCGACGACGGCGGACCCGACCAGGCCGGTGCCACCGGTGACGAAGACGTGCATGGCAAACTCCCGAAGGTGATGGGACTCTTGTCTCATCACCGTACCAGAGTGATGGGACAAGAGTCCCATCACATAGGATGGCCGCATGGCGCGATGGGAACCAGGGGCACGGGAGCGGCTCGTCGTGGCGGCGGTCGACCTGTTCACCGAGCAGGGGTACGACGCGACGACGGTCGCGCAGATCGTCCAGCGGGCGGGCGTCACCAAGAGCACCTTCTTCCGGTACTTCCCGGACAAGCGCGATCTGCTGGTGGCGGGACAGGAGACGCTGAGCACCCTGCTGACCGAGGGCATCGCCGGAGCGCCGGACGGCGCGGGCCCCCTCGCGGCGGTGGCGGCCGGCCTGGAGCGTGCGTCGAGCGCGTTCGGCCCGATGAACCGGGAGATCGCCCCGCGCCTGAAGGCCGCGGTCGCCGCGAGCACCGAGCTGCAGGAGCGGGACGCGCTCAAGAGCGTCGGCCTCGCCGCCGCCATGACCGGCGCCCTGCGGGAGCGGGGCGTCCCGGAGACGACGGCGCAGCTCGCCGCCGAGCTGGGCGTCCTCGCCTTCAAGCGCGCCTTCGCACGGTGGTCGGAGGCCGAGCGCGAGGAGGACTTCGCCCCGTACGCGCTGGCTGCCCTCGACGAGATCCGGGCGGCCGGCGCGGCGCTGGACTGAGGTTCTCGCTCTCCCCGGCCGGTGGGTGAAAAGCCCGTCTCGACCCGTGGAGTCCGTCCCGGGGGGCGGTTAAGTGAGGTTAGGCTTACCTGCGTGACCCCAACTGCTCTGCGTGGCGACGACCTCGTGCTGGGCTACCAGCGCGCCACCGTGGTGCACGGCGTGGCCGTGCACCTGACGCCGGGCGTCGTCACCGCGCTCGTCGGCCCGAACGGCTCCGGCAAGTCGACGGTGCTGCGCTCGCTCGCCCGGCTGCACCCCGTGCAGCAGGGCAGTGTCAGCCTCGGCAGCACACCCGAGGACACGGTCGACGTCGCACCGTTGTCCGCACGCGACTTCGCGCGCCGCGTCACGCTGCTGGCCCAGTCCCGCCCGCACCCGGCCGGCCTCGACGTGCACGACGTCGTGGCCTTCGGCCGGCACCCGCACCGCCGCCGGTTCGCCGCGCTGACCGATGCCGACCGTGCCGCCATCGACCGCGCCATGACCATCACCGGCGTGACCGGCATGGCCCGCCGGGGCGTCGACCAGCTCTCCGGCGGCGAGCTGCAGCGCGTCTGGCTGGCCACCTGCCTCGCGCAGGAGACCGGCGTCGTGCTGCTGGACGAGCCCACCAACCACCTCGACCTGCGCTACCAGGTCGAGACCCTCGACCTGGTGCGCGACCTCGCCGAGGAGCACGGCACCGCCGTCGGCATCGTGCTGCACGACCTGGACCACGCCGCCTCCGTCGCCGACTCGGTGGTCCTGCTGCACCAGGGCCGCGTGCTCGCGTCCGGGCCGCCCGCGCAGGTGCTGACCGGCGAGCACCTCTCGCACGCGTACGGCCTGCCCATCGACGTCACCACCGACCCGGGGACCGGTCGCGTCCGGGTGCACCCGCGCGGCCGTCACCACGGCCGGACCCGCTGACCGTCCGCCCGACCTCCAGCCCCCCCCGGGCGCCGCCGGCGCCCCCGCCCCCCCGCCCGACCCCCGGCCCCCCCGGCCCCCCCCCCCCCCCCCCCCCCCCCCCCCCCCCCGGGGCCCCCCCCGCCCCCCGCGACCCCCTGCCGTACCGCGGGACGCACGGTCCCGCCCCGACACCGCCCGCCGCACCGCGCAGCGTGTCGGCACCGACCGGTGTGCGCCCGCGGCGCACGCCACGAGAACGAGGAGACCCATGTCCCTGCGTACGAAGGCCGCCCTGACGGGCGCCCTCCTGCTCCTGCCGCTGACGCTCGCGGCCTGCGGGACGACCGACCCCGGCGCCGCCGCGTCGTCGGCCCCCGCCGAGGCCGCCTCGGGCGACTGCGCCGACGTGACCACGTCGACGGACCCCGTGACGCTGACCGACTCGTTCGACCGCACGGTCGAGCTGGACAAGCCCGCCGAGCGGGTCGCCGTGCTGGAGTGGCAGCAGACGGAGGACCTGCTGAGCCTCTGCGTCACCCCCGTGGCCGTGGCCGACGTCGCCGGCTACGGCACCTGGGTGACCGCCGAGGAGCTGCCCGAGGGCGTCACCGACGTCGGCACGCGCGGTGAGCCCAACCTCGACGCCCTCTACGCCACCGAGCCGGACCTGGTGATCGTCGAGGCGTACACGCCCGACGACGAGATCATCGCCAAGCTGGAGGCCTACGACGTCCCGGTGCTGGCCACCAAGGGCGCCGACGCCGCCGACCCGATCGCGAACATGCTCGGCACGTTCGACCTCATCGCGCAGGCCACCGGCCGCACCGAGCGGGCCGAGGCCGTCACCGAGGAGTTCGAGCAGCACCTGGCACAGGGCAAGGAGGCGATCGCAGCGGCCGCCCCCGAGGTGACCGACTTCGTGTACTTCGACGGCTGGGTCGACGGCGGCAACGTCGCCATCCGTCCCTTCGGGCAGGGTTCGCTGATCGGTGAGATCGGCGAGGAGCTCGGCCTGACCAACGCCTGGACCGGCGAGGTGGACCCCGCCTACGGCCTGGGGCAGTCCGACATCGAGGGCATGACCGAGGTCGGCGACGCGAACCTGCTGTACACCGGCACCAGCGACCCCGACGGCGACTGGACCGGCGAGCTCACCGAGAACGACGTCTGGGCGGGTCTGCCGGCCGTCACCGAGGACCGCGCGCAGGCGTTCCCGGAGGGCATCTGGACGTTCGGCGGCCCGCGCTCCGCGGAGCAGGTCGTCGACGCCTACGTCGACACGTTCACCGAGTAGTCCGCCGTGACCGCCACGCAGTCGCCCTGCCCGGCCCGGACCCTGCCCGAGGCCCCGGCGTCGCGCCCCGCCGCCTGGGCGACGGGCGGCGCCACCCTGGTGGTGCTCGCGCTGGCCGTGCTCGCCGTCGGTGCCTGGCACCTGACGCAGGGCACGTCCGGCGTGGGCACGGCGGACCTGTTCCGTCTGCTCACGGGCTCGTCCGCGGGCGACGACGCGGCGGTCCGCGACATCCTCGTCGGTTCACGCCTGCCGCGCCTCGCGGCGGGCGTGTCCGTCGGGTTCGCCCTCGGCGTGGCCGGGGCGCTCTTCCAGTCGATCGCGCGCAACGCCCTGGCCTCGCCGGACACGCTGGCGGTGACCGCCGGCTCCTACGTGGCGGTGGTCGCCGTGGCGGCCTTCGGCATCGCCGTGCCGCTGTGGGCCTCCGGTGCCGTCGCGTTCGCGGGCGGCATCGCGGCCGCGGCGCTCGTGCTGGGACTGGCCGGCGGCG
Organism: Promicromonospora sp. NPDC050880; assembly: GCF_044456525.1. Taxonomy (NCBI): domain Bacteria; kingdom Bacillati; phylum Actinomycetota; class Actinomycetes; order Micrococcales; family Promicromonosporaceae; genus Promicromonospora; species Promicromonospora sp. NPDC050880. The sequence continues at coordinate 4,492 of NZ_JBITFV010000023.1, forward strand.
CGGGATCGTCGTCCACGCGCCTGGTGCTGGCGGGGTCCGCCGTCGCGCTCGCGCTGCAGGCCGCGGCGTCCGCCCTCCTCATCCTGTTCGAGAACGAGACGACGGGCCTGTTCGCCTGGGGCAGCGGCTCCCTGACCCAGCTCAACCTCACCGCGTTCTGGCGGGCGCTGCCCGTGGTGGTGCTCGCCACCGCCGGCGGGCTGCTCATCTCCCGGCGGCTGGACGTGCTCGGCCTCGGCGACGACACGGCCGGCGCGCTCGGTGTGCCCGTGCGCTCGACCCGCGCCGTCGGCGTGCTGCTGGCGGTGCTCCTCACCGCCGCGGCCGTGACCCTGGCCGGACCGCTCGGGTTCGTGGGGCTGGCCGCGCCCGTCGTCGCCCGGCTGCTGGCCAGGGTGGTCCCCGCGCTGCACCGGCACGCGATCCTGCTGCCCGCCGCCGGCCTGCTCGGTGCGTTCGTCGTGCTGCTCGCCGACGCCGTCGTGCGCGCCCTGCTCGGCGCCGAGGACGCCCTGTCGGTGCCCACCGGCGTGGCCACCACGCTCGCGGGCGCGCTGGTCATGGTGCTGCTGGCGCGGCGGCTGCGCGACGCCGGGCCGTCCCGCCGCCCGCCCGCCGCGACGGCCGGACCACGCAGCACACGCCGGTTCGCCGCGGTGCTCGCGGTGTGCGTCGCCCTGGCGGCCGGCGTGGCGCTGCTCGGGCTGCTCGCCGGGTCCACGTGGCTCCGCACCGGCGACATCGCCCTGTGGCTCCAGGACCAGGGACCGGCCGTGGTGCGGTTCGCGCTCGACGAGCGCGCGCCGCGCGTGCTGGCCGCGCTCGCCGCGGGTGCCGCCCTCGCCCTGGCCGGCACGATGGTGCAGGCCACCGCCCGCAACCCGCTGGCCGAACCCGGGATCCTCGGCATCACCGGGGGAGCGGGCCTGGGGGCGGTGGTCGTGGTCACGGCCGTGGCCGGCACCGCGTGGGGCAACGGCGTGGCCGCGAGCACCGGCGGCATGCTCACGGCGGCCGTGCTCGGCGGCCTGCTCGCCTTCGCCCTCGTGTACCTGCTGGCCTGGCGCGGCGGCCTGCACGCCGACCGGCTCGTGCTCATCGGCATCGGCCTGGGCTACCTCACCACGGCGCTGACGACGTTCCTGCTGCTGCGCGCCGACCCGTGGAACACCCCGCGCATCTACACCTGGCTGTCGGGCACCACCTACGGGCGCACGCTGGAGCAGGTGCTGCCCGTGGTGGTCGTGCTGGCCCTCGCCCTGCCGCTCGCCGTGGTCGTGCGGCGCGAGCTCGACCTGCTCGCCCTCGACGACGACACGCCGCGCCTGGTCGGCGTCCGGCTGGAGCGGTCCCGGCTGCTCGTGCTCGCCCTGGCGGCCGGGCTGGCCGCCACGAGCGTGACGGCCGTCGGCGTCGTGGGGTTCGTCGGGCTCGTCGCACCCCATGCGGCGCGGGCCCTGGTCGGCGCGCGGCACACCCGCGTGCTTCCCGTGGCGATGCTCCTCGGGGCCGTGCTGCTCGGCCTGGCCGACACGCTCGGCCGCACCGTCATCGCTCCGGCGCAGCTCCCCGCCGGGCTCGTGGTGGCGCTGCTCGGGGCGCCGTACTTCGTGTGGCTGCTGGCGCGGTCACGGGCGTGAACCCGTGGGCGTCGCCGGCGCGGGACGGTGACGTCAGCGCACCACCGCCGCGATCGCGCTGACCTCGATGAGCGCGCCCGGGACCCCGAGTCCGGCGACACGGGCTCCGAGCACCAACGGCGGCTCCTCGGCGGCCAGCAGCGGCGCGATCGCGCCGTAGGCGGCCGCGAGGTCGACGCCGTCGACGAAGAGCACCGTCCACTGCACCACGTCGGCGTAGGTGGCACCGGCCGCCGCGAGTGCGACGCCCGCGTTCTCCAGGGCGCGGACCGACTGCGCCGCGACGTCGCCGGCACCGACGAGCGCGCCGTCGGCGTCGACGGCGTTCTGGCCGCCCACGTAGATCGTGGTCGCACCGGGCGGGACGACGGCGACGTGGCTGAAGGCGGGGCTGGCGACGAGCCCCTCGGGGCGGAGACGCTGGATCGAGGTCATGTGCCCGATGCTCGCACGAGCCACTGACACTGCCGGCGCGACCGGCTCGCGGTCAGCCGAACAGCCGCCGGAACACGTTCGTGTCCGCGAGGTCCACCAGCTCGTCGCCGCGCCCCGACAGGATGGTGCGGATCGCGTACAGCGTGAACCCCTTGACCTGCTGCGCCGTGATCGCCGGCGGGATCGACAGCTCCTGGCGCGCCGTGACGACGTCGACCAGGGCCGGGCCGTCGTGCTCGAACGCCGTACGCAGGGCGCCCTCCAGGTCGTCCGGCTGCTCGACGCGCTGGCCGTGGATGCCCACCGCGCGTGCGACGTCGGCGAAGCTCGGGTTGTCGAGATCGGTGCCGAAGTTCACGAAGCCCGCGGCCTTCATCTCCACCTCGACGAAGTTCAGCGACGAGTTGTTGAACACCACGATCTTCACCGGCAGGCGGTTCTGCCGCAGCGTCAGCAGCTCACCGAGCAGCATCGCGAGCCCGCCGTCGCCGGCCAGGGCGATCACCTGCCGGTCCGGGAAGGCCGACTGTGCGCCCACGGCCTGCGGCAGGGCGTTGGCCATCGTCCCGTGGTTGAAGGACCCGACGAGCCGGCGTCGGCCGTTCATCGTCAGGTAGCGGGCCGCCCAGACGACCGGGGAGCCGACGTCAGGCAGGAACACCGCGTCGTCGTCGGCGAGCTCGCTGACCAGCCGCGCCACGTACTGCGGGTGGATGGGCTCGCGGTTGCGGTCGTTGTCCGCCAGGTCGTCCAGGTCCTTGCGGGCCCTGGCGTAGTGCTTCAGGCAGGAGTCGAGGTGCTTGTGGTCCCGGTGGTCGTCCAGCAGGGGGAGCAGGGCGTCGAGGGTGTCACCGACGTCACCCACCAGGGCCAGGTCCACGGGAGTGCGCCGGCCGAGCTGCTCGCCGCGCAGGTCGACCTGCACGATCTTCGCCTTCGACGGGTAGAACTGCTGGTACGGGAAGTCGGTACCGAGCATCAGCAGCGCGTCGCAGCTCTCCATGGCGCGGTAGCCGGAGGAGAAGCCGAGCAGGCCCGTCATGCCCACGTCGTACGGGTTGTCGTACTCCAGGAACTCCTTGCCGCGCAGCGCGTGCACGATCGGTGCCTTGAGACGGCCGGCGAGCTGGAGCACCCGGTCGTGGGCGCCCTGCGTGCCCGCGCCGCCCAGGATCGTGACCCGCTTGGCGGCGTTCAGGATCTCGGCCGCCTGCCGCAGCCCGTCGTCGTCGGGCCGCACCACGCTGCGCGACGCCCGGAGGGGCGCCGACCTCCTGCGGTCCGCGCCCTCGGCCAGGAAGATCTCGCCCGGCACGACGACGACGGCCACACCGCGCCGCTCGACCGCCGTCCGCATCGCGATCTCCAGCACCCGCGGGAGCTGCTCGGGCGTGCTCACCAGCTCCGTGTAGACGCTGCACTCGCGGAACAGCTCCTGGGGGTGCGTCTCCTGGAAGTAGGTGCTGCCGATCTCCACCCCCGGGATGTGCGCCGCGATGGCGAGCACGGGCACCCGGCTGCGCTGGGCGTCGTAGAGCCCGTTGATCAGGTGCAGGTTGCCCGGCCCGCAGCTGCCCGCGCACACCGTGAGCTCGCCGGTCAGCGCCGCCTCCGCGCCCGCCGCGAACGCCGCCGCCTCCTCGTGCCGCACGTGCTGCCACGTGAGCCGCTCGCTGCGGCGGACGGCGTCCGTGAAGCCGTTCAGCGAGTCGCCCGGCAGGCCGTAGACCCGCTCGACGCCGGCGTCCTCGATGATCTCGACCATGGTCTCGGCGACGTTCGGCATGCATGCTCCCGTCTCGGCTGCGGCCCTGCCGGCGACCCGGCCAAGGCCGGGCCGGCAGGTCCACCCGAACCTAAGCCCGCCCCGGGGAGGTCGCAACGCCGCCGGCTTCCTGGCCTGCTTGGCTGCCTGGCTGCCTGGCTGCCTGGCCTGCCTGGCTGCCTGGCTGCCTGGCCTGCCTGCCTGCCTGCCTGGCCTGCCTGCCTGGCCTGCCTGCCTGCCTGCCTGGCCTGCCTGCCTGGCCTGCCTGCCTGGCCTGCCTGCCTGCCTGGCCTGCCTGCCTGGCCTGCCTGCCTGGCCTGCAAGGCCCCGCTGACCTCGGTCAGATGCACCGGTTCAGGAGCGCAGGTCGGTCGCTTGCCTCGAGATCGGTCCATCAGCGGACCGATCTCGAGGCAAGAGGCCGAACACGCCGGGGCAGTCGGTGCACATGACCGATCTCAGGGCCCCGCCCGGCCTACCGTGGGGTATGACCTCCTCGCGGACACCCGGCGCCGTCCTGGCCTGGCTGCTCGACAGCGACCCCGCCCTGCGCTGGCAGGTCGAGCGGGACCTGGCGGGCGAGCCCGACGCCGTCTGGCAGGCCACACGGGCCCGCGTCGCCACCGAAGGATTCGGCGCACGCCTGCTCGCGCTCCAGGACGACGCCGGCACGTGGGCCGGCGGAGCGTTCTTCCCGGCCGGCTTCGACTTCCACGGCCCCGAGGCCCAGCCCGGCGCCGGGCAGCCGTGGACGGCGACCACGTGGTCGCTCACCAGCCTGCGCGAGTGGGGCGTGCCCGCCCGGGTGCTGGGGGACACCGCAGCGCGCATCGCGGCGAACGCCCGCTGGGAGTACGACGACCTGCCCTACTGGGACGGCGAGGTGGACGCCTGCATCAACGGCTTCACCCTGGCCAACGGCGTGTGGCTCGGGGCGGACGTCGGCGGGATCGCCGACTGGTTCGTCACCCACCAGGCGGCCGAGGGCGGCTGGAACTGCGAGTGGGTCGAGGGGTCGACCCGGGCCTCCGTCCGCTCCACGCTCAACGGGCTCAAGGGCCTGCTGGTGCACGAGGCGGCCACCGGCGGCACCGGCGCCACCCGCGAGGCGCAGGCCCGTGCCGAGGAGTACCTGCTGGCGCGGCACCTGATCCGGCGGCTGTCGACCGGCGAGCCGTTCGGCGACTGGGTGTTCCGGCTCGCCTACCCGTTCCGCTCGTTCTACGACGTGCTCAGCGCCACCGACTACTTCCGTGCCGCGTCGGTGCTGCGCGGCACACCGCCCGACCCGCGGCTGGCGGACGCCGTCGAGCACGTCCGCGCGCAGCGCAGGCCGGACGGCACCTGGCTCCAGGCCCGCCGCCACCCGGGACGGGTGTGGTTCGAGGTCGACGTCGACGCCGGGCAGCCGTCGAGGTGGCTGACGTTCCACGCGGCCCGGGTGCTGGCCTGGTGGGACACGGCTCAGGTCGGGTCGGGGCGCGAACCCTGATGGGGGCGAACGTCAGAACGCAGCGAGACACGTGGCAACGGCCGGGGCGACCGTCGAAGGCGCCGGCCGATGCTCTCGTAGGAGCCCGCTGACGGGTCGGGGCTCGCCCCGAGCGGCCGTGGCTCGACGTCGAACAGCAAGGTCCGCTGCAGCGGTTCCAGTCCGCTCGTGTCGCCTGACAAGCCCATGGATTCCAGAGCCTGGAACGAGGTGCCCGCCCGGTCGAGGGAAGCCAAGGACGGCTCCTCACGGCACGCGGCGTAGAGCGCCGCGAACTCGTCCGCCGCCCTCCTGAGGAATGCGGCGCACGACGCAGGGAGGGGGTTGAGGCCGACCTCGATCCGGCGCTGGTTCAGCCCGGCCTCCGCCGAGTCCCATCGGGTGGGCAGCTGCTCGCACAGTCCGGAGACGTGGCGCAGCTCGGCGTTGACCTCGCGGGTCAGGTGGGTGAACCTGACGGCCTGCGTGAGTCCAGAACCAGCCGGCAGGGCCCGGGCACGGCAGAGGTCCAGCATGTGGGGTGCGAGACGTGCCGCCTCGCTCCAGGCGGCCTCGATCAGGTCCCACTCGCGCCGAGAGATCCGGGCGGCCCGACGGCGCTCTGCGACGTCGTCCTGGTGTTCTGCGAGGCGCCCGACGACGACGAGTGCGAACGGCACCGCGAACAGGAGCCCCGTCAGCGAGGACAGCAGGTTTGCCGCGAACCCCAGCCCGTCCCACCAACCGCGCAGGTCCCCGGCGAGGCCGACGATCGAGAGCGCGGCCCCGGCCGGCGGCAGGGTGAGACAGACGGCGCGCGTCGAGGTCGGAAGCTCGGCCCATGCCGACGCCAGCGGCCGTCCGCCGGGACGCGCTCGGTGCGCTCCGTCGTCCTGCGGCCCGGTTGGTTCGCGAAGGTCCAGTTCCCACGTGAGGTGCCTGACCACCTCGTCATCGAAGCAGAGCACCGCGGTCATGTCGAGGCCCCCGGGCTGCACGGGGACCGGGCGCCCGAGGGCCCCCTACCGGGCGCTCGCGGCCAGCCCCGTCGCGGTGTCCACCAGGTCGTCCAGCGCGGCCGACCGGACGCCCGCGGGCCAGGCGAGCAGCGTCGTCACCTCGGGGGCGTCGACGACGGGCACCGCCACGTGCTCCGGCCACTGCCAGGCCCGGCTGGACCCCGGGATGACCAGCAGCGTGCGGCCGAGCGCGACGAGCTGCGCGAGCTGGGACTGGCTGCGCACCTCGGGGCCGGGGCCGGGCGGGTAGGTGCCGTCGTGCAGCGGCCAGCGCGCGATCGGCAGGTCGGGTACGTCGCTCACCTCGGCCAGGGTCAGGCTGGTGCGTGCGGCCAGCGGATGGGAGCCGGGCACGATCGCCACCTGCCCCTCGGTGCGGATCTCGACGGTGTCCAGGCCGGTGAGCACGTCGTAGGGGGCGTGCACGATCGCGACGTCGGCCTGCCCGCTGCGCAGGAGCTGGTGCTGCCCGCCGATCTCGCACAGCAGCACCTCGACGGGGGCGGCGCCGGGCCGGGCGGCGTGGGCGTCGAGCAGCTCCTTGAGCAGCTCGTGCGCGGCACCCGCCTTCGTCGCGAGCACCAGGCCGGGTTCCGGCGTCGCGGCCCGGCGGGTGCGGCGGGCCGCGGCCTCGACGGCGTCGAGGGCGACCCGGGCCTCGCCCAGGAGCGTCCGCCCGGCGGCCGTGAGGGACACGCCGCGCCGGTCCCGGTCGAGGAGCACGACGCCGAGGCGCCGCTCGAGCTGCTGGACGGCGCGCGACAGCGGCGGCTGGGCCATGTTCAGGCGCTCGGCCGCGCGACCGAAGTGCAGCTCCTCCGCCACGGCGACGAAGTACCTCAGCTCGCGCGTCTCCAGTGCGTCCATGGGCGCAGGATATCGGTGATACCGCTGGGGTATCAGGGTCGATCGAACCGGTCTTGGACGCCGCGCCGGTGCGGGCCGCACGATCGACGTGGGGCCGGACGGCGGCAGACCGCTCGCCCTCCGCGACCCCCCTGACGGAAGGCCACCACGTGAGCACCACCACCCCCACCCTGCCCGGCGGCACCTGGACCCTGGGCGACATGACCGTCACCCGGTTCGGTTACGGCGCCATGCAGCTCGCCGGTCCCGGGGTGCTGGGCCCGCCCGCCGACCGGGACGGCGCCCTCGCCGTCCTGCGCGAGGTGGTCCAGCTCGGCATCACGCACGTCGACACCGCCGGGGCCTACGGGCCGTGGATCACCAACGGGCTCATCCGCGAGGCCCTGCACCCGTACCCGGACTCGCTGCACGTGATCACGAAGGCCGGGGCGACCCGGGACGAGCAGGGCGGGTGGCCGGTCGCCCGCCGCCCGGAGCAGCTCCGCGCCCAGGTCCAGGGTGACCTGGAGTCGCTCGGGCTCGACGCCCTGGACCTCGTCCACCTCCGGCTCGGCAACGGGCAGGGGCGGCACCAGGAGTCGCTGGCCGAGGCGTTCGAGACCATGGCCGAGCTGCAGCAGGAGGGTCTGGTGCGGCACCTCGGCCTCACCAACGTGACCGCGGAGCAGGTGGACGAGGCCCAGGCGATCGCGCCGATCGTGAGCGTGCAGAACATGTACAACCTCGCCTACCGGGACGACGACGAGCTGATCGACCGGCTCGCCGCGCAGGGCATCGCGTACGTGCCCTGGTTCCCGCTCGGCGGGTTCAGCCCGCTGCAGTCCGAGGCCCTGACCGCCGTCGCGGAGCGCCTCGGCGCCACCACGATCTCGGTCGCGCTGGCGTGGCTGCTCCAGCGTTCGCCCAACATCCTGCTGATCCCTGGCACGTCGTCGATCGCGCACCTGCGGCAGAACGTCGCCGGTGCGGGTCTCGTTCTCGGGCCGGAGGACGTCGCGGAGCTGGACCGGATCGGCGGGCGGCCCGTGGTTTCACCCGGGTGACGTGACCGGTTTCCGAGTGTCCGGGCTGGTGCGACCCATATGCTGCCGGGTGGGAGCGCTCCCCGCACGCGGTGGTTCGGCCGCGGCGGGCGGGTGCGCGAGGTGTTGACGACGGGGAGCGCATGGCGGACGGGCGGGAGCCGGAGAGCGAGCAGGACCTGACCTTTGCCGACCCGGTCGCGGGGCCGCCGGGTGCGTCGGCGTCCGAACAACTGCCCCCCGGGTCGTACCCGCCGGGTCCCGCGCCGTACCCGGGTGCCACGCCGTACACGGGCTCCGGTCCGTATGCGTCCCCGGCCGGCCAACCGGCTCCGAGCAACCCCCAGGCGACGGCGAGCCTCGTGCTCGGCATCGTGTCGCTGCTGCTGAGCGTGCTGTTCGTGCCGGCGTTCCTGGGTGTGGTCCTGGGTTTCGTCGGGCTGGCCCGGTCGCGCCGGACCGAGCCGCCGACGGGGCGCGGTGCGGCCGTCACCGGCATCGTGCTGTCCGTGGTGGGGGTGGTCCTCGGTGCCCTGCTCGTGGCGGGTGCGGTGGGCGTCGTCTCCGACCTGGCGGCCGAGATCGAGCAAGAGGCTCGGTCGACAGCGGCCGGGGAGGAACCGGACGGTCCTGGTGCCACGCCGTTCGACCCCCAGGACTTCGACGAGGTGGACACGCGGCAGTGGGAGTCGATCACGAAGGACCCGGCAGGTGCCGAGGGGCGTCCGGTCGTGGTCTTTGCCGAGGTCGTGCAGTTCGACGACGACACGGGCGACGACCGGTTCCTCGCGGTGGCCGGGGTGGACCGCCCCGGCGCCTCGGGTGAGCTGGAGTCCAGCGCGGTCTTCGTCGGGCAGGAGGCCGCGCTCGCCGCGGTGCGGGCCGGCGACGTGCTGCGGATCCATGCCGTCGTGACCGGCTCCATGGAGCTCGACACCCGGCTCGGCGGGACGTCCACGGTTCCGGTGCTCACCATCGCACGCACCGAGGACGTCGGGTTCGTGGACCTGGGCAAGGACTTCACGATCGGTGCGGCGGCCCGCGACCAGATCGACCTGCTCCGGGTCCCGGTCACCGTGACCAACGGCGGCACCCGGCCGTACACCTACTCCGCCCGGCTGGTCGCCACGAGCAAGGACGGCAGGACCACCTACGACGAGGGGACGGTCCTCATCGAGGGGCTCGCGCCCGGACGGGAGGCGACGACCGACGTGCCGTTCTTCGACGAGCTGCCCGACGGCGTCGTCTTCCGGGTGCAGGGCGCCGAGCGGTACCCCGAGTGACGGCGACGCAGGAGTGGCACCCGGACATCCGTCGCGACCTCGTGCCGGGGCGCTCGGCGTGGTTCTGGGGACAGGTGTGGCGCGTCACGGGCGTCGCCTGGATCCCGTTGATGACCATGACGCTGTTCGCCGCGGTGTACGGGTCGCCCGCCTACGTGATCGTGTCCCTGGCGGTGTGGGGCCTGTGCGCGGTGCTGTTCGGCGTGCGCAACCTCGGCAGCCCTCTCACCTGGCTGGAGGGCCGGCAGGAGCAGGCCGAGCGGGCTGCCGGCTACACCACGGCGGTCGGGACCAGGGTGGCCGACGAGGACCTGGTGGACGTCGATGTCGTGGACCCGCGGTCCGGGCGGGTGATCCGGCTGGCCGGTGAGCACATGCCGCGCGCCTTCTTCAACGACCGGGCGGCGTTCATGCGCGACCGGCTCCGCCGTGTGCGGGCGGCGGGGGAATAGTCCGCGCCACGACATTCGATCACTATCGATCAGAATGTTGACCGTGTTGCAGGGTCCGTCCTAGGTTCTGGCCAAGCAGAGCGCAGAGCGGCGCCCTCAAGCGATCAGAAACGATCATCGCTGATCGCCGCTCCGCGCGCCGTTCCCAGTCAACGACGACGGAGAGTGCCCCATGCCACGTCTGCACCCCCGCACGGCCCGATCCACGGCCGTCGCCGCAGCCCTCGCGCTCGCCGCGGGCGGCCTCCTTGCCCCGTCGGCCAGCGCGAGCGCCCCGCGCGGCCCGGCCGCGGCCGCGCCGTCGGCCACCGTGCTCGGCCCGACGGGCGATGCCGCCGCGCTGCCCGTGCTCCGCCTCGACGATCCGTCGATCGACTGGCGCGAGCTGCTGGTCGACCGCGACGACGTCGAGCGCCGCGCCGACGGCACCGCGTACAACACGTTCGGCGGGTTCGGCTCGGTGTCCTGCAACAACACCAGCAAGCTGCTGCTCGACTACAAGGAGGAGCAGCCCGAGGCCTACTGGCGCATCATGCGGATGCTCTTCGACCCGGTCACGGGCGCGGGGCTCAAGCACATCAAGGTGGAGCTCGGCGCCGACAGCAACTCGTCGTCGGGCGCGGAGCCGGCCACCAAGCGCAGCGCCGACGAGCCCGCGAACGTGCTGCGCGGCGCCGGCTTCCATTTCATCGCCGATGCGCTGTCGATCAACCCGGACATCGAGACCGAGGCCCTGCGCTGGGGCGAGCCGTCCTGGACCGGCAACGATCCCGTGAAGCGCTACCAGTGGTACAAGGAGACCATCGATGCCGCGTACGACACGTTCGGCGTCGAGCTCGACTGGATGAGCCCGTCGCAGAACGAGGTGCGGGGCGGTACGTATCAGGCGGCCGAGCTGGCGTGGACGGTCCAGTTCGCGCAGTGGCTGGAGCGGGACGCGGCGGCGCCGGACGCCCGCTACGACTACTCGCACATCAAGATCGTGGCGCTGGACTCCTACCGCGAGGGTGACGCCGTCGCGGCCCGCATCCTGGCCGACCCCGAGGCCCTGGAGCAGGTCGACGCCCTCGGCTACCACTACGACATCGTGGGCGGCCCCAACGTCACGCGGCTGAACAAGGAGTTCGGCAAGGAGATCCTGTACTCCGAGGGCGTGGCCCCGATGATCGACCCGCAGTACCGCCTCGCCGCGGACCCGTCCCGCGGAGGCGTCGGCGGCACGGTCTCGGCCGCCGACATCGCCGACCGGTTCATCAACGCCTACCGCTGGAGCGCCGCCGGCGCCGACCCCGCGCACATGACGACGTTCCTGTTCCAGCCCGCGGTCAGCGCCATGTACGAGGGCACGCAGTACTCGCCCAAGCACCTGGTGCGTGCGTCCGACCCGTGGTCGGGCTACTGGGAGGGCGACGTCGGCCTGGTCGCGGTGCGGCACTTCCACCAGTTCGTCGGTGACGGCTGGGAGTACGTCGAGGGCGCCACGGGCGGCGACGGCACCAAGGGCGACGGCGGCACGAACGTCGACACCTCGACCCGCACCGTGCTCACGGCCCGCACACCCGCGGGCGCCGACGGCGAGGCGCAGTGGTCCCAGGTGCACGCCAACAACACCCGCACCGACCGGTACTTCGAGGTCAAGGTGGCCGACCTGGGCACGGCCGGCCGGCCGCTGTACGCGTGGGAGACGCGCGGCCCGGACGCCGGCGAGGAGTACGACGCGAACTACCTCCAGAACACCGGCGTCTACGAGCCGGTCCGCACGGAGACGATCGACGGCGTCGAGCACGACGTCTACCAGGTCAAGGTGCCCGCCTACTCCATCCTCACGCTGTCGACGCTCGCGCACGGCACCTCCGGTGCGACGGCCGAGTACGTGCCGGGCGACCTCGCGCCGGACGCGGAGGACACCATCCTCCCGCTGCCCTACCGCGACGACTTCGAGTACGACGAGTACCCGGTCACGACCGTCGGCGGGCGCGAGATGACCTACCTGGAACGCCGCGGCGGCACACCGCGCTACACGGCGGACCAGGACGGCGCGTTCGAGGTGGTGGACGCCGGCCACGGGCACGTGCTCCAGCAGCAGATCCACGCGGGCAACCGCGGCTTCACCTGGAACGTCTGGGGCAACGGCCGGCAGGACGTGCTCCAGACGGCCGCGCCGTCCACGGTGCTGGGCGACCACCGCTGGGCCGACTACGCGGCCGCCGTGGACTTCCGCCTGGACGGCGTGGACCGCGACGCGAGCCTGGCGAACTATGCGGGACTCGGCCTGCGGCAGACGTACGCGCGCGGCGGTGACCAGGCCACGTACGCGGTCCGTGTGCACGAGGACGGTCGGTGGCAGCTCCGCAAGCTCGACCAGGTCGTGGCCTCGGGTGCGGTGGCCGGGTTCGACGCGGCCGCGTGGCACCGGCTGGCCGTCGAGGCGCGCGGGAACATCGTCACGGCGACCCTGGACGGCGTCCGGCTCGGGCAGTACACGGACTCGTCGGCCAACCCGGTGCTCGCGGGGCGGATCGCGCTGACCAGCGGGTTCTACAACACCCAGTACGACAACCTCGCGGTGACGCCGGTCCAGGGGTACGCGTGGGCCTCGGAGAAGATCGACGACGCCGACCCGCGCCTGACCTACCCGGACGGGTTCACGTTCGCGCAGGCCGGGTACGCCCACTTCAACCGGACACAGCACGTGCTGACCGCGGGCCGTTCCGTGACCGTCCCGTTCCGCGGCACCGGGCTCAACCTCTTCGGCGCCACGGCCGCGGCCACCCTGGAGGTGCGGGTCGACGACGGCGCGCCGCGCACGGTGCAGGTGGGGCCGGCCGGCACGCGCGAGACGTCGTACTGGCTGCGCGACCTCGGCAACCGTCCCCACACGGTCGCGGTCCGGGTGGTCAGCGGCACGTACACGCTGGACGGCGTGGACGTGCTGACGCCAGGACGTCCATGACCAGCGAGGCCTGAGACGTCGTGAGTTCGGTGGGGGGGGGGGGGGGGGGGGGGGGGGGGGGGGGGGCCGCGCCCCCCCCCCCCGCCCCCCCCCCCCCCCCCCCCCCCCCACCGAACTCGCGTGCGCTACGGGACCGTCGGCAGCGCATGGGTGGCGCCCGTGCCCGCGTCGATCAGGGCCGCGTGGCTCAGCGTGCCGGTGAGCGGCACGATCTCGTAGACCGCCTCCAGGACCAGCGGGGTCTGCTCCAGCCGGGCACGCGTCGCCACGGTCACGTGGGGCGTCCAGATGCCCGGCACGTAGTGCTTGTGCAGCTCGTCGCCGGAGGCACCCAGCGCCTCGACCAACCGTTCCTGGCGCACCGCAAGCGCGCTGGTGACAGCCGGCACCAGGCTCATCCGGCCGCGCCGGAACGCGGCGACGGCGTCGAACCGCACGGTGGTGGGCCCGGCGTCGGGCAGCGTCTCGACGGCCGCGCGTACCCGGTCCAGGTCCCACGACCGCAGGACCGCCAGGGACAGGTGGGGCACGTGGTTGCCGTGCGTGTGCGAGGCGAGCGTGGGCACGCCCGCCTCCTCGAGCCGCTGCCAGAGGCGCCGCAGGACCCGCTCGGTCGGCCTGTCGAACAGCAGGCATACGGCCAGTGCCACGGGTGCAGCCTAGGACCTGTCCCGTGAATCGCCTCGCAGGCCTCGCGCTTCCTCCCGCAACGAATGTTCGCGGTGTCGGTTGACCGAGCGGTAGGGGCTGACGGGAGGATGGCTCGGTGGAAGCTCCCAGCGATCTGTCCGAGCGTCGGGACCGTGCGTTCGAGCGATGGCACGATCTCCAGCGGAACTGGCGCCGGCGCGCGCGCCTCAACAAGGCGGCGACCATCGTCCTGACCTATGCGAGCGTGGGTCTTGCGGCAGCCGCAGCGGTTCTCGCCACGGTCGGAAGCAGCCCTGGCTGGGTGGTCGCGGTGACCTCCGGCGGATCGGCCCTGGCGACCGCCGTCCTCGCCTCGGTGCGGAGCCGAGATCAGTGGACATCGGCTCGGTTCGTTCAGATGCGCCTGCACACCGAGCGTTTTCTCTACGAGCAACAGGCGGGGGACTACGCCCGACCAGAGCTCCCGTCGGACGAGGCGCGCCTGCGACTCTTCGCCGAGCGGATCAGTGAGATAGCGCTGTCCGGCCACGACGCGTGGGCCGCGATCGTCGAGAGCGGAGACCTCGACGGCTCGAACGCGCTGAAGGCCGGACCGCAGGTGTAGCACGGCAGGACCGCCGCGCGTCGACGTACTCGCGCAGCGGCTGTCCGTCCCGACCCCGCACAGCTCAGCCGTCGACACGTGGTCACCGCATCCGTGCTGGGTGGCACCCAGCCCTTGACGGTCATGCCGAAGCGCTCGTAATATCCGGACCGCAATGCTGCAAGAAATTGACAGATGACGAGCACAAAGCAGTGCACGTGCTGCAACTCTTCAATCTCGCCCCCGGCGCCGGATCCTCGCATGCCGGTTCGGTGGCGTTGCCGCGACCCACCCCAGGGCGACGCAGCCCACGGGTGGACGACGCCCGCCCCGGCGGGAGAACGAGGACGTTCATGAGAATCCCCTGGAAGCACACGGTCGTGGCGAGCGCCGCGCTGGCACTGGTCGCCCCGCTCGGCCTGGCCGCCGTCGCACAGGCCGCGGACGCCACGAACCTGGCGCTCGGCGCGCCGATCACGGCGTCGTCCGTGACGCAGGACTACGTGGCGGGCAACGCCAACGACGGGAACACCGGCACCTACTGGGAGGGGGCGGGCGGGCAGTACCCGGCGCACCTCACGGTCGACCTCGGCCGGGAGGCCGACGTCGACCGCGTCGTCGTCACCCTGCCGCCGCCCGCGGCCTGGTCGCCGCGCACGCAGACGTTCAGCGTGCTCGGCCGGTCCGACGGCGAGTCGGCGTTCCGGACGCTCAAGGCCCCGGCCGCCTACGCGTTCGACCCCGCGAGCGGCAACCGGGTCGAGATCCCGCTCGACGGCGCGGCCGACGAGGTGCGGCTCGCGTTCACCGCCAACACCGGCGCGGGCAACGGCCAGGTCTCCGAGCTGCAGGTGTGGGGCACCCCCACGAGCGACCCCGACCCGACCGATCCCACCGACCCGCCGGACCCGACCGGCACCAACTACGCCGCCGGCCGCCCGGCGGTGGCGTCGTCGGCCGAGTGGACGTACGTGGCCGCGAACGCCGTGGACGGGCAGACCGGCACCTACTGGGAGGGCGCCGGCGGGCAGTACCCCGCCACGCTCGACGTCTCCCTGGCCGCACCCACGCAGCTCGGCAGCGCGCGTGTGCGCCTCAACCCGGACGGCGCGTGGGGTCCGCGCACCCAGACGTTCTCGGTCTGGGGGCGTACCGGCACGGGTTCCTGGCAGGAGCTCAAGGCCTCGGCCGGCTACGCCTTCGCGCCCGCGACGGGCAACGTGGTGGACATCCCGCTGACCGGCACCGTGACGGACGTGCGCCTGCGGTTCACCGGCAACACCGGCGCGGGCAACGGGCAGGTCGCGGAGCTCGAGGTCTACGGCGCCCCGGCGCCGAACCCGAACCTCACCGTGACTGCGGTGACCACCGCCCCGGCGTCGCCCACCGCGACCACGCCGGTGACGCTCACCGCGACCGTCAAGAACACGGGCGACCTCGCCTCGGCGGTCACGACGCTCGACGCGAAGGTCGGCGGCAGCACGGCCGGCTCGGCCGACGTCGCCGCGCTCCAGCCCGGCGCGACCGCCCAGGTGGAGGTCGCGGCCGGCACCCGGCCGGCCGGCGAGTACACGGTGGGCGCCGTCGTCGACCCCGGCGACGAGGTCGCCGAGCAGGACGAGACCGACAACGCGTTCACGGCCCCGGCCAAGCTCGTGGTCGGGGAGGCGCCCGGGCCCGACCTGGTGGTCGTGTCGGTGTCCTCGGACCCGGCCAACCCTGCGGTCGGCGCGGCCGTGTCCTTCTCGGTGCAGGTGCGCAACCGCGGCGACGAGCCGGTCGCCGCCGGCTCGGTCACCCGCGTGGTCGCCGGCTCGACCACCCTGAACGGCACGACGCCGGCCGTCCCCGCGGGCGGCACCGTCACCGTCACGCCGTCCGCGACGTGGACGGCGACCAACGGCGGTGTCACGGTGACCGCCACGGCGGACGCTACCGACGTGGTCGACGAGACGAACGAGGACAACAACACCGGCACGCTCGCGGTGACCGTGGGGCGCGGCGCCGCCGTGCCGTACACCACGTACGAGGCCGAGGACGGGCAGCACAACGGCACGCTGCTGGAGACCGACCCGCTGCGCACGTTCGGGCACACCAACTTCGCCACCGAGTCGTCGGGCCGTGAGTCGGTGCGGCTGACCAGCACGGGCCAGTACGTGCAGTTCACGTCCACCAACCCGACCAACTCGATCGTCGTGCGCAACTCCATCCCCGACGCCGCCGGCGGCGGGGGACAGGAGAAGACGATCAGCCTCTACGCGGACGGCCAGTTCGTGCAGAAGCTGACGCTGTCGTCCAAGCACTCCTGGCTGTACGGCACCACCGACCAGCCCGAGGGCCTCACCAACACCCCGGGCGGCGACGCCCGCCGCCTGTTCGACGAGTCGCACGCCCTGCTCGGCCAGTCCTTCCCGGCGGGCACCGTGTTCAAGCTGCAGCGCGACGCCGGCGACGACGCCGCGTTCTACATCATCGACCTGGTCGAGCTGGAGCAGGTGGCGCCGCCCGCCTCGAAGCCCGCGCAGTGCACGTCCATCACGGAGTACGGGGCGGTCCCGAACGACGGGCTGGAGGACACGGCCGCCATCCAGGCCGCCGTCACGGCCGACCAGGAGGGCGAGATCGACTGCGTGTGGATCCCGGCGGGGCAGTGGCGCCAGGAGAAGAAGATCCTCACCGACGACCCGCTCAACCGCGGCACGCACAACCAGGTGGGCATCAGCGACGTCACCATCCGCGGCGCGGGCATGTGGCACTCGCAGCTCTACAGCCTGATCAAGCCGCACCTCGCCCCGGGCGTCATCAACCACCCGCACGAGGGCAACTTCGGGTTCGACATCGACGACAACGTCCAGATCTCCGACATCGCGATCTTCGGCTCGGGCGACATCCGGGGCGACAACGGCCAGCAGGAGGGCGGCGTCGGCCTCAACGGGCGGTTCGGCCAGAACACGAAGATCACCAACGTGTGGATCGAGCACGCGAACGTGGGCGTCTGGGTGGGTCGCGACTACTCGAACATCCCCGAGCTGTGGGGTCCGGGCGACGGCGTCGAGTTCTCCGGGATGCGGATCCGCAACACCTACGCGGACGGCATCAACTTCAGCAACGGCACGCGCAACTCGCTCGTGTTCAACTCGTCGTTCCGCAACACGGGCGACGACGCACTGGCCGTGTGGGCCAACCCGTACGTCAAGGACCGCGCCGTGGACATCGGGCACGACAACGCGTTCCGCAACAACACCGTCCAGCTCCCGTGGCGCGCCAACGGCATCGCGATCTACGGCGGCTACGACAACACAGTCGAGAACAACCTGGTCTACGACACGATGAACTACCCCGGGATCATGCTGGCGACCGACCACGACCCGCTGCCGTTCTCGGGCACCACGCTGATCGCCAACAACGGCCTGTACCGCACGGGCGGGGCGTTCTGGAACGAGGACCAGGAGTTCGGGGCGATCACGATCTTCCCGCAGACCCACGACATCACCGGGGTCACCATCCGCGACACGGACATCGTCGACTCCACCTACGACGGCATCCAGTTCAAGAACGGCGGCGGCAACATGCCCGACGTCCGGATCACGAACGTGCGGATCGACCGGTCGAACAACGGCTCCGGCATCCTCGCGATGGCGGGTGCCCGGGGCAACGCGATCCTGTCGGACGTGACCGTCACGAACTCGCGCGACGGTGACATCGAGAAGGAGCCGGGCTCGCCGTTCACCTTCACGGGGCAGTAGGGCCGCAGGCCGTCCCGTGTGACGGGGTGCCGGGTGGGCTGCACCGTGTGTGCGGCCCACCCGGCACCCTGGCTCAGGCCGACGACGGCCGCAGGGCGTCGCGGAAAGCCGCCACCGCCGCGCCGCACGCCCAGTCGATGAACGTGTGCCGCCGCACCACCAGGCGGCAGCTCGCGGCCGCGCCGAAGGCGTGCGCGGCGAACTCCTCGCGGATGCGGCGCTCGTACAGGTCGTACTCCATGACGCCCTCGCCCGCGATGACGACGACCTCCGGGTCCACGAGGTTCACGGTGACCGCGAGGGCCGCCCCGATCGCCGTGCCCGCGCGGTCGAAGGCGTCGACGGCGGTGCGGTCGCCGTCGTGCGCGAGGGTCACGGCGTCCGCGAGGGTGAGGGTGGGGTCGCCGTGGCCGGCGCGCACCGCGTCACGGATCGCCCCCGAGGAGGCGACCGCCTCGACGCAGCCCCGGCGCCCGCACACGCACAGCGCGTCCGGCGGGGCGAGCGGCAGGTGGCCGATCTCGCCCACCACGCCGTGCGCGCCCACCAGCACGTCGCGGTTGACGGAGATGCCGCAGCCGATCCCGGCGCCGATGGTGACGATCGCGAAGCTCTCGGCCTCCACGCCCAGCCCGAACCACTGCTCGGACTTCGTCAGGGCGCGCACGTCGTTCTCGACGATCACCGGCAGGTCCACCTGCCGCGCCACGCGCGCCCCCAGGGGCACGTGGGACCACCCGAGCAGGGGGGAGTGGCGGACGACGCCGGAGGCGGTGTCGACCTCGCCCGACACCGACACGCCGAGGCCGACGAGCCGGTCGGCGCTGTCGCCGAGCTTGTCCACCAGCCGGCGGGCGCAGCGCACGATCTCGGCCACCACCGTGTCGGGGTCGTGCCGGGCCAGCGGGCGGCGGACCGAGGTGAGCACCTCGTTGCCGATGCTCACCGCGACACCGACGAGCTCGTCGGCGTTCACCTTGATGCCGATCGCGAGCATCGAGCGCGGCACGACGCTCAGCGGGTAGACGGGGCGCCCGGGCGACGAGCTCTCGGCGTGCTCGCCGACCGTGACGAAGCCGTCGCGGATCAGCGGGCTGACGGTCTTGGTCACCTTCGCCGGGGAGAGCCCGGTCAGCCGCCCCACCTCGATCCGGCTGACCGGCCCGTGCGTGATGATGCGCGTGAAGATCTCCGCCGACGCCGCCGTGCGCAGGAGCGGGCGGCGCGGGGCCGCCGGGGGAGGTGGTGCGCTCATGGGAACCTCGTGGTCGGGCCCGGGTGCGGCGTCCCGCCTCTCCGGCAGGACGGCGCACCCGGGCCGGTGGTCACTTGGACAGGATCTCGGCGGCCTTGTCCGAGGCCTCCTGCCAGACGTCGTCGTCCCGCTGGTGGCTGTAGTACGCCTCGAACAGCGGCTGCAGCTCGGACTTGAGCTCCGCGCCGTTGCCGTAGGCGAGCGACGGCTCCAGCTCGCCGTTCTTCGCGTAGTCCACGAAGACGCTGAGGTCGACGCCCTGCTCGAGCTGGTCGGCGGCGAGCGCGTCCATGGCCGACGGGATGGACGGGAAGAACGAGCCCGACGTCAGCGCGGCGCTCTCCTGGCACTCGGCGGTGCCCATGAACGAGATCCAGTCCCAGGCCGCCTGCTTGACCTTGCTGCCCGACCACAGCATGTTGCCGTTGGAGTTGCTCATGACCACGCGCGTCTCGCCGTCGGGGCCGAGCACGTTCGGCGCGATGCCCACCGACAGGCCCGGCAGCTTCGCGAACGTCGTGGCCGACCACGAGCCGCCGGAGATCATCGCGACCGAGCCCGAGCCCAGCTGCTCGGTGTCACCCACGGTGAACTGGCCGAACTCCGGGGCCAGGCCACGGTCGGACAGGCCACGCAGATAGCTCATCGTCCCGGTGAAGTCCGGGTCGTCGAAAGCGAACGACGTGGGCCAGCTCTCGGGCTCACGCATCTGCCAGCCCGTCGAGGCGGCGAACTGGTACCAGGTGGTCTGGCCCAGGTAGTCGGCGGTGCCGAGCGCGCCGATGCCGTACACGGCCACGTGGTCCTTGTCGAAGCCCTTCTCGTCGCCCCGCGTGCCGTTCTCGTCCACGGTCAGGCGCGCCACGACGTCGTCGAAGGTGCCGCCGTCGTCCGGGTTCCAGGTCATGTTCTGCACGTCGTCCTCGGTGAGGCCCGCGTCCTTGAGCATGTCCTTGTTGTAGTAGAAGGCCGACCCGGCGAAGTCCAGGGGCAGCGCGTACTGCTTGTCGTCCGTGTACGTGAACGCCGGGACGCCCACGTTGAACACGCCCAGGTCGTAGTCCGACTCGGCGATGTAGTCGTCGAGCGGCTCGAGCTGGCCCTGCTGCGCGTACGAGTCCAGGAACTCGACGCTGTTCTGGAAGGCGTCGGGCGCGTTGCCCGCGACGAAGCCCGCGGTGAGCTTGGTGAAGTAGTCGTCGACCGCGTACTGGGTGATGTTGACCGTGATGTCGGGGTACTTCTCCTGGAAGGCGGGCAGGCAGGTCTTGTACGACTCGGCCTGCTTCTCGTCCCAGGTCCACCAGTTGACGGTGCCCGCGTGGGCACCCTCCTCGGCGGCGCCGCCGGCCGAGCCGCCCGCGCACGCGGTCAGCGAGAGGGTGACGGCGGCTGCGGCGACGATGCCCAGCATGTGCTTCGTTCTCATGATTCCTCTTCGATCAGGGGAGACGGATGGGTGAGGTGGCCGGCGTCGGCCCCGAGCATGCGGCCGAGCACGTCGAGCGCGCCCTGCCGGTCGAGGCTTCCGCCGGCGTCGTGGCCGTTGGCCGGCCAGACGGCGATGTCGTGCGGCGCGGCGTACTCGTTGTGCGCGGCGAACACGGTCTGCGGGGGAGTGATGTCGTCGTCGAGCCCGCAGGAGAACCACGCGGGCACGTGTGCCAGGCGCGCGAAGTTGACGACGTCGACGTAGCGCAGCGTGGCGAGCGCGCGCTCGCGGCACGGCCGGTCCCGGGCGAACAGGTCGGCCAGCTCGCGGTACGGGCCCTGTGCGGCCAGGGTCAGCGCACCGGGCAGGTCGGCGAGGAACGGTGCCTGGGCGAGCACCGCCCGGACCCCGTCGGCGAGGTACCCGGCGGCCAGGGCGATCCCGGCGCCCTGGCTGTTGCCGAGCACGGCCACACGGCCGGGGTCCACACCGGGCAGCCGGCGCACGGCGTCGACGGCCAGGGCCGCGTCCGTGAACACGCGGCGGTAGTAGTACCCGGCGGGGTCGGCCAGGCCGCGCGTCACGTAGCCCGTGCTGTCACCCCACGGGCCGTCCGGCGTGGAGCCGTCACCCTGGCCACGGGTGTCCATGACGAGGTGGGCGTAGCCCGCCGCCGACCACGTGAGGTCGTCGATGGCGTGCCCGCGCCCGGCGCCGTAGCCCGTGAAGTGGACCACCGCGGGCAGCGGGCCGGAGCGGTGCCGCGGCAGACGCAGCCAGGCACGTACCGGGTCGCCGGCGAAACCGGGGAACGTCACGTCGAGGACGTCGATCGCGTCCAGCGGCGTGGTCACGGGGTGCGCGACCGGCGCCTCCGCGCTCGCGGCCCGTGCCTCGGCGAGGGTGTCGCGCCAGAACGCGGCGAAGTCGTCCGGGAGCTCCTGTGTCGACCGGTAGGCGTGCAGCGCCGCCTCGCGGGGGTCCGCGGTCATGACGCCTCCGTCCCGGCCGGCGCCGCCGTGGCGGCGAACAGGTCCGCGACCGGGACCGTCGCGCCGTCGACGGGCAGCGTGCGGGACAGGCCCGCGAAGGTCATGACCACCTCGCGCGCTGCGCCGCCGACGGCGTCGTGCAGGCGCAGGGTGGTCGGGCGGCCGGCTCGCCAGGCGAGGTCGACCGCGATGCCGCCACGGGTGCGCACGCCCGTGACGCGGCCGTCGGGCCAGGCCGCGGGCAGGGCGGGCAGCAGACGGAGCGGGTCCTCCGGGGTGCCCTCGCCGGAGCCGACCAGCAGCTCCGCGATCGCCGCGGCCAGGCCGAAGTTGCCGTCGATCTGGAACGGTGGGTGCGTCGAGAACAGGTTGGGCAGCAGCCCGCCCCACTCGGAGCCGTCCACCGGGGCGTCGCGGTCGGGGTCACCCGTGTACGGGTGGGTCGCCTCGCGCAGCAGGTCGCGCGCGACGTCGCCGTCGCCCAGCCGGGCCCGCATCAGCATCTTCCACGACCACGACCAGCCCATGGCCCCCGGGCCGCGCACGTCGAGCGTGCGGCGGGCGGCCTGCGCGAGCGCAGGCGTGCGCACCGGGTCGATGAGGTCGAGCGGGTGCAGCCCGATCAGCGGCGACAGGTGCCGGTGGTGTGGGTCGGTCGCGACCACGTCGTCGCCCCACTCGTGCAGCGTGCCGTCGTCGGCGACGCGCAGGGGTGCGAGGTGGGGGAGCGCCGCGCGGATCTCGTCGAGCAGCGCCTCGTCCGCGCCGCCGGCCGCGAGGTCCGCCGCGGCCAGCGTCCGCTCGAACGTGGCCCGGATCAGCGTCAGGTCCATCGCGGACGACGTCGACACCGCTCCGGTCGACCCGTCGGCGCGGCGGAACGAGTTCTCGGGGGACGTCGACGGCGAGGTGCCGAGGGTGCCGTCGGCGCCGGGCACCAGCCAGTCCAGGGCGAACGCGCTCGCGCCGAGCAGCAGCGGCAGCACGCGCCCGGTCAGCTCGTCACGGTCGCGGCCGTACTCCCAGCGCTGCCACAGGTGGTCCGCGAGCCACAGGCCGCCCATCGGCCAGAACGCCCAGGACGTCGCGCCGTGGCCCGCGCCGACGGGCAGCGCCCAGCCCCACGGGTCGGTGTTGTGGTGCGCCACCCAGCCGCGCGTCCCGTAGAGGGCTCCGGCGACGGCGCGCCCCTGGTGGGCGACCCGCTCGACGAGGTCGAGCAGGGGTCCGTGCAGCTCGCCCAGGCCGGTGCGCTCGGCGAGCCAGTAGTTCATCTGGGTGTTGATGTTGATCGTGTAGTTGGACGACCACGGCGGCCGCATCGACGCGTTCCAGATGCCCTGGAGGTTCGCCGGCGGTGACCCCGGACGGGACGACGAGACGAGCAGGTAGCGCCCGTAGGCGTACAGCACCGGGGCCAGCACGCGGTCGTCGCCGTCCGCGAGGAGGGCCGCGACGTCGACGGGTTCGCCCGGCGCGGGGACGGCGGCGTGACCGTCGTTCTGCGCGGCGCTGCCGATCTCCAGGTCCGACCGCCCGAGGAGCTCCCGGGCGTCGGTCTCGTGCCGGACGCGGAGCTCGCCGGCGTCGGTCGCCGCGAGCCGCCCGGCTCGCCGGGCCGCGCGGGCGACCAGCGCGTCGCCGGTCGCGGGCGGCTCGTGCCGCCACCAGCGGCGCGTGTTCGTCTCGGTGGTGGTGGCGAGCACGATCCGGCGTGCCCCCGTGACCACGACCTCGTACCCGGCCGGCGGCGGCGTGGCGCCGGTGCCCGTCCCGGCGGCGTGGCCGGCCGGCCGGACGGTCGCCGTCCCGTCGGTGCGCAGCGCCACGGCGACGGCCGCGACGGGGTCGAACCCCGGCCCGCCGTCCCGCCACACGTGGGCGACGGCGTCCGGCTCGTGCTGCGGCGCGCCGTCGACGGGGGCCTCGACGAGCAGCGTCAGGTGCGCGCTCCCGGGACCCTGCACCCGGGCGTCGGCGTCCACGACCCGCAGGGGCGAGCGCAGGCGCAGCACGGCCGAGACCGGTGCGTCGGCGACGAGCTCGACGAACAGCGCGCCGTCGGCCGCGCCCGCCCAGGTGCTGCGGCGCACGCGGACGCCGTCGACCAGGAACGACTCGTCGACCACGGCGCAGGCCAGGTCGAGCACCCGCTCGTACCCGCCCGCGTCGATCCGGCCCAGGTCCAGGTCGAGGTCGCCCAGCGGCAGGAACTCCTGGCTCCACGGGCCCTCGAAGGTGCGCAGCAGCCGCTCGGCCGCCGCGTCGTCGTGCCGCGCGACGGCGTCGCGCACCTCGGCGAGGCGGTCCGGTCCGGCGCCGCCCGCGAGGACGGCGTCGAGCGCCTGCCGGGGACCCTCGGGGGTGCCCGACCACAGTGACGAGTCGTTGAGCGTCACGTGGCCGCGGGCGTCGCCGAGCACCATGCCGCCGATCTCGCCGTTGCCGACGGGCGTGGCCGCGGTCCAGTGCGGGGCGGGCTCGGTCCAGCGCAGGCGGACGGGGCCGGGCGCGGCGCTCACTTGAGCCCCGAGAAGCCGATGGAGTCCACGATGCGGCGGCCGAACGCGACGAACAGGAGCAGCATGGGCAGCGCCGCGACCAGCGTGGCGGCCATCAGCCCGGCCCAGTCGGGCGCGGCCTGTGGCGAGGACTGCTTGAACACGGCCAGCGCGAGGGTCAGCGGCCGCACGCTGTCGTCGCTGGTGACCAGGAGCGGCCAGAAGTAGTCGTTCCAGGCACCGATGAAGCCCAGGATCGACAGCGTCGTCACGGGGCCGGACGTCATGGGTAGCGTGATCTGGAACAGCACGCGCAGCCGGCTCGCGCCGTCGATGAGTGCCGCCTCCTCGATCTCGTGGCTGAGGCCGAGCATGAACTGCCGCAGGAAGAAGATGTTGAACGCCGAGAACAGCGCACCCGGCAGGATCAGGCCGCCGAACGTGTTGAGCAGACCCAGGTCCTTGACCAGCACGAAGTTCGGCAGCAGCGTCAGGATGCCCGGGACCATCAGCGCCGTGAGCAGCACGGAGAAGACCAGGTCGCGGCCCTTCCAGTGCAGGCGGGCGAAGGCGTAGGCGGCGATCAGGGAGAAGAACACCACCAGCCCGGTCTGGAGCGTCGCGAAGACCAGCGAGTTCAGGGCGAAGTGCAGGATGTTGATGCTGGCGCCGGAGCCGCCCTCCGCCAGCGACTCCGCGGACGTCGCGATGCCCAGCACCCTCCGGAACGCGCCGAGCGTGAAGTCCGCCGGCAGCAGCGACGACGGGTTGGTGATGAGCGCGTAGTTGTTGGAGAACGACGTCCGCACGATCCAGTAGAACGGGAAGATCGTCACGAGCACGACGGCGCCGAGGTAGGTCCAGGCGAGGGCGCGCCCGGGGCTGAGGCGGCGTCGTGCGGACGACGGCCGGTGGTGGGCCCGGGCCGGTGCGCCGGTGCCGGCGGGTGCGCCGGTCAGGGCGCGCGCCGGGGACGTGGTTGCGGACATGCGGGAGCTCCTCGCTGGTTCAGGACGACTCGCTGGTTCGTGGGCAGGGCGGGCGGGCGACGGCGACGGTCAGTCGGTGTCCGACTCGTCGGCGCGCAGCAGGCGCATCTGCAGGAAGGTGATGGCGATGAGCATCGCGAACAGCGCGAGCGACATCGTCGCGGCGTAGCCGAACTCGAACTGGCCGAACGCCTTGTCGTAGATGTAGAGCTGCAGCACGTTGGAGGCGCGCGCGGGGCCGCCCTGCGTGGTCACGGCGACGATGTCGAAGACCTGGAACGAGCCGATCACGGTCAGCACCAGCACCATCGCCAGCACCGGCCGCAGGAGGGGCAGGGTGAGGCGCCGGAACATCTGCACCTCGGTGGCGCCGTCGATGCGGCCCGCCTCGTAGATGGACGGCGGGATGGTCTGCAGGCCGGCGAACACGATGATCGCGTTGTAGCCCATGCCCTTCCAGACGCTGATCAGCGCGATCGTCGGGATGGCCCACTTGCTGGAGCCCAGGAAGAACACGGGGTCGAGACCGAGCTGGCGGATCGCGATGTTCACGATGCCGAGCTGGGCGTCGAGCATCCACGACCAGGTGGTCGCCGCGACCACGCCCGAGATGAGGAACGGCAGGATGATCACGCCGCGCAGCAGGGTGGACGCCGTCAGCCGGTGCAGCACCACCGCCGTCGTCACCGACAGGGCCATCCCGATCACCACGGACAGCACCACGAAGTACGCCGTGACGCCGAGCGAGTGCCAGAAGACCTCGTCGGCGACGAGGCGCCGCAGGTTGTCCAGGCCGGTCCACTGCGGCGGGGTGAGCACGCGGAAGTCGGTGAAGCTCAGGTAGATGCCGCGCAGCGTCGGGTAGGCGGCGAACACCAGGAAGCCCACGACGGCGGGTGCGACCAGCACCCAGGCCAGGCGTGCGTCGCCCCGGTGCGCGGGTGATCCCCCGTGCCGTACCGAGCCTGTGTCCCGCGTCGCGCGGCGTCCGCGTGACGGGGTTGTCGTGGAGATCGCCATCGGCCTCATCCCTCGTCGTCGAGCTGCAAGGAGGCAGACACCTCGCTTGCCGCCGACAGCGTAGAGCGACTAAGTTTCCACTGTCAAGAAAGTCGATCCGGGGTGGTGAAGATGTCTGCTGGTGATGGATACGCGGTGCTGCGTGCGGCTGGGGTGTCGCTCGTGCTCGACCTGGAGGGCGAGATGCCCCAGGTGCTGCACTGGGGCGCGGACCTCGGCGACGTGGGTCCCGACGGCGTCGCCGCGCTGCGGGAGTCCGGCGTGCCGGCGCGGGTGGCCAACTCGCCCGAGACGCCCCGCGTGCTCACGCTGCTGCCCGTCGAGCGCGACTCCTGGTCGGGGTTTCCCGGCATCGAGGGGCATCGCGGTGGCACGGCGACGACGCCCCGCCCGGTGCTGAGCGGCGCGACCGTCGAGGTGCCGGACGACGGCGTCGGTGGCACCGTGCGGCTGGACGTGCGCGAGCCGATCGCGGACCTCGTCCTCGCGGCCGAGCTCGAGCTGGAGCCCACCGGGGTGCTGCGCGTGCGGTGGTCGGTGACGGCGCAGGGGTCCGGCACGTACGACCTGTCGCACGTCACGGCGCTCCTGCCGGTGCCCGCCCGTGCGACGCAGGTGCTGGACTTCAGCGGGCGCTGGAGCAGGGAGCGCGCCCCGCAGCGCCTGCCGCTCGTGGACGGCGCCCACGTGCGCGAGGTGCGCCGGGGCAAGCCCGGCCTCGACTCGCCCTACCTGCTGGTGGCGGGCACGCCGGGCTTCGCGCACCGCGCGGGTGAGGTGTGGGCCGCGCACGTGGCCTGGAGCGGCGACCAGCGGTGGATCGCGCAGCGGCTGCCCGAGGGCGCCGGTGTGCACGGCGCGGTGATCGGCGGCGGCGACCTGCCGCGGCCCGGCGAGGTGCGGCTGGGTCCCGGCGAGCGGTACGAGGCGCCCGACGTGCTCTTCGCCTGGTCGGACGCCGGGCTCGACGGCCTCGCCGACCGGTTCCACCGCCGCGCGCGCACGCGCCGCCCCCGCTCCACCCCGCAGCCCCTGGTGCTCAACACGTGGGAGGCCGTCTACTTCGACCACGACCTCGGGCGGCTGGGCGAGCTCGTGGATCGCGCGGCCCGCGTGGGTGTCGAGCGGATCGTGCTCGACGACGGCTGGTTCCGCGGCCGTCGCGACGACACGGCGGGGCTCGGCGACTGGCAGATCGAGGCGGACGTCTGGCCCGACGGGCTCGACCCGTTCGTGGAGCGCGTGCACGCCGCGGGCATGGAGTTCGGGCTGTGGTTCGAGCCCGAGATGGTCAACCTCGACTCCGACCTGGCGCGGCTGCACCCGGAGTGGCTGCTGGCGCCGTCGGCGGGCGTGGGGGCGAGCTTCCGCAACCAGTACGTGCTCGACGTCGCGCACCCCGACGCGTACGCGTACCTCGTCGAGTCGATCTCGAAGCTCGTGGAGCGCTACGACATCGCGTACATCAAGTGGGACCACAACCGCGAGCTGCACGAGGCGGTGGTCCGCGGCGGTGCCGACGGCGACCGTCCGGGGGTGCGACGGCAGACGCTCGCGCTGTACGCCCTGCTCGACGAGCTGCGTGAGCGGCACCCGGCGCTGGAGATCGAGAGCTGCGCGTCGGGTGGTGGGCGCATCGACCTGGGCATCCTGGAGCGCACCGACCGGGTCTGGACGTCGGACTGCAACGACCCCGTGGAGCGCCAGCAGATCCAGCGCTGGAGCGAGCTGTTGCTCCCGCCCGAGCTGCTCGGGTCGCACGTCGGCGCGGCGCGGGCGCACACCACGAACCGCGTCACCGACCTGTCGTTCCGGCTCGTGACGGCGGCGTTCGCGGCACCGGGCATCGAGTGGGACATCACCGGCTGCACCGACGAGGAGATGGCGCAGCTCGCGTCCTGGGCGACGTTCGTGACCTCCCGGCGGCCCCTGCTGCACGGGGGAGTGCGGGTGCACGCCGACCTGGCCGACGACCAGACGCTGCTGCACGGCACCGTCGCCCAGGACGGCGCGCAGGCGCTGTTCGCCTGGGTGCGGCTGGCGAGCTCGGCGGGTCCCCAGGCGGCCCGTGTGCCGTTCCCGGGGCTGGACCGCGCCCAGGACTACGTGGTGCGTGTACCGGACGCCTTCGGTCCGGCCGCGGTGCACGGCCAGGAGCCCGCCTGGCTCGCGCGGGCCCGGAGCAAGGAGGGCTTCCGGGTGCCCGGGGCGATCCTGGCGGGCGCGGGTCTGCCCCTCCCGGTGCTCCACCCGGCCTCGGCGCTGGTCCTGGACCTCACCTCGGTGTGACCCCCGCGCGTCAGACGCTCAGGTCAGCAGGTGACCTGAGCGTCTGGCACGCGGTCGGTGGTCAGCGGGTGTAGCGGAAGCCGTCCGTGCGCATCGGTGCGTCCGAGCCGTTCAGCACCACGACGCGGTGCTCGCCGCGGCGCAGGCCCGCGACCGAGTACAGCTCCTGCTGCGTGCGGCGGGTCGCGGTGCGGGTGTCGACCGTCTCGGCGAGCACCCCGTCCACGTAGACGTGGACCGGCCCCTGGTCCGGCGCCGTCGGCGCGACCCAGGTCACGCCGGTGCCCGTGAACGTCAGGTCGGTCCACGCCGCGCCCTGCGCCGTGTGCACGTCGTCCGCGGCGTCGCCGCGGAACCCGAAGGTCAGGGCGGTGTCGCCCGCCGGCAGCGCCGTCAGGAAGCCGGCCGACAGCACGACGGCCGAGCCGTCCACGGTGTAGTCGGCACCGCGCTCCAGGACGGTGTCGCCGTACCGGATCCCGGTGAGTTCGCCCGGGTCGCGCGCGAGCTCGACGCGGGCCGCCTCCGCCCCGTCGTCGGGCACCACGATCGCGTTCGGCGTCACCAGGTTCTCCTGCTCGACGTCGATCCGGTCCAGCAGCATGAACCGGCCGCTCTTCTTCTCGACGCGCAGCGTGTGCTCGCCGTCCGCCAGGTCGCTCGCCGACCACACCGCCTGCTGGCTCTCACGCGGCGTGCCGGCGGGCAGCGAGGCGTCCACCGTCGCCACGGGCTCGCCGTCGAGGAAGACCGCCACCTCGCCCTGGGACTCGTCGCGCTCGGTCACGTACGTCACGCCGGTGCCGCGGAAGGTCAGCTCGAACGCGTCGCCGTCCTTCTCGGTCCAGTGCACGTCGTCCTCGTGGTCGCCGAGCCCGCGGCCGGTGCTGTGGCTCCAGCTCCCGGAGTAGCTGATCTCGGCCGCGTCGTCGTTGAGCCGGGTCACGCGGGCGTCGGTGTCGCCGGGTGCGGGCGGCTCGTCGCCGTCCGCCACGACCGTGACGGCGAGGTCCTGCGACGTCGCCGCCACCTCCTGGTTGCCGTTGCGCTGCCAGTCGCCGCCGTAGCCCACCTGGAGCACGTCGTCGTTGACCGCCGATGCCGAGCCGCCGGCGGGCGTGACCCGCAGCAGCCGCACGCCGTGGGGCGGCACGTCGGTCGCGGTGAAGCCGTCCGTGAACCGGCCGAGGTTCTTGCGGGCCCACAGGTCGCGCACCTGGTGCCGGCCGTCGGTCAGCCCCAGGTCCGTCCAGTCCGCCGTGACGTCGGCGTCGGTCGAGCCCAGGTTGAACAGCCCCACGACGTACGACCCGTCGTCCTGCAGCGAGTACCAGACCTGCCGCTTGCCCGTGGTCGAGACGGGGTGGGCGGGGATCGCGGCCTGGTTGACGGCGATGACCTCCTCGTTGGTGAGCAGGCCGAGCCCGAACGCGTCGAGCCGGGTCAGGTCGTTGCCCGTGTACATCGGGGCCGCGGAGATGGCCCACAGCGTGGTCGCCGTGCGGCGCTCGTCCTGCGTCAGGCCGTCCATGCGGCCGTTGCCCACGTTGAGCGAGTCGAGGTCGCCGAAGCCGCCCGGCCCGGTGCTGCGCCACCACTGCTCGGCCTTGGGGAACAGGCGAGCGATGTTGGGCCAGGTGGTCAGGGCCTCGTTCTCGCAGTAGCACTCGACGTCCCAGTCGAGGCGCCAGCCGTCGGCCTTCTCCTTCCAGTAGTCCGCGTAGCGGGGGTCGAGCGCCCAGGACAGCTCGAACCAGATGCCGCGGCTGTGCAGCGCGTCGGACCAGGCCGCGACGTCGCGCCGCGCGTCGAGCGACAGGTCGCCGATGCCGGAGCCCGGCGTCACGCTGTCGAACTTGACGAAGTCCACGCCCCACTCGTCCAGCAGCGCGCCGACGGAGTCGATGTACTTCGTGGTGCACGGGTCGTCGAAGTCGAGCGCCCAGCCGATGCCCCAGTAGTCCGCCTTGGTGAGCGGCTGCTTGACGATGTCGCCGGTGCTGCAGCCCGGCGCGTTCCAGACGGGCAGGTCGGCCTCGTAGACCTCCGGCCCGATGCCGGGGATGAAGTACAGCCCGAACTTCTGGCCGTTGTCGTGCACGTGGTCGATCACGGCCTGGAGGCCGTCGGGGTACAGCGACGTGCTGGGGGTGGGGCGGCCGTACTCGTCCACGCCGTCGTTCCAGCCCGCGTCCACGTTGATGTGGTCGTACCCGAAGGGCTGCAGCTTCTCGTGCATCGCGTCGGACTGGGCCACGAGCTGGTCGGCGGTGATCCACCGGCCGTCGCCGCTGTAGACCTGCATGCTGAAGCTGCTCCAGCCCAGGTACGGCGCGGTGGCGAGGTCGCCGGGCTCCACGCGCGGGACGGCGGGCGGCGGCGTGGGCGGTGCCGCGGGGTCGGTGCCGGCGGTGGTGAGCGCGGCGGGTGCCTGCGGCGCGGCGACACCGGCGGTCGCGACGGCGGCGCTGCCGGTGGTCGCGAGGCCGAGGGCGGCGAGCCCGCACAGCGCCTGCCGGAGCAGGCGTCGGGAGCGTGTCATGGAGGTGCACTCCTTCGGTCGAGGATGCGCGGTGGCGTCGTGCGGAACGGCACTGTTCCACGGCGCGGGATGCGCCAGGTCGGCGCCCGTCATTATTTGACGCGCTCAAATAACCACAGGTCGGGCGCGAGCGCAAGGGTCGGCGAGGTGGTTGCTTGACAATGGAAATAAATTCGTGGAGCGTTCGACGCGCTCCACCCGCCCCGAGACCCCTGGTGACCTCCCATGCTCAAGCACACAGCCGTGCCCGGACCCTGGACCCTGCACGCCGAGACACCTGCGCCGGACGCCGACGCCGGCGTCCTCGCCCACCTGCCTGTCACCGCGACGGTTCCCGGCACCGTCCACACCGACCTCCTGGCCGCGGGGCTGATCGACGACCCGTACCTGGACCGCAACGAGCTCCTGACCCCCTGGATCGGGCGCTCGCGCTGGCGGTACGAGACGACGCTGCCCGAGCCGTCGTCCGCCGAGCGCACCGACCTCGTGCTCGACGGGCTGGACACGCTCGCCACGGTGACCGTGGGCGGCGTCGAGCGGCTGCGGACCCGGAACATGTTCCGTTCCTACCGGGTGCCGCTGGACCCGGCGGACGGCGCCGGCCTCGCGGTGACCTTCGACTCGCCCTGGGGGCCGTTCGACGACCTGGACGACGAGGAGCGGCGCGCGTTCGACTCGCCGTCGGCCCACATCCGCAAGATGGCCTGCAACTTCGGCTGGGACTGGGGCCCCACGCTGGCCACGGCCGGCCTCTGGCGCCCGGTGCGCATCGAGTCGTGGTCGGTCGCACGCCTCGCCGAGACCCGCGTGGAGGTGCGCGCCGAGCAGGACGCCGCCGGCTGGCGCGGCGTCGTCGAGGTGGGTGTCGAGCTGGAACGGACGACCACGGCGCACGACGTCGGGCTGGTGGTGCGGGTCGCCGGCCGTGCGGTCGACGTGGTGGTGCCCGCGGCGCAGACGGCGGCGCAGGTGACCGTCGAGGTGCCCCTCGGGGAGGACGACCTGTGGTGGCCGCGCGGCTCGGGCGACCAGCCGCTCCACGACGTCGCGGTCCGGCTGACCGACCGGGAGACGGGTGAGCCCCTCGACGCGGCGGACCGGCGCGTCGGCTTCCGCTCCGTCGAGGTGCGCCGCGAGCCGGACGCGGACGGGGAGTCGTTCGCGTTCGTCGTCAACGGCCGCCCCGTCGCGGCGCTCGGCTTCAACTGGATCCCGGACGACTGCTTCCCGCACCGCGTCACGCACGACGACGTCGCCGCCCGCCTGCGCGATGCCGCCGAGGCGAACGCCAACATCCTGCGCGTGTGGGGCGGCGGCCTGTACGAGTCCGACGACTTCTACGCGCAGTGCGACGAGCTCGGCTTCCTGGTCTGGCAGGACTTCGCCTTCGCGTGCGCGCCGTACCCGGAGCACGAGTGGATGCTGGCGGAGGTCGAGGCGGAGGCGCGCGAGAACGTGGTGCGGCTGATGTCGCACCCCTCGCTGGTGATCTGGAACGGCAACAACGAGAACTGGCTCGGCTGGGACGACTGGGGCTGGAAGGAGCGCCTCGGCGACCGGCCCTGGGGCGAGCGGTACTACCTGGAGGTGCTGCCGCGCGTCGTGGCCGAGGTGAGCCCGCACGCCTTCTACTGGCCCGGCAGCCCGTACTCCGGCACCCCGGAGGTGTACTCCAACGACCGCTCGCGCGGCGTGGTGCACCTGTGGGACGGCTGGAACGAGCAGGGCTACCAGGTCTTCCTGGAGGACCGGGCGCGGTTCGTCTCCGAGTTCGGCTGGCAGGGACCGCCCGCCTGGCGCACCCTCACCGACGCCGTGCACGACGACCCGCTGACGCCGTCGTCCGAGGGCGTGCTGCACCACCAGAAGGCGGTGGACGGCTCGCTCAAGCTGTCGCGCGGCCTGGCCCCGTACCTCGACGAGCCCACGGACATGACGGACTGGCACTGGGCGATGCAGCTCAACCAGGCGCGCGCCCTGACCTTCGCGATCGAGCACTTCCGCTCGCTGCGACCGGTGAACATGGGCTCGATCGTGTGGCAGCTCAACGACTGCTGGCCGGTCGCCTCCTGGGCGGTGGTCGACTCGGCCGGGCGCCGCCGCCCGGCGTGGTTCGCGGTGCGCGCCGCGTTCGCGCCCCGGCTCGCCACCATCCAGCCGCGGGCCGGCGGCCTCACGCTCGTCCTGGTGAACGACACCGGCCGGCCCTGGTCGGGCTCCGCGACGGTGCGCCGCCGCGGGCTGGACGGC
This sequence comes from Promicromonospora sp. NPDC050880, assembly GCF_044456525.1. NCBI lineage: Bacteria > Bacillati > Actinomycetota > Actinomycetes > Micrococcales > Promicromonosporaceae > Promicromonospora > Promicromonospora sp. NPDC050880. The sequence goes on from NZ_JBITFV010000023.1 coordinate 37,649, forward strand.
CGGGTGCTGGCCGAGCAGCCCGTCACGTTCGAGGCCGGGCCCGTGGCGAGCACGACCGTGCCGCTCGACCCCGCCCTGAGCGTCCCGGGCGACCCGGCCGCCGAGCTCCTGGTGGCCGACGTCGACGGCGCGGCCCGGGCGTGGCGGTACTTCGCGGTGGACCGTGACCTGGCCTACCCCGCCCCCCGGCTCGACGTCACGACGGCCGCGCCGGCCGGCGGCGACGTCGACGTGACGGTCACGACCGATGCGTTCGTGCGCGACCTGACGGTCCACGCCGACCGGCTCGGCGCGGCGGCGTCGGCGAGCGACGCGCTGGTCACGCTGCTGCCGGGGGAGTCGGTGACCTTCCGCGTCGCGGGCGGCGACCCCGGGGTCGTGGCCGGGCTCCACGGCCAGGCGCCGGTCGTGCGGCACGCGGGGGACCTGGTGGGCTAGCCCCGGCGCGAGCCCTGCGCGGTGCCTACGCGCCGCCGACGGTCCTGGTCAGGGGCGTCGGCGGCGCGTCCGCGCGGTGCTGAAGGTCCACGCGGTGCGTGCCGCAGGTGGCGCAGCGCACGTAGACCACGTGGCCCACGGAGGTCGCGTGCCGGGAGCCGGTGGTCCAGGAGTGCTCGTGCGGCATGGTCGTCGTCATGCCGCCCACGATGCTGTAATGGCCTTGTGCATCTCAACCCTTACGGAGAGTACGCGGTGCTGCTCGCCGCGTCCCTCGCCGACGACTGGCCCGCCGACCGCGCGGGGATCGAGGCCCGGACACGCGACTTCGGCATGACGATGGAGTTCCGGGAGTCGCCCGACGACCACGCGCTGACCCGGCTCGCGATCGACGACTGGCTGCTGGTCGTGGACGCCACCGACCCCGCCGAGCGGGCCGCGCTCCTGAACGCCCAGATGGCCGCCGTCGCGGCCTACCCGCGCCTCACCGACCACGACGGCGAGGGCTGGCACCTGCACTACCGGGACGACAACCAGGTGCTGTCCGCGGTGCTGCGCGCCGTGATCGGCGTCGGGACGTCGTTGCACCTGGTCACCCGCGGGATGCACCGGCTCGGACGGTGCGCCTCGTCGCCCTGCGCGAACGTCGTCGTCGACGTGACGCGCAACGGGCGGCAGCGGTACTGCTCGGTGCGGTGCGCCAACCGTGCCGCCGTACGGCGGCACCGCGAGCGCACCGCCCCTGAGCCGCCTGCAAGACTGCGCCCATGAAGCTGCACGAACGGATCGAGGGCCGGCTGCGCGAGTTCGTCGATCGACAGCCCATGTTCTTCGTGGCGACCGCGCCCCTCGCGGCGGACGGCCACGTCAACGTCTCACCCCGGGGCATCCCCGGCACCTTCGCCGTGCTGGACGACCACACGTTCGCCTGGCTGGACGGCACCGGCAGCGGCAGCGAGACGGTGGCGCACCTGCGGGAGAACGGCCGCATCACCGTGATGTTCTGCGCCTTCGAGGACGCGCCGAACATCGTGCGGTTCCACGGCACGGGCCGCACGGTGACCCGGTACGACGACGAGTACCCGGCGCTCGCCGCCCGGTTCACGGACGTGCCCGGCGCCCGCGCGGTCATCGTGGTCGACGTCGAGCGCGTCTCGGACAGCTGCGGCTGGGGCGTTCCGCTCATGTCCTACGAGGGCGAGCGCGACCTGGTCGGGCCGTACTTCGAGCGCAAGGGGGAGGCCGGGCAGCGGGAGTACCGGCGCCGGAAGAACCGGACGAGCATCGACGGTCTGCCGGCCTACGACGTGGACCCGGTCGACACCCCGGCGACCTGACCCACAGGACGTCGTCCCACGGCGGATGTCAGTGGCAGGGGGCAGGATCGGAGACAGCAGAACCGACCTGGAGGACGCCATGGCTGACACACCCGCCCCACCCCGTACCTATCCCCACGGCGTGCCCTGCTGGGTGGACCTGGAGACGGAGAGCGTCGACGCGGCGCTCGCGTTCTACGGCGGGCTCTTCGGCTGGCACTTCACGGAGATGCTGCCCGCCGGCGCGCCGGGGCGGTACGCGGTCGCGTCGCTGGACGGCACGTCCGCCACGTCCGTCGCCGCCGTCGCGACACCCGCTCCGGGCTTCGACGGCGAGGTGGCGTGGCACACGTACCTCGCGGTGGACGACGTCGACGCCGCCGCGGCCCGCGTCGCCGGACTCGGCGGCGTGGTGAGCTCCGCCCCCGAGGACGTCGGGCCCCCGGGTCAGCGCGCGGGTCGCACGGCCCGGATCGTCGACGCGCAGGGAGCGCCCGGCCGCCTGTGGCAGGCGGGCACCCGGCTCGGCGCCCAGGCCGTCAACGCTCCCGGCACGTGGAACTTCAGCAACCTGATCACCCCGGACGTCGACGGCGCCCTGCGGTTCTACGGGCCGCTGCTCGGCTGGGAGCGCAGCGACGACCTCGGGGCGGGCATGGCACGCGTGCCCGGGTACGGCGACCACCTGGCACGCACGGTCGACCCGCACATCCGGGAGCGCCAGGAGTTCGTGCCACCCGCGTTCGCCGACGTCGTGGCCGGGGTGCTGCCGGGCGACGGGCCGGCCCACTGGTCGGTGGCCTTCGCGGTCGCCGACCGGGACGCGTCGGCCGCGACCGCCCAACGGGCCGGCGCGACCGTGCTGCGGACCGAGGACGGTGAGTGGAGCAAGGAAGCGACCATCCGGGACCCGTTCGGCGCCGAGCTCGTACTGGCGCAGTTCGACCCGCCGGAGTCCTACCTGGAGGCCGAGCGGCAGGCGGGCAGGGCCTGAGCCGGACGCCCGCCCGCCCAGGATGCCCGGACCGTACCGCGCCGCAGGTACGTCGCTACGCCGCACCGTCGCTACGCCGCACCGTCGCTACGCCGCAAACATGTACCGTCCCGAGCCGACCTGGACCAGGACGGCACCGTCCTCCGCCCGGACGTCCGTGACGCCCGCTGCGCGGTGCAAGGGGCGGCCCTGCTCGGTGACGGTGGCCGGGTCGGGGACGGGCAGACGCACGGTCGCCGTGGCTCCGACGGGGACGGTCACCTCCAGCCGGAGCCGGCCGCCCGTGCGGCGCCACGCGCTGGCGACGGTGCCGTACGGCGTGCGGACCGACGCGCTCGCCCGGTCCAGGTGCCCGGTGACCGCGGGGGCGATCGTGATGTCCCGGAACCCGGTCTCGGGCGAGGCCTGGATGCCGGCCACGTGCTGGTAGAACCAGTCGTCCACGGTGCCGAGGAAGTAGTGGCCGTACGAGCGGGCCTCCCGTGACCAGTGCTCCCACATCGTGGTGGCGCCGTTCTCGATCATGTACCCCCAGCTCGGGTACGCGGTCTGCACGGCGAGCTCGTAGGCCACGTCGGCGTGCCCGTGCCGGGTGAGCACCGGCAGCAGCCACTTCGTGCCGAGCACGCCCGTGTTGAGCGTCGTGCCCTTGGCGCGCACGTCGGCCACGATGCTGTCGACGACCCGCCGGGTCGTGGCGGCGTCGGGCACCAGGCCGAACTCCACGGCGAGCACGTTGTGCGTCTGCCGGTAGCCGCGGTCGCCGGTGCCCCGGTAGCAGCCGGCGGCCGGGTCGAGGAACGCGTCGTTGAAGGCGGTCCTGATCGTGGCGGCGTTCCGGGCGAAGTGCTCCACGTCGGCCGTCCGGCCGAGGAACCCGGCGCTGCGCCGCATGGAGGTGGTCATCGCGTACAGGAACGCCGTGGCGGAGACCCGGAGGTCCTCCGGCGCGTTGCCGCCCGCGGGGCTCGCCTCGGGGCTGACCCAGTCGCCGAGGCGGGCGTCGGGCACGATGCCGCCCTGGGAACGTTCGAACTCCAGGTCGACGTACCGCTTCATGCCGTCGTAGCAGTCGGTCAGCACGCGGGTGTCGCCGCCGTACTGGTAGAGCCACCAGGGGATCATCACGTACGCCGCGTGCCACGGCGGGCACACGCCCCACTCGCCCCAGTCGCCGGAGCTCGGCGCGATGACCAGGGGGCGGCCCTGTTCGTCACGGGTCTCGTGCACGTCACGCAGCCACTTGGCGAACAGCTCGTGCACGTCGAGGTTCAGCAGGAACATCTCCGCGCCCACGGCGGCGTCGCCCGTCCAGCCGTTCTTCTCGAACATCGGGGTGTCGGTCGGGATGCCGTGGATGTTGTTGGTCAGCGTGTCCACCAGGGCCCGGTGGGTGCGGTTCATGATCTCGCTGGAGCTGTCGAACGACCCGGTCTCGCGGGCCGCCGTGTGCACCACCTGCGCCGTGAAGGCGGACAGGGGCGGCGGACCGTCCTGCGGCCACCCGGTGACCTCGACGTACTGGAAGCCCTTGTACGAGAACCGCGGCTCCCACGTCTCCGCCTGCCCGGTGCCGGCCAGGGTGAAGCGGTCGGTCTGGAAGCCGGCCTGGAACCCGCCGTTGTTGCTCAGGTTCACGCGCCCGGCCGCCGTGAGCTTCTCACCGTGCGCCGCCCGGATCGTGGTCCCGGCCGGACCCGTGGCGGTGTACCGCACCCAGCCCGCGAGCACCCGGGGGAACTTCACCACGTAGACACCCGGATCGGGCTCGGTCACCTCGACGGCGGACAGCGACTCGATCACCTCGATCGGCTGCTGGCGCTGGTTGACCAGCACGCCGCGCGGGCCCGGCGCCGTCGACGCGGGCGCCCACGCGCCGTCGTCGAACCCGGCCGTGTCCCAGCCCGGAACGGCCTCGCGGGCGTCGTAGGCCTCGCCGCCGTACAGGTCGTCGAACACCGTGGGCCCCGCGGTCAGGCGCCACGTCGTGTCCGTGACCACGTGCTCGACCCGGCCGCCGGCGTACTCCAGGTACAGCACCGCACGCACCACGGGCTCGTCGTGCCAGGGCGGCGCCTCCCACCGCCAGACGTTGCCGCCCGTCATCCCGTAGAACCCGCGGCCCAGCTCGACGCCCAGCGCGTTGCGGCCCGGACGCAGCCGCCGGGTCAGGTCGGTCGCGGTGTACTGCACGGTGTCGTCGTAGTCGGTGAACCCCGGTGCGAGCACGCTGTCGTCGGCGGGCGCGCCGTTCAGCGACACGTTCGCGTACCCGCCCGCGGCCAGGTACAGCGTGGCGCGCTCGAGACCGGGCCCCACCTCGACCTCCCGGCGCAGCAGCGGCGCGGGCAGCGGGTCCCGCACCGGGAGCCGGACACCCCGGCCCCACGGGCCCGAGCCGTAGACGGCGATCTCGGCGGCCTGGTCCCAGCCGGAGTCGTCCAGGTCCGGCCGCGCGAAGTCCGCCGGGAAGTCCGTCGCGGCCTTCCAGGCGCTCCCGGACGTGAGCGTCGCCGTCGACCCGTCCGAGTACGTCAGGCGGACGACGGCGAGCACCGCCCCCGCGCTGACCGCGTCGTTCGTGCCCCGGACGGCCACGACCGTGGTGTCCCCGGACAGCTCGGCCGTGACGAAGCGGGAGGACTGCCAGCCGTTCTCGGCCGGCTCGGTCGACCCCGTCTCGGCGCCGTCCACCCAGAGCGTGAACGAGTCGTCGGCCGTGACCAGCACCTCGGCCCGGGTCGCGGACGTGCCCTCCGGGGCGGCCCGGACGATCCGGAACGCCCGGTCCTGGCCGGCCAGCTCGCCCTCGGCCGCCCACATCCACAGGGCGCCGTCGAAGGTCAGGTCGGTGACCTGGCCCGGGCCGCGCTCGTTGCCGATCCACGCCGCCCCGGCCCAGTCGGCGTCCGTGTACAGGCCGGTGCGGAAGGCCGCCGTCGTCGTGCTCGTGCCGTGCGTCGTGACCACGTCCACGCGCCAGGTGTGGTCCGTGGCGGCGCGCAGCGCGGGCCCGTCGTACTCGACGTTCGCCGACTCCCGCGACCGGACGACCCCGCTGTCCCACACCGTGCGCGGGCGCTGCCCGCCCGTGCTGACGCGCAGCCGGTAGGACACCTGCTCCACGCCGCGTCCGTCCGCCTCGACGGTCCACGAGAAACGGGGACGGCCGACGTCGATGCCGAGCGGTCCGGTCTTCTTCTCGACGAGCGGCTCGGTCAGCCGCACCGCGCCGGCGGCACCCGGGCCTGGCGCCTGGCCGGCCGGCACGGCGGTGGCGGGAGCGGCGGTGACGGGTAGCGCGGCCGCGGTGGTCGCGACGCCGGCGGTCTTCAGGAACAGTCTGCGGTCCACGGTCATGACGCCTCCAGGCGTGTGCGGTGAGAAAGCGAGCACCATTGCAACGTTTCAAAACGCGTGCGTCAGTGTAGGGGCGACCGGGTGCCCGCCGCCAGGGTGTGCGGCGGATAACCGCAGGTGGCGTGCCGAGATCTGACGACGTCGTGCGGATGGACCACGGCGTCCGGCCCGGGCGCCGGTGCATGGAAGGCTGGGCCCGTCCCGCTCGCCGTCCCGCACCGGAAAGAGACCATGGAACACGACCAGCTCGTCGCCCCGGCCCAGGCCCGCATCATGTCCACCTACCTCACGTGCGAGCTCGCCACCGTGACGCGGTCCGGAATGCCGATCGCCTGGCCGGTCACCGGGGTGTGGCGCCCCGACGACCAGGCCTTCGTGGTCTCGACGTCGATCGGGTTCCCGCAGAAGGCGTTCAACGTCCGCCGCGACCCGCACGTCGCCCTGCTCTTCTCCGACCCGACGGGCAGCGGGCTCGACGGCGAAGGGCAGGTCCTGATCCAGGGCGTGGCCGAGTGCGCGGACGAGATCGAGACCCGGTTCTCGCGCAACGCCGACCTCTGGGAGCGCGTCTCGCGCGCCCAGCCCTCCGCGCGGGCGCTGTCGGCGGGGTGGCTCGCCCGCCGGCTCATGGACGTCTACTACATGCGGCTGGTCATCACGGTGACGCCGACGGCCGTCACGGCCCGCCCGCCGCTGCCCGGCGCCGCCCCGGTGCCCGCGCCCTCGCCGCTCGCGGTACCCGCCGTGCCGGGCGTGCCGGAGCCCTTCGCCGGCGAGCTGGCCGGCTTCACCAGCGCAGTCCTGGCCGGCCTGGACGACGCCGGGCACCCGACGCTCGACCGGGTGGTCCCCGAACCTGCTGACGGCGGGCTCCTGCTGCCCGGCTCCGCCGCGCAGCCCGGCCGAGCGAGCCTGCTGTTCCACCGGCACGACGAGCTGCTGGCCGCGCAGCGCAGCTTCGCCGTCGTCGGCGAGCTCGTCGAGAGCCCCCGTGGTTCCGTGCTCCGTCCGGAACGAGTGGCCGACGGGATCCAGCCCGCCGGGCTGGCGTCCACGGTCCGCATGGCACGAGGACTGCGGAAGCGGGCGCAGGCCTACCTGGACGCGCGGGGTCTGGAGCGGCCGGAGGTCCCGTGGGGCGAGCTCAAGGACATCTACGCGCGGGTGGACGCGGAGAACGCGGCGCGCTGATCCCGGCGACCGGGTCAGTCCTCGCGACCGGGTCAGTCCTCGCGACCGGGCCGCGACGAGCGCAGCCGCTTGGTGTCCGACCGCTGCCGCTTGGCCGTCAGCCGTCGTTCCTGCGACCCGCGGGTGGCTCGCGTCGCCTTGCGGGCGCGCGGGCCCGGGGCCAGTGCGTCGGCCACGAGGGCGGCCAGGCGCCGGGCGGCGGCGTCGCGGTTGCGCCGCTGTTCCCGGTGCTCGGAGGCGACGACGGTGAGCACGCCGCCGGTGAGGCGGTGCCCGAGCCGTTCGGTGAGCCGACGGAGCTGCTCCTCGCTCAGGACGGCGGAAGCCTGGAGGTCCCAGGTGAGCTCGACGCGCGAGTCGGTGGTGTTCACGCCCTGGCCGCCGGGCCCGGAGGAGCGGGAGAAGCGCTCGGTGAGCTCGGCTCGAGGGATGGTCAGCCCGGGGCTGACGACGAGGCCGGGTCGGACGGGGGACGGCATGGGGCCATCTTCCCAGGGGTGCGCCTCGCGGTCACGCAGATAATTCTTCGTCGCCATATAAATGGATCGCGGAAATGTCCAGCCAAAGCACCGAAGATTGCGTCAACGCACACGTGTCTGCGTCAGCGCAAAAGAAGCGAGCCCCTCTCGCGGAATTCCGCGAGAGGGGCTCGGCCGCTGGGGGAGTGATTCCAGCTCTGCTACCCGTCAGGGCAGGTCAGAGGCCCAGCAGGCAGAGAATCTGCTCCAGGGTGTAGCCCAGGTTGTCGAGCAGGTTCGAGACGATGTCAACGAGGGTCATGTGCGAGACCTTTCACATAATGGGGATCACGGACGATTGCCCGTGAGTCGAACTGTGTTCGCGTTCCATACGTTAAGCACCTGACACGGACACTGCAACGGGAAAGGGATATTAGTAGGTAAAGCGCGAAATGGTTGGCGCTGTGATAGTGGTCGCGACGCCGTCCGGTGCGCGCGGGAGACTGGGGCGCATGGCGACGACGAGCGCGGGCCTGCTGCCCTACCGGAGACTCCCTGACGGCGCGTTCGAGGTGCTGCTCGGACACATGGGCGGGCCGTTCTGGGCCCGCAAGGACGCGGGCTCCTGGACGGTGCTCAAGGGTGAGCTCGAACCCGGCGAGGACCCGCACGCAGCCGCGCTGCGCGAGGCGGGCGAGGAGCTCGGTCTGGAGCTGCCGGCCTCGACGGCCCCGGACGTCGAGCTGGGCGAGGTGCGCCAGCGCGCGGGCAAGAAGGTGCTCGCCTGGGCGCGCCAGTGGCCGTCGCCGGGGCCCGACCTGACCCGGATCACGAGCAACACGGTCCAGATCGAGTGGCCGCCGCGGTCGGGCCGGCAGATCGAGATCCCGGAGATCGACCGCGTCGCCTGGTTCGCGCCGGACGACGCGCGGCGGGTCGTGGTGGGGGCGCAGGCGGCGTTCGTCGACCGGCTGGGGGAGGTGCTCGCGCTCAGTGCAGGGTGAGCGCCGCGTTCGTGTCACGGGCACCTCGCTGTGCACGGTAGTGCGTGGCTCCACGGTCCGGGAGGAACCGGGGGCGGGGCCCGGCGCATCGCCGGGCCCCGCCCTCGTGAGGGGTGGTGGCGTCAGGGCTGGATCGTGGGCACGAAGTTGTCCAGGAGGAACTGGCCCTCCGCGCCCGGGGGCAGCTCACCCATGAACCGGGTGACGATCCCCGTGGCCGCGGACTGGACGTAGACCTGGAAGTCGATGGTCTGGACCGACGGGTCGGCCCAGTGCCCGGTCTGCGCGGCCGTGAGCACGGCCTCCGAGGCGCCCTCGACGTCGATGGAGGTGGCGTGGTAGCCGAGCTTGTTCAGCTCCTTCGGGTCCGGCATCTCCTGGGAGACGAAGGGGGACTGCACCAGGACCCGCCAGTGCAGGTCGCCGAACTCGTCGGAGACCGCGACCTCCGGCGACTCCCACTCGTGGCCGCTGCCGCCGTCGCCGACGATCGCCCGGCCGTCCCAGTCGGCCGGGACCTTGTAGCCGACGCTGTCGGTCTCGGTGGACTGCCAGGTGTCGGTCGCGCCCTCGGTGGGCTCGCCCAGATCGATCGGGATGCCGATCGGGTCGCACGGGCCCGCGGCCTGGCCCGGGGCGTGCGCGGAGGCTGCGGAGCAGGCCACAGCCGCGGGGGCGGCGCCGGCGACCGTCGCCGAACCCGCCGTGAGGCCGACGACGAGGGCGGACGTCAGGAGGATGGAGCGTGCCTTCTCGTGTGTGTGTCTCATGACTACTAGGACGCAGCGGGTGCCCGGTGGGTTGTCCCAGGTCCTAGGCGGTGACGACGAGCTCTCCGTCGACCAGCCGGAGCTCGCGCGGCCACGGCTGCGTCGCCAGGGTCTCCTCGACCCAGACCGACAGCAGCGCCAAGGCAGTCCAGACGCGGTCACGGCCGGGCCACACCGCGGCCAGGTCCTCCATGTCCAGGTCCTCGGCGAAGGTCCGGAGGTCGTCGTCCGTCACGATCAGACGGATCGGCGGGCCGCCCGTGTGTCCTGCCCACCGGTGGATCTCGAGGTGCGGTCCGGCCGGGACGACCTCGGTGCCGGGGTCCAGTGACCACTGCTCCACGAGCTGCTCGCGCATCGGCTCAGTATCAGCGGAGGAAGCCGGGTCGACGAACGCGGGAAGCCGGCCGAGGGGGTGCGAGCGTGCCTCGACCTTCCCCTAGGCTGACGCCGTGTCGCTCTCGCTCTGGCTCGCCCTGGTCGGCGCGGGCGTGCTGATCTCCCTCACGCCCGGCGCAGGTGCCATCAACACCATGTCGAACGCGATGACCTCCGGCTGGGCGCGGTCCATCTGGGGCATCCTCGGGCAGCAGCTCGCGCTGCTCGTGCACCTCGTGGTCGTCGCGGCAGGGGTCGGCGTGCTGGTCGCTGGCACGCCGTGGCTGTTCGACACCATCCGGTACGCCGGTGCCGCCTACCTGGTCTACCTCGGCGTGCGGCAGTTCCTCGCCCGCCCGGGTGCGGGCACCGACGTCGCCGGCGGTGCCCGGGTGCGCGAGCCGGCCTGGTCGATGTTCCGGCGCGGGCTCATGGTGAACCTCCTGAACCCGAAGGCGATCGTGTTCTTCCTGGCGTTCGTCCCGCAGTTCGTGCGGCCCGACCGGCCGCTGGTGGGCCAGTACGCCGTCCTCGCCGCGACCGTCGTGGTCATCGATGTCGTGGTCATGTGGTTCTTCTTCGCCACGACGGCGCGCGGCCTCGGCCGCCTGACGGCGGGCGAGTCGGGGTCGAAGGTCGTCAACCGCGTGTTCGGCAGCCTGTTCGTGGGCGTCGGGGTGCTGCTCGCGGTCATGCACTGACGCCGGCGTCGGACGCCGTCCTCACCGCACCCCCAGCGCCCCGCGGCCGACCCCGTCCGGCACCTCCAGCACGTGCCGCACGAGGCGTTCCAGCACCGCGATCCCGTCCGCCGAGAGCACCGACTCCAGGTGCCCCTGGACGGAGGCGACCCCGGGACCGTGCAGCGCCGTGAGCACCCCGTCGGCGTCGACCGACGGCTCCAGCGCGAGCCGGGCCACGGGGTTGTCGGCGGCGAGCGTGGTCACGTACGCGCCGAAGGTGTTGTAGTAGCCGACGGCGGCCGTGGTGCCGAGCACGTCGGCGTCGAGCCGCACGCCCTGCCGCGGGGCGGGCAGCGGACGGACCGGGAATCCGGCGAGCCCGGCGAGCACCTGGTGGCTCAGGCAGACGGCGAGGAGCGGGCGGCCCGCGGCGACGCGTTCGTGGATCCGCCGCGTGACGGCGGCGATGCGGGGGTCGTCGTGGTCGCGGGGGTCGCCCGGACCGGGGCCGAGCACGACCAGGTCCGCGGCGAGCACGTCGTCCACGGCGTCCCACCGGACCACGCGGGCGTTCATGCCCAGGTGGCCCAGCTGGTGGGCGAGCATCGTCGTGAACTGGTCCTCGTGGTCGACCACCAGCACGTCCCGCCCGGTGAGCGACGAGGGCTCGGGAGCAGCCACGGCGGTGTCCTGCGGTCGCACCCAGAACTCGGCGAGCTGCCCGTTGCGGACGGCCAGCGCCTCGGCCACGCCCTCCTGCGCGTTCAGGTCGACCACGGCGTCGGGCGCCGCGCCGCGCGGCACCAGCCCGAGGGAGGAGAGCACCCCGGCGGCCTTGGCCCGGGTCTCGGCCACCTCGTGCTCCGGTACGGAGTGCCGCACCAGGGTGGCCCCGGCGGGGACGGTCACGCGGCCGCCGTCGTGCAGGTAGGCCGTGCGGATGAGGATCGGGGCGTCGAGCGAGTACCCGCCCGAGGCGCCGTCCGGCTCGAAGAGGGCGAGGAAGCCCGAGTAGTAGCCGCGCGGGCGCGTCTCGTGCCGGGCGATGACCGTGCAGGCGTTCTCCATGGGCGACCCGGTCACGGTGGGCGCGAACATCGTCAGCCGCAGGGCCTCGCGCGGGTCCACGGCGGTACGGCCCTCCAGCAGGTACTCGGTGTGGCTGAGCCGGGCCATCTGCTTGAGGTACGGGCCCACGATGCGCCCGCCGTCCGGGCAGAGCGCGCTCATCATCTTCATCTCCTCGTCGACCACCATGAAGAGCTCCTCGTTCTCCTTGGTGTCGCGCAGGAAGTCCAGCACCCCCTCGCGCGTGGGGCCCGACGCCGGGTGCCGGTAGGTGCCGCTGATCGGGTTCATGCGGGCGACGCCGTCGCGCAGGGTGAGGTGCCGCTCGGGGGTGGCGCCCGCCAGGGCCAAAGGAGCGCCGGGCCCCGGGACGTGCACCGCGAACGTCCAGTACGAGCCGACCTCGTGGGTGAGCAGCGCCCGGAACCACGACGTCAGCGTGGGCACCGGTGCCGCGTCGGTCCGGGCCTCGAAGCTGCGCATCACCACGAAGTTGGCGCCGGCGCCCTGCCCGATCTCGTCGTCGATCACGCGGCGCACGATCCCCGCGTACTCGTCGTCGGGGGTGTCGAAGCCGAGCGGCTCGGCCGCCACGGGCTCGGGCGGCAGCGCGGCGAGCGCGTCCGGCAGCGCGACCCGCTCCGACTCGCGGACCACCAGGCAGCGCAGCGGGGCGCCGTCGTCGTGCACGGTGAAGCCGCGCTCGCGGGCCTGTCGGTACGGGACGACGGCGAGCACCGGCGCGCCGTCCAGCGGGATGTCCCGCAGCAGGTCGGCGTCGACGACGTCACCGGTCAGCACCTCGACCTCGGTGCCGCCGTGGCGGCGCAGGAGGGCGAAGGGGAGCGAGCCGTCGGAGGTCAGGACCCGGTCCAGGAGCGGGTGCGGGCCGGCGGAGCCAGGGTGGTGGGACATGCGGGGCCTCTCGGTTCGGGGTGCTCGACCCGAACCGGGAGCCTCGTGGGGAACACGAAACGACCGCCTCGGGCGAGGCGGTCGTGGACGTGTGAGTGGATGCGTCGCGAGCCCGCCTAGTCGGCGGGCCACCAGTCCAGGCAGATGCGGGGCGACGTCATGGCCGGAACGTTAGCCGTGCCCGCGCGCGATGTCCACCGCTCACGTCCGGTCGGCCAGGTCCCGCGGACCGGGCCCGTCGTAGCCGGCCAGGAGGGGGCGCGGGATCGGCCCCTTGATCCGTGCCCCGCCGGTGGTCTCCTCCCAGGCGTGGGCGAGGATGCCGACGCTGCGGGACAGGACGAACAGGCCGCGCCCGAGCTCGGGAGGGAACCCGAGCTCGCTGTACACGATCGCCGTGGCCCCGTCGACGTTCATCGGCACGGGACGGGCGCGCCCGGCGGCCAGCGCCGACTCGACCGCCTGCCCGGCCCGCAGCGCCCAGCCGGTCACGGCGCCGTCGTCGACGGCCTGGGCGGTGAGGTCGAGGAGCGGGTCGCGGCGCGGGTCGCGCGGGTGGAACCGGTGCCCGAAGCCCGGCACGTGCTCACCGCGCTCCCGGTACTCGGCCACCAGGCCGGCCGCGGCCGCCGCGAGCTCCTCGCCCTGCTCGGCGCGCCGGTGCACCTCGGCCAGGACCTGCATGCACTGCTGGCCGGCGCCGCCGTGCACGTCGCCCAGCAGGTTGGTCCCGGTCGCGACGGCGTTGTTGAGCCCGACGCCGCAGGTCGCGGCCATGCGCGCGGCCGCGATGGACGGCGCCTGCGGCCCGTGGTCGACGGCGGACACGAGGGCCGCCTCCAGGAGGCGGCTCTGCGCCGGGGTGGGCAGCTCGCCGCGCAGCATGAGCCAGATCTGGTCGACGAAGGTGATGGTGCCGACGAGCTGTTCGACGGGGTACCCGCGCAGCAGGATCTCCCCGGGGCGGATACGAGTGATGCCGGTGCGCCACCACCCGGTGACCCGCTCCTCGTACTCCTCGGCGGTGGGGAACGCGGGGCTGCTCATACGGTTCCTTCCTCGTGCATCGTGGCGATCGTGGCGTCGTCGTAGCCGAGCTCGCGCAGGATCGTGTCGGTGTGCTCGCCCAGCAGGGGCGGCTCGTGCGCGGGGACCGGGGCGGCACCGTCCACGTGGACGGGGCTGCCGAGCACGCGCAGGTCACGGTCCGGGTCGCCCGGGAAGGGCAGGTCGTGCACGAAGCCCCGCGCGCGGACCTGGTCCTGGGCGAGGGCCTCGGGCACGCTGAGCACGCGAGCGGCGGGCACGCCCGCCGCCGCCAGCACGGTCTCCCACTCCGCGGCCGGGCGGCCGGCCAGGGCCGCCTCGATCTGCGCGGTGAGCTCCCGGCGGTGCACCTTGCGCGCCGACCGCTCGGCGAAGCGCGGGTCGTCGCACAGGTCGGGCCGTCCCAGCAGGCGGCAGAGCGTGACGAACTGGCGCTGCTCGTTGGCGGAGATGTTGAGCATCCCGTCGCCCGTCGCGAACGTGCCGGACGGCGCCGCGGTGAAGTTGTCGTTGCCCATCGGGACCGGGTCCTGGCCGGCGATGAGGTGGTTGGACACGACCCAGCCCATGGCCGTCATCGCGGACTCCAGCATCGACACGTCCAGCCGCACGCCCTCGCCGGTGCGGTCGCGGTGCACGAGCGCCGAGGCGACGGCGAACGCCGCCGTCATGCCGCCGAGCGTGTCCGCGACCGGGTAGCCGGCGCGCAGCGGCCCGGTCTGCTCGGTGCCGGTGGCGCTCATCATCCCGGAGACACCCTGCACGATCTGGTCGTAGGCGGGCCGGTCGCGCAGCGGCCCGTCCTGCCCGAAACCGGAGACGGCACAGTAGACGAGCCGGGGGTTGGTCGCCCTCAGCCGGTCCCAGCCGAGGCCGAGCCGGTCCAGCACGCCAGGGCGGAAGTTCTCCACCAGCACGTCGGCGCCCTCGACGGCGCGGAGCAGCACGTCCCGGCCCGCCGGGCTCTTCAGGTTCAGGGTGAGGGAGCGCTTGGCGCTGTTCTGCGCGAGGAACGAGGCGCCCGTCCCGGCCTCGTTCAGGGCGTGGTCGGCGCCGAGCCGACGGGCCAGGTCACCCGCCCCAGGGATCTCCACCTTGATCACGTCGGCGCCCAGGAGGGCGAGCTGGTAGCTGGCGAACGGACCGGCCAGCACGTTGGTGAGGTCGAGCACCCGCACGCCGTCCAGGAGCGCGGTGGGGTTCACGCGATGCCCCCGAAGAAGGGGATCTCGGCGAGCCGGCCGGCCGCCTCGACGACCAGGGGCCGCCAGGCGTCGAGGTGGTCCGGGGTGAACCGGCTGGTGGGGCCGCCGAGCCCCACGGCCGCCACGACGTCGCCCGCGGACGTGACCACGGGCGCGGCCAGGGCGGAGACGCCCGGTTCGCGCTCGCCGTGGCTCGCCGCCCAGCCCTGCTGCCGCGCCTGCTCGACGGTCCGGACGAGGCCTGCGGCGAAGTCGGGGCCGCGGCCGGCGGCGGCGCCGAGGGCCGCGACCTGCTCGGCCGGCAGCCCCGTCAGGAGGGCGTGCCCGGTGGCGCCGAGGACGACCGGCATCCCGTCGCCCACGCGCACGACGTGCCGGAGCTGCTGCGTGCCCTCCTGCTGCGCGATGCACACGCGCGAGGCGCCCTGGCGCACGTAGACGCGGCTGGACTCCCCGCCGCAGTCGACCCCGAGCTGCCGCAGCACGTCCATCGCCTCGGGCGGCACCGCCCAGGTGGCCTGCGCGAGCCGCGACCAGCGCATCAGGCCGACGCCGGGCACGATGCGCCCGTCGCCGCGGGTCCACAGCATGCCGGCGTGCTCCAGCGTGGTCACGAGCCGGACCACGGTGGACTTGGCCAGGCCGCTGGCCTCGACCAGGTCCCGGACGCTGCGGGAGGTGTGCTGCTCGTCGAAGTGGCCCAGCAGGTCCAGCGCGCGGTGCACGCTGCGCACCCCGTCACCGCCCGTCGTCGCCTCTGTCACCAGGTCTCCTTGCTCGTGGGGCCTGCCGGGTTGCCAGACCGAATCTCGCTCACGTAGCCTCACCGTACCACCAGGCAGAACTGTCGAACCGTCTGGTGGTACGCAATGGAGGAGTCAACGATGACGACGAACGCCGGTCCCGTCCTGGACGTCGGGGTCACGACCGCGACCCGCGCATCGCTCCAGCCCCACGCCTGAGGAGGCACCCGTGTCCGTACTCGTCGTCGCGAGCGCGACCCCTGAGGGTCGCGCCGCACTTGCCGAAGGCGCTGCCGAGGCCCGCCGCCGCGGCACCGCGCTGCTGTGGTTGGACGTCGGCGCCGAACCCGCCGGGGACGTCGCACCCCTCCTGGACGGGACGCCCGCGCGCCACGTCGCGCGCGACCCGAACCAGGACCCGACCGACGCGGTGCTCGACGCCGTGGCCGCCGAGGACGTCGAGGTGCTGGTGGTCGGCACCCGGCGGCGCAGCCCGCTCGGCAAGTTCGTGCTCGGGTCGATGGCGCAGAAGCTCATCCTCGACGCGCCGGTGCCGGTGCTCACCGTCAAGGTGCCGGCCGGTGCCGACGGGCGGGCGGGCTCGTGAGGCGCGGCATCCGGGCGGCCGTCGCCCTGCTGGTGTGCGTCCCGCTCGTGGTGGCGGCGGGGATCCAGGCCAACCGGTCCGGGAACGTGCACGGCGCACGGTCCGGCCTCACCCTGCTGGTTCCCGCGGCGCCCGGCGGCGGCTGGGACACCGTGGCGCGCGAGCTCCAGGCCGCCATGCGTGAGCACGGCATCGTCACCAACCCGCGCGTGGTCAACGCGGGCGGTGCGGCGGGCACCATCGGCCTGGGCCAGCTCATGGAGATGCACGGTCAGGACGACGTGCTCATGGTGACCGGCACCGTGATGATCGGCGGCATCGAGGTCAACGACTCCGCCTACCGCCTGGAGGAGACCACGCCGGTCGCCCACCTCGCGGACGACTACGTGGCGCTCGTGGTGCCCGCCGACTCCCCGTTCGAGACCGTGGACGACTTCGTGGCGGCGTTCGAGGAGAACCCGGGCCAGGTCTCGATCGGCGGCGGCTCCGTGGGCGGCACCGACCACCTGACCGCCGGCCTGCTCGCGCAGGAGGTGGGCGTGGACCCCGCTGACGTGAACTACATCCCGTTCGCCGGCGGGGGAGAGGCGGTCAACGCCCTCCTCTCGCACAGCGTCGCTGCCGGCATGAGCGGCTACAACGAGTTCGCCGACCAGATCGAGGCCGGCTCGCTGCGCATCCTCGCCCTCTCGGCGCCTGAGCCCGTGCCCGGCATCGGCGCGCCGACCTTCATGGAGGCCGGCTACGACCTCTACCTGCCCAACTTCCGCGGCGTCGTCGCACCTCCGGGGATCTCCCCGGAGGACGCCGCCGAGCTCGAGGCCATCATCGAGGAGACCGTCGCCACGCCGGAGTGGGCGAACGCCGTGGACCGCAACAAGTGGGTCCCCAACCTGCAGACCGGCCAGGAGTTCGGCGGCTTCCTGGACGGGGAGATCGGCCGTATCACCGACGTCGTCAAGGAGCTCGGACTGTGACCAGCAACGACAACGCCGTCTCGACGGCCCACACCCCCTCCGCCGCGGCGGCCCGGCCCGACCGGGGCTCCGTCCCGCTCGCCGTGGTGGTCCTCGTGGTCGCCGCGTACCTCACCTACGGCACGGTGACCATGACGGTCTCGCCCAGCGCGAGCCCGCCCGGGCCGCGGTTCTTCCCGGTGATCGTCACCGTGGTCGCCTACGCCGTTGGCCTCCTGCTCCTGGTGCAGGGCGTGCGGGGGCGGCTGCGGCCGGCACCTGCCGAGGCGCCCGACGCCGACGCGGGGGCCGGCACCGGGGCAGGCACCGGGGCAGGCACGGACGCCGACCGCATCGACTGGCGCCAGGTCGGCATCGTGGTCGGTACGTTCGCCGTCTTCATCCTGGTGCTGGAGCCGGTCGGCTGGCTGGTCAGCGGTGCGCTGCTGTTCACGGGCGTCTCCTACGGGCTCGGCTCGTCCCGGCACCTCGTCAACGTCGGCGCGGGGCTCGCGCTGTCGTCCGTCATCCAGCTCGCCTTCGCCGGGGGCCTCGGGCTCCCGCTGCCGGCCGGCATCCTCGCGGGGGTCTGACCATGGACACGCTCACCCACCTGCTCGACGGCTTCTCGACCGCGCTCTCACCGGTCAACCTGCTCTGGGTCACGATCGGCGCGGTGCTCGGCACCGCCGTCGGCGTGCTGCCCGGGCTCGGCTCGGCCATGGCCGTCGCCCTGCTGCTGCCCGTCACGTTCAGCCTGGACCCCACCGGTGCGTTCATCATGTTCGCCGGGGTCTACTACGGCGGGCTGTTCGGCGACTCGATCTCGGGGATCCTGCTCAACACCCCCGGCAACTCCTCCGCCATCGCCTCCACGTTCGAGGGGCACAAGATGGCCCTGGCCGGGCGGGCGCCCCAGGCCCTGGCCACGGCCGCGATCGGCGCGTTCACCGGCGGGCTCATCGCCACCACGCTCGTGGCGTTCGGCACGCCGTACATGGCCCGGCTCGCCACGAACTTCGGCTCCGCGGAGTTCTTCGCGCTCGCCGTGTTCGCGTTCGTCGCGACGTCGGCCATCGTGGCCGACTCGGTGCTCAAGGGCCTGGCCGCGCTCGTCGTCGGGCTGGGCGTGGCGCTGGTCGGCATCGAGCCGCAGTCCGGCGCCTCCCGGTTCACGATGGGCGTCCCCGAGCTGTTCGACGGCATCAGCATCATCACCGTCACCGTGGGCCTGCTCGCCCTGGGCGAGGTGCTCCGGGTCGCCTCGACGGCCCGCCGCACGGGCCCGGAGACCGCCGTGCTCTCGAAGGGCCGCCCGTTCCTCTCGGGTGCCGAGTTCCGCAAGGCGCTGCCCGCCTGGCTGCGCGGCACCGGCTTCGGCCTGCCGTTCGGCGTGATCCCCGTGGGTGGCTCCGAGATCCCGACGTTCCTCGCCTACGGCAACGAGCGGCGCATCGACCGCAAGCAGCGCAACCCCGAGTTCGGGCGCGGCGCCATCCGCGGCGTCGCGGCACCCGAGGCGGCGGGCAACGCCACGTCCGGCACCGCGATGGGCGCCCTGCTCACCCTGGGCCTGCCCACGTCGGCGACGGCGGCCATCATGCTCGCCGCGTTCCAGCAGTACGGCATGCAGCCCGGGCCGCTGCTGTTCGACCGCAACGGCGACCTGGCGTGGGCGCTCATCGCGTCGCTGTTCGTCGGGCTCGTCGTGCTGGTCATCCTGAACATGCCGTTCGCGGCGATCTGGGCCAAGCTCCTGCTCATCCCGCGCCCGTACCTGTACGCGGGCATCGCCACCTTCTGCGCGTTCGGCGTGCACGCCAACTCGACCAGCCTGGTGGACCTCTGGCTGCTGCTCGGGTTCGGCCTGCTCGGCCTGCTCATGCGCCGCTACGAGGTGCCCGTCGCGCCGGTGCTCATCGCCGCGATCCTCGGCCCCATGGCCGAGACCGAGCTGACCCGCACGCTGGCGGTCAGCGAGGGCGACCTCACGGCGCTCGCGGCCAGCCCCATCACGATCACCGTCTACGTCGGCCTGCTCGCGACCGTCTGCGGCGTGCTAGTCAGCCGGTTCCGCGCGCGGCGGTCCGTGGACGTGTGACCGGTGGGCCCGCCCGGCGGGGACGCGGGCGTCAGCGGACCACCTGGAGCACGCCGCTGACCACCAGCGTCGTGACCGTCGTCCAGCCGATGATCGCCACGGCCTGCCATACCAGGATCCGGGTCCTGCCGACCCCGGACGCGGCGAGCATGGTGGCGGTGAAGTGCGTGGGCAGCAGCAGCGGGCCGAGCAGGCTCACGCCCGGCACGCCGTAGCGCTCGTAGGCGCGCTGGAACTTGGCCCGGCGCGCGGCGGAGCGCTCGTCGCGGGGCTCTGCGGCGTTCGTGCCGCCGGCGGAACCGCCGCCGGCGGCCACGGTCGCCCGGGATCTCGCCCGGCGGGTCACGACGGCGTCGCGCGCGCCCGACCCGAGCAGCACCAGCGCGGCCACGGTCACGAAGTTGCCGACCACGGCGGAGACGGCGGCGACCACCGGGTGGATGCCGCCGAGCACGCCGATCGCCGCTCCACCCTCGCCCTCGACGAAGGGGATCGCCCCGGCGAGCGCCACGACCAGCGGCTGCACGACGGTGGGCACGTGGCCGACGAGGTTCTGCAGGATTTCGACGAGGTCCATGGATGCTCCTGTGGGTGCGGGGCGCCAGGGGGTTCCCTGCGCCGTACCCCAGTCCACCCGCTGCCCGCGCCGCCCGGAAGTGTCGCCGCGTCACTGTCTTCCGGGCGCTGTGCACGGTCCGGCCGTGACATGTGTCATGCCGCTCAGGGGCAGCCCGGCCACGGTGCGCGTGACGACGTCGTCGTCCTCGACGGACGCCGGCGTGCGCGAGCGACCAGGGTGCCGGGCACCTCGACGGACTGCGGCGAGCTCATGGCCGTCATCCTCCCCGGGACTGCCGCACCACCGCTGCCACGGGCGGAGCCCCGTCTGGAGCGGCCGCGCCCGGAGGGTCCGGCCCGGACCACCGTGCGGTGTGGTCCGGGCCGGGCCCTGTTCTCCCCGTGTCCTCAGCGCCGGACCGTCAGCCGCACGGTCGTCCAGTCGCGGGTGCCCTCGCTGTCCGTCGCGATCAGCCGCGCGGTGTACCGGCCCGGCTGCTCGTAGACGTGCGTGACGCTCACGTCGTCCGCGGTGGTCCCGTCGCCCAGGTCCCACTGGTAGGAGACGATCTCCCGCCCCTCGGGCGCCACGGCGGACCCGGACAGGTCGACCGGGCTGCCCGCCGGGACGGCCCCGCGGCCGGCCTGCGCCGTCACCACCGGCGCGGTGGCGTCGGCGACGCCGCGCCCGTGGAAGACGAGCCAGTCGAGACCGAGGTCGGCGCCGTCGGCCGGCTCGCGCTTGCTCTTCGCGACGAGGTACAGCGTGGTGGCACCCTGCTGCTCCGGGAGGTCGATCGTGGGCGAGACGACCTGCCCGGCGCCGGTGGCCTTCGCGACCTCGACCTGGCCGAGCGTGCGCCCGGTCGGGCTGCCGGCCCGCACCTCGACGGTGGCGTCGGCGGCACCGCGCACGGCGCCCACCGTCAGCGCGTCGATGCCGCGCAGGTCGACCGGCCCGAACGCGATCCAGTCGCCGTGGTCCACGTCCGTCACGAGCCGCCCGCCGCGGGCGTCCGCGCCGTCGGCCACCGTGACGCCGGAGCTGTCGGCGAAGAACTCCGCCTCCTTGTCGCGAACCTGCAGGTGGATGACGTCCTGGCCGGCCAGCGCGGGCACACCGTCGGCGCCGAGGTCCTGGTAGCCCGCCCCGAGCACGGGGTAGACGTTCTGCCCCACACCGTGGTCCGCCGGGTCGAGGAACACCGTCCCGGAGCACCCGGTGTAGTTGTCCAGCGGGTGCGCGTGGGTGTCGTGCCCCAGCTGGGTGTTCACCGTGACCTGCTCGCAGTCGATCGTTCCGGCCTCGGTGGAGCCGTCCTCGACGTCGTCCACGTCGACGGCGTAGTCGACCGTGTCGCCGAGCTCGGCGAAGCCGCCGTGGAAGGGTGCCCCGAACGCGACGTCCGGCCGGGTGTTGCCGGCGGTGATCTTCTGCACGGAGACGCCGGTGAACCCCTCGCTGTCCGTGACCGTCAGGCGGGCGCTGAACTGGCCGCGCTCGGTGTAGGTGTGCGTGGGGCTGGGCTCGGTCGAGTCGACGACGCCGTCGTTCTCGAAGTCCCACTCGTAGGTGATCTCCAGCCCGTCGGGGCTCTCGCTGGCGCCGCCGTCGAAGGCGACGGTCAGGGGTTCGTGACCGGAGTCGACGTCGGCGGTGAACCGCGAGATCGGCCGGCGGCCGTCGGCGGCGTAGTCGATGCGGTAGATGCCGGCGTCCGTGTTGGTGCTCCCGCGGCCGGCGCCGCGGCCCAGGCCGAAGTCGATGATGTAGAGCGAGCCGTCGGGACCGAACTCGGCCTCGAACGGGGCGACGAACGTCTCGTCCGGAAGGAACGGGTCGATCGAGGCGAGCTCGCCCGTGGTCTCGTCCAGCGAGAGCACCTTGTAGAAGTTGCGGGCGTACTCGGACACGAACCAGTGCCCGTCGAAGGCTTCCGGGAACTTCGTCTTGACGTCGAGCTCCGGGTCGAACCGGTAGACCGGGCCGCCCATCGGGGCAGCGCCGCCGGAACCCAGCTCGGGGAACTCCTCGGACACCCCGTAGCCGTACCAGACGAGCGGCTCCTGCGACGGCGGCAGCTCGCGCAGGCCCGTGTTGTTGGGGGAGTCGTTGACGGGGTTGGCGCAGTCGAACGGCTCTCCGGAGACACCGGTGGCGAAGTCGTAGTCGATGTACGCCTGGTTGTTCGCGTGGCAGTACGGCCAGCCGTGGTTGCCCGGCTGCGTCATCCGGATGAACTCGACCTGGCCCTCGGGGCCGCGCAGCGGGTCGGCCACGCGGGCGTCGGGCCCGTAGTCCCCGATCAGCACCGCGCCGGTGCCGGGGTCGACCGTGATCCGGAACGGGTTGCGGAAGCCCATGCCGTAGATCTCCGGGCGGGTGCCCTCGGTGCCCGGCGCGAACAGGTTGCCGTCGGGGATGGTGTAGGTGCCGTCGTCCTGCGGGGTGATGCGCAGCACCTTGCCGCGCAGGTCGTTCGTGTTGGCCGACGTGCCCTGCGCGTCCCAGGCGCGGCGCCCCTCGCGCTCGTCGATCGGCGTGTAGCCCGCCTGGTCGAACGGGTCGGAGTTGTCGCCGGTCGCGACGTAGAGGTCGCCGTCCGGCCCCATCGCCAGCGAGCCGGCCATGTGCGAGTTGGCGCGGCCCTCGCCGCGCCAGATGGTGAAGTCGAGCAGCCGCTTCTCGGAGGCCGGGTCGATCGTGTCGTCCGGCCCCATCGTGAACCGCGAGAGGTTCATCTTCGCGACGTCGGGGTCGCTCC
Source organism: Promicromonospora sp. NPDC050880 (assembly GCF_044456525.1). NCBI lineage: Bacteria > Bacillati > Actinomycetota > Actinomycetes > Micrococcales > Promicromonosporaceae > Promicromonospora > Promicromonospora sp. NPDC050880. Next base: position 60,206 of record NZ_JBITFV010000023.1, read on the forward strand.
AGAGCAGGTACAGCCACCCGTTCTCCGTGAAGCCGGGGTCCAGGGTCAGGCCCAGCAGGCCGTCGGACTGCTGGAGCAGGTCGAGGGAGTAGTCCAGGTCCAGGGCCGTGGTCTGGCGCAGCGTCTCCTGGTCCAGCACCACCACCTGGCCGGTCCGCTGGATGTAGACGACGCGGCCGTCGTCGGCCACGTCGAGCTCGAACGGGTCGGCGAGCCCCTCGGTGACCAGCGGGACCTTGTCGAACGTGGCGGCCTCGGCATGGTCGGAGCCTGGATGGGCGGTGGCGGCCGTGGTGGCGGGGACCAGGGCACCGACCGCGACGACCAGACCGGTCGTCGCAGCCAGAACCCGGCGGCGTGCCCTGCGGTGCGGTGCGGACATCAACACTCCCTCGTGCTGGGTCGGATGGTGCGTGCGGGCGTGCGGCACCCCCGGGCGAGGGCGGGTGCCCTCGCCCGGAAGCAGCCGGACGGATCAGCGGCCGATCAGTGGCGGACCAGCAGCTGGACTAGTAGCGCAGCTCGGCGAGGTTGCCGATGCTCGTGCACGCGGACGCCACGCCGTCGGGGGACGGCTGGTCGTGCTCGGTGAAGCCGTAGCGGACGCCGGCCAGCGTGGCGCCCGCGAAGATCTCGGCGAAGTCGATGGTGCCCTCGCCGACGTCGGCGAAGGAGCCGTCCTCCGCCATGTCCTTGAGGTGCAGCAGCTCGAACCGCCCTGGGTAGCGTGCGAACAGGTCCGTGGCGGACGTGTCCGTGCTCGCGGCCCAGTACACGTCGAGCTCCATCGTCACGAACGCCGGGTCGGTCTCCCGGACCAGGACGTCGTAGCCCGTGACGCCGTCCTCCTCGGTCTCGAACTCGTACCCGTGGTTGTGGTAGGCGACCCGGATGCCCTCGGCGCTCAGGGCCTCGCCCGCCTCGTTGAGGATCGCGGCCGTCCGGGAGTAGTCCGCCAGCGTCCACGAGCCGGAGCCCGAGACGCGCACGTACTTCGCCCCGATCGCGTGCGCCTCGGCGACCACCAGGTCGACGTCGTTCTGCAGGTTCGACAGGCTCACGCCGAGCGAGGGCACCGCGATGCCCGCCGCGTCGGTGAGCGGCGCCAGCTCCGCGGCCGTGTACCCGTAGAAGCTGCCCGCGGCGCCCGACGGCTCGATGTTCCGGAAGCCGCACTCCGCGAGCGCGCCCAGGGTCCCCTCGGCGTCGGTGGGCATGGTCGCGCGGACCGTGTAGCCCACCAGGCCGATCCTGGACAGGTCGACGGACCTGTCGCCCGTGACCGGGTGCGGCCGGCCCACCTCCGAGTCGGTGGCGGCACGGACGATGTCCCGGCGCTCGCCGCCGGTCAGGACCCGTTCACGCACGAGGTCCTTGGTCACCGACGAGACCGTGCGGACGAACGCGCCGTGCGTCGCGAACGGCGCGCCGGCCATGATCTCGTCCATGACGGTGCAGCCGCCGCCGGTCTCGCGGTTGGGCACGCCGGAGTCGGCGCCGGCGCCGAACCAGACGGTGGCGTCGCTCGTGTAGCCGTACGCGCAGGCAGCGGTCCCGCCGGTCCCGCTGGGGCCGTCCGCTGGTCCGGCTGCTGACGCGCACGGCGCCAGGATGGGCAGGGTCAGCGTGGCGGCCACGGCGGCGGCGAGCCATGGCTTCGCCGTGCGCTGCAGGGTCGGGGTCGTGCCGGTAGTTCGTCGCATCAGATGAACCTCTCCTTCGAGGGACCGGATCAGCTACGGGGGACCGGATCAGCTTCGGGAGACCAGGTCAGCCTCGGGAGACCAGGTCAGGGACCCGGTCAGCGGACGGTCAGGTCGACCGTCGTCGTGCTCCGTCCGTACACCAGGTCGCCGAGGTACTGCACGGTGACCGGGTGCTTTCCCTTGCCCAGGCCGGCCGTCGGGACGACGACCCGTGCGGGGCCGCGGCCCAGCGTGGCCTTGACCGACACGTCGCCGACGGTGACCCGGACGGTCCCGGTCGGGGCAGGCCGGCCCGCGGCGCCGGGCACCCGGACCACGGCCTCGACGTCCTGGCCCGCCGTGACCCTCGGCGGGGCGAGCCGCGCCGAGACCTTGGACGCGAGGGCCTGCGAGGTCTCCTGCCCGGTCAGGCGCTCGATCCAGACGTTGCGGAACCGCGGGTTCAGGCCGGCGTCGCCGTGGTCCTGGAGCTTGATGTGGCCCGGCGTCGGCCCCTCGGCCCTGCCGTTGCCGGTCTTGCCGTCGATCGCCACGTCGTCGTGCACGAGCTGCCCGTTCCACCACAGGGACAGGCGCGCGTCCTCGGTCTTGGTCCCGTCGGGGGCGAACCGGGCGGCGCGGAAGACGAGGTCGTACGTCTGCCACGTGCCCATCTCGGTCGCCGCGTTGATGTCCGGGGCCTTCTTCAGGTAGATCGACCCGGCGTCGTTGGTCTGCGGCGGGTCGATGCCGAAGGACTCCAGCACCTGCACCTCGTAGCGTTCCTGGATGTAGATGCCGCTGTTGCCACGGGCCTGGCCGGTGACGTCGTCGGCGTGCTGGGGCTGGTACCACTCGGCGTGCATCCGGAAGTCGCCGAACTTCTCCGTGGTGCGGATGTCGCCGCCGAACGACTCCATCGAGCCGTCCGCGACCGGCCACGTCGCGGCTCCGCCGCTCGCCTTCTCCCAGGCGTCGAGGTCGCCGCCGTCGAACAGGGTGATGCGCTCGCTCGGCGTGACGGTGAGGCTGTCGAGGTTGACGTGCCCCAGGTCGTCCTCGTCGTGCACGTAGGCGATGGTGTTGGCACCCTCCCGCAGCTGAACCGTCTCGGTCTGCGTCTGCCAGTTGGCCCAGGTCACGGTGCTGTCGAGCCAGACCTGCTTCTGCTTGACGCCGTTGACGTACAGGCTCATCGACCGCGGCGTCGGGCTCGGGTCGGAGTTCTGCCCGTTCGCGTAGCGCAGGGCCAGGTCGTGCGGCCCGGCCTCGTCGGCCTCGACGGCGAACGTGGTGCGGGCGCCCGGCTCCCAGTTGCGGTCCACGAACCCGGCACCCGAGTACCCGGCGTGGTTGGTGTTCCAGCCCGCGCCGCCGGCGATGTCGGCGGCCTCGGCCTCGTAGACCGGCGGCGGGGTGGAGCCGTCGGGCAGGCGGTTCATGGTGTACCAGGCCTCGGTGCTCCACAGCTCCTCGCCGCCCTCGGCCGCGAACGGCCGCGGGGAGTGCACGTTGACCACCCGGCCTGGCTTGAGCCCGTCGATCATGAGGGTCACCGTCCTGCGGTCGTCGGACAGCGTCGCGGAGGTCACCGTCAGGTCCTCCTCGTCCACCTTGGGCCCGCCGTACTGCGGCGTCGAGACGTAGCGCCACTGCGCCGCCTCGTACTTCCCGGCCAGGTCCTGCGCGGTCTCGGCCGACAGCGGCTTCGTGTACTCGATCTCGAACCCGCCCTCCACGGCGCGCATCTCGAGCATGTCGAACGCCCGGCTCTCGTCGAAGGTGAGCTTCTGCAGGCCGTAGCCGAGCTTGCCCGCCTGGCCCCAGTTGCCCGACCAGCCGATGCCGCCCACGTAGATCGAGCCGTCCGGGCCCACGCTCGTGCGGCTGACGCCGGACTCCAGCCCCTGCGTCATGCGGAAGACGGCGCCCTGCTCCTGGCCCGCGACCTCCTCCAGGTAGACGCGCTGGAGGCCGCCGTAGGTCACGTCGCCGATCGCCATCTGCCCGGCGAACACGCCGTCGGTGAGGATCACGGGGTTGCTGGGGGAGTTGGAGATCTCGCTGTGCGGCATCCACAGCACGGGCTCGGTGACGGGCTGGTCGTCGTACGGGCCGTCCGGGTTCGTGTAGTGGTTGTAGAACGCTCCCTCCTGCACGCGCACCAGCTTGGACGTCGGCACGTGCATGCCCTGGTTGTCGGTGACGTACATGCCGCCGTCGGCCCCGAAGCCCAGGCCGTTCGGGGTGCGCAGGCCGCCCGCCAGGTACTCGACCTCGCCGGTGTCCTCGTCGATCTTCAGCACCGAGCCGCGGTTCTCGACGAGCTGCGGGTCGCGCGTCGCGCCGCCGGGCACCATCGCGATGCCCGTGGAGACGTAGAAGTAGCCGTCCTCGTACAGCAGGCCGAACGCGAACTCGTGGTAGTTGCCGCCGAACGGCCAGGTCGCGACCTCGCGGTACTCGTCGGTGACCTCGTCGCCGTCGGTGTCCACGAGTTCCGTCAGGCCGTGCTTCTCGGAGACGTAGATGCGGCCGTCCACGACCTTGAGGCCCATCGGCTCCTGGAGCTCCTCGGCGATCCTCGTGTACGTCACGTCGTCGGCGCCGCCCTCGCCCGTGACGTTCTCGACGATGTACACCTCGCCGAGCACCGTCTCGCGGTCGCCGCCCCACGTGGCGATGACCATCCGGCCGTCGGGCAGCCAGTCCATGCCGGTGACCTGCGGCTCGAAGCCGTCCGGGCGCAGGTTGGTCAGCGTGTAGTCGGGGTGCACCTCGGTCAGGGGCAGGCCGTCGCCCGGCGCCTCGTCCACGCCCTCGCAGAGCTTGCGGCCCGGTGAGGTGACGCGCGTGACCTCGGCGTCGGTGCTCAGCACCGAGCTCGGCACCAGCGCGAAGCCGGAGGCGCCCGGCGGGCGCCACTCCAGCGTGAGCTGCTGGCCGAAGTCGCCGTCGAAGTGGTCCATGCGCAGCGCGTGGTACCCGGCCTCCAGGTCGACCGAGCCGTCCTTCGGCGTCGCCCCGTGCTTGCCGGGGTGGTCGACGACGAGCGTGTCGTCGAGCAGCAGCCGCGCGCCGTCGTCGCTCGTGACGCGGAAGTCGTAGGTGCCGGTGTCCGGCACGTTCAGAAAGCCGGTGACCTCGGTGACGAAGCGGTCGGTGAGGCCGAAGTCGTCGGCCGTGCGCCAGTCGATCGTCGGCTTCAGCTCGTCGATGTTCGGCGTCTGGCCCGGCTTCAGCGTGCAGTAGTCCTCCAGCGGGACCTGGACGTCGAAGACGCGCATGGTCACGCCGGGCTCCTGCGGCCGGGTGGGATCGGTCGCGGGCTGCGCGACGGCCTGCGCCGCGGGCCGGCCCGCTGCCTGCGCTGCTGCCGGCAGCACCGTGAACGGCAGCACGAGCACGCCGAGCATCGCGGCGAGGGTGCGGTGGGTCGATCTGCGTTCCATCCTGCGTTCCATGGGCCTGCCTCTCCATCGAGGACCTTGCCTAGCGGGGACCGTGCCCGCCGCGGCGGCGTCGTTGCGCCGACGGCTGGGCACGCCACGTCACTATGCGGTCAGGGGTGACCCCGGACAACGAGTTGCCACTTGTTGCCCCTCCCGGGCGGCTCGCACCGCCTCACCGGCGTGCTGGTGGGCGAGCGTTCACCAGGCGATCTACGACCGTGAAGGACCGGGTGACGGCCGCTTGCGGCCTGCTGAACGGGTGTCCGACGTCGCGTGCGAGAACGGATCGGGCAGCGGGCGGGCCGTCGAGCCGCGTTCGACGAGCTTGGCCGGCAGCAGCGCCGGGGCGGACAGGCCGGACGACGCCGCGGCCGACAGTCCCGCCGACGGTGCGCGCAGCTGGTTGAGCAGACGCTGGACGGCGAAGGTGCCGAAGTGGCGCAGGGGAGAGGCGACCGTCGTCAGCGGCGGCGTGCAGAAGTCGGAGCCGAAGATGTTGTCGAACCCGACCACGCTCAGGTCGCCGGGCACCTCGATGCCCAGCCGGGTCAGCCCGCGCATCGTGCCGATCGCGACCAGGTCGTTGTAGGCCACGGTCGCGGTCGCGGTGTGGGTGGTCAGGGCCTGGGCGGCCGACAGCCCGCCGGCGAGCGTGGGCGCGAACGGGCCGAGCCGGCGGGCCTTCAGCCCGAGCTCCTGGGTCGCCTCCCGGAAGGCGCGCCAGCGCATGCCGTCGGCCCACGACGCCTCGGGGCCGGCCAGGTACGTCAGCCGCACGTGCCCCAGGCCCGCCAGGTGCTCGACGGCGCGCCGCATGCCCTGGGCGTTGTCGGTCACGACGCTCGGGACGTCCGCCACGACGCGGTTCATCACGACGGTCGGCCGCTGCTTGGCGACGGCCCGGATCGCGGCGTCCGAGAGTCGCGAGGTGGCCAGCACGACGCCCTCGACCAGGGGCAGCGTGCGCTCCAGGGCACGGCGCTCGGCCCCGCTGGACTCGTGCGCGTCCACCACCAGCAGCGTGTAGCCGGCGTCGATGGCGGTCTTCTCGGCGCTGCGGATGATCTCGAAGAAGAACGGGTTGGTCAGGTCGGCCACGACGATCGCGAGCAGCGCCGTCCGGCCGTCGGGCAGGCCCCGCCCGATCGGGCTGGTCCGGTAGCCGAGCTCGTGGGCGACCCGGCGGATGCGGTCCGCCGTCTCCGCGTTGACGCGCCCCGGCCGGGAGAACGCCCGCGACACCGTCGAGGGCGCGACGCCGGCGGCCTCGGCGACGTCGTAGATGGTCGGTCTTGTGCGAGAGCTCCCTGTTTCGCCAGTTTCGCCCATGCGCGGGGAGCGTACGGCGCGCACCACGTGCACGGCAACCAGTTGCCGTGAACCCGCCGGGTGTGGCAGATCCTTGCCCGCCCGGCAAGAGGTGGCAACACCTTGACTGCCCTGGTGCGGCACCCTCGAATGACGGCATGACCATGCGCGCCGCGGGCTCAGCGACGAGCCCGCCACCCGAGGACGACGACGAGGCGGTCCAGGTCGAGGCCGCCGAGAGCGAGCTCAGACGGCTGGGCCTGGAGGAGATCCGCGTTCGGCACCACGGCGACCTGGCCCGGCTCGAGGCGCCGCACGACGACCTGGCGACCATGACGTCGGAGCCCCTGCGCGGTGAGGTGCTGCGGGCCGTGCGGTCCGCGGGCTTCCGGTCGGTGGCCGTCGACCTGGAGGCCGTCGACCTGGAGGCCGTCGACCTGGAGGCCGTCGACCTGGAGGCCGTCGACCTGGAGGCCGTCGACCTGGAGGCCGTGATCACCCCGGACGACGCCTGACGGGCCCCGGTGGCAACCGCGTGCCACGGGGCGCGCGCCGTGGCGGGGCAACAAGTGGCAACTCGTTGTCCGGCCCTGGTGCGGCTCATAGTGTCCCGTCTGACGCGCAGCTCCACCGCCGGGGCTGCTGACCTGCTCTACCGACCGGCACCTCCCGGACGACGACGTCCGCCGTGCCCCGACCCGCAGCCCCACGGGTGTCGACGTCGACCCCGTGCGACGAACCGGAAAGAGCGAACCCTTGAGGAGCACGCCATGGTGACCGCCCAGGAGGCCCGCCCCACGACGCCGTCCAGGTCACGGCCGACGCCGCCGGCCGGCGGGCCGCCGTTCGCCGCCCGCGTGCTCGCGCTGCTGGCGGAGTCGTGGCGGCCCGTCGCGGTGCTGCTCGCGCTGTTCGCCCTCTGGTGGTTCGTGGCGTGGCGCGAGCTGGTCCCGGCCTACCTGGTGCCCTCTCCCGGCGCGGTCGCCGAGACCATGGCCGCCGAGTGGCCGATGCTCCTGGAGCACACCTGGGTGACCACGCTGGAGACGATCGTCGGGTTCGTGCTCGCGGCCGTGATCGGCGTGGCGGCCGCCGTGCTGCTGGTCTACTCCAGGACGGCGGAGAAGTCGCTCTACCCGCTCATCCTCTTCGCCCAGGTCATCCCCAAGATCGCCATCGCCCCGATCCTGGTCGTCTGGTTCGGGTTCGGCATGACGCCGAAGATCGTCCTGGCGGTGCTCATCGCGTTCTTCCCCGTCGTGGTCTCGGCCGTGGCCGGTCTGCGCTCGGTCGACCCCGAGCTGCTGGAGATGTCCGCGACGATGGGCGCCTCGCGGTGGAAGACGTTCCGCAAGATCCGCTTCCCCGGTGCGCTCCCGCAGCTCATGTCCGGCCTCAAGGTGGCGGTGACGCTCGCGGTCGTGGGCGCCGTCGTCGGCGAGTTCGTGGGCGCCGACCGGGGCCTCGGCTACGTGCTGCTGCTCGCCAGCGGCAACCTCGACGCCCCGCTGCTGTTCGCCGACCTGATCCTCATGTCGCTCATCGGCGTGGTCCTGTTCGTGCTGGTCGAGCTGCTCGAACGGCTCCTCATCCCGTGGCACGCCTCGCGCCGGGGCAACCTCGCGCTCGCGACCGTCTGACCAGCGCCCTCTCGTTCTTCCCGCCGCCACCGTGGCGGCCCGACCAGAAAGGCTCTCCCATGCATGGTGCAACGAAGCAGGAGCGTGGCCGCAGGACCGCGATGTCGCTGGCCGTGGCGGGCGTCGCGCTGGCGACGGCCGCGGCCTGCGGGCAGGCCGCCGGGGGCGGGCCGGGCGAGCAGAACGCCGAGGGCCTGAGCGAGGTCACGGTGACCCTCAACTGGGTGCCGTACGGCGAGCACGCCCCGTTCTACTACGGCGTGGCCGAGGGCATCTTCGAGGACGAGGGCATCGACCTGACGATCCAGCCGGGCAACGGGTCCGGCAACACCGTGCAGCAGGTGGCGCAGCGCAACACCGACTTCGGGTGGGCCGACACCCCGCCGCTCGCGAACGGCATCAGCTCCGGCATGCCGGTGCGCAGCGTCGGCGTGTTCCTGCAGACCGGCCCCAGCTCCGTGGAATTCTTCGACGACCAGGGCATCACCGAGCCCGCCGACCTCGTGGGCAAGACGGTCGGTGGCACGCCCGGCGACGCCATGTACGGCACGTTCCCGGCGTGGCTGGAGATCAACGGCGTGAACCCGGACGACGTGACCGTGGTCAACGTGGACGCCGCGGGCAAGATCGCCGCGCTCATCGAGGGCAAGGTCGACGCCATCCAGGGCTTCTACCACGACCAGGCGGCGACCATCGAGAACCAGACCGGCAAGGAGGTCTCGGCCCTGCCGTTCGCGGACTTCGGCATGAACATGCTCGGCACCGGCCTGCTGGCGCACGAGGCGACGATCGAGAGCGACCCCGAGCTGGTCCAGGCGATGGTGCGGGCGACGTCGAAGGCGTTCCTCGCGGCGTCCGAGGACCCGGAGGCCGCCGTCGCCGCCATGGCCGCCGACGCCGAGCAGGCGCCCGACGAGGAGGTGCTGGCGGCGCAGCTCGAGGCGACGATCGGCCTGCTCAACCTCGAGGAGGCCCCGGCGCCCGGCGTGAACACGGAGCAGCAGTGGACGGACACGCTCACGTTCCTCACCGAGAACACCGAGTTCGAGGGCGAGCCGACGCCGGACGCGTACTGGGACGCGAGCTTCGGGGAGGGCATGTGACCGCCGCGACGGAACCCACGGTCGCGCGGGCCGCAGGCGGGCGGGCCGCCGGCGCCGAGCCGATCATCGAGGTCTCGCACCTCACCCGGCGCTTCACCTCCAAGCGCTCGGAGACCGTGGCGCTGGACGACGTCTCGCTGGCCGTGCAGCCGGGGGAGTTCGTCACGATCGCGGGGCCGTCCGGCTGCGGCAAGTCGACGCTGCTCAAGATCATCGCGGGGCTCACCCTCGCCAGCGAGGGCGACGTGCGCCTGTACGGGCAGCCGGTCACGGGTCCGCAGCGCGAGATCGGGTTCGCCTTCCAGCGCTCGGCCCTGCTGGAGTGGCGGGGCGTGCGCAGGAACATCCTGCTCCAGGCCGAGATGCGCGGCATGGACCGGCGCCGCGCGGAGGAGCGCGCGGACCAGCTCATCGAGCTCACCGGCCTGACCGGGTTCGAGAAGGCCCTGCCGCACGAGCTGTCCGGCGGCATGCAGCAGCGCGTGGCCCTGTGCCGCGCCCTGCTGCACGAGCCCCGGGTGCTGCTGATGGACGAGCCGTTCGGGGCGCTCGACGCCCTGACGCGGGAGCAGATGAACATCGAGATGAACCGCATCTGGCGGGAGACCGGCACCACCGTGGTGCTGGTGACGCACTCCGTGCCGGAGGCGGTGTACCTGGGCAGCCGCATCGTCGTCATGAGCCCGCGGCCCGGCCGCATCGTCGAGACGCTCGAACCGGGGCTGCCGGAGCGCCGCGAGTACGGGCCGACCCTGGCCGACCCGCGCTTCACGGCGGCGGCCGAGCGGCTGCGCGACCTGCTCGGCGCGAGCCATGCGCCCGAGTGACCGGGGCCGGCCGTGATGTCCGTCGGCACGGGCGTCGGCGTCGGCATCGTGGGCATGGGCGGCATCGGCGCGATGCACGCCCGGGCCGTGTCGGAGCTGGCGGGCCGGGCTCGTGTCGTCGCGTTCAGCGGCCGGGCGGCGGCGGGTGCGTCGCCGACGGCCGCGCGTCTCGCACCGCACGAGGTCATCGCGCACCCCGAGGTCGACGTCGTGGCGATCTGTACCCCGAGCGGCACGCACGCGGCGCTCGCGCTGGCGGCGCTGGAGGCCGGCCGGCACGTCGTCGTCGAGAAGCCGCTCGCACTGGACGTCGGTGACGCGCTGCGCGTCGCGCGTGCCGCGCGCGAGCGCGGGCTCCTGGTCTCGATGATCGCCCAGCGGCGCCTGGAGGCCGAGAACGTGGCGCTCAGGCGCGCGATCGACGACGGGGCGCTGGGCGAGCTGCGGCTGGCGACCACCCACGTGCACTGGCACCGCGACGACGGCTACTACCGCGCGGCCGGATGGCGGTCCGCGGCGGACCAGGGCGGCGGGTCCCTGATGAACCAGGGCGTGCACAGCGTGGACCTGCTGCGCTGGCTGTGCGGCCCGGTCGAGTCGGTGACGGCGCAGTCCGGCACCCTCGCGCACGCGATCGCGGCGGAGGACACGACGGTGGCCACCCTCCGCTTCGCCTCCGGCGCGCTCGGCGTGGTGACCACGACGACGGCGACGCCGCCCGGGTTCCCGGCGACCGTCTCCGTGCTCGGTTCCCGCGGATCGGTCGAGCTCGGTCAGGGGGAGGTGCGCCGGTGGGACGTGCCGGGGGTGCCCCCGCCGCCGGCGGGACCCGCGGCGAACGGTGCCGCCGACCCGCTCGCGATCGGCCACGCGGGACACCTGGCCCAGTGGACCCGGATCGTCGACGCCCTGCGGTCACCGGCAGCGGTGCCGGTGCCGGTCGGCATCGACGACGCCGTCGAGACGGTCCGGCTGCTGTGCGCGATCGAGGCGGCCGCGGGGGGGGGGGGGGGGGGGGGGGGGGGGGGGGGGGGGGGGGCGGCGCCCCCCCCCCCCCCCCCCCCCCCGGCCGCGGCCGCCCCCGCGCGCGCGGCG